>JBBPIT010000005.1:0-111438 GCA_038040175.1 Pseudomonadota bacterium | reverse complement strand
GCTGCTAAGGCAGGCTGGATAGGCATTAGTGCAGCGATCAATGCCAGCGACGGTAAGCTAAGTAACTTCATCATGATTGCTCTCCTCTAGTTATAGTTAGGATTGACCGCAAGGCACCAAGCGTAACCGCCTGGAGTTAAAGAAGTATACTCGATACCAGCGCCGGCGGGGAAGTGGAGTGACTTCGCTTCGATCGTTACCTGTCCTTCGTCCATCACCCCGCGAAGATGCTCGACCAACTTCTCCAACCGCGCGCCGCTGAAACGTATCGATTCCTCGAGGCTCAGATCCACCCAACGTTCGCCGAGAACCGCGGCATCTTGCGGGCCGAATCCGAGAAAGTCCGCGTCGCGGGTCGGCCGGTGCGGCACCTCGAACCAAAGGTCGAACAGCAACGCGCCATGCCCAGGGTAGCCGAAGTCCCGAGGGATGTCCCTCTGATCCCTGCAAGAAACAAGACCTGACCCCTTCGTTCTTTCCTGACTTGATCAGAGCATCCATCGAAAATCCGCTCTACTTCATGCCGCGACGGAAACTGTATCCCTTGTAACCGAATATCATGCCATCCGGCGTGATCTGCTCCAGCTTGAGACCGGGATCTACGTACTCGCCTTCCCGTAGCATCCGGTTGTTGATGCCGACCAGGCGGTCCCCGGGATTGTCGGAATAGGCATGAACCGAAATCGTCATTGCCGGAAGCTCCTGCTGGACCGAGAGCGGAAGTTCGGCCATCGATATCACCGTTTGTACGCGCGCGGCATCGGCGGCGGCGGTGTCAGCAGGCCGCTCCGGCGCCGGCGCCGCCGTTCTCCTTGGCGCGGCCGCATCCGCTTCGCGAGGTGTGCCATCGGTCTCCGGCTTCGCGCGCGCGGGCAGTTGCGGCTTCGTCGGAACGAGCGCGGGCGCTGCTTGTGCGGGCCGCGTCGCGTTCTGCAACTTCGGTTCCGGCTTCGGCTGCGGCGCCATTTCAGATGGCGCAGGCGCTGGTTGGCGCGGAGTCGATTCGAGCGGCTTGGCGGCGACAGACTCCGCCCTGCCAGGAGCCGCTTGCTCCGGTTGCCATGGGCGCAGCCAGCCGATCACCATGCCCGCGCCGACCAGGACCGCCGCGAGCAAGCCGTAACCTAGAAACGCCGGCTGTTTGGGCGCTACCGCCGTCGCCTGCCCCGCGAGCAGCGTCGGCGCCGCGCCGCGCTGGCGCTGCTGATCGGATTTCCTCAAAGCGTCGAGGATATAGGACATGCCTATCGCCCCCCTTGCCGGGGCAGCAATTTCGGCGCCGATCGATCCCCCACGCCGGCGAGGTGCATCACAGTCTGGGGTCCGACGACGCCGTCTAGAATCAATCCCTGGGCGAGTTGAAACTGTTTCACCTGACGCTCCAGGACGTCATCGAACAGCGGGTCCTTGCTGGTATCGGCAACCTGCCCCTGCGCCTGCGCGAGTTGCCTGATCAGCCATTGCACAGCCGGTCCACGCTCCCCCGAGCGGATATTCTCGCGCGCATCCGGCGGCATGCGCCAGAGCAAAGTGTACTGCCCCGCCCATTGCGCCGCCAGGGCGCCAAGCGCGACTGTCCTGGTTTCAGCGCCGATGGCGAATGTGGCGGTCTTGTCTTCAAGCGCAATCAACGCGGCATGGAACTCCCGGCCCTGGTCGTCGCGCATCAGGAGCGCTGCGGGCCGGTTCAATCGACGCAGTTCATCCAATCCGCCGCGGGCGCTACGACAGCGCAGACCCAGACCGTCAGCCTGCAGGCACGCGTCCGCCCCTTTATAGTCCGCGCCCCATGCCCGGAACAGTGCGGCGTAAGCTATCGCCTTGCTGCGCGAGCGCGGTTCGTCCGCCGGCCATTCCAGCGTATCCGGCAGCGCCGCTGCCGGCTTGGCCTCCTTCACCAGAGCCTCTTTGGCCGGCCCCGCAGCTATTGTCTGAGCAGCGGGTTTTGCCATGGTCGCAGGCACCGTTGCTGTTCCAATCTCACGCAGCTCCAGCTGATACAGCGTCATCGCCAGCACACCGCCAAGCACAAAAATCAGGATCATCAGCAGAGGCCGCACCAAGCTGCGGCGCTGTGCCTGGTGGAATACCTCGTGCGCTGCTTGCGCGAGCGTCGCGCGATCAACCCGCTCCTTGCCTTGCACGTAGGTGCCGAGCAGCGAGCGGTCGCACAGCACGTTGATGACCCGGGGAACGCCGCCGCTCAAGCGGTACACGCGGCCCATTAAGGCGGCCGGAAACAGCTGCCGCTGCGCGCCCGATATCTCGAGCCGATGCCGCACATAGGCTGCGACTTCCGGCTTGGTCAGCGGCCCCAGGTGATAGCGCGCGACGATGCGCTGGCTGAGCTGCCGCAGCTCCGGCCGCTCCAGCATCAGCGCCAGCTCGGGCTGGCCGAGCAGGATGATCTGCAGCAGCTTGCGCTCGTTCGTTTCCAGATTGGTGAGCAAGCGCATCTGCTCCAGCACGTCGGCCGAGAGATTCTGCGCCTCGTCGATGATCAGCACCGTGTGCCTGCCCTTGGCATGGGCGTCGAGCAGGTAAGCGTTGATGCAATCGACGAACACTTTGATGCTGGCATTGCCGGACGGGCAGGCGATGCCGAATTCGACGCAGATGGTCGAGAGCAGTTCCTCCACCGTCAGCTTGGGATTGAAGATATAGGCCACATCGCAGGACGCGGGAATCTGCTGCAGCAGGCAGCGGCATACCGTGGTCTTGCCCGCTCCCACCTCGCCCGTGAGCAGCACGACCCCGCCATCGCCGCTCACGCCATAGAGCAAATGAGCCAGCGCCTCCTGGTGGCGCTGGCTCAGGTAAAGATAGCGCGGGTCCGGCGCAATGGAGAACGGCGCTTCGGCGAGGCCAAAGTAATGTTGGTACATGGGGACCGGGGAGCGAGGCGGATGTCACCAGTATAGCGGCCAGTGCGGCCCGCCGCGCGTTTCGCAATACCTTCACCGGGGCCTGCTTGCCGGCATCGCTTGAGGCGCGTTGTCTCCAAACGCGAAGCCTCCAAGGGGCGCGCCGTCGGCGGCTTCGGACTGCAACTAAAATAAAAAGCCCGGCCAAGACCGGGCTTTTTATCCGGATCGAATCAGGTTTAGTAGCGCTTGGTCAGGCCTAGCGACCACATGCCGACATTGCCGTCCCCGGTCCTCGCGTCGCCGACATTGCTGACGCGCTCATATACCAGGCGCAGGCCCAGACCGCTGGAAAAATCGTAGCCCGCGCCGATCCCGAACTTGGGGTTCCATTCAGAGCGCTTCCGGTTCAGATCGATGAGTGTCGCCACCGGCAACAGCGCGTCAATGTCATTCTGAGGAGCGTAGCGACGAAGAATCCGCTTTTCTAACTGATTGATCGATTTTAAAAGCAGATCCTTTGCTGCGCTCAGGATAAAAGCAACAGCCCGCGCGCACCGGAGTGGGCGAAGCCGGTCATTGCCGCCGCCCTCGAGCTCACCCCGCTCCGCGAGCGGCGTGACGCGTGACCAGACAACCCGCTCTACGGTAGCGCAGTGACGTATCCGATCAAGGGCGGCGGCTGCGCCGTTGGTTGCTGCGTTCGACGGGACGCTGTGAGGTGCGGGGGACATTCACCCTGTGGGTCACCTGTCGGACTTCCTGCCGGTTGGCCGGCCCACTGGTGTCCGGGTCGCCGCGCCCGGGTTTGTTGAACGCGCCAGGCAAACTTCCTTTTCCGCTGGCAGGAGCTTTCGCGGAGCGTATTGGTTTTTTCATGGATGGTGTGCCTTGATTTGATGAACTCTAGGATCCGACTCGTTTTTTGTGATGTGATGAACCCAAGGGTCAGACTCGATTTCTGCGCTCGGGTTCAGAGATTCGGGTCTGACATTCAGCTTCCCGGGTCATTGGAGTCAGCCCGTCACTGTATCACTTCGTCACCCCATCACCCGTAGCTACAACGGCATGCGCCGCCGGCCGCCCGACACCGTGCGCAGCTGCGCCAGCGCGCGATGCGCCGTGTAGGTGGGCTCGATCGCGATGCTCGCGTCGAGATAGCTCTGCCCCTTGCCCTACAGCTCGAGCTGGGCGCACAGCCGGCCCAGCGTAAGCAGCAGCACGACGTCGTCGGGATGCTGCTTCAACCAGGCCTCCGCGCGCCGCTGAGGCGTATCGAGTCCTCGAGGCTCAGATCCACCCAACGTTCGCCGAGAACCGCGGCATCTTGCGGGCCGAATCCGAGAAAGTCCGCGTCGCGGGTCGGCCGGTGCGGCACCTCGAACCAAAGGTCGAACAGCAACGCGCCATGCCCAGGGTAGCCGAAGTCCCGAGGGATGTCCCTCTGATCCCTGCAAGAAACAAGACCTGACCCCTTCATTTATAAGACCTGACCCCTTCATTTATACTGGCCGTTCTGGCTCCCAACATTTGTGGATTCCTTTGGCTCGCTCGCCAAGATAACTCTCAATAGTTTTACCGTTCTTAAGAAGAACGGCTCGAACGTCAAACATTGGTGTCACGCGGGAGCGGGCGGACGGCGAAAGAGCGCCTACTGCGCGGAACGCTCCACCTCTTGCAGGGAGAATAGGCAAGTAACAATAGGCTCCGCGCATATTTAACCCCACTTCACTTCAGGAAACAGCTTTCGCACCTGGTTGTAGCCGACCAGTTTTCCGAATGCACCATAGCCTGTCTTCTCACGACGCAAGCGGCCAGCGATTATCGCTGGACTAATTTTTAGTTTATCCGCCAATGCGTGAATTGTTTCAAAGGAAGGCCGCAGGAAAGCTTCGTTACGCTTCCAGAGCGATCTCGGGATAAACGTTTCTCTCGCAAGACGATTCGCCTCTGTCTCTTTCGAGTCGTCGTCATGCCCATCTTCGACGCTCTCGTCGGTGATTGCTATGTCGTTCTCTGGCAGATGCTTCCACGCATGAACTATCTCGTGAAGCAACGTGAACCAAAAATTATCCAAGCGATCTTGTCGAATTGTCAGGCCAATAACTGGCGCGCCTTCCTGATCGAGCATAGCCGCTCCATCGAGTTTTGTTTGAGCCAAGGCAGGCAAGATGATTAGTGCTATACCTTTCTCAGCGAGAAATTCGCGCGCGAGGCGTGGTCCTTTTTCTATCCAGCTAAGATGCGCGACATAAGAGAGGAAATCTTCATCAATCGTCCCCTGGCGCCAAGTCCCACGTTCTCGACGGGAGGCGTTGGCGAGCTCACGTACCCTGCCAACCCAAATCTTCAAATTGGTCTTGTTGGTCGTTGGTGTTGCACCGTATGTAATCGTGCGCTTCAGATACAAGGGCCCATGCGTTGGCTTCAGATACCGCTGAACAATGGCGCTCGTAGTGAGTCGCGTCGCCTCGTGATCCGGAAACAACCCCGACTTGACCAGATGGGGTAGTGAAATTTGGCTCTCGTACGGTTCTTCGTCCTCATACTCCTGTGTCTTTGGCTCATGAATGAGCAGACTTGGTGATATGCCAAGCCGCTCGCTCAGTGCTCGTACCATGGATAGCGTCAGAGGCCGCTTTTGCGAAAGAATCTCGGAGACTCGATTCTTTCCGCCGAGGATCGGTGCAAGGTCCTTTTGCTTCAACCCTTTTTCTTCCATGCGAAACCGAATGGCTTCGACCGGGGTCGGGCGGGCGAATTTGTAACGTTCGTCCTCATAGTCCGCTACGAGCTTCGCCAGAAGTTCAAGGCGATCGCCATCCGGCGTACCCGGAGCAGGGTCTTCGGCAGCGAACCGCTCGACCTCAGCCAGATAGGCCTTGTACTGATCTTCGGTCTTGACGATTTTCGGTTCCATCATTTCTTGTGCTTCTTGGCCTTCGAATATTCGGCATGGGTGGAGATCCTGAGAATCACCACCGTCCCGGTCTTGTAGGCGACAATCACTTCCAGCCTGTATCGATTGCCCTTCACGCTAAAAATGACCACGTTGTCTGCCAGAAAACTCGCCGATGCATAGGAGCTCTTGATGTCCTGGGGCTTTTCCCACGTAGCCAACCTGGTATCGGCAACCCAGTTGTCGATCCAGGATTTGGCATCCGTGTGCTCGCCAGTGAATTCATCGAGCTTGTCTCGCCCCACTATCTGCATCGGCGTTCTTCTTACCTTTCACGACGCCACACTACCACAAAAGTTCCCATATTTGGGAACTGTATTTAGTTCCCATCATGGGATACCCGATCCTGGAGTTAAACGAGGGTCAGGACCTTAGTGGATTCTTCCCCGAACTGACTAATAGACCTCAGGGTCTGTCCGCATTTGTCGAGCGCTGGAAGCAAGGCGAGTCAGCGCGCGGGAATCGACTGTGGAAAAGTTGTAAACAGATCAACCGCCAGACACCTATAACGTATAGCCCTGACCCTCTGATTTCCCCAGACTCAAACCCCGTTGGAAAAGGCTTTGGATTGCCATCAGCGCGCTGGAGCCGTTAAACTGGTTTCAGCATCGGGAACACAGGCCAGTGGCGCGGCGGCGGCGTTGCGTCTGACACACAAGAAGATGGCATCGCATCGCGCTGACGCGCAAAGGAGGGAGGTAACAATGGCGATTTCCAGACGTACCCTGTTGAAGTATGGCGCCGCGGCCGCTGGCGTAGCGACTCTGTCGCGGCGGAGTTGGGGACAAACGGCGCCGATCAATCTGGTGTTCTCGCACCATGTTCCGACATCCCATCTGATCCACGGCGTGGCTGAGAAATTCGCCGAGAAGGTCAAGCAGGGCACGAATGGCGCGGTCACGATCAGCATCCGTCCTGCATCCCAGCTTTTTAATCTCCGCACCTCGGCCGAGGCGCTGCAACTCGGCACGCTCGACCTGTGCTGGACCGACCTGGGCACGCTGGGCAATTGGCAACCGCAGTTCGGGTTCGTCTCGCTGCCGTTCCTGTTCAACAACTATGATCATGTGAAGACAGTCCTGTACGGGCCGATCGGCCAGCAGGTCTGCAAGGACGCGCAGGACTCCCTCGGTGTCGAGGTGCTCTCGCTCGGCGCCTCGGGCTTTCGCGTCTTCCTGTCGAAGAAGCCGATCCAAACGGCCGACGACGTTCGCGGGCTGCGCCTGCGTGTACCCGAGATTCCGACCTGGGTCGAAATGGCTAAGGCGCTCGGTGCCAATCCGACGCCGATCCCGGCGGGGGAAATTTACACGGCGCTGCAGACCGGCGTGATCGACGCGTTCGAGGCGCCGGCCGACTACATCTACTCCAGCAAGAACTACGAGGTCGCCGGCTTCGTAACTCGCACGCACCACATCTTCACCGAGGTGTCGATGATGGCGAGCGCCAAGAAGATGGCGTCGCTGCCGCCCAACGTCCAGAAGGTGATTCGCGACGCGGCCGTCGAAGCCGTGCAGAAAGACATGTGGGAAGCAAACCTCAAGGCGCAGCAGAACGCCTGGAACGAGCTCGCCAGACTGATCAAGGCGAATCCGAACCCCGACATAGCAAGCTTCCGCTCGAAGATGGGGCCGGTCATCAATGGCTTTGTTGCCAAGGCCGGGCCAAAGGGTAAGGCTCTGGTCGAGGCCGTGCAGGCCGCCGACAAGGCCTGATACGCGAAGAAGGATGAGTATCCTTTCCGCTCGCTCGGCGGGGCCATTCCTCGGCCGTCTTCGCGCAGCGCTGACCGCGGTGTCGGTCGCGCTTCTCGCCAGCTACTTTGTTCTCGTCCTGCTGCAAGTGTTCTTCCGCTACGTGCTGAACGAGTCCCTGTTCTGGGCGGAGGAGCTCGTGCGCGGCGCCATGCTCTGGGGGATCATGCTCAGCTCTGCGCTGGTGGCGGCGTCGCGCGGCCACATCCGCGTCGAGGTGCTCGAATTGATGCTGCCGCCGGCTGGGCGCCACATTGTAGTGTGGGCCGCCAACGTGCTGACGCTTGCCTTCACCCTCACGCTGCTGTGGGCAGGTATCCAGTTCATCGACCGCACGTGGATGCAGCAGTCACCGGTCCTGGACGTGCCGAAATGGACCGTCTACCTGGCGATCCCGGTTGGCGCGGCGCTCGAGTCGCTCCTGATGATCCTGACCTGGAACCACGATATCCCCGCCGCCGACGAACCGACGGATCGCACGCTGTGAGCATCGGCTTGATGCTGGTGCTGTTTTTCGTCTTCATGGTTCTGGGCATGCCCATCGCCTATTGCATGGGCCTGGCGGCGATCTTGACGATAGTGGCCGACGGCCAACTTCCCGTACTGCTTCTGGCGCAGCAGTTCTACGATTCGCTCGACAATTTCTCTCTGCTGGCGGTGCCGCTGTTCATCCTGGCCGGCGAGCTGATGAGCGTCGCCGGCATCACCGAGCGCCTGGTGGGCATGTCGCGTGCGTTGATCGGCCATCTGCGGGGCGGGCTCGCCCAGGCCAACATCCTGACCAACATGTTCATGGGGGCAATCTCGGGCTCCGCCCTGGCCGATCTCGCCGCTATTGGCTCGATAATGATTCCGGCGATGAAACGCGAGGGTTACAAGCCGGCCTTCGCGGTTGCGGTGACCGCCTGTGCGGCGATGATGGCACCGATCATCCCGCCCAGTATCATCGCGGTGATCTACGGCTCCGTCACCGGCGTGTCGATTGGCGCGCTGTTTCTCGGCGGCGTCATTCCGGGCGTGTTGGCTGGATTGTCGATGATGCTCCTCACCTGGTTCCTGGCGCCTCGCGCCGGTGCCCGCCCGTCGCCGCGGGCTTCAGGCGCCGAGGTGGTGTCGGCCACGGGCCGGGCGTTGCCCGCGCTGGTCATGCCGGCCATCATCATCGGCGGCATACTGTCCGGCGCTTTCACGCCGACCGAAGCCAGCGCGGTCGCGGCGCTCTATGCGCTGGTGTTCGGCGTCATCGGCCGCAGGCACAATTTCGCCTCGCTCTATCGCAACTTCTCCGCGGCCGCAGAGACGACTGCGAGCGCGCTGATCACGCTCGGCGGGGCAGCGCTGTTCAGTTGGGTATTGAGCCGTGCGGGCATTGGTCAGGCCGCTCTCCAGTTCATGCTGTCGATCACCAGCGACCCCAAACTCGCGATGCTCGTGCTGATCGCCTTCTTCTTCCTGCTGGGAACCTTCCTCGAGCCGGTGCCCGCACTGATCATCGTCGTGCCGATCATGGGGCCGCTCATCGCCCATCTCGGCTACGACCCGGTGCATTTCGGCATCATTACCATCATGCTGCTGGTGGTCGGATCGGTGACGCCGCCGGTCGGGGTCCTGGCTATGGTCGCGAGCCGCATCGCGGGGATCAGCTACAACGCATCCCTCGGCATGCTGGCTCCCTTTATCGCGGCCTGGATGGCAGTGATCCTCCTGGTCGCCTACGTTCCGGATCTGGTCCTGTGGCTGCCGCGATTGATGAAGTAGCCACGTGGACAGCGAACAGTGAATGGTGAAAAGTGAATGGCGAATCAGTAGCCTCAATCACTCCATCACTCCATCACTCAATCCAGCTATGCTGCCAACCGTTGCGGGATAATGCATTCAGGTTTGGCATGGTGATCAATTAAGGATTTGGATGGCAATGACAAGCGACATCACGGACGCTCCGGAGGGCAATTCGCGCCAGGGACGCACCCTCGATGCGCTGGTCATCGGCGCCGGGTTTTCCGGTCTATATCAATTGCTCTGCTTGCGTGATCGGCTGGGTCTTTCGGTCCAAGTGCTGGAAGCGGCCGACGGGATTGGAGGGACCTGGTACTGGAACCGTTATCCCGGCGCGCGCTGCGATTCGGAAAGCCATTCCTACTGTTACTCGTTCTCCGAGGAGCTGATGCGGGAATGGGAATGGTCGGAACGCTATCCCGGCCCGCCGGAGATCCTGCGCTATCTCAACCATGTCGCCGACCGCTTCGACCTGAAGCGCGACATCCGCTTCAACACCCGCGTGATTGCCGCGCACTACGATGAGACAGCAAATCTCTGGCACGTGAGCACTGACGCGGGCGAAGTGTTCACGGCACAGTTTCTGATCACCGCCGTCGGTTGCCTGTCGTCGGCCAATATCCCGAACATTGCCGGCCTCGACACCTTCGAGGGGCGCTGGTACCACACCGGGCAATGGCCGCATGAAGGCGTCGATTTCAGAGGCAAGCGGGTTGGGCTGATCGGCACCGGTTGCACCGGCATCCAGGCCGCCCCGGTGATCGCCGAAACCGCCGCCCATCTGACCGTCTTCCAGCGCACTGCGAACTACAGCGTGCCGGCGCGCAACGCGCCCCTGACCCCGGAGTTCAGGCGCTACGTCAGGGAGAACACCGCCGAGATCCGGCAGGTGATGCACTCGACCGCCAATGGACATCCGTGGCCCCTCGCGGAGCGCTCCGCCCTGAAGACCCCACCGGCGGAACGGCAGGCGTTGTATGAAAAGGCTTGGGATATAGGGGGCCTGCGATTCCGCGCCACGTTTCGCGATTTGGTGATTGACAAGGCGGCGAACGACACCGCTGCGGATTTCATCCGCGGCAAGATCCGGGAGGTCGTGAAAGATCCGGCGACGGCGGCCAAGCTGTCCGATTTCGACCACCCTTATGCGGCGAAGCGGCCGCCGATCGACACCGATTATTTCGAGACGTTTAACCGCGACAACGTGGCGCTGGTTGACGTGAGGGCTGAACCCATCGACTGGATCACGTCGCGGGGAATTCGCACGCGGGATGCCGAATATCCGCTGGACATCATCGTCTTCGCCACGGGATTCGACGGCATGACCGGATCGCTGTTGCGCATGGATATTCGCGGACGCGACGGCCTGTCGCTGGCGAAGGCGTGGGCGGCGGGGCCGCGCAACTATCTCGGTTTGCAGATCGCGGGTTTCCCGAACCTGTTCAGCGTGACGGGACCCGGCAGCCCGTCGGTACTTTGCAACATGCCGGTTGCCATCGAGCAGCATGTCGAATGGATCACCGACTGCATCACCCACATGCGCCAGCATGGCCTGAAGCGCATCGAGCCGACGAATGAGGCGATGGACTCTTGGGTGGCGCAGGTGAACGCGGCCGCCGAGGCAACGCTACTGCCGCAGGCAAAGCATTCCTGGTATCTCGGCGCGAACGTGCCGGGCAAGCCGCGTGTCTTCATGCCGTACGCCGGCGGCATGGCGCACTATCGGAAGATCTGCGCCGATGTTGCCGCCAGGAACTATGAAGGCTTCACCCTCAGCGCCTGAGTGCAAGGCGAGACATTGGAGTTCTTGCAGCGTTGCTTGCGATGCTTGAACGCTGCGGAGTTCTTCTTCTCTCTTTCCTCTGTCTTTTCGTCTCGTCCCTGTTTTCTTAGCCCACCGCCCGACTGCGCCGCGGCGCGGTCACGCCCAGCGCCTCCGCGGCGCGGAACACTTCACGTCGCTGTTCGTCGGTCAGGCGATTCACCGGCGGGATGGAGTGTCCGCAATCGACGCCGAGCCTGGCCGAGAGCACCGTCTTGCAGACATCGGCCGGCGCACCGAACATCCACACCAGGTCGACATATTTGCGCACCCCGTCCTGCAGCGACTGGGCCAGGGTCATGTTGCCCGCCTCCCAGGCGGAGAAGAGCTCAGCGTAGTGCCACGGCGCAATTGAGGGCGGCGCATCGATCGTGCCCACCGCGCCCATGGTGAGCGCCGGCAGCGGAAACGCCCCATTGCCAGAAAAGCAGGTCAGCCCCATGTCGGTGAATACACGGATGAGGGAGAAATCTGGCGCAGAGTGTTTGAGACCCTTCAGCGTCGGAATCGCGCGCGCCAGCTTTTCCATCATCGCCGGGACGAACTCCACCTGCGTGAGCTGCGGGAGGTTGTAGACGAAAAACGGAAGGTCGCCCGCCGCGTCGGCCACTGCCTTGTAGTACTCGATGATGGAACGCTCGCTGCTCCGGAAGAACAACGGCGGCAGACAGCACACCGCCGCGCAACCCGCCGCCCGGGCGGTCCTCGCCGCCTTCACCGCGCTGGCCGTACTCATGGCGCCCACCTGCATGATGACCAGCGCCCGTCCCTTGCACGCTTCCCCGGAGATTTTTGCGACAGCGTCCCGCTGCTCATCCGTGAGGATCGGCCCTTCGCCGGTGCTCCCGGCCATCCAGAACCCGCCGCATCCGTGCGAGATATTGTCATCGAGCAGCGCTCGCAAGGCCTTCTCATGGATTCGCCCACCCTCGGCAACGGGCGTAGGGGGAGCAGGGAACACACCTTTGAATTCGAGTTTCATGCTGTATCTCGGGTTATTGGAAAACGCGTGGGAAAGTCTAACAGGGTGAACGAAACCCCAGACAGGCCTGCACGAGCGGGAGATCGGCGAAAGGAGTTGTTTCCGCTTACTTAGCAATCGGCACCTTTGCACACGTCACTCTCCGCGCAAAGGTTCTCGCGAGCTAAAAAGCATAGGCTTGACGATCTGGATTCTCTCACGCTTCGAGCTGAAGGACGTCTCGCGCCGCCTCAAAGGACCACTCAAGCCGCTTTTGGGGCCTTCTTGCCACGAGCAATACGCTGAGCCGAAATAGCCGTTCTCAGATCTTTGGTTTGGAGCGTTCGGCTTTGGTCAAGGTCCCTCTGACCAACCGCAAGCGCGCGTGACTCCCACTCCAGATGCGCCACCCGCTCGGCGATCGCCTTGCGAGCGATGGACTCGGGCTTCAACGTCGTGCGACGTGACACCCGCACAAGGCGGTCCATCAAAGCCCTGGAAAGCGAAATCCTGTCGTTCATCGTCTAACCCCCATGCGAGGATTTCATTGTACTGGTTAGCACGGCGCGCCGGAAATACAACAATCCGCGTTTGATGGGGTCTATCTGCGCCCCTTTCAGCCATCTCCGGGCTTCACGCCGCCGTGGACCATGCGCGCTGAAATCTGCCCTCGAGAATGCCGCGAACGGTAATGTCCTCATCAAGCTCTTCCCAGCGCAATGCATAGCCGTTAAGACGCAATTTGACCTTCTGCAACTGCTCGTCGGTTGCCTGGCTCAAACGATCAAAACGGTCTGCAGGAAACCCAAGTTGCCGTCCGTCTGTCAGTTCGACGAAAACCGTGCGGTGGTCTACCCATGCCCGCGAGGCGAGCACTTCGAATTCAGCGGCGGTGGAATTCATGGAATCGCTCCATCAGTAAAGTCCGATGTTCAAAAACGAGCCGTTCGATCTTTCTCACTTCTACGGGGGCGACGTTGATACTCCGCGCAAGCACTATCGGGTCGAGCCAGAACTTGCATTCACCATCCCCGGTAGCGACGTGGATGTGCGCGGGTTCCTCACCCTCGTCGGAATAGAAATGGAATCGAAAGGATCCTATTCTCAGGACTGTCGGCACCTCGTCATACTACTGTATAGGCGCAATGGTCGTCCACGTGGCGGACCATCTGCCGCGTCGTCGACTGCCGCCGCAATCCCGCCCGCATCATTGCTGAACTGCCGCGGTGTACTCACCGGCAAACAGTCCACGTCCAACGTCGCTTTACTGACATCAATACCAACAAACTTGGCTTCCATGGCGCGTCTCCCTTCCTTGTATTCAATGCGGCGTGCAGCCGTACAACCGTTCGGGCTCCCGCGCCCGAAAGCCAACATCTTGAGTTCGCCGATCCACGCTCTCCCTCGAACTTGTGCCTCGCGGCACAGGGCCTGGGCTGATCGATCTGGCGTCCTCAAAACCTATAATTGCACATACAAGGGCTGCGGGAGAGGTGGTAAAAAAACGCCCGCAAGCGGGCGCGAACCTCACTACAAGGTTTATTGTTGTTTCTTTATGTTTATCTGTTACGCGATCTGCCGCTGCGACTGCGAGGCGGTGTGCGGCTCCTTGTGGAATTGCCCGTCCTTCATGATCGCCAGCAGCTTGGTGGCGTCCTGCAGGATCTTCACGTTGGCGACCGGGTTGCCGTCCACCAGGATCATGTCGGCAAGATAGCCCGGCTTGATCGATGCGGTCGGCAACGGCACCTTCGGCAAGGCCTTCGAGGTTCTGAACGAGTATTTCGCCAAGTAGGACCAGGGCGCGCCGGCGTAACGGCTGCGCAATCGTGCCTCGGCGGCGCGGCGGGTGTCCGAGTCATTTTTTCACGCTTCTGAAACATGACTTTTGCGGCTCCTTTGCCACCTTTGAATACGTAACGGACAGGTGTAATCTGACGGTGGTTTCAGATGCGGCAGATCAGCCGGAGTCGAAGCAGGAAAACCTGGAGGAAATTATGCGTTATCTCAACCCGATCATTACCCTTGTAATAGTTCTTTGTGTTGCGTTGCCCGTCTCGGCGGCCCACGCCGGTGGCCTCTATGTCGGCGGTGGCGTCGGTACGGCTGCCATCGAGGACAGCGTGGGCAATCCCGCCGGGACGCCGTTCGACGAATCCGACGTCGCATGGAAGGCATTCGTCGGTTATCGCTTCGATCTGCTGCCGATCGTGAGCCTCTCCGCTGAAGCGGGTTATCGTGACCTCGGCAAGCCGAACACCGCGGCGGCCGAGTACAAGGTCAACGGGTTCGACTACGGCGCGCTCGCTGGTATCGGCCTCGGCCCGGTCGAATTGTTCGCCCGCGTCGGCGGCATGCAATACGACCTGGACAAGAGCAGCGGCGGCGCGAAGACCAGTTTCGACGGCACCGCGCCGGTGTATGGCGTCGGCGCCCGATTCAGTCTTTTCGGCATCGGCGTGCGCGCGGAGTACGAACAGATCGACATCAAAGAGCTGGACACTGTCCAGATGATCTCGGTCAGCGCGTTCTATCAGTTTTGACCGGCTGCTGCCAGCCGTTCACGGCCGGCAGCGGATTACAGAAAGCGATTCGGCCGCAGAAACATCCCAAGGAGCAGCGCTCCTTCCGGCGCGGTCGCAACGTGGGTGCTGCCCTTCGGCCGCCAGACATACTCCCCGACCGCGACCTCGCCTTCCTGGTCCACCAGGCGTCCTTCGATCACGTAGGTCTGCTCCACGTCGGCGTGTTCGTGCAATGGCAGCACCGCGCCCGGGGCCATGCGCGTGAGCGTGGTCAGGAGGCCGGTGTCCTGGTCTTCCAGGAGCACCTTGATCTCCACTCCGGGGAAGGCCGTCTGCCGCCACGGCAGTGAATCTGTCTTGACGTAGCGTGACAAGAGCGGCTTCAGCTTGCTTTCATCTTTCCAGTCGGGCGTGCGTGCGCTCACGATCATCCTCCGTTTGGTCCCGGTTAATCCTGGGTCAGCAAGGGATCCGTTTTTTTGCTGCGGATCCCTCAGCTTTCCGCCTTCACCCATTTCTTCATGTCCCACGGCTCATACAAGGTCCAGATGTAATCGGTGGTCGAATTCTCCCGGAGGTGGTGGATGTTCTGATTCTCCGCCTCGTCGATGAACTGTTCGAACACTTCCAGGCTGGGAAACTCGACGACGATCAACTGGCGGCGAGTGGTATCGCCGTGCATCTCGCGCAGCGGGCCGGTACCGGCGCTCACCACCTTCCCGCCCAGGCCGAAAATGATTCTGCCGGCCTTGACGCTGTAGTCGCGGTAGTCGTTCTCCTTGCCGGGGATGAGATTGAAAAGGTTCAGCGCATAGATCATGGCGGCGTCCGGCAATGACAGGGTTGAGGGGTCGCGTCCGGTAGAATGCTATACGAATTGCCACAACATCAGGGAGTCAACATGGCCAGGAACATGCAGGTGCTGCTTGCCAGCCGTCCCACCGGCTGGGTCGAAGAATCGAACTTCAAGATCGTCGAAACCGATGTTCCGAAACCCGGTCCCGGCGAAGTTCTGGTGAAGAATCTGTGGCTGTCTCTCGATCCCTACATGCGCGGCCGCATGAACGCGGTGAAGTCATACACAAAGTACGTGGAGATCGGCGAAGTCATGACCGGCGGCACGGTCGGTCAGGTGGCCGAGTCGAACAATCCCAAGTTCAAGGTCGGCGATTACGTGGCCGGCTCGCTCGGCTGGCAGCTGTACGCGATCTCGAATGGTGAAGGGCTTGCGGTGGTGGATCCCAAGCTGGTTCCGCTATCCGCGTATCTGGGCGTCTGCGGCATGCCGGGCGGAACAGCGTGGATCGGACTCCTGGAGCACTGCGCCCCCAAGGCAGGCGAAACCGTGCTGGTGTCGGCGGCCACGGGCGCGGTCGGCGGCGTGGTCGGGCAGCTGGCGAAACTGCAGGGCTGCCGCGCGGTCGGCATCGCCGGCGGTGCCAAGAAGTGCGAGTTCGCGGTCAAGGAACTCGGGTTCGACGCCTGCGTGGATTACAAGGCCGGCAAGCTCCTGGACGATCTCAAGGCGGCGTGCCCGAACGGCGTGGACAACTATTTCGAGAACGTCGGCGGCGAGGTGATGGATGCCGCGTTCAGGGTGCTCAATCCGTTTTCGCGCGTGGCGCTGTGCGGATTGATCGCCGAGTACAACGCGACCGAAGCCTACGGCGTGACGATGATGCGTTCGCTGCTGGTGAACCGGGTGAAACTGCAGGGCTTCATCGTTTTCGATCGCGTCGATCTGTACCAGCGTGCGATACCGAAGCTCGCAATTCTGGTTTCGCAGGGGAAGATCAAGTACCACGAGACCATCGCCGAAGGCCTGCAGAATGCGCCGAAGGCGTTCATCGGTCTGCTGAAGGGCCAGAACCTGGGCAAACAACTCGTCAAGCTCGCCTGAGCACTCCCAACCTCACCCCGCCGTGGCCGGTTACCCTGCGGCGTCGGGTCGCGGGCGAACCAGCGCCAGCGCAACCCTGAACGGCACCAGCGCAAACAACGCGATCGCCACCTTCACGCCAAGGTCGCCCAACGCCAGCGTGACCCAAGGCATGTCGGTGCCGGCGAAAGCGAGCGTGAAGAAGATCGCGGTGTCCACGACTGACGCGAACAAGGTAGACACCAGCGGAGGCTTCCACCATGCGTGGCGGCGCAGCCGGTTGAAAATCGTGACGTCCAGCAGTTCGGCGCACAGGAACGCCGTTCCCGATGCAACGGCGATGCGCGGCGTGGCCAGCCAGGCGGACAGCACCAGCGCGACGACGAAGCCGACATACACGATTCTGCGTGCCACGCGCGGACCGTGATAGCGGTTCGCGAGGTCCACGACCAGGAACGAGAACGGATAGATGATCGCGCCCCAGGTGAGCCAGTCGCTGAGCGGATACTGGACCAGGACGTTCGAACTCACCACGATCAAGACCATCGCGGCGGCAAATGCGACGGTCAGTTTCAGGTTGGTCATGGCTGGCCTTTGCGGATATCGGGGAATGGATTCGGGAAGCGATTATGGGGTTGCACCGGGGAAGTTGCCAGCACTTCGCGCCGAGTCGCCGTATCATTGCGCCTGCAACCCCGTTCAAAAAAACACATCGAATTTGGAAGGAGTCCGTCAATGCGTTGTCTGGCCCTGCTCGCCCCGCTGTTGTTGATTCCCGCAATGCCCGCCCCGGCGCAGGATCTGGCCACCACCGTCGATCAGAAGGTTCGCGCACTGGAACCGGAGATCATCGCCTGGCGCCGCGACATTCACCAGAACCCCGAACTTGCCAATCGCGAGGTGAAAACGGCGAAGCTGGTGGCGGATCAACTGCGCAAGCTCGGCATCGAAGTGAAAACCGGCGTGGCGAAAACCGGCGTGGTCGGCCTGCTCAAGGGCGGCAAACCAGGACCGGTGGTGGCGCTGCGCGCCGACATGGATGCGCTGCCGGTGACCGAGGAATCGGACCTGGCGTTCAAGTCCACGGTGAAAACGGAGTATCTCGGCCAGCAGGTCGGCGTCATGCACGCCTGCGGACACGACGCGCACGTGGCCATCCTGCTGGGCGTAGCCGAGGCGTTGGCGGGCGTGCGCGATCAGATTCCGGGGACGGTCAAGTTCATTTTCCAGCCCGCGGAGGAAGGACCGCCGCCCGGAGAAACAGGCGGCGCGCCGCTGATGGTTGCCGAAGGCGTACTGGAGAATCCCAAGCCGGCGGCCATTTTCGGCTTGCACGTCATTTCAGGGATACCTGCGGGCATGATCACCTATCGCTCCGGCCCGTTCATGGCGAGCGCAGACTGGCTCTACATCACCGTGAAAGGCAAGCAGACCCACGGTGCGTGGCCGTGGTCGGGGATCGACCCGGTGGTGACCTCCGCCCAGATCATCACCGGACTGCAGAACATCGTGGCGCGGCAGATCGACGTCTCCAAGGAACCGGTGGTCGTTACGGTGGCGACCATTCACGGCGGCACACGCAAGAACATCATTCCCGACCAGGTCGAGATGACCGGCACGATCCGCACTTTCGACGAGGGCATGCGCCGGGACGTCCATGCACGGATCAAACACATCGCGGAGTCGATCGCGGAAGCCAACCATGCGCACGCCGACGTGAAAGTGGAAAAAGCGGCGCCGGTTACGGTCAACGATCCCGCGCTCACCGAAAAGATGATTCCGACGCTGAAGCGCATCGGCGGCGAGGGCGGATCGAGGATGAACCAGCGTGTGATGATCGCCGAGGATTTCTCGTACTTCCAGGAAAAGATTCCGGGCCTGTTCTATTTCGTCGGCGTTACACCGAAAGACCAGGACATGGCCGCCGCAGCGCCGAACCACTCGCCGCGCTTCTACATCGACGAATCAGGACTGCTGCAAGGCGCGCGCTCGCTGGCGGCGCTGGCAGTGGATTTCCTCTCGGCTCGCTAGGACTTCTTGATGTCTTCACCACCGATGTAGAGCCGGTTCCATGTCGGGCTGATGATCACCTGATTGACGCACACGTGCGGCGGCATCTGGGCAATGAAGCGGATGGTGTTGCCGAGGTCTTCGGGCTGGAGCATGCGCGCGCGGTCTTCTGCGCTCGGCGGAACCGGGCGCCGGTCCATGATCGGCGTCGCCACTTCCGCCGGGCAGATTGCGCAGGCGCGGATGCCGTTCGCGCACTCCTCCATGTTGATGGTCTCGGTCATCGCCGTGACAGCGTGCTTGCTGGCGTTGTATGCAGCCCCGGTCAGCTTCGGGTGGTACACGCCGGCCCAGGAAGACACGTTGATGATCAGGCCGTCTTTCTTGGCGCGCATCGACGGCAGCACCGCATGCGTCGTGTAGAACGAACCGTCCAGGTTGATGCCGATCACTTCCTTCCAGCCCTCGATGGTCTGGTTCTTCCAGTAGCGATTCGGCACGTTCAAACCCGCGCTGTTGACGAGAATGTCCACGCGGGCGTGGCGGCTGAGGATTGCGGCTGCCGTTTTCTTCACCGCCTTCGCGTCCGAGACATCCAGCGCCTCGACTTCGGACTTGCCGCCCTTGATGCGGATCTTCTCCGCCTCCAGCGCCAGCACTTCCTTGCGGCGTCCCGACATCACCACCGTCGCACCCGCCTCCGCCAGCGCCTTGGCGCCGGCCAATCCGATCCCCGTTCCGGCGCCCGTAATCCAGGCCACTTTTCCCGTGAGCGATATCATTGCGCCTCCTCTTATTTCGCGAACGCCGAGTCCTTCTTCTCCACTGCGCGCGTGCCCGCAAACGCTTCGCGCAGCGCTTGCGCCGATTCCGCGACGGCGCGCTTCGCCGCGTCCACTGCGCCGCCCATCAGGTAGAAGCCGTGGATCATGCCCTCGTAATTGACAAGCCGCACGCGATTTCCGGCCTCGATCAGCCGCTTCGCGTAATCCACGCCCTCGTCGCGCAGCGGATCGTAGCCTGCCACCAGCACCAGCGCCGGCGGCAGATTCGCGAGGTCGTCGGCGACCAGCGGCGCGAAGCGGAAATCGTTCGAGTCCGCCCGACTGCGCTGGTAATGCTTGAAAAACCAGGTGACGGTGTTGCGGCTCAACACATAGCCCTCGGCAAACTTGTAGTGCGAAGGCGTCTCCGGTTCCGGCGCTGCGCAGGGATAGATCAGCAACTGGAACGCGAGCGTCGGGTGGCCGGCATCACGCGCCAGAATGGCCACCACCGTCGCCAGGTTCGCCCCCGCGCTGTCCCCGCCTACCGCGATGGCTTGCGGATCCGCGCCGAACTCCACCGCGTGCAGCGCCAGCCATTTCAACGCCGCTTCGCAATCCTCCACCGCCGCGGGAAACTTGTACTCGGGCGCGAGCCGGTAGTCCACCGAGACCACGATGCAGTCGGCCTGGTTGGCCAGCATCCGGCATGCGGAATCGTGGGTGTCGAGCGAGCCGATGACGAAGCCGCCGCCGTGGAACCACAGCAGCACCGGCAGTTTTTCGCCGGGCTTGATCTCGCGCGGCGAGTAGATGCGGATCGGGATGTGACTGCCGGGACCGGGAATGCGCCGGTCCTCGGTCCTGAAAATCGGTTCTTTCACTGCCAGCTTGGCTACGCGCAGCAGGTATTGCTCGCGCGCCTGATCGGGCGTGAGCTGCCAGAACTCAGGGGCATTGGCCTTCTTCACCAGGCCGATGACGAATTCGATCTGCGGATCGAGCGGCATGTCTATTCCTTTGGGTACAGCAGTTTGAACGTGCCGGTCGCCTTTGCCAGCAGGGTACCGTCTTCGCTGCGCAGTTCGCCCTCGGAAAAAATCAGCGAACGGCCGGCATGCTGGGCGCGGCCTTCGGCGAGCACCGGCCCGCCCGCGGCAGCAATGAAGTTTACTTTGATCTCTACGGTGAGCGCGCCGTTGCAACGCTCGTCGAGCGAGCGTCCCGCGCTCGCCAGCGCCACGTCGAGCAGCGTCATCAGCGCGCCGCCATGCACCGAACCCCAACTGTTCGCGAACTCCGGCCGTGGATGGAGCCGCATGCGAACCACGCCGTTGCGCTTCTCGAGAAGCTGCAGGCCCAGGTGCTCCACGAAGGGCACATGGATGTCGAAGCCTGTCGCCGCCTTTGTCATGGCGTTACATCGCGACCAGTCCGCCATCGACGGCGACGATCTGGCCGGTAATGTAAGCGGACGCATCGGACGCCAGCAACACCGCCAGGCCCTTCAGATCGTAATTCGTGCCCAGCCTTTTCATCGGCGTGATTTCCATGATGACCTGCTCGGCCTTGTCGATCATCCCCTGCGACATCTTCGACGGGAATACGCCCGGCGCGATGGCGTTCACCGTGATCCCGTAATGCGCCCATTCCACCGCCAGGGACCGCGTGAAATTGACCACGCCGCCTTTGCTCGCGTTGTAGGCGATGGTCGGCATCATGCGCGGATCGGTACCCACCAGGCCGGCGATGGAGGCGAGGTTGATGATCCGGCCGTACTTGCGCGGAATCATGCTGAGCCTGCCGACGGCCTGGCTCACCAGGAACACCGCGGTCAGATTCAGATTGATCACCTTGTACCAGGCGTCCAGCGGATGATCCTCGGCCGGCGCGCCCCAGGCTGCGCCCGCGTTGTTCACCAGAATGTCGATCTGGCCATGACTCTTCAGCACCTGTTCGACCATCGGCTGAACCGATGCGGTGTCCTGCAGGTCGTTGACGACGGTCAGCACCTCCACGCCCAGGCCCTTGAGATGCGCCTTCGCCTCCGCCAGCTCGCCAGCCTTGCGGGCGGTGATCGCCACTTTGGCACCCATCTCGCCGAGGGCTTCGGCAATTTGCAATCCCAGTCCGCGAGACCCGCCGGTTATCAGCGCAGTCTTGCCGCTCAGGTCAAACAGTTTCTTCACGTTCATACATAGACCCCAGAAAAATTTTCAACGCAAAGGCCGCAAAGGTACGCAATGGAAAACCAAAAAAAGGGAATGACCTATATGAATACGGTGCGTATCTCGCGTGCAAGGACGATGGCCGCCCCGACCTTGTGTTCTACTCTTCTTGTAAAGAACTTGATCTGGCTGTCTTAGACCACTTCGAACAATCCGGCGGCGCCCATGCCGCCGCCAATACACATGGTCACCACGACATACTTGATGCCGCGGCGCTTGCCCTCGATCAGCGCGTGACCGACAAGACGGCTGCCGGTCACGCCGTACGGATGTCCGACTGCGATCGAGCCGCCGTCGACGTTGAGCCGGTCGTTGGGGATGCCGAGCTTGTCGCGACAGTAGATGACCTGCACCGCGAACGCCTCATTCAATTCCCACAGGCCGATGTCCTCGATTTTCTTCCCGGTCTGTTTCAGGAGCTTGGGAACGGCGAATACCGGACCGATACCCATCTCGCCGGGCTCGCAGCCGGCAACCGCGAAGCCGCGGAAAATGCCTATCGGCTTGAGGCCTTTCCAGGCCGCCATCCGGTCGCTCATCAGGACCTGCGCCGACGCGCCGTCGGAAAACTGGCTGGCATTGCCCGCGGCGATGACTCCGCCCTCGATCGCCGGCTTGATCTGCGACACGCCCTGGTAGTTGGTGTCGGGCCGGATGCCTTCGTCCTCGGCAGCGGTGACTTCCTTGACCGACTCCTGGCCGGTGTTCTTGTCGACGACCTTCATCCGCGTGGAGATCGGCACGATTTCGTCCTTGAACTTGCCCTCGGCGCGCGCCTTGGCAGCTTTCAGCTGGCTGTCGACGCCGTAACGGTCCTGCGGCTCGCGGCTGATCTTATAGCGCTTCGCGACGTTCTCCGCGGTGGCCAGCATCGGCCAGTAGATCTCGGGCTTGTTTTGCGTCAGCCAGGAATCGGCGAGCATGTGCTTGTTCATTTCGTTCTGCACGCAGGAGATCGATTCGACGCCGCCGGCGACGAAAATCTCCGCCTCGCCGGTGAGAATCCGCTGTGCCGCCAGCGCCACCGTCTGCAGTCCCGAGGAGCAAAAGCGGTTGACCGTCATGCCCGAGACCGTGACCGGCATCCCGGCACGGATCGCAATCTGCCGGGCGATGTTCTGACCGGTCGCGCCTTCCGGGGTGGCGCAGCCCATGATCACGTCCTCGACTTCGGCGGGATCGAGCTTCGCGCGTTCCAGCGCGGCCTTCACCACGTGCCCGCCCATGGTGGCGCCGTGGGTCATGTTGAGCGCGCCCTTCCAGCTCTTGCATAGCGGCGTGCGCGCGGTAGATACGATCACTGCGTCCATGATGACTCCTTTGGAGTGCGTGAAGGCGTGAAGGGGGAAGGGTGAAGGGTAAGGGCGTTTAAGGCAGTAAGGCTTTCACCCTTCACCCTTTCCCCTTCCCCCTTCACGCCTTCACACATTCACTCCTTCACGTTCTTCCTATTGATTGAACTTCTTTCCCTTGGCGGCGAGCTTCGCGAGCAGCGGCGCCGGCTTCCAGAATTCGCCATGGGCGGAATGATAGCGCTGCACCGCTTCGTACACCTTGTCCAGGCCGACGGTGTCGGCATGGAACATCGGGCCGCCGCGATAGCGCGGAAAGCCGTAACCATAGATGTAGACGATGTCGATGTCCGACGCCCGCAGCGCGATGCCCTCTTCCAGGATTTTGGCGCCCTCGTTGACCAGCGCGTAGATGCAGCGCTCGAGGATCTCCTGGCCGGAAATCTCGCGGCGCTTGATGCCCGCCTCCTTCGAGGCCTTCACGATCAGCGCCTCGACTGCGGGATCGGGAATCGGCGTGCGATTGCCGGGCTCGTAGCGGTACCAGCCTGCGCCGGTTTTCTGTCCGAAGCGCCCGAGTTCGCAAATCTGGTCCGCCACCTTCGAATAGCGCACGTGCGGCGGCCGCGTCGCGGCCTGGCGCTTGCGGATGTACCAGCCCACATCGAGCCCGGCGAGGTCGCCGACGCGGAACGGGCCCATGGCGAAGCCGAAATCCTCGATCACCTTGTCCACCTGCTGCGGCAATGCGCCTTCCTCGAGCAGGAAGCCGGCTTCGCGGAAGTAGCCGTGCAGCATGCGGTTGCCGATGAAACCGTCGCAGACGCCGGCCACCACGCCGACCTTCTTGATGGCCTTGGAAAGTTTCATCGCCGTTGCCAGCGTTTCCTTCGAAGTCTTCGCGGCGCGCACCACTTCGAGCAGCTTCATCACGTTGGCCGGACTGAAGAAATGCAGCCCCAGCACGTCCTGCGGCCGCGTTGTCACGGCAGCGATCTCGTTGACGTCCAGCGTCGAAGTATTGGTGGCGAGGATGGCACCCGGCTTGGCGGCCTTGTCGAGCTTCTCGAACACCTGCTTCTTGACCGCCATGTCCTCGAACACGGCTTCGATCACGATGTCGGCATCCTTGATGTCTTCGTAGCGGGTCACACCCTTGAACAGGCCCATGCGCTTGTCCATGGCTTCCTGGCTCAACCGGCCCTTGGACACGGTTGCGGCGTAATTCTTGCGCACGATGGCCAGGCCCTTGTCCAGCGCCTCCTGGTTCACCTCCAGCACCTTCACCGGAATGCCGGCATTGGCGAAGTTCATCGCGATGCCGCCGCCCATCGTGCCGGCACCGATCAGCGCAGCGGACTTGATCTCGCGCGCCGGCGTGTCCTCGGGCACATCGGGAATCTTGGCTACCTGGCGCTCGGCAAAGAACAGGTGCCGCAGCGCGCGCGACTCGTCGGTCTTGACCAGTTTCTCGAACTGCTGGCGTTCGAATGCAATTCCCTTGGCAAAAGGCTGGTTGACGGCGGCTTCGACGCAGGCAACGATCGCCAGCGGCGCGGGATAGCCGCGCCAGTCCTTGGCTACGCGCTTACGCGCCTGCTCGAAGAACTCCGCAGCCGGCCGGTCGAGCGCCACCGAGAGCTGGCTGGCGCGCCGGACGCCCTTGCCCTCCCTGACGAGGCGGTTGGTGAATGTAAGCGCCGCGGCGCGCAGGTCGCCGGAGACGACCTCGTCCACCACGCCCAGTTCCTTGGCCTTCTCGGTGGAAATCGATTCGCCGGCGATCATCAGGTCGAGCGCCTTCTCGGCACCGATCAGCCGCGGCAGGCGTTGGGTGCCGCCCGCGCCCGGCAGGATGCCGAGCTTGACCTCGGGCAGCGCGATCTGCGCTCCGGGAAGCGCGGCGCGGTAATGGCAGGCGAGCGCAAGCTCGAGGCCGCCGCCCATGGTCGGGCCATGAATGGCCGCCACGATCGGCTTGGTCACCGTGTCCATGTAGGCGAGCACGTCGGGCAGCTTGGCCTTGCCGGGGTCGTAGCCGCCTCCGAACTCGCTGATGTCCGCCCCGCCGGAGAAGTTGCGGCCCGCGCCGATGATCACGAACGCACGCACGTGCGGATCGTGGTCGCCCTCCTTGAGCCCATCGAGGATGCCCTGCACCACGCCCTTGTTCACCGACAGCGCGTTGACCGGCGGATTGTTCAGCGTGATAACGCCGACGCTGCCCTGCTTCTGGTACTCGACTAAAGACATAAGACCCTTTCAGCCACAGAGTAAGTTATACCTCCAGCCATTCCTTGCGGATGGCCTCGTTTGCCCTGAGATCTTCGGGCGTGCCCTCGAACACGATCCGGCCGTGCCCCATTACGTAGAGCCGCTGCGAGATCTTGAGCGCGATCGTGAGCTTCTGCTCGACCAGCAGGATGGACACGCCGCGGTTCTTGATTTCCTCGAAAAGGCGTGCCACCAGCTCGACGATCTTCGGCGCCAGGCCTTCGGTCGGCTCGTCGATCATCACCAGGTCCGGATCGCCCATCAGCGTGCGGCACAGCGTGAGCATCTGCTGCTCGCCGCCCGACATCACGCCTGCGAGCGCATCGGTGCGTTCGCGCAGCACCGGGAACAGCTTGAACATGTCGTCGACGCTCCAGCGGCCGCTGCGGCGCGCATTCTTCATTCCCAGCATCAGGTTCTGCCTGAGGGTGAGCGACGGAAAGATTTCGCGATTCTCCGGCACGTAACCCAGGCCCTTGCGCGCGATCATATAAGTCTTCAGGCCGTTGATCTCCTCGCCTTTGAACTTGACCGAACCGGTCGATTCAACCTGTCCCATGATCGACTTGATGGTGGTCGAGCGTCCCACGCCGTTGCGCCCCAGCAGGCTGACGATCTCGCCCTGGCGCACGTTCAAATGCACCCCGTGCAGGATGTGGCTCTTGCCGTAGTACGCGTGCAGGTCTTTGACTTCGAGCATCAGTGCTGCTCCGTGCCGAGATAGGCTTCCTGAACGGCTTTGTTGCCGCGGATTTCCTGCGGCGTCCCGCTGGCGATCACCTCGCCATAGACCAGCACCGAAATGCGGTCGGCGAGGTTGAATACCACGCTCATGTCGTGCTCCACCATCACCAGGGTCTTGCCCTCGGTCACGTTGCGGATCAATTCCACCGCGTCGTCGGTTTCGCTGCGGCTCATTCCCGCGGTCGGCTCGTCCAGCAGGATCACGTCGGCTCCGCCCGCAATGGTGACGCCGATCTCCAGCGCCCGCTGCTCGGCGTAGGTCAGCACGCCGGCCGGCCGGTCGCGGCGCGTTGCCATGCCGATGCGCTCGACGATCTCGTCCGTCCGGCCGCGCACTTGCTTGAGCGCGCCGATGCGGTGCCAGAACGAGTACTTGTACCCCAGCGACCACAGCACCGCGCAGCGCAGGTTTTCATATACCGACAGGCGCGGGAAAATGTTGGTGATCTGGAAGCTGCGCGACAGTCCCTTGCGGTTGATCAGGTGCGGCTCAATCCCGGTGATGTCCTCGCCGTGCAGGTCGACCCGACCCGAACTGACTGGAAAACGGCCGCTGATCAAATTGAAGAGCGTGGATTTGCCGGCGCCGTTCGGGCCGATGATGGCGTGGCGTTCGCCCCTGGCGATCGCCAGGTTCACCCCGTTGATGATCGAGGTACGCCCGAAGCTCTTGCGTACGTCGCTCAGTTGCAGTGCCGGGCTGGTCATACCATCCCCTTCATCTGCAGTTCGGCGGTAATGTCGTCCCAGGCGCGCTTCACCACTCGCGTCGTTCCGTAGAACATGGCGCTGCCGGCCGCAAGTACGACCAGCGTGCCGATCCAGAACGTGGCCTGAGTGGGATCGAGAGTGACGCCGAAAAACGAGAACGCCTTGTTCGCGGCCTCTTTGGCCTCGAAGTGATAAATCATCTCGATCAGGGCGAAGAATCCCAGCAACATCACCAGTCCGGCGCCGCCCGACAGCGAATACGCGGGCAACAGACGCTTGAACCGCCGCGCCTGCCAAACCGGTTTGTGCAACGTGATCAGGTTGGCGATGCCTCCCGGGGAGAACATGATGATCCCCAGGAAGAACAGTCCGAAGTAGAGCAGCCAGGCCTGGGTGTAATTGGAAAGCGCGGATTGCAGCAGCGTCACCAGCACCGCGCCGATGATCGGCCCCCAGAAGTGGCCGATGCCGCCGATGAATGCCATCAATACCACGTTGCCCGAGGCCATCACGCCCAGCGTCTCCGCGGTGACGATCTCGTAGTTGATCGCGGCCAGCCCGCCGCCCACGCCGGCGAAGAACCCGGCCAGCGTCATCATCAGCCAGCGCACCCGCGTGGGGTTGTAGCCGACGAACTTGGCCCGCTCGGGGTTGTCCCGCACGGCGTTGGCCATGCGCCCCAGCGGCGTTTGCGTGATCGCAAACATCCCGATGATGCAGACCAGGCACCATCCGGCGATCAGGTAAAAGACCTGGATCTGCGGGCCATAGCTGATGCCCATCACCGCACCGCCAACGGTGCGGTCGGTGGCGATGCCGCCCTCCCCGCCGAAGAATCCGGTGAACATGAGCGCACTCGCCGCCACCATCTCGGCGATGCCGAGCGAGATCATCGCGAACGGCGTGCCCGCGCGGCGCGTGGTGACGAAGCCGAGCACCAGGCCGGAAAACATCCCCGCCAGCCCGCCCACCAGCGGCATGAACGTCACCGGGAACCAGAATTTACCGGCGCCGACGAAGTTCAATGCGTGCGCACAGAAAAATGCGCCGAGGCCGAAATATACGGCGTGGCCGAAAGACAGCAGCCCGGTCTGGCCGAGCAGCATGTTGTAGGACAGCGCGAAAATGATCGCGATGCCCATCTGCGACAGCATGGACAGCGCAAAGCTCTGGGTGAAAACGAACGGCAGAAGCGCGAAAAACAGCACGGCCGCGGCCCAGAAGATGATGCGGCGTTTGGTAATGACCGGGTTCATGCCGGTTGCCCCGTGGCGCAGTGCGTGGCCATGCAGTTGTGGCTCTTCATCACGATTCCCGCGTGCCCATCAAGCCGCGCGGCCGCACGATCAGCATCAGCACCATCAACAGGTAAGGCATCACCGGCGCCGTCTGGGATATCGTGATCGACCACAGGCCGTGCCAGGATGAATCCGGCGAGACGCTTACGCCGATCTTCTCAAGCAAAACCAGCATCGAGTAGTCGAGCGCAACCGAGAAAGTCTGCAGCGCGCCGATGATCAGGGAAGCGACGAAAGCACCGGTGAGCGAGCCCATGCCGCCGACCACGACCACCACGAATACGATGCTGCCGACCGCCACCGCCATCCCCGGTTCGGTAATGAAGGCATTGCCGCCGATCACGCCGGCCAGCCCCGCCAGCGCGGCGCCGCCGGCAAACACCAGCATGAACACCCGCGGCACGTTGTGGCCGAGCGCTTCCACCATGTCCGGGTGCGTAAGCGATGCCTGAATCACCAGGCCGATGCGGGTACGGGTGAGCCCCAGGTACAGCGCCGCGAGCATGCCGACCGACACCATCATCATGAAGCCGCGGTAGGCCGGGTACTGGGTGGTGAACAGCGTGAACAGAGTGAAATCGAGTTCGGCGGGAATGCGGTAATCAACGGGCGCGCGCCCCCAGATCAGGTGCACGATCTCCTCGATGACGTAAGCCAGCCCAAAGGTGAACAGCAGTTCCGCAACGTGGCCGAACTTGTGCACCGTGCGCAGCCCATAACGCTCGGTGAGCGCGCCGAGTGCGCCCACCAGCAGAGGCGAAAGGAACAGCGCCGGCCAGAACCCGACATGCAACCCGGTCTGATAGGCGAAGTAAGCGCCGAGCATGTAGAAGCTGGCGTGCGCGAAATTGAGCACGCCCATCATGCTGAAGATCAGCGTCAGCCCCGAGGACAGCATGAACAGCAGCAGCCCGTAGGACAGGCTGTTCAGCAGGGTGACGAGGAAAAACTCCATTATGAGGGGCGAGGGACGAGGGACGAGGGGCGAGGGGCGAGGCCGAAGATCGGAGCACGAATCGTTTTCGGTACGTACTCAATCGCTTCGAGCGCCAAGGACGCGCGAGATACACGAACGAGAAGAAGAGATAGCGCTGCGCGCTCTACCCCTCGCCCCTCGCCCCTCGTCCCTCGCCCCTCTCTTTTCACGGTCTTTGCAACTTGCACGTCGTGGGCATCGCCGTGTCCTTGCCTTCGATGCGCGCATCGGTACGGAAGCCCAGTCCCGTCTTTTCGATATCGAATTTCACATCCTTGCCGTTGGCGCGAACCAGCGTGGATATGTACAGCGGCTGGATCAACTGGTGGTTGTCTGCGCGAATGGTCACTTCGCCGGAGTCGTCCTCTTGCGTCAGGCCTTCCATCGCCAGCGCCACTTTGGCCGGATCGGCGGTTTTGGCCTTTTCCATCGCCCGGGCCAGCGCATCGATCGACACCCGGACGGAGGAGAAATACAGGTCGTCCCTGACGTCGGGGAAACGCGCCCGGTAGGCCACCGTATGCTCGGTCGCGCCCTTGCCGCCGATGTTGGCATGCCAGGTGGTGACCTGCTTGACGTGACCGGCACCGGCTTCGCCGATGGCGGTAATCACGCTGGCGGCACCCGCATAGTACGTGTAGTAATCCACCTTGAGCCCGGCGTCCTTGCCTGCCTTCACCAACAGGGCAAGATCGTTGCCCCAGTTGCCGGTAATCACGCTGTCGGCACCGGTGGCCTTGATTTTGGCAACGTAAGGCGAGAAGTCCTTCACCTTGCCGAGCGGATGCAGGTCGTCGCCGACGATCTCGACATCCGGCCGCTTAGCGGTGAGCATCGCTCGGGCGGCCTTCGCCAACGCCTGGCCGAACGAATAGTCCTGGTTGATCAAATACACCTTCTTGATGCCCTTCTGCGTGGCCATGTAGTTCGTCAGCGCCTGCATCTTCATGTCGACATCGGCATCGAAACGGAAATGCCAGAAAGTGCACTTGTCGTTGGTCAGCGCCGGATCCACCGCGGCGTAATTCAGAAACACCACGCTCTTCTCCGGATTGCGGGCATTATGTTTGCCCACCCCGTCCGCCAAAGCCAGCGCGACGCTGGAGCCGTTGCCCTGTGCGATGTAGCGGATGCCCTGGTCGATTGCCTGCCTGAGAACCAGCAGCGCTTCCTGCGGATTGGTCTTGCTGTCGAAAGGCACGATCTCGAACTTCATGCCGCCGAGCACGCCGCCGCGCGCATTCACGGCTTCCGTCGCAATCTGGTAGTGGCGCAGCCCGATCGCGCCGACATTCGCGAAGGGGCCGCTGAGGCCTTCGATGAAGGCGATCTTGATGGTGTCCTGCGCCGGTGCCGTAGCCGCCAACGACGACATCACCATCCACATGAACAGGGTCAGCGCGTGCTTGGGTTTCATGGCTCGGTCTCCCTTAATCGACGCGCAAGATCGGACCGCCCCGCAAAGAGCCGCCGGCAACTTCGAATGGAAACGTTTGCGGAATGGACACGGTCGTGGGCGTCATCTGATTTAGTTATCTGCATATGCGACGTGCACGCAAGCTGCTCGCCGACCGGGTCGAGTGCAGCCATGGCTGCCATCTGCTTCGTTGCAGCGTGCCGATTCTAGTCGGAAAGCCGCGCCTTTGTAAACCGAGCGAAACCCCGGCAAACGGCTTGGCGACGCCGTTTTTGCACCGCAACGAGGGTTCGGCCACGGCAACGGCTGCGGTACTGAGCGCCGGGCGCAAGCTGCTAGAATCCCGACACAAGAATGCATCTACGAGAGGAGCCCGCCATGCAAGGCCTGATGATGGATGTTCCGCTGCTGATTTCTTCTCTGATCGGGCACGCGGACCGCCACCACGGCGACACCGAAATCGTGTCGCGATTGGTGGAAGGCGGGATACACCGCTACAATTATCGCGAGGCGCATCGCCGGGCGCGCAAACTTGCCAACGCCCTCGGTGCGCTCGGGGTAAAAAAAGGCGACCGCGTCGGCACGCTGGCCTGGAACGGCTACCGGCACCTGGAGGCCTTCTACGGAATTTCCGGCATGGGTGCGGTGATGCACACCATCAATCCGCGCCTGTTTCCCGAGCAGATCACCTACATCGTCAACCATGCCGAAGACAGCCATGTGCTGTTCGACCTGACTTTCGTGCCTTTGATCGAGAAGCTCGCGCCGATGTGCAAGAGCGTGAAGGGCTGGATCGTCATGACCGACCGCGCCCACATGCCGCAGACCGGCATCCCCAATCTGCTGTGCTACGAAGACCTGGTGAATGCGCAGCCGGACGATTACGAGTGGCCGGAACTGGACGAGCGCACCGCATCTTCGCTGTGCTACACCTCGGGCACGACCGGCAATCCGAAGGGCGTGCTGTACTCGCACCGTTCCACGGTGATCCATGCCTATGCGGCGGCGCTGCCCGATGCGCTCAACGTCTCGTCGCGTGACGTGATGCTGCCGGTGGTGCCCATGTTTCATGCCAACGCCTGGGCCCTGCCCTACAGTTGCGCGCTGGCCGGAACCAAGATGGTGCTGCCCGGTTACCAGCTCGATGGCAAGAGCCTCTTCGAGCTGTTCGAGACGGAGCGGGTCACTGTTTCGGCCGGCGTGCCCACGGTATGGCTCGCGCTGCTGCAGCACATGGGCCAGAACAAGCTCAAGTTCAGCACCATGAACCGGACCGTGATCGGCGGCTCGGCCTGCCCGCCCGCGATGATCCGGTCGTTCCAGGAAGACTACGGCGTTCAGGTGCTGCACGCCTGGGGCATGACCGAAATGAGCCCGCTCGGCACCGTCAGTACTTTCAAGTCGCGGCATCTGGATCTGCCGAAGGACAGCAAACTGGCGATCCAGAGCAAGCAGGGCCGCACCATTTTCGGGGTGGATTTGAAGATCGTGGACGACGCCGGCAAGGAGCTGCCATGGGACGGCAAGGCTTTCGGCAATCTGCTGGTGCGCGGCCCGTGGATCAGCAACGGGTACTTCAAGGGCGAGGGCGGCGACCCGATGCGCAAGGACGAGAAAGGCAAGGAATGGTTTCCCACCGGAGACGTGGCCACCATCGACCCCGACGGTTACATGCAGATCACCGACCGCTCCAAGGACGTGATCAAGTCCGGCGGCGAGTGGATCAGCTCGATCGATCTGGAGAACGCCGCGGTCGCGCACCCCGCGGTCGCGGAAGCGGCGGTGGTCGGGATACGCCATCCGAAGTGGGACGAGCGGCCGCTGCTGATCGTGGTGAAGAAGAAGGACGCGCAGGTGACCCGCGAGGAACTGATCAAATTCTTCGAGGGCAAGGTGGCGAAATGGTGGATCCCTGATGACGTCGTGTTCGTGGACCAGTTGCCGCACACCGCCACCGGCAAGCTGCTCAAGACCAAGCTGCGCGACGACTTCAAGGATTACAAGCTGCCGACTGCCACGTCTCCCTAACCCTCTCCCCCTGGCCTCACCCCGCCCCTCTCCACAAGTGGAGAGGGGGGAAAGGTCAAGATGCGGAGAGGGAACAGAAAGCAAGGGCGACCGACTGGTCGCCCTTTTTTTTGGCTCCCTCTCTACGCGCCATGTGCGTGGAGAGGGGCACTGCCGACACGGCGTTCGCCAAGCGATCCGGGGCGGGAGGCAGTGCTTAGGCGCGCTACCCGCAAACGGGCGACTCCGTCGCTAACGTGTCCGCGCGCCGGGGTGAGGCTAGTAGCCGCGAGCGATATCGACCAAACCGATCGGCGGGTCGCCACGCTCCAGGCGCCTGATGTTCTCGATCACCTGCGCCTGGACTTCGGAGGCGATGGTTGGCGCCGCGACATGCGGCGTGACGACGATCTTGGGGTGGCGCCAGAACGGGTGCGAAGAAGGCAAGGGCTCCTCGCGGAACACATCCAGCATTGCGCCATCCAGTTGCCCGCCATCGAGAGCGGCGATCAGGTCCCGGTCGACCACATGTGCGCCACGACCGATGTTTACGACGTACCCTCCCCTGGGCATCGCGGCGAAGGCCGCAGCGTCGAAGATGTTCTCCGTCTGCGGCGTCAGCGCTAGCGCGTTGACTACGACGCGGGAGCGGGAGAGAAACTTCTTGAAAGTCTCGCTTCCCGTAAACACCTCGACGCCATCTATTTGTTTGGGGCTCCTTGCCCATCCCGCGACGGCGTAGCCGGCTGCCGCGAGCCGCTGCGCCACGACCGCGCCGATGACGCCCAGCCCCATCACGCCGACCGGAAAGTCGCGGATGAAGAAGGGGTCGAGCTGGTTCCATCGGGCCTGTCGCTGCAGGGCCTCGATTTCGCCCATGCGGCGCTGAAAGCGCAACACGGCGTAGATCGCGTATTCCGCCATCTGCGCGGGGAAGCCCACGTCCACCAGCCGCAACAGCGGCACGCCTTTCGGCAGAGCAGGATCGGTCGGAATCGGATCGACACCGGCACCGAGTGCGAGGATTGCCTTGAGGTTCGGAAACTGCGCGAGAAACCCCCGAGGGGGTTTCCACACCAGCGCGTACCGGACGCTTTCCAACGGACCCGAATCCGGCCAGACACGAAACGGAATCCGCGGCAGTTCGCGCGCAAAGGCCTCGCGCCACGGCTCCGCCGACTCTGCCTCGCTGTAAAAGAGAATAGCCATGAGAGATAGCGGGCGCGAGAATCTAGGCGCTAGCCAACAGCATTTTTTTTGTCACGACCGTCACGATCGTCACGTCGTCACCGCTTTTACGGCGCAAGGATTTCCTGATTGTCGATCAGCCGTGTGGTGCCGAGCTTCGCGGCACCGAGCACCACCAGTTCCTTGTCCTGCGGATCAGGGCGGAGCAGCGCGCGCCGGGTACGTACGACGACATAGTCGACCTTCCAGTCATGGCGCGCGAGCAGCTCGCCGGCCGCATACTCCATCGCTATGAAGTTGCGGTCGCCGCTTTCCACCGCGTCCTTGACCTGCATGATGGCCTGGCGCAGGCGTATCGCTTCCTTCCTTTCCGCGGGGGACAGGAAACGGTTGCGCGACGACAGCGCCAGCCCGTCCTCGGCGCGCACCGTCTCCGCCGGAATGATGGTGATCGGCAGAGCAAACTGTTTGACCATGTGCCGCACGATAGCCAATTGCTGATAGTCCTTCTTGCCGAATACGGCGATCTGGGGCTGTACTGAATTGAACAGCTTTAACACTACGGTGGCCATGCCGCGGAAGTGGCCCGGACGGAAGCGGCCCTCGAGTTTGCTGGCGATCTTGGGCAGATCGACGTAGAAGACCTGCGGTTCGGGATACATCTGCTTTTCATCCGGGGCGAAGACGATGGTGTTGCCCTCGGCTTCCAGTTTGGCGCAGTCTTCCTCGAAGGTACGTGGGTACTTGTCGAAGTCCTCGCCCTGCCCGAACTGCAGGCGGTTGACGAAAATCGTGGTGACCGTGACCGGTGCGTGCTCGCGGGCGATCCTGACCAGGCTCAAATGGCCATCGTGAATGCTGCCCATGGTCGGCACGCAGGCAACCCGCGATTCGCGTTTCAGCCGCTCGCGCAGTTCGTTTACTGTCTTAATAACGTCCATGAAAACCTTTCACCACAGAGGACACCCACCTCACCCCGTCCCTCTCCCCCTGCCCTCACCCCGCCCCTCTCCACAAGTGGAGAGGGAGGAAAGGTCAAGATGCGGAGAGGGTGAGAAAAAACGGTCAAAGCCGCCTCACCCCCGCCCTCTCCAGCTTGCTGGAGAGGGCGGGGGTGAGGCGGCTTCCTCTGTGTCCTCTGTGGCCAGTTTCTTAAAAACAATGCTCGGGGCCAGGAAAAGTGCCGGCCTTCACTTCGGCTACGAAGCGCTCGATCGCCGCCCGGATCGAAGCCGAGCCGTCCATGAAATTCTTCACGAAACGCGGCTTCTTGCCGGGATAGATGTCGAGCATGTCGTAGAGATTGAGGATCTGCCCGGAGCAGTGCGACCCCGCTCCGATACCCATCACCGGAATCGCCAGGGCTTCGGTCAGCGCCTTGCCAACGCCTGCAGGCACCAGTTCCACTACCATCAGGCTTGCTCCCGCATCCTGCAACGCCTTGCCGGCATGGATCAGTTGTTGCGCGGAATCATCGGTTTTGCCCTGCACCTTGTAGCCGCCGATCGCGTGCACCGATTGCGGCGTCAATCCGATGTGGCCGCAAACGGGTATACCGCGCGCGCTCAGGAACGCGACGGTTTCCGCCATGACCTCGCCGCCCTCGAGCTTTACCATCTGTGCGCCGGCGCTCATCAGCCGTGCGGCATTCTCGAATGCCTTTTGCGGGCTCTGCTGGTAACTGCCGAAGGGCATATCCCCGATCACCAGCGCGCGGTTGGCGCCGCGCGCCACGATGCGCGTGTGATAAACCATGTCGTCCATGGTCACGGGCAAGGTCGAGTCGTGACCCTGGATCGTCATCCCCAGCGAATCCCCGACCAGAAACGTATCCACGCCCGCGGCATCCAGCAGCGCGGCAAAGCTCGCATCGGTACAGGTCAACATGGTGATGCGGTCGCCCTCCTGCCGCATCTTTTGCAAAACGCTCGTCGTAACTCTCATAAAAAGCCCTAAACCACAGGTGAGGTACTATTCGCCGCGGCTGAAGAACTCGCGGGGTCCGCGCATTTCGGTGATGCGGCGCAACAATAAATCAAAATCGTTGGGGCCATCAACAAAATTCAGATGGTCGCTGTTGACGATCAGCAACGGTGCGGCGGAGAACTGGTAGAAGAAGCGGCGGTAGGCGTCGGCAAGCCGGCTGAGATATTGCTCCGAGATGTTGCGTTCGTAGGCGACCGCGCGCTTGCGCACCCGCGCGAACAGTTTCCCAGGCGCTGCCTGCAGGTAGATCACCAGGTCCGGCGTGGGCGCCTGCGGCGTCAGGTGGCCGTAAATCTGCTGGTAGAGATGCAATTCGTCGTCGGAGAGCGTGATGCAGCGGTATTTCTCAGGCAGCATCGATTCTGCTCACTCCGTTGCAATTCACCCGCGCCAGCAGATCCCCAACCCGCCCCCGCCCCGGAACCATGGCCTCGGGGGCGATTTCGGCAAGCGGCGCCAGCACGAAAGCGCGTTCGTGCAGCCGCGGGTGCGGCAGCGTCAGGGCGTCCTGGTCGAGGACCTCTTCTCCATAAAGCAGCAGGTCGAGGTCGAGCGTGCGCGGCGCATTGCGCATCGCGCGCCTGCGCCCGTGGCGATTCTCGATGGCAAGAAGCGCGGCAAGCAGCGCCTGCGGCTTGAGCGTGGTTTGCACCGACGCGACGGCGTTGATGAAATCGGGTTGTTCCAGATAACCGACCGGGAACGTGCGATACAAAGAGGAGCGCGCGGTTACCCGGGTGCCGGGGATCGATTCCAGTTCCATGAGCGCCCGCCTTACCTGTACCAGGGGATCGGCGAGATTGCTGCCCAGGCCGATAAAAGCAATCGCCGCCGGTTCGTTTCCGGGCATCAGGATTCCGCCGGCACGGGAACAGCATTGCTGTCCGGAGGATTGTCGCCGCCGGGCTTGCGACGCCGCCGCCGCCGGCGCGGAGTGCGGTCAGGGAGCAGCATCTGCTTACGCGTTTCTTCGTCGGCATTCTGGAAGTTTCCCCACCATTCGGCGACTTCGGCGTCCACTTCGCCGCTATCACAGCGGAGCACAAGAAAATCATAGCCCGCGCGAAAGAGCGGGTGGGCGAGCACGCTGTAGGGTCGCCGGCCGGAACGGCCAAGGAAGCGCGGCTGCAAGGCCCAGATCTCCTTCATGTCGGTTCCGAAGCGGCGCGGGATCGAGAGTTTCTCCGCCTGCACGTGGATCACGTGATCCATCGCCTTGAACAACGCCGGCATCGGATTCAGGCCCTCCTCCTGCGCCAGCTTCCACGCCGCCAGCACTTCGTGCCACAAGAGCGCCGCGAACAGGAAGCCAGGGGACACCGACTTGTCGTCGCGGATGCGCTCGTCGGTCCGCTGCAGCGCTAGCATCACGAAGCGCTCGCCCATCGGTTGATCGAGGATCACGTCGAGCATCGGCAGCAGGCCGTGATGCAGGCCCTCGTGGCGAAGCTGCAGAAGACAGGCCGTGGCATGGCCGGAGAACAGCAGCTTCATCATTTCCTCGAACAGCCTCGAGGAGGGCACGTTGGCGAGCAAGGGCGCCAGTTTCTTGATCGGCTCGCGGGTCTTGGCTTCGATCTTCAGGCCGAGCTTGGCGGCAAGCCGCACCGCGCGCAGCATGCGCACCGGGTCCTCGCGGTAGCGCTGTTCCGGATCGCCGATCATCCGCAGCCGCCGGGCCTTGAGGTCGTCCAGGCCGCCGCAGAAGTCGTGAATCTCTTCACTGGTCGGATCGTAGAACAGCGCGTTGATGGTGAAGTCGCGGCGCGTGGCATCCTCCTCCTGGGTGCCGAACACATTGTCGCGCAGGATGCGCCCGTGTTCGTCCGACACCTGTTCGTCCGGGTCGTTGCCCTGCCTGGCGCGGAAGGTGGAAACTTCCACCGTGTCATTGCCGAACATGACGTGCACCAGCCGGAAACGCCGGCCGATGATGCGCGAGCGCCGGAATGCGCTGCGTAACTGCTCGGGCGTGGCGCTGGTGGCGACGTCGAAATCCTTGGGCTTGAGCCCGAGCAGCAGGTCGCGCACCGCGCCGCCGACGACGTAGGCGGCGAAGCCCTTTTCCTGCAAAGTGCTGATGACCCGGCGTGCGCTGGAACTGATACCGTCCCGGGAAACGCCGTGTTTGCTGCGCGGGACGACCTGCGGTTCTGCGGAGTGTGATGACCGGCCGGAGAACACCCGGCGAAGCAGTTTCCGAATCATCAAGTATCGGGGGAAGTTGGTACTGTGTAAAAGAGGCGATTATACATGCGGCATGTGCCCTTAAGACCGGCGCGGCAGGAACAGCCGGTCACGGCCCGCCTCCACCGCATCGAGCGCGAAGCCGTACAGCTCGCCAAGATGGCCGGCGTCCAGCACCTCCTGCGCGCCGCCGTGCGCGAAGCGCCCGTCGCCGTACAACAGCAGGAACCGGTCGCAATAACGGCTTGCAAACAGCAGGTCGTGGACCACCATCACCACCACCGCGCCGTGCTCGCGGGCCTCATGCGCCAGGCGCTCGAGCACCGCCACCTGGTGCGGCAAATCGAGATGTTGCAGCGGTTCGTCGAGCAGGTACACGAGCGGCCGTTGGGCAAACAATGCCGCCGCCCGCGCGCGCTGCCGCTCGCCGCCGGAAAGCGTTGCGAATGCCCGGTTGGCCAGCCCGGCCAGATGCAGGGACTCGATCTCGGCACGGGCCACCGCCTCGTCGTCCATGTGCCAGCCGAACGGACTGAGTGCATGCGGATAGCGGCCGAGCAGCACGAAGTCGCGCACGCTGCCCCAGAATTCGTGCGTCTCTTCCTGCAGCAGCACGCCGATGCGGCGCGCCAGCCGGCGACGCGGCATCGAGTCGAGCGGCGCGCCATCGAGAAGCGCCGCGCCGGCCTGCGGGAGCCTCAATGCAGCAAGCGTATGCAGCAGCGTGGACTTGCCGCTGCCATTGCGGCCGAGCACCGCCCACACCTGCCCCGGGCGGAACTCCAGCGTCAGTCCTTCGAGCAGCGTGCGTCCGGGGTACCCCAGCGACAGCCGTTCAGCGCGCAGCATTGCCCCTGCCCGCAAGAAGCAACAGCAGCACCGGAACGCCGAGCAGTGCGGTCAGAACGCCGACCGGAAACTGCAAAGGCGCCCAGGCGCTGCGCGCGATCGTGTCCGCAATCGTGAGAAAGCTGCCGCCGGCCAGGACCGCAGACGGCATGAGCCAGCGGTGGTCGGCCATTCCCAGCATGCGCATGAGATGCGGCACGATCAGGCCGACGAAACCGATGGTGCCGCCGAACAGCACCGCGGTAACCGTCGCCACCGCAGCAAGACCATACAGCAGGATTTCGGTCCCGGTTACCGCCACACCCAGCGACTGCGCCTTGATCCTGCCAAGCGCAAGGACGTTCATCGCCTGCGCCAGCGGCATAGCGACAATGAGCAGCGCCACCAGCACCAGAAGCGCAGGCAGCGGATACTCCGCATACCCCAGATCACCCATCAGCCAGAACAGCATGCCTTTGACTGCCGTTTGCGGCGCCAGCACCAGAATCAGGCTGAGGGCGGCGTTGAGTCCTGCTGCCACCACCACTCCGGTAAGCAGCAGACGATAGGGATTCCAGTTTCCGGCACGGAAACTCAAACCGAATACCAGGGCCGACGCGGCGATCGCACCGGCCAGCCCGGATCCGGTCTGAATCATTGTTCCGGTCCCCAGCAGCATCGCCAGCAGCACACCGAGCGCGGCGCCTCCGGACACGCCGAAAATATAAGGATCGGCAAGAGGGTTGCGCAGCAATACCTGCAACAGCACGCCCGCCAATGCCAGCAGACCACCGCAGGAGAATGCCGCCAGGATTCGTGGCAGCCGCAGCTTCCACACGATGTCGGCCGCCGGTCCGGAGAGCGAACCGGACAGCGCCGCCAACGTGTCTTCGACAGAAATAGAGACGCTGCCCAGGGCCAGACTCACGAGCACGCTGGCGCCGGCGATAAGCAGTAAGGAGACGAGACCGAGTGCGCGCGGCATCTAGAGGGTCGGCGGCGCTGCCCCGCCCGCGGCGGTTACCGGAGGCTGATGACGCGCCAGTCGTGCTTGAGCGCGTGTTCCTTGAGGGTTTCGTCGGGATCCACCGCGACCGGGTGGCTGACGATCGAAAGCAGCGGCAGATCGTTGAGCGAGTCGCTGTAAAACCAGGTCTCCTCGAGCGCATCCCAGGAGATGCCGTGCTCGGCCATCCAGCTCATGAGCCTGGTAACCTTGCCCTCGCGGAAGGACGGTATTCCTTTCACCCTCCCGGTAAACTCGCCATCCTCTTCCTCCGGTTCGGTGGCGATCAGGTTCTCGACATCGAACTCACGTGCAATCGGCCAGGTAACGAAACTGTTGGTCGCGGTGATGATGGCGCGCGCATCCTCGTTGTGGCTTTCCACCAGATCGCGCGCTTTCCGGGTGATGATCGGGACGATCTTCTCCCGCATAAACTCGACGTGCCACTCGTCGAGCTGCTTTCTCGGGTGGCGCGACAGCGGCTTGAGCTGGAAATCGAGAAACTCGTGGATGTCGAGCGTGCCGGCCTTGTAAGCCTCGTAGAAGTTGCGGTTGCGCGCCTCGTGTATCTCGCCGTCGAGCGCGCCTTTCTCGATGAGAAACTGCGCCCACTCGAAGTCGCTGTCGCCGGCCAGGAGTGTATTGTCGAGATCAAACAGTGCGAGCCGCATGGGGGAATTGCGGAAGAGGTCGGAGGGGTCGTGAAGAAGCGCTGAAAGTATAGCTCAAAAGCCCGTGGCGACCGAAGTTCCGGACCCGTTTACCGGTCAGATTCCGGGCGGCGGATTTCCATTGCCGTCACCCTCCGATTGCTGCAGTTCGCGCAGCAGCGGCAAGGTGATCGGTCGTTTGGTTTCCAGCGAGTAGCGGTCCAGCGCGTCCAGCACCGTCATCAGGGAGGGCAGATCGCGCTTCAGGTGGCGTAGCAGATACTCGACGATTTCGTCGCGAAGATCGAAGGCGCGGGCGGCCGCGTGGCGCTTGAGCGCAACGCGCTTGTCGTCGTCGGAAAGCGCATGCACCTGGAACACCAGCCCCCATCCGAGCCGGGTCAGCAGGTCCGCCCTGAGTTGCAGACGCGCCGGCGCCACGTTGCCGGCCGCGAGCACGGCGCCCTGGCATTCACGCAACGCGTTATACAGATGGAAAAACTCGATCTGAGCCTGCGCGTCCAGTTTCTCGACGTCGTCCACTACCAGCATGCGCACACCGGAATCCTCTCCCGGTAGCGGCTCGCCCGCCGCAACGTATCGGGCGATGATTCCCCGCGAGGAAGCTGCCGCCACGGCAGCCTGCAGCAAATGCGACCGGCCGCAACCGCGCTCTCCCCAGAGGTAAACGAAATGCTCGGCGGAGTGGCCCGTGGCAACCGAGTGCAATGCGGAAACGGCCTCGACATTCCGCCCCGGGAAAAAGTTGTCGAACGCCGGCACCGGGGATGGGGCCAGTCCGAGAGCCAGCTGCCTCATTAGGATTTATAGAGATCGCTGGCCAGATATTGCGCGCGCAGATGCCGCAAGCCCACCAACAAGGCCGCACTCGCAGGCAACGCCAGCAGAACCAGCACGATTGAAACCGCGAGCCAGCGCGGCAGCCACTTCGCCAACCGATCCACCAAGGGCAGGCAGATGTAGACCAGGATCGCGGCGAACAGGAACGGGCTAAGGATCGGCGCAACCAGATACAGGAGAAGCCCGGCGACTACCGCAGCGACCAGGTACCACGCAAAACGCACACGGAAGATGCTGTTCATTTGGAGTAAAATTCGCGGCGCGCCAGGCATGGTAATGGATCACGCGTGGCAATGGATCCGGGCACCACATTGGCCCTGAATTTCGATCGCCACTCTATCCCGAAGAACCCGGCAGCTCAACTTGAAGACCGACCGACCCTCCTCTGCTTCGCTTTCCTATCGTGACGCCGGCGTGGACATCGATGCCGGCGACCAGCTGGTCGAGAACATCAAGCCCTTCGCAAGGCGCACGCTCAGAGACGGCGTGCTCGCCGGCATCGGCGGCTTCGGCGCGCTGTTCGAGGTACCGAAGGGATACCGGGAACCGGTGCTGGTATCCGGCACCGACGGTGTCGGGACCAAACTCAAGCTGGCATTTCACCTGAATCGCCACGACACCATCGGCATCGACCTGGTGGCGATGAGCGTCAACGATATCCTGGTGCAGGGTGCCGAGCCGCTTTTCTTCCTCGACTATTTCGCCTGCGGCAAGCTTGCGGTGGATACCGCAACACAAGTGGTAAAGGGCATCGCCGCCGGTTGCGAACAGGCCGGTTGCGCGTTGATCGGCGGGGAGACGGCGGAAATGCCGGGGATGTACCCGGCCGGCGAATACGACCTCGCCGGCTTCGCGGTCGGCGTGGTCGAAAAGTCGGGGATCATCGATGGTGCCGGCATTGTTGCGGGCGACCTGGTTCTCGGGCTGGCCAGCAGCGGGGCGCACTCCAACGGGTACTCGCTGGTGCGCAAGATCGTCGAAACTTCCGGCGTGGACCTGTCATCCGATTTCGACGGCAGGACGTTGGGAGAAGCATTGCTGGCACCGACGCGCATATACGTGCGGCCGGTGCTCGCGGCGATGCGTGCGGTGCGCATCAAGGGTCTTGCGCACATCACCGGCGGCGGTCTGGTGGAGAACGTGCCGCGCGTGCTGCCGTCGAACGTAAAGGCGGTGCTGGCGAGGAGCGCGTGGCCGCGGCCGCAACTGTTCGAATGGCTGCAAAGAAACGGCAATGTCGCCGAGGCGGAGATGCACCGTGTGTTCAATTGCGGCATCGGCATGGTGGCGATCGTTGCCGCGGAGGATGCCGGCCGGGCGCAGCAGGCGCTCGAGCGCGAAGGAGAAAGCGTCTTCCGCATCGGCGAGATCCGCTCCCGCGCGGGCGACGAACCGCAGACTGTGGTGCTGTAGAAACACAGGATGAAACGCATCGTTATCCTGATTTCGGGCCGCGGCAGCAACCTGCAGTCGATCCTGGATGCAAAACTCGACGCACAGATTGCCGCGGTGATCAGCAACAACCCTGCGGCAAGGGGCATCGACATCGCACGCAGCTTCGGCGTGGAAACTGCGGTGATCGATCACCGGGCGTTCCCGGATCGCGCGAGTTTCGATGCCGCGCTCGCCGACAAAGCAGATTCGCACCGTCCCGACCTGCTGGTGCTGGCGGGATTCATGCGCATTCTCACCGAGGGTTTCATCAAGCGCTTCGGCGGCCGGATCATGAATATCCATCCATCCCTGCTTCCGGCGTTTCCGGGCGTGGACACGCACCGGCGCGCGTTGCAGGAAGGCGTCAGAATTCACGGCTGCACGGTCCACTACGTCACTCCCGAGCTCGACCATGGTCCGATCATCGTGCAGGCCGCGGTTCCGGTGCTGCCCGGCGATGACGAGGAACGTCTCGCTGCGCGCGTGCTCGAGCAGGAACACCGCATCTACCCCCAGGCAATCCGCTGGTTCCTCGACGGCAAGCTCGAGCTGGAAGGCAATCGCGTCACGGTGAGCGCGGGCCGCAGCACTCCGGACGCAATGGTCTGCCCCTGAGAGCGATGAAACACGTCACTTTACTGGTTCTCCTCCTGCTGGCAGGCCCGCTGGCGGCCGCGCAGCCGCCGCAAAAGGTGCAAATCGTCTATGCAGTGACTTCCGGCTCGATGCAATTGGGCGAGGGCCACGATTTTCTCGAGCACGACGGCAAGAAGTACTCCGTGGTCAGCGAGACCAAGACGGTTGGGGTGGCCGCGCTTTTCTACAAGCTCAACATCCGCCGCGAAAGCCGGGGTTTGCTCACGGCCGGCGGGCTGCGGCCGCTGCAATTTGAAGAGAAAAACAGCCGCAAGCCCAGGCGTGCCGCTGATTTCGACTGGGATGCCGGGCAGGTCAAGCTCACCGACGGCGACAAGATTGAAACCGTGCCACTGAGCGCCAACACCTTCGACCCGACCAGCCTGCCCTACGCTTTCGCATTCGCGCAGTCGAACCAGGAAAGCATGAAGGTATTTGTCGCCGACGGCAGGCGTCTGGCCGACTACGAGTACAGGATTATCGGCAAGGAGACGCTCAAGACCCCGCTCGGCAAACTGGAAACTCTGCACTTCCAGAAAGTGCGGGAGGCCGACGACAAGCGCGGCCTCGAATTCTGGCTTTCGGTGGACCGCCACTTTCTTCCGGTCAAGATTCGCTTCGTCGAAAAGAACGGCACCATGGTGGATTCCACCGTCACCAGCATCACTTACCAATAGATGCAACCCGCGGCGGCATTGATAAAGGTGGCCACTGCCGCCGTGGATCTGGTGCTGCCGCTGGCGCACCCGGCCGATGCGGTCCTGCACAATTTTTTCAGCGTCAATCGCAAACTCGGCAGCCACGACCGCGCTTTCGTCGCTGAAACGGTTTTCACCGTGCTTCGCCACAAGCGGCTGCTCGAGAGCCTGATTGCGCAGCCCACCCCGCGCAAGCTGGTGTTGGGGTCGTTGCTCAAGCTGCAGGGTTACAGCCTCGGTCAACTCGAACCCCTGCTCAAGGCTGAAGATCGCGACTGGGCGGTTCAACTGAAGTCCGCCGATGTCGAATCGCTGCCTCCGGCAGCCAGGCTGAGCCTCCCCGACTGGCTGTACGAGCGTCTCGTCGCCGAGTATGCGGAGCAGGAAGCGGTCGCCTTCGGCCGCGCCATGCTCAAGTCCGCACCGCTGGACCTGCGGGTCAATACGTTGCTGGCGAATCGGGACCAGGTGCTCGAGGAACTCCGCGCCAGCGGATTCCCGGCCGAGCCGACGCGCTGGTCGCCGATCGGCATCCGGCTTGCCGGAAAACCCGCGATCAACCGCCACCCTTCGTTCACCCGCGGAGCGGTCGAGGTTCAGGACGAGGGCAGCCAGTTGCTCGGATACCTGGTCGCGCCGAAGCGGCGCGAAATGGTGGTTGATTTCTGTGCCGGGGCGGGCGGCAAGACGCTCATGATGGGCGCGCTGATGCAGTCGGCGGGGCGCCTGTACGCACTCGACGTTTCAGAGAAGCGGCTCAACAATCTCAAACCGCGGCTCAAGCGTTCCGGACTTTCCAACGTGCACCCGCAACTGATCCAGGGGGAGAATGACATCAAGGTGAAACGCCTCGCCGGCAAGATCGATCGAGTGCTGGTCGATGCGCCCTGCAGCGGGCTCGGCACGCTGCGGCGCAATCCCGACCTCAAATGGCGCCAGTCGCCCGAGGCGGTGGTGGAACTCAGCGCCAAGCAGCGCGTGATCCTGAATGGCGCGGCGACCCTGCTCAAACCCGGCGGGCGCCTGGTTTACGCGACCTGCAGTGTGCTGCCGGAGGAGAACCAGGCCATCATCGAGCAGTTCCTCGGCACCCATGCGGACTTCCAAGTGGTGAGCTGCCAGGAGATTCTGGACGAGCAGCGGATCGCGCTCGAAAGCGGCGTGTTTCTGGAACTGCGTCCGCAACGGCACGACACCGACGCTTTCTTCGCCGCGGTACTGGAGCGGCGTCCTCGCCCGAAATGAAGCGCACGCGTCCAGTCCGGCTTTTCGGACTTCTGCTTGTGCTGCTGGTTCTGGCGCACCCGGCCTGCGGATTTGAAGCGTCGGACATTGTTCCCGCCACCGGCATCATCGAGTATGCCTTTACCCCTGGCGATGATGCCGCGGGGTTGATCGTACGTGCCATCGACGGCGCGCGGTCCCAGATCCTGGTGCAGGCGTTCAGCTTCACGCACGCCGGGATTGCCGGGGCGCTGATTCGCGCTGAACGCCGCGGTGTGGACGTGCAGGTCATCGCCGATCCGGGGCAGATCGACCTCATCGAACACAACGTGATTCCGCGGCTGGTCGATGCCGGTGTAGCTGTTTTTGCCGACGCGGAGCATGCGGCCGCCCACAACAAGGTCATGGTGATCGACGCCGGCGCCAAAGCACCGGTCCTGATCACCGGCAGCTTCAATTTCACTCACGCCGCCCAGTTCCGCAATGCCGAGAACCTGCTGGTGTTTCGCGGCAATCATGAACTGACGCGCGCCTTTCTGGAGAACTGGACGCGCCATTTCAAACACTCGACTCCGTTTCGGCGCGGCAACGGGAAGTGACGTAGAATCCCGCCGTCATAGGGGACAGCGATGAAAAATCAGTCCGAAATCAGTCGTCTGCTAACCGGTCTTTTCGAGGACCTGCAGCGGGGAGTGATCCTGTGGCAGGTCGTCGTCATCACATTGTCGCTGCTTGCCGCCTGGCATCTCGCCCGCAGGTTGCGCAAAGGACTGCTCCCCGCAGCCGGTACCGACCTCGAAGGCACCCAGAGAATCAGCGTCGGCGGGATGAACCGTGAGATTTTCCCGGTGACCGCGCTGCTGATCCTTCTGGCCGGCCGCTGGATACTCCACTACTTCCAGCCGGTGCACCTGCTCAATATCGCCATCCCACTGGTGCTGGCGATGGTGATCATTCGCGGCGTGGTCTACCTGCTCAGGCACACGTTCAATCCCGGCGGAGCGATGCGCTCCTGGGAAATGGGGGTCACGTGGATCGTCTGGCTGGGGGTAGCGCTTTACCTGACCGGGATGCTTCCGGAGATCGGCAGGTTCCTCGAAGACGCGTCCTTCCGCGTCGGCAGCCAGCGCGTCTCTCTTGCGATGGTGCTCACCGCGCTGCTGACCGTCGTGCTCACGCTGCTCGCCGCGCTCTGGATCGGACGCATGATCGAGACGCGGATCATGACCTTGCAACACCTCGAGATCAACCTGCGATTCGCGTTCGCCAAGATCATCCGCAGCGTCCTGGTTGTCACCGCAGTGCTCATTGCGCTGCCGATAGTCGGCATCGACATCACGGTGTTGTCGCTGTTCGGCGGGGCGGTGGGCGTGGGCATCGGCTTCGGTCTGCAGAAAGTCGCATCCAACTACATCAGCGGCTTCACCATCCTTCTCGACCGCTCGGTCAGTCCCGGCGATCTGGTCACGATCGAGGGTTTCTACGGCGAGGTGACCAAACTCACTTCGCGCTGCATCGTGGTGCGCGGGCAGGACGGCACCGAGGCGATCATTCCAAACGAGAAGGTGATCACCTCGACGGTGATCAATCATTCCTACTCCAACCGCCGGGTGCTGATGCGCATCCCGGTCCAGATCAGCTACAGCAGCAACCTCGAAACTGCAATGAAGCTGATGCTTGAGGCTGCCCGTTCCCATGCTCGGGTGCTGAAGGAGCCTGCGCCGGCGGCCCTGATGACCTCTTTCGCAGACGACGGCATCAAGCTGGAACTCATGGCCTGGATCGACGACCCAGAGCGCGGAAAATTGAACCTTCAGTCGGACCTGAACCTTGCGCTGTATAGGAGCTTTGCCGCCAACGGAATCGAGATCCCCTTTCCGCAGCGTGACGTCCGCATCGTCGGGACGGTTCAAACCGCTGTCCGATCAACTCAAGAACCGGTCAAATAGCCGCATTTTCGCCGCGTATCGGAGAAATTAAACGGATTTTGCCGCCTGATCCACGTTCACTCCCCGGCTGTTTCCGACCGGACGTTACAAATTGAGGCTTGCGGGTCGCAAGGGTTACTGTAAAATCCTAACTTATCTTCATGATTATTTGGGGTTAACTGCATGAATCTGAACGGGTTTACGGACCTGCCCAGCTGGGCTGGCGGGCTGATCGACCTTCCCTGGTGGGGTTACGTGTTCGTGGCGCTCGTTTTGACCCACATCACCATCGCGTCGGTGACCATCTATCTGCACCGGCACTCGGCGCATCGTGCACTCGACCTCCACCCTGCTGTCGCGCATTTTTTCCGCCTGTGGTTGTGGTTGACCACCGGCATGTCCACCAAGGCGTGGACCGCAATTCACCGGAAGCACCACGCCAAAGTCGAAACCGAGGAAGATCCGCATAGTCCGCAAGTGCTTACTCTCAAGAAGGTTCTGCTTGAGGGCGGCGAACTGTATCGGAAGGAAGCGAAAAACCAGGACACTTTGGACAAGTACGGGCACGGTACCCCGGAAGACTGGATCGAGCGTAAGGTCTATTCCGCCAGCGACAAAGGCGGGGTGGCGCTGATGCTGATCGTCAACGTCCTGCTGTTCGGACCGATCGGACTGACGGTCTGGGCAGTGCAGATGCTGTGGATTCCGGTCACCGCCGCAGGCGTGATCAACGGTGTCGGGCACTACTACGGCTACCGCAACTTCCAGGTGGAAGATGCCAGCACCAACATCGTGCCCTGGGGCATCCTGATCGGCGGCGAGGAATTGCATAACAATCACCATGCCTATGCCTCGTCCGCGCGGCTGTCCAACAAGTGGTACGAGTTCGACATCGGCTGGCTGTACATCCGCCTGATGGAGATGGTCGGTCTGGCCGACGTCAAGAAACTCACCCCTACCGTGAAGATTGCGACCGGCAAGGTAAGGTGCGACCTGCAGACCCTGCAGGCAGTGATCACCCATCGTTACGACGTGTTGGCGCGCTTCACCCGCCTGGTGAAGGCCACCTGCGCCGACGAACTGCGCAAACTTCGCGAGCGCAGGCCTGGCCATGCCATTGATCTGCAGAGCGTCAAGCGCTGGCTGCATCTCGACGCCAAGCTGGTTCCGGCCAAGGAGAAGGCCGAACTGGAAGAAGTGCTGAAGACCAGCAAGGTGCTCGACACCGTTTACACCATGCGTCAGGAACTGGTCATGCTGTGGCAACGCTCTACCGCGACCAAGGAACAATTGCTGTCGCAGCTCGAGGACTGGTGCCGTCGCGCGGAAAGAAGCGGCATCGCGCCGCTACGCGAGTTCTCGCTGACGCTGCGCTGTTACGCGTAAGGATCGACGGACGAAAAAAAGCCCGCGTAAGCGGGCTTTTTTTATTCCTGCAACGAACGGCGGGCTACTTGAGCTTCGTTTCCTTGTAGAGAACGTGTTTGCGTGCCACCGGATCGAATTTCTTCATTTCTAACTTGTCTGGCGTGGTGCGCTTGTTCTTGGTGGTGGTGTAGAAGTGTCCGGTGCCCGCGGACGATTCAAGTTTGATCTTCTCTCGCATGTTTTCTTCCCTCCTGTCTCAGATCTTGTTGCCGCGGGCGCGCATTTCGGCCAGCACCACGTCGATACCCTTCTTGTCGATGGTGCGCAGGCCGGCCTGGCTCAAACGCAGGCTCACCCAGCGGTTCTCGCTCTCGACCCAGAGGCGGCGGTACTGCAGGTTGGGCAGGAAGCGGCGCTTGGTCTTGTTGTTGGCGTGGGACACATGGTTGCCGCCCATCGGCTTCTTGCCGGTGACTTCACAAACTCTCGCCATGATGGCTTCTCCAGCTTTGTTTCCGGGTGAAGCCGCCCAGGGCAGCTCCGCTAAATTCAGAGAGCGCGCTTTATAGCACATTTCCGGCAACCTGCTCAACCTCCGGAGAATTCGGTCGGCTAGAGCAGCCCGCGTTCGGCGAAGGACAGTACCGCGCCGCGCCCGATGATGAAATGGTCGAGCACCCGGACATCCACCAGAGCCAGAGCCTGCTTCAGCGCCTGGGTAAGGGTTTCGTCTGCATGACTGGGCTCCGCCACGCCGGACGGGTGGTTGTGCGCAAAGATCACGCCGGCCGCATTGTGATGCAGCGCCCGCCTCACCACCTCGCGGGGAAAGACGCTGGTCTGGGTCAGCGTACCGGAGAATAACTCCTCGATCTCGATGACCCGGTTCTGGGCGTCGAGAAACAGGCCCACGAAGACTTCCACCGGCCGATTCTGAAGTTGCAGCCGCAGAAAATCGCGCACTGCCTTGGGCGAACTGAGGTTGATTCCGGCCTTCATGTCCTCGGCCAGCGCGCGTCGCGCCATTTCGATCGCGGCCTGCAACTGCACATACTTGGCGTCTCCCAGGCCGGGTACGGAACAGAAGCCCTCGCGGCTCACTGCGACCAATTCTCCCAACGAGCCAAATCTGGCAAGCAGCTCGCGCGCAAGGTCGACCGCGCTCTTTCCCTTCACTCCCGTGCGCAAAAAGATCGCGAGCAGTTCGGCGTCGGAAAGGCCGCCCGGCCCCTTGGCCAGCAACTTCTCCCGCGGTCTGTCGTCTTCCGGCCAGTCGGTGATCGCCATTTACCGCTCCGTCAGCACTTTTGTATTTGCCAACAACAGTTTACACTGCCGATCCGGAAAGTCCGGTAGGCTATGGAAATGACCGAACTCGGCAATAAGCGGATCCTCCTGGGGATCACCGGTGGCATTGCCGCCTACAAGTCGGCGGAGCTGGTGCGCGAACTGCAGCTCCAGGGCGCTGACGTGCAAGTCATCATGACCGAATCGGCGTGCCGGTTCGTTACCCCGGTGACGATGCAGGCGCTGTCGGGCAAGCCGGTGTTCACCGATATGTGGGACAGCCGGGTGCCAAACGGCATGCCGCATATCGAGTTGTCGCGCGACCGCGACGTCATCGTGGTCGCTCCCGCGACTGCCGGCTTCATCGCCAAGCTGGTGCACGGCGCCGCAAACGACTTGTTGTCCACGCTCTGCCTGGCGCGCGAGTGCCCGCTGATGGTGGCGCCGGCGATGAACCGGCAGATGTGGGAAAACCCCGCCACCCAGCGCAACATCGCGCAACTGCATCAGGACGGCATCGTCGTGCTCGGCCCCGATTCCGGCGACCAGGCCTGCGGGGAAACGGGGATGGGGCGCATGCTCGAACCGGCGGATCTGGCCCGCTCGATCGCCGCATGGTTCCAACCCAACCTGCTTGCCGGCACGCACGTGCTGATCACCGCCGGACCGACCTTCGAACCAATCGACCCGGTGCGAGGCATCACCAACCGCAGTTCGGGAAAAATGGGCTATGCCGTTGCGCGCGCCGCACTGGAGGCAGGCGCACAGGTCACGCTGATCTCGGGCCCGGTATCGCTCGAGGCACCGTCATCCGCGCAACTGGTCCGCGTCGAAACGGCGCGGCAGATGCTCGACGCCGTAAACGCACATGTCGGTAGCTGTGACATCTTCGTCGGCGTCGCCGCGGTGGCCGACTATCACGTCGGCAATCGCAAACAGCAGAAGATCAAAAAAGACGGCGGAGTCCCGACGCTGGAACTCGTGCCCAATCCGGACATCATCGAAGCGGTTGCCCGGCGTCCCAACCCTCCGTTCTGCGTCGGCTTCGCCGCCGAAAGCGAAAATCTTGAGCAGAACGCGGAAGCCAAGCGCCGCCGCAAGAAGCTGCCATTGGTCGCGGCGAATCTTGCACAGGCTGCGATCGGCACCGACGACAACGAACTGGTGTTGTTCGACGACGATGGCGTTCACCGGCTGGCGCGCGCATCGAAGCTCGAGCTGGCGCGCGCCCTGATCCGTCATATCGCCAAACTTTACCGCCCACGCAAAACCCCCGTTACGGCTTAGGCGTCCCGCCACGACAACAAGAAGGTTTCATGCGCACCATCGACGTCAGGATTCTCGACGCGCGCCTGCGCGATCAGCTTCCCGCTTACGCAACTGCCGGATCTGCCGGGCTCGACCTGCGCGCCTGCATCGACGCGCCGATCGAGTTCAAGCCGGGGCAGACCGAGTTGATCCCCTCGGGCCTGGCGATCCATCTGGATGACCCGGGACTCGCCGCGGTGGTGCTGCCGCGCTCCGGACTCGGCCACAAACACGGCATCGTGCTCGGCAATCTGGTTGGCCTGATCGATTCCGACTATCAGGGCCAGATTTTCGTCTCGGTGTGGAATCGTGGATCGAGTGTCTTTACTCTCAACCCGATGGAGCGCATCGCACAACTGGTTGTGGTACCGGTGGTGCAGGTGGGATTCAGCATCGTGGAACAGTTCGCAGAGAGCGCGCGCGGAGCCGGGGGCTTCGGCAGTACCGGCAAGCACTGACCGGGCTCGCGACGACCGCAAGAAAAAAGCCGGCTCGCGCCGGCTTTTCCTTTTCTGGCGAACGGCAACCGCGTGCCGCTGTGCTCCCGGTCAGTTCGTGGTCGGGAACACCGGCAGATCGTTGCCCTTGTTCAACTTCGGATCGGGAATCTCCCCCGCCGCAATGCGGCGCTTCTCCTCCCAACGCAGGAACGTGATCACACTGAGAATTTCTTCCTGGGACATGGTCGTTCCGAAGGCTCCCATCGTGCCTCCCAGCGACCTGGGAACGCCGACCGCGATCGTGACGTAAATCTCGGAGTTGGTGTTACCGGTGTACTTGAAGACACCGCAGCTCAGGCACGGGCCTTTGCCGCCGTGGCCATCGCCGCCGTGACAGAACGAGCAGCGCTGCGCGAACTTGGCCTTGCCCTGCTGCACGATCTCCATGTTGTTGGTCGGCACTTCCATATCGTTTTCATTGGCCTTGTGCTGTGCAGCCTCGGGTTGAACTGCGGCCCCCAGGCCAAGCGCGAGCCCCACAGCAGCCAACGCGGCCCACCACCCGAGAAACGCCTTGAGTTTCGAACCAACCATATCAAACAAACCTACCTGAAAATTGCTTACGAAAACGGCGGGTAAAACGGCACGCCGTAGCTCTCGACGATCTGCTTCATCCTGCCGTTGGAAAGCAGTTCTGCAATGCCGTCGTTGATAAACTCCATCAGCGCCTTGTCCTGTTTGCGCACTACGAAATTCAGGTTCCAGCGCTGTTCGGCTTCCGGCACGTAGCCTTCCACCAGGCGGAATTTGGCGTCCGGATACTCGCGACGCCCAACCGAGACCGCGGTCGCCCATACCAGACTGGCGTCGACCTCACCCTTGGCCATGCCCTGCATGATACGGCGGTTGTCGGCATAGAGCTCTCGCGGAATGTCGTGCGTGAACAGATAGTCGTCGATCGGCGTGGACATGGGCACACCGATCTTGATGTTGGCGTTTTTGAGCTCCGCAACGCTCTTCATGTCCGCGGCCTTGCCCTGCACCACCAGCACGTAGCCCATGCCCACATACGGCTTGGTGAACACAAGCTGGCCCATCAGCATGTCATCGTCGCCGCTGTCCGACATCCCGAGGAAGACGTCGCAGCGCTTCTTCAGAATCGAATTGCGGAATGCGCGGGAGGTTCCGCCGCGCGTGCCGGTGTCCGCCCAAACCATTTCCAGCCGCATGCCGCCGCGTTTGGCGATCTCGCGAATGATCTCGATGTCGAAACCGGGCGGGTCGGAGTTCTGCGCCGCGTAGGGGAAATTATAGGGGTCGGCACAGGCAATCAGTTTGCCCTTGGCTTTGGAGCGTTCGAGAGTGTCGGCAATTTCATCGGGATCGGCCACCTGTGCGCGGGCCGCGACTGCAGCCAGGGTCAACAGCAGGGCGAGCCCTGATAGTGTCAGCAACTTACGCACTTTGAACTCCTTAGATAGTCTGTCAGGTCGTTCCCCTTTGTCATTGCGTCAACGTTCTCGAGGCTTTGTCGGTTTACCCCGATGTCGGGGTGCAACGGTCTTTGCCGTTTCTCAACAAAAAATAAGGGAGGGCAGTTCCTTTGCCCCCCCTTCAGTACTGCTGTCAGTGCAAATTACTGGTACGGCGCTTCCTGCTCAATGTCACTCGACAGTGAACACCATGAGGCCGCCGCCCTTCTGATTCTTCTTCAGGAACTCTGAATAGAAAATGGGCCAGATGCCGCCGCCGCCTGCACCGTAGACGATGGCAACGTACTGCTTGCCATCCGGTCCGCTGAAGGAAGTCGGATTGCCGTGAACTCCGGAACCGACCTGGAACGACCACAGGTGTTCGCCGGTTTCGTCGTTTACAGCGTTGAAATAGCCTTCCGGATCACCGTAGAACACCAGGCCGCCGGCGGTCGCCAAGGTGCCGCTGGTGGCCGGATAGCTCTGGGACTTGGCCCAGACCAGCTTCCCGGTCGCGGCGTCAAAGCTCTTGATCATGCCCGCCCCTGCGTTGAAGGTGATGACCTTCGCGCCCAGGTACCACTCGCCGCGCTTCCACTCCATCTTCTTGGCCTGGAGGTCCATGGCGAAGTCGTACACCGGGACGTAGACCATCTTGGTGCGGTGGCTGTAAGCCATGGGGTGCCATTCCTTACCGCCGTCCAGGGACGGAGCAATATCGGTGGTCACCTTGTCGTACACCACATCCTTTTCAGGATAGTTGTAGATCGGTTTGCAGTTGTTGGCGGGGGTGATCGGCTTGGTCCAGTTCACGCGCTGCATTGCGGTGACCCACACGCACTTGTGCTCGTTGCCGGCCTTGCCCCTCGAGGTGTTGACGCGGTCGATACCGTACAGGTGGCCGTTGCGCGAGCCATGGAGCCACAGCTTCTTGCCGCCGATGTCGACCAGGATCATCTCGTTCACGCCGTCGTAATCGTACGGATCATTGGGCGTGTAGTTGAAATAACTCCTGATCTTGCCGGTGTCCGGATCGAGCACCAGGTTGCTGTTGGTGAACAGGTTGTCACCGAGACGCACGTGGCGGTCGAAGTCAGGCCCAGGGTTGCCAACCGGCCAGTACAGCGTGTTGGTTTCCTTGTCGTAGGCACCGGTAATCCAGGTGGAACCGCCACCATACTTCCAGGATTCGCCGGCCCAGGTATCGTTGCCGGGCTCGCCTGGTCCAGGAATGGTGTAGGTCTTCCACACCGGAGCGCCGGTGTCGGCGTCGATTGCCGCAAGCCAGCCGCGCACGCCATACTCCGCACCTGCGGTGCCGAAGATGATCTTGTTGCGCAGCGCCATCGGCATGATGGTGAAGGTCTCGGCGTAAGTGTAGTCACCCATCTTCTTGTCCCAGACCACTTTGCCGGTTGTGTTGTCGAGCGCAACAACGTGTGCGTCGAGGGTGGCCAGATAAACCTTGTTCTTGTAGACGGCCACACCGCGGTTCACCACGTCACAGCACAGTTTCGGGAACACGTCGCCCGGCAGTTCGCGTTCGTATTTCCACTGCGTTCTGCCGCTGACGGCGTCGACCGCAATGACCTTGTTGAAGGAAGTGGTGACATAGATCATTCCGTTCACCGCGACTGCCTGGCTGTCTTGCCCTTCCAGAACCCCGAACGACAGGTTCCAGGCGGGTCTCAGCTTCTTGACGTTTTCCCGATTGACCTGGGCCAGCGGGCTGTAGCGGGTGGTCTGATAGTCACGACCGTAGTGGAGCCAGTTCTGCGCGTCCTTGTCGGCATTCAGGAGCATGTCGTCCGTGACATAGTTGGGATAGAGCTTGGACTCAAGCACATCCACACCTTGCGCGGAGACTACTCCGGAAGCACCGAACGCCGCGATTGCAGCGAGGGACACCGCAGCACGTTTGAAGTGCAACGATTGCTTCACCATTTTATTAAAAACCTCCCGAAGAAGTGCGTAGCACCCTGAAGTGAAATGCGGCGCCACGCATTGGTTTTGATTTACAACTTGGATGCGCAAAGCTAAGGCTGAACCAACCTTTAGAAACTGAAGCATTCAGACAAGCTTCACAGCAGTTCAAAAATAAGAGCAAGCCCTAGGTGTTGTCAACACATTTCTGCCTGGAAGCCGCGACGGGACTGGGTTTCCAGTTTATTGCGCCGCACAAACATCGACCGCGCATTGCGCCTTCCGGCGACGCGAGGCGACAAGCGAACGATGTCCTGCGGCAAGCGTGTGCTTGCCGCTGCGAGCGCGTCCGCGGACCGCGACGCCCTCCGTGGCGGGCCGGCATCCCTCCGCAGACGCGCCCTGTGCAGGCGCGGCATCGCCATTCCGCCCCGGCCTGTTGGGCTGGACGAAATCCCGGATGAACGGTCAAACTCGACGCCCATGCGCACCCAATTCTTGTTTCACCTGTCGAAATCGCGATGAATTCCGTGAAATGCTCGCTGTATCCCGCAGTGCTGATCGCCGTGTTCATCGGTTTCACGGGGACCACGCCGGCCGATCCGCTCCTGACCTATCCGCTGCGGATCAAGAATCATGAAATCCGCGCCGAAGTCGCGAACACTGAAGAAAGCCGGCGCCGGGGACTGATGTTTCGCGACGGACTCGGCGACAACAGCGGGATGGTGTTCAGTTACCCGGAAGCCGGCGTCAACACGATGTGGATGAAGAACACCCGGGTTGCGCTGTCGGTCGCGTTCATCGATCGCAACGGCCGCATTCTCAACATCGAGGACATGGAGCCGTTCTCCGAGCAAGCGCACGCCTCGGCCGGCGAGGCTGCGCACGCACTGGAGATGAACCGCGGCTGGTTCAGGAAACGCGCCATAAAAGCCGGCGACCGCGTCGAAGGCTTGCAACGCCTGCCGCCGCCGCAATGAAAAACGCCCGGGCACGGGCCCGGGCGTTGTCATGGCATCCGCCGTGGTTTCTACATGGTGATGTGCGACTGCGCCGCCATGAAGAACAGCATCGGAATCGACAGCATGGTATTGACCCGCGAAGTGAGGAAGGCGACGCGGCGCGCCTTGTTCTTTTCCTCGTCGCTTGCCTGCACCAGGCCGAGAATCTTTTTCTGGTTCGGCCAGATCAGCGCCCACACGTTGATCAGCATGATGGTGCCGAGCCACGCACCCATGCCGATCTTTTCCCAACCGGCCTGGAAGGTGAACGCGGGAACGAAGTTGGCACCGAGCAGGGCCGCGCCGGCCAGCCAGGTCACCACCGCCGCCCAGCGGAAGAATAGCAGTGCGCGCGGGGCTACGTGCTTGGTGATTCCGGCCGCGGTACTGTCGGCTTGTGCGGCCTTCAATGCCGCCACTTGAACGAAGTTGAAGTAGTAAAGCAGACCGATCCATATAACACCGGCCAGGATGTGGATCCAGCGATATATTCCCGGAAGCATTTCCATGGCTCAACCCCCGATCAGAGACTTGACGACGTAATACAGGATGACGGTGAGGATCAGTCCGGCGATCACCGTCCCCCAGAGCGAATCCAGCGGGTTGTTCATTGCTTGCCCCCCCTTTCGATGTAAGCGACACCGGCAGTGTAGGCGACGGCCTGAACGGGAGCAACAGTCGAACGTCATGGGCGGCTAATCCCTTTCCAGGGAAGGGGCACCGGAATGCAGAGGATGGGGCTTGCGCGGCATCCCGGCGCCGTTACGGGGCCCGCATCAGCCGCGCGGATGTTCACGGCAAACACCCTGTCGATGGTATTCCGGTGCGGTCCTGAGCCGGGCCGGGCGACCCGAATCGCCTCGGTCGCGCATGTGGAACTCGATCAGGGCTTTTCTAGCCTTGGCGTTCAGATTTCTCCACCGCCACCACGACGGCCGTGGCGTCGTTGCGCCCCATGTACTGGACCTGATTCCTGACCGATCGCTGCACCAGCTCGTCGGCGATGGTCTGCACGTCGCCGCCCGCATCGAGCACTTCGCGCACGACCCGTTCGCCCAGCACCTCCCAGACGCCGTCGGTTGCCATGACGAAGATATCGCCGGGTATCAGCTCGCCGTCGCTGTAATCGACCACCAGATGTGTATCGAGCCCGACTGCGCGCTTCAGCACGTGCCGCATGTCGCCGCGCTGCCAGGTATGGTCGATGGTGAGTTGCTTCAATACCCGCCCACGCTTGCGGTAGGCGCGGGTGTCGCCGACGTGGGCGAGATAGTAGTAGTTGCCTTTGAACAGCATCATCGTGGCCGTGCTTACCACGCCTTCCAGCTCGGGATTGCGCGCATTCTCCGCAGCCAGCCAGTCGTTGACCGATCGCAAGACCTTGTCGATCGTCGGCGCGATGTTCCAGCGCACCGGCGCGCCATAGAAGTCGCGCAGCAGGCTTCTCACCGTGGTTTCGGAAGCGAGCCGTCCGCCGCCGCTTCCGCTTACGCCGTCGGCAATTGCCACGGCGACGCCCCTGGTTTGCGCCTCCGGCTCTTCCAGCGCGGTAACGATGCCGTAGAAATCCTCGTTGCTCTTGCCCGGAACGGCGATGCTGGCGTGGCCGAATCGCAGCTGCAGCAACGGCTTGCCGAGTGTGATCCCGAGGTAGACCGGACTCGTTGCGGGAGGCTCTTCGGCAATCATTTGTCCCTCGGTGTCAGATACGTAATTTCGTTGGTGATCGGCGCGCCGGCCGGGCGTCGCATCGATTCTTCAGGTGTGGGTACGCGGGCGCATGCCCTCAGCAGAACGGCCTGTCGTGGACGGCGTCAGCCCGCCCGCCTCGACCGCAGCGATGGCCTTCGCCTGGTTCATGTCCTCGGTGTACCCAGCGGCGTACAGGCAACAGGCCAGTTGATTCACCAGCGGATGCGGCACCGGCACCCGCCCGGCGAGCGCCTGACGGATCCACTGCGCGGTGACCGCGGCTTCGATGCTCGCCGGCTGGCTCGGTATGTGTTTCGCAGAAGCCAATTCCTCTTCGAAAAGCACGCTCGCTTCGCCATGCCGGAACAACTGGATTTTCGGCCGCTGCCGGGGGTTGGCAAAGGACTCCCCCTCGGTGCTGCGCAACAACAGCGCGTCGAAGCCCGTTGCGGCAAGAAACGCCTCTGCTGCGGCGAGATGCGGCACCTGGCCGGCGCTTACCACGCGCAAGCCCGCGCCTTGGAACGGATCGAGCAGCTTGACGAGGTGGTGCGCGGGATTGCGCACACCGAGCCGGCTTCTGAGCGAAAGCAGATTCGCAAGTCCGGGGCACAAGACCGCGGTCGGCACAAATGCCAGCAGCTCATCGTCGAGGGACTTCTGCGCGTGCGCGAGCGACGCACTCGGCAACACGCCGAGCTCGCGCAATATGTACACGCTCGCAACCCGTCCGCTGCCTTCCAGCGTGCCGTGCAACAGCACCGGGATGCCGATCCGCTGCAGCAACAGCACCAGCAGCGGCAGCAGATTCGGCTCATGCCGGGCACCGTTGTAAGTCGCAAAGACCAGCGGCCTGAGGCTGGTAGCGGGCGGCCGCAGTGTGTACAGGCGTTCCGACGCAGCCCGGTAAAAGCCGAGAAGCTCGGCAGCGGACCCGGTTTTGATTCGCAGCGCCATCAGGCAGGCACCGAGTTCGAGATCGGGCACGCCGCCATCGAGCATGGCAGCGAAAAGGTCGTGAGCATCCTCCTCGGTCAAGGCGTGCGCGCCGTCGCTCCCGTCGGTGAGTTCCCTGATGTAACGCGCAACGCTCATGGCTTCCCGTCGAAACCGCAGTGATTGCCGTCGGGTGCGCGGCACTACGCACGCGAACCCGCCCGAACTTTGCTACCCACGCCCAATGCAACGCGCGTGCCACCGATCCTTTCCGTGATGAAACAACGCGTTGCTGCAGGCGGCACGCTGAACAGCGGAAACGCTGGTGCGAAACCCGGTGCCCGCGCATCAACTTGGTGCGGTGTGCCGGCCCCTCCTGTCGCGGTACTGCCAGTAACGTGAGTCACCTGCGCGCCGCAGCAGCAGACTGGTCGCGCACACGCCGAAGCTGGACCGGCAATCGCGCGGGCCATGCGCCGGGGCCCGGGCGCAGGGGTCGCAGGACACGCGAGGCTATAATGCAAGCCGATATCGCGTCGGCAACCCGCGTGCAAACACCCCGCCAGCCTTTTCGGCATGCAGCACTCCATGCTCGTCACCGACAACGACGCCTCGCCGCTGTCGATGTGCGGCTGCCAGGGTATTCGCCTTGAATTTCGATACCGTTTCCGATCCCCTGCTGCGCTTCGCGCTGGCCGCAGGCCTGGCGGTGCTGGTGCTGTCGACTCTCATGACGTTGCATATATTGCTGCTGCGCCTGCAACTTACGCTGCGCCAGCGCCGCGAAAACCGCTTCACTGCGCGCTGGCGGCCGCGATTTCTGGAGAGCATGCAGGCCATTCCGCTGCGCCTGCCGCGAATCGCGCGTGCCAATTGGTTCACTTTCCTGTCGCTCTGGAACCAGTACCAGGAATCGGGATCCGCAACCGCGCGCCAGCGTCTGAAGACGCTGATCCTGCAACTGCGCATGGATGTAGCAGCGCGCAAGCTCCTGGCGCGCGGCAGCATCCGCGTGCGCCTCATGGCGGTGCTCACGCTCGGTCATCTCGGCGATCGCGAATCCTGGGACAAGCTCCATGACCTGTCGCAGTCGCCTCACCCGTTTCTGTCGCTGGCGGCGGCACGCGCCCTGTTGCTGATCGACGCTTCGGCAGCGCTGGCCTTGCTGTTGCCGGATTTCACCGGACGCGGCGACTGGTCCCTGGCGCACGTCGAGACGATGCTGGCAGAGGCCGGCACGGACAAGGTCTCCGCCCAGCTTGCGGCCGCAGTGGATCTCACGCCGCCCGAGCGGCTGCCGCGCCTGGTCGCGTTGCTGGCCGTGGCGCGTTCCAATGACGCAATGCCCAGGATCCGCGAACTGCTGGAGATGAGCGAAAACGAGGAAGTGCTTACGGCATGCCTGAAATCCGTGCATGTGCCGCCCGATCGCGAGCTGATCGCGCGTTTTGCGCGCCATGCCAGCTGGCAGGTGCGCACCCAGGCGGCGCGGGCGCTACTGCGGGCCGCACTGCCCGGCGACGAAAGACTGCTGGTGCAGATGCTGGCCGACCCGGTGTGGTGGGTGCGCTATCGCGCCGCGCAGTCGCTGGTGGCGCTGCCGTTTCTGTCCAATGACGACTTATGGCGGCTGCGCTGGACGCTGGAGGACAAATTCGGGGTCAACATGCTCGACCAGGTCATGGCCGAGAGGAAGTCGACATGAACTGGCAGATTGCCGACCTGGCGACCTGGGTAAGCGCAATGCAGTGGATGTTCCTGCTCTACTTCATCGGCGCCAACGGCGGTTACACCCTGCTCAACCTGCTGTCGCTCGCCGGCATCAAGCGCTACATGGAAGCGCGTGCACTGGAAACGCTGCCGCGCGTTTACTCGGGATTCGAGCCGCCGGTTTCGATCCTGGTGCCGGCACGCAACGAGGAGGCCACCATCGCCGCCTCGGTGCGCTCGCTGTTGCAGTTCGAGTATCCGGAGTTCGAGGTGGTGGTCGTCAACGACGGCTCCACCGATGGCACGCTGGCCGCGCTCACCCGCGAGTTCGCATTGGCGCCGTTTCCCGAGGCGTACTGGAAGCGGCTGGCGATCCAGCCCGTGCGCGGCATCTACCGTTCGGCCCTGCACCCCAATCTGCGCGTGCTGGACAAGGTCAACGGCGGCAAGGCCGATGCCCTGAACGCCGGCATCAATGCCGCGCGCTATCCGCTGTATTGCGCACTTGACGCCAACTCGATCCTGCAAGCCGATTCGCTCAAACGCCTGGTGCAGCCGTTTCTGCAGGACCCGACCACGGTGGCTTGCGGCGCGGCTGCGCGCATCGCCAACGGCTGCACGGTGAACGACGGCTTTATCGCCGAGGTCGATTTGCCCGGCCATCCGCTGGCGCTGATCCAGCTCGTCGAATATCTGCGCGCTTTCCTGTTCGGCCGGCTGGGGTGGTCGCCGATGAACGCGGTGCTGATCCTCTCCGGCGCGTTCGGAGTCTTCAGAAAGGAAGCGGTGGTGGAGGCCGGCGGCTATCGCCGCGATGCCGTGGACGAGGACATGGAACTGGTGGTGCGGCTGCACCGGCTCAACCGTCTGGCCGGGCTGCCGTACCGGATCGCTCTTGTTCCCGACCCGATTCTCTGGACCGAAGTGCCGGAATCGCTGGCGGTGCTCGCGAAGCAACGCGTGCGCTGGCAGCGCGGCCTGTCGGAGTCGCTTTTCCTCAACATCAGGCTGCTGTTGCATCCGCGCGGCGGCGCGGCCGGCTGGGCGGCTTTTCCGTTCATGGCCCTGTTCGAATGGCTGGGGCCGCTGCTGGAAGTGCTCGCCTATGTCCTGATGACGGCCGCATGGCTGTTCGGACTGGTGTCCGCGCAGGCTTTCGTCGCCTTCATGCTGGTGGCAGTCGGCATGGGTATCATGGTTTCGGTGAGCGCGCTGCTGCTCGAAGAGCTCTCCTTCCACATCTATCGCAAGCCGGGCCAGCTCGCTTGGCTGCTCGGCGCCGTGATCATGGAGAACTGCGGCTACCGGCAACTGGTCGCGGTGTGGCGGCTGGCCGGTCTGCTGCGCTGGATGGGCGGGAGCGCAACGCGTCGAGGCGAGATCACGGGCGGCAGCGGCTGGCCGAAGCCGCGCCAGCGGCCGACGGCCGATTCGACGGGCCAACGCCGGCCGTGATTTACGACCTGCCATTGTTGCGAGCCAATTTCAGGCGCGGCCCGGTGGCCGCGATCAATTCGAGGACGGCGGCGGCTGCAATCGTTCGCCTACAGGCGGGAAGTCAGCAAAGGCGAATTGAGTTGAGGGCGCTTCGCGCCCTGTCAGGAGCATTGCAGCCTTGGGTCCGTGGTCCCGGTTCCGGATCTTTCTCAGTCCCCGGCCTTGGTACCGTAGGCCTGGTTTTTCGCTCAGGACTCAGAACTGGTTCCCATGCTGGTTGGCTTCGGCGCAAACTCCCCTTATTATTGGCTGTCACAGCCGTCAGCACCCTTAAATAGGCCGAGGAGATATGAGCATCCAGTTCCGCAGCAAGGACCTGTCGCCGGTCGAGATCTCTTTCCTGAAGTGGCAGTACGGGTTCGAGGAGGAAGACGATCCGTTCGAGCGCTCGTTGTGGCACACGATACTGCACGCCTGGGAAGCCGACCGGCAGGCCTTCGTGAGCGATTCCCCCAGCCGCCACCTGCCGCGTCTGGGTTCGGGCGAGGCCTATCCGGAGCAGGTGGCGCTCTACGTCACGTTCAAGTCCGATCAGGGCGAATCGTTCTGGAATGACCTGATCAAGCGCGCCGGCCTGGCCGATCGCCGGAAGGACAACGTGATACCGCTTTCGGAGCGCCGCCGCCGGGCCGGATCAAAGGGCTGAACCGAAATCCAGAAAAGCGTTCAACGCGAGGGACATTGCACAATTACTCGGCTCTGAGTCCGGGTCGGCGCCTCAATTTTCCCCCAAGCGCTTTAACCTGCGCCGTCACGGCGTTTTGGTCCTCGCGTCGCGTTCTGCTAATCTGCCTCCGTGAGCCCACGAAACCATATTGGGGAAGGAATCATGGTGGACACGATCAAATACCTGCTCTCGGAAGAGCAGATTCCGAAGTCCTGGTACAACATCATGGCGGACCTCCCGTCACCGCCTCCACCGCCGCTGCACCCGGGCACGCTCAAGCCGCTCGGCCCGGACGATCTGGCGCCGCTTTTTCCGATGGCGCTGATCATGCAGGAGGTCTCGGCCGATCGCGAGATCGAGATTCCCAGCCCGGTGCGGGAAATCTATAAGCAGTGGCGGCCGAGCCCGCTATACCGCGCCCGCCGCCTGGAGAAGGTCCTCGATACCCCGGCGAAGATCTACTACAAGTATGAAGGCGTGAGTCCGGCCGGATCGCACAAGCCGAACACCGCGGTGGCGCAGGCGTTCTACAACCGCGAGGCGGGGATCAGGAAAATCGCCACCGAAACCGGCGCGGGCCAGTGGGGCTCTGCGCTGGCGTTTGCCGGCGCGCTGTTCGGGATCGACATCCAGGTGTTCATGGTCAAGGTCTCGTACCAGCAGAAGCCTTATCGCCGCGCATTGATGGAGACTTACGGCGCGCGCTGCATCGCCAGTCCCTCGATGGAAACCAACGTCGGCCGCGCGATCCTGGCGAAAACGCCGGACAGCACCGGCAGCCTGGGCATTGCCATCTCGGAAGCCGTTGAAGTCGCCGCCACCCACGACGACACCAAATACGCGCTGGGTTCGGTGCTGAATCACGTTCTGCTGCACCAGACCGTGGTCGGCCAGGAAGCGATGAAACAAATGGAAATGGCCGGCGACGATCCCGACATCATCATCGCCTGCACCGGCGGCGGCTCGAATTTCGCAGGCATCGTCTTTCCCTTCCTCGGTGCGCAACTGCGCGGCGGCAAGAAGCGCCGCATCGTCGCCATCGAACCGGCCGCATGCCCTTCACTCACCAAGGGCAAGTACGCCTACGATTTCGGCGACACCGGCCACCTGACGCCCCTGGTGAGGATGCACACACTGGGATCGACCTTCATTCCGCCCGCGGTGCATGCCGGCGGGCTGCGCTATCACGGCATGGCGCCGCTGGTTTCGCATATCAAGGAACTGGGACTGATCGAGGCGCGCGCCTACAAGCAGGTCGAGGTGTTCGAGGCCGGAGTGAAGTTCGCGCGCGCCGAAGGCATCGTCCCGGCGCCGGAGGCGAACCACGCGGTCAAGGGCGCAATCGACGAAGCCCTGAAGTGCAAGGCCGAAGGCAAAGCGCGCACCATCCTGTTCAACCTATCCGGTCACGGCCACTTCGACATGCAGGCCTACTCCGACTACTTTGCCGGCACGCTCACCGACAAGAGTTACGACGAGAGCGAACTGGCGATGGCGCTGGCCGGACTGCCTTCTGTCGCTGCTGCCTAGCTGCCAACCCCGGTTGGCGCTTTTCGTCATGTCTGCCACGTGGATTCCGTCGTAAGTCCTCCGGCGCAGACGGGTGCTAAGTCCAGGTGCCCTACCCGGTTGTCCCCAATGTCGTCGCTAACTCCATGTATCTTTAAGCATTCATGTGATGCGTCGTCCCGGACGGAAATTACCCAATCAGCGACGACTCTTCAGCCATTTACAATGAAGTCACCGCCCCGGACTGAAAAATCCGGATCTGAACGGGCGGCCTTGCGGCCGCCCGTTCTTTCGTGGAGGACAGATGCTGATCGCAAAACGGGAGATCGAAACCGCCGGGCAGCGCATCCGCGCGCACCTCGCGCCGACTCCTTTGATACGCGCGCAACATTTCAGCCGCGAACTCGGGGCCAACGTATTCTTCAAGCTGGAGATGTTGCAGCCCACGCACTCGTTCAAGGTTCGCGGCGCGTTCAGCGCGCTCACGCAACTCACCGAAAAGCAGAGGAAGCGCGGCGTAGTCACCGCCTCGGGCGGCAACCACGGACTGGCCGTCGCCTACGCCGCCACCACACTCGGCATCCCCGCAACCGTGTACCTGCCGGAATCGGCTACCGAGACCAGGCTCGCCGCGATCCGCCGCTTCGGCCCCGAGATGGTCGTTCACGGCAGCGCCTGGGACGACGCCAACGCGCTGGCAATGAAAGTCGCAGGGGAATCGGGCCGTGCCTACATCCATCCGTTCGACAATCCGATGGTCATGGCCGGCCAAGGCACGATCGTAACCGAACTTCTGGCGCAACTGCCGGAGCCGGACCTGATCGTCGCCTCAATCGGCGGCGGCGGGCTGATTTCCGGAATCCTCTCCGCGGTTCAGCACTACTCGCCGGGCACCCGCGTATTCGGCGTCGAGACCGAGGGGGCGGACTCGATGTACCAGAGCCGGAAGGCGGGAAAGATCGTCGAACTGCCGGCGATCACCTCCATCGCCGAGACCCTGGGCGCACGCAAGACCGAGAAAACCCAGTTCGAGATCGTCACGCAATACGTTACCGATCTGGTCACCGTATCGGACAACGCGGCAATTCGCGCGCTGATTGCCATCCTTCAGGAAGAAAAGCTGCTCACCGAACCGGCGACCTCCTGCTCGGTCGCGGCGCTGATGGAGGGCAAGATCCCGGTAAAACCCGGTGAGAAAGTGGTCGTGGTGTTGTGCGGGGCAAACGTGGCCCACGAGAAAGTTCACGAATGGGAATCCGCGGCGCGCAACCTCACCGTTAAAGCGCGCAGACGAAAAAGCGACCCGAAGTAAACGCAGAATTCTGCGAATCGCGTCGCGACGTGTTTTCTCGGTGTTGGACGCGTTCCCGGTTCGACACGATCAAGCAATCTCTCGAAGGACCGCACTCCAGGCCTTGGCCAGATTGTTTCGGTCGTACCCTCCGCCGCCGAATGCCATCAGGCGTCCCTTGGAGAAGCGCCTGGCGATCTGCACCAGGCTCCGCGCTGCGTGTGCGTGCGTGGCCGGCGAATACTCGAGGTGCGCCAGCGGATCGCCTTTCAATCCGTCGGCGCCGCACTGAAACACCACGAATTCCGGTTCGAACCTGGTCAGGTGCGCCGCCACCCGCGGCCAGACCTGCATGAACTCCCTGTCGCCGGAGCGCGGCGCAAGCGGGATGTTGAGCTTGGTGCCTTTGGCGCTTCCCTTGCCGGTTTCGTCCTCGCGTCCGGTGCCGGGATAGAGATAATTGCCGTCCTCGTGGATGTCGGCAAAAATCAGATCGGGATCGTCCTCGAACGGATAAAAGATGCCGTCGCCGTGGTGCACGTCGATGTCCACGTAGGCCACGCGCCTGATGCCGTACCGGGAACGCAGCGTCTCGATCACCACGCCGAGATCGTTGAATACGCAGAATCCGGCCGCATGATCGCGCCCGGCATGATGAAGCCCTCCGATCGGCTGAAAGGTGCGCACGCACTCGCCCGCCATGATGCGGGCAAGGCCGTCCAGAGCGGACCCGACTACGGTCGCAGACGCCCGGTACACGCCTGGGAATACCGGCGTGTCGCCGTTGTCGAGATACTCGAGCCGGTCGCGCTCGGCGTGCATTACTTTTTCGACATGGCGCTTGCTGTGAAAGCGCTCGATTTCCTCGCGCGTGGCGACCCGCGGCGCCCGCACCGGCACTTTCTCCAGCAGCCCCTGGGCGGCGGCCTCCCTGTAGAACGCGCCCTGCCGGTCGGCCTCGAGCGGATGACCGTCGGGAAAACCATAGCGCGCCAGCTCCTCGCCGACGTAAAGCGCCGCCTGCGCCGGCGTGGCACTTTGCACTCTTCGCGACATCAGCACGGTCGTAGCTCCCGTTGCGAGCACGCCGGCCGCCATCCCCCGCAGCAGCTCGCGCCGCATCGCATCCGGCTCAGAACGCTTCGCCACAATTCCAGCAGACCTGAAAATGTCCGGGACTGCCTTCATGGCAACGCGGGCAGATCACGGATCCCGAACTGGGCGCCGGCCGCTCGATCTGACGGATCACTTCGCGTGCCCGTTGCAGGTCACGCTCGTCCACGATCCACACTTCGGGGTAGGCATGGGTAAACGGAATCTCGCCCAGCCCGCCCTGCAGGTTCTCGTTGAATACCGTGGCGTCGATCCCCGCCTGTCCCAGCAGTCCACGCACCAGATGCGCGTCCGGCAACGTCGCGGCGGAATAGATCTTGACCATCAGAACAAATCCATCTGGCCGTCGAGTCTCGGGGGCTTGAACTTCATCGTATCCAGCGGCCCGCGACGTACGTGGTTCAGCCCAAGCCGGCGGCAAGCCATGTTGAATCGCTTGCTCAGCAGCTCCGCCAGTTCCCCCGCCCCGCGCATGCGCGAGCCGAAATTCGGATCGTTCTCGCGCCCGTCGCGCATGTCGCGTACGCGACTCATCACGTGTGCCGCCTTGAGCGGGAAGTTGTGTTCGAGCCAGTCCTTGAACAAGTCCTTGACCTCCCAGGGCAGCCTCATCAGGGTGTAGCCGGCACGGTCGGCACCCGCCTCGCGTGCCGCTTCAAGCACGGCCTCGATTCCCGAATCGGTCAGAAACGGCACTACCGGCGCCACCATCACGCCGGCCGGCACGCCGGCCTGCGCCAGTCTCCGGATCGCCTCGATGCGCCGCGCCGGCGCCGAGGCGCGCGGTTCCATGCGCCGGGCGATATCGTGATCCAGGGTGGTGACTGAAATATAGACCTGAACCAGATTCTTCGCCGCCATCGGCGCCAGGATGTCGAGATCGCGCTCCACCATGGCGTTCTTGGTGATGATGGCACAGGGATGATTGCAAGCTGCCAGCACTTCCAGGATCGAGCGCGTGACTTTCCATTCGCGTTCCACCGGCTGATAGGGGTCGGTGTTGGCGCCGATCGTGATGCAATCGCAGGTGTAGCCGGGCCTGGCAAGCTCCGCTTGCAGCAACTCCGCCGCGTTGGTCTTGGCAAACAGCCGGGTCTCGAAATCCAGCCCCGGTGACAGGTTCAGGTACGCATGCGACGGGCGCGCGTAGCAGTTGTGGCTGACAACGCCGTTTGCGATGAAATCCTCGCTCGCCGTCGTGATGTCGTAGAGACGCATCGACTTGCCGATCGGTTCGACGCTCACAACTCTTAGCCTCGCGGCGCTTTTCACGGCTTGCCCAAGAATTTCGCGTTTTCGCGTGATGGCCGGTTCGAAGCTATGGAAGAAGCGAAGATGCTCGCGCAGTCCCCCGACAACGCGCACCACTTCGACGGGCTTCGCCTCATCCCGCCTGGTGTGCTCCACCACGAATCGAAACTGCCATTCGCGCAAAGCGTCGCAGATCCGGTCGATGATATGTTGATCCGTATTGCTGATCCGAAGCACGCCTTGGCTGTAGCATCCCTCGGCATCGAATATCCCGGCCAGGAATCCGGCGTTCCAACTTCGCGAGGGCGCGATTGGCCAGGCGACGAGTCGCCTGACCCGTTCCACCGACGAGATCGCGTGGGTGCGGATTGCCCGCATGGCTCTTCGCCCTGCAGCGGCCTCCTGGAACAAAAACTCTTGCGTTGCGACCTGCCGTTCGACCAAATATTGCCGGGCGCGCCGCAGCGCTTCCTCGTCACAAAGCGCCAGGCGAAATTGATGCTGGTCTCCTTGTGCGCGCCCCGAACGCGCGTAGCGGTAAGACGCAAGGAGTCCGTCGCCGCGAATCAATCCGCACAGGTAACCCTCCCGATAGTCCTGATCCTGCATGGGCACCGCGGCAAAACTTCCCGTTCCCATCAGTTTGTTACGCGTAGTCAAGTGGGGCCTGGGCAAACCAGTTCCGATCTCGGTCCCTGTCACAAACTTCCAGCCGCGATCCGTGAGAAACCTGTGGTCTGCTCCTGCGGTGAGACAAGTGCCATCTTCAAGAACGATTCGGTAGCCGGGCTTTATCACACTCCAACGCGCGAGCACCCTTGTCTTCACGTAGCGCCGATACCATCCACGGCGCTCAGTTCCGTACAACTCGTCCCCGACTTTCACCTCCTGCAGTGGTCGAATTCGCCCGTCGCCCATCAGGATCGGCGTCTCGCCCGCTAGGCAGTAAACGCAGCCATGCTCGCAACCGCGGTAAGGGTTGATCGACTGGGTGAAGGGAATGTCGGGCGATTCATTGCGGGAAATGATGCTCCTGGCCCGCTCCACGGTGACGATGGTCCGGGGACGGCCGGGCTCCTCCTCCAGCGGCGTATCCCAGCCGTCGTCGAAAGCCTCGCGCGCATCCTTCTCGAAGCGCCCTTCGGGGTTAAGGGTGGCGCCGCGGCCCTTGTGGGCCGCGCCATGGTCACCAGCTACCGTCTTCATTGCCATACTGGACATTTAACCAGTATTACGTCCAACAGGGAAGCGCATCAAAAAAGGGCCGAGGTACGAGGCCCGAGGTTCGAGGCCCGAGGTTCGAGTGGTGCTGCTACTCGGCCCTCGTACCTCATGACAGTCCCATCATCCGCATCGCCGCCTTGCACAATTCGGCTTCGGGATTGGCGAACGCATCGAGGATGCTGAAGTGGTTGTCTTCCGGGCAGGGAATGTCTTCGGCGATGACGCTGCGCCAGTTGTTGGCCAGCAAGGCATGCTGTTCCTTGAAGCCGCCGATCTCCCGTCCACCCACTGCGACGTATACCGGCGCCTTGGTGGCAGGCGGCATCAAAGCCGGGCTGACTTTGAGCGCCTCGGCCTCGGTCAGGCGCACGTCCACGTTGATCGAGGGCGTGCGCGCAATCGGCACCAGGTCGTAAATTCCGCTGACGGACAGTCCGCCCTGCATCACTTTTTCCGGTAAGCCGCGGGAGTAGCGCGGCCATTGCGCCGCCATGCACATTGCGGTGAGATGTCCGCCCGCCGAGTGTCCCGCCACGAAAATACGGTTGCGCGGCGAGCCGACCTCGCCGGCATTGCGATACAGCCACGCCCCGGCCTTCAGACACTGCAGCACGATGTCCTCGACTTTCACCGACGGGCACAGCGAATAGTTGATCGCCGCCACGGCAGCACCGGCCTTGACGAAGGGCGCGGCGACGAAGGAATGGTCCTTCTTGTCGAGCGAACGCCAGTAGCCCCCGTGGATGAACATCAGCAGCGCCCTGGCCTCGCCGCGCGGGCGGAAGATGTCCATGGTTTCCATGCGATGGTCGCCGTAGGGCACGTCCAGCTCGACGTCCAGTTCACGGCGCGCCTGGGCCGACCGCGCCGCCCAGCGGTCAAAAAAACTCTGGAACTCCGGGACCGCCGCCCGGTTGTTGTACAGGGATTCGAAATACGCGCCGTCTTGGATCATGGCAACCTCCGCGTTTTTTATTTTTACTGTTTATATTGAGAAACTTACCAGGGGGTGGACCGTCGTAACGATGACTGTGGATTCCCGAATCATGCAGGAATCGGCAGCAGATGAGAATTCCCCGGACGCTTGTTTCGACCCCCAGAACGACCAGGCGGCTTGCCGCTGCACCTATTTGGGCGAATGATGCACTGCAGCATTTCGGCGCTTCGTTCCGCACAGAGCGGATTTCCCGCGCCGGCGCGACGGATACGCCCGGGACCAAGGCGACTGTGGCGGGGCGGTTTTTTTGATAGCCTTCGGCTTGTCCGGGAAACCTCCGGTTCACCCGACCACTCAACGCGGCAAGGTGATTCGCCGCGTTGAGTGGTCGGGCGGACAAAAACTCAGTCGAAACAGCCGCGGAGCGAAAAACAAATGTTCAAGCAATTCAAAATCAACCCGAAAGACTTCGACGGTCCGGTGCTGGTAACCGGCGCGGGCGGCTGTATCGGCACCTGGGCGCTGTCGCTGCTTGTAGACGCCGGCGTGACGGTGGTGGCGATGGACCTTAGCGAAGACAAGCGCAGGCCGAAGCTCCTGATGGCGGATTCCGAGATTGCCGGGGTGCAGTGGCTAACCGGCGATATCGCCGATCCGGCGGTGGTGATGAGCGCCGTGGAGACCAGCGGCGCCAAAGCGATCATCCACCTTGCCGCCCTGCAGGTGCCGTTCTGCAAGGCCGACCCGATTGCCGGAGCCAAAGTGAACGTGGTCGGCACCGTGAACATTTTCGAGGCGGCACGCAAGATCGGCATCAAGCGCATTGCCTATGCCAGTTCGATCGCAGCGCACGGGGTGCTCGACCCAAAGACCATGGCCACGCTCTACGGTGCGTACAAATTCTGCAACGAGCAGACCGCGCGGGTGTACGCGCAGGATTGGCAGATCCCGAGCGTGGGATTGCGTCCCGGGGTGGTCTATGGCATCGGCCGCGACCAGGGAATGACCTCCAAGACCACGATGGCGATTCTGGCCGCCGCCGCCCGCAAGCCTTACACCATTCCATTCCGCGGCCCAATCTCCTGGCTGCATGCAGGAGAAGTCGCGAGCGCTTTCGTCAAGGCCGTTTCGAAGGAACGCGCCGGCGCCGAAGTCTTCGACATCAACGGCGTGCCCTCCACGGTCGAGCAGTCGGTGGAGCTGTTGAGGAAAGTCGCGCCCGAGGCACAGATCGCCATCAGCGGCGAAGCGCTGCCGTTCCCGATGGCGTTGTCGGACCAGCCGGTGCGCGCATTCCTGGGCGACTACGGTTCGGTCGCGATCGAGGACGGTATCCGCCAGACCTATGAAGTCTTCCAGTCGCTGCTGGACAAGGGCCTGATCAGCGCCGACAGCATTGCCTGACCATCGGTGCGCCGGATTCCGGCGCCGGGCGTCGGAAATTCCGCATTCCGGAATGTTTTCTTAATCAAGTGGTTAGTTCGTATGCAACACTTCTGGATTCATGTAGTTATGCCGCGCTGCGGATTGACGCGTCGGAACGGAACAGGCAAACTTCGGTCGCGCCGTACCGCAAGCACTTGGGCGTTGTCCTTGGGAACGCAGTCCACAAATTCCCGATCCGGGGTGTAAGGGAGAGAAGAAACAGCGGTGCATGTTTGGTACTCGAATTACCACCATAATTATTAGGAGGAGTTCAAGCTATGAAGAAGTCTGTCCTCGTCGCGACACTGCTCGGCGTGCTTTGCGCTTTCGGCTCGCCTGCGACGTTCGCGCAAAAACTGTATTGGACCGCCAGCGGGTTTTTCGGCCCCTTCGATATTCGCGGCCTGATTCCGGCGATGCCGGTCGACAAGGCCCGGGATATCACCATCCCTATCAGCATGTGGGTTCTCGACCATCCGAAGGGCCTGGTCGTGTTCGACACCGGCAACAACGTGGCGATTTCCGATGGAATCGACAACTGCAAGAAGTACTGGGCTCCGGGCAACTGCGACTTCCTGAAACCCAGCCAGAAGCGTGCCGACGTCATCGACATGCAGCTGAAGAAGCTGGGCTTTTCGGCTGACAAGGTCAAAGTGGTCGTCACCTCGCACACGCACCTGGATCACGTCGGCAACATCGAAATGTTCCCGAACGCAATTCACGTTTTCCAGAAGAAAGAGCTCTATCAGGGCTGGTGGCCCGAGAAGTTCCAGGGCCGCACCACCCCGGGCAGCTTCGTGATGGCGGATCTGGATAACGCCCGCGAGTTCAACTATCTTGAATTGAACGGCGACTACGATCTGTTCGGCGACGGCACCGTGTTGATCCTGAGCACCCCGGGACACACAATCGGCCATCAGTCGATGAAGGTAAAACTGCCCCAGTCCGGCACGATCATCATCAGTCAGGATGCCATCTGGATGCAGGAAAACCTCGACGGCTATCCGGCAGGCCTGAATTACAGCGTCAAGGATTACACCGATTCGCTTAACCGCCTGAAGTTCATGCGCGATATCGAAGGCACCCAGTTGTTCATGGCGCACGACGGCGATCAGTACAAAGCCAAGGGCGATCGCTGGTACAGGTAAGTCGGTTCGTTGTTCCTGTCAAAAGAACCCCCCCAATGCGGGGGGTTCTTTTTTGCCTTTTCAAATGCTACGTGACCCGCCTGCAATGATCGCCCTCGAATCCGTTTCAAAGCGCTACGGCTCCAGAACCATCATTCACGACATCTCTTTCCGTGTTGGAAAGGGCGAGATCGTGGGCTTCCTGGGTCCCAACGGTGCGGGCAAGACCACGACGATGCGCATGATTGCCGGCTTCACCACTGCCACGTCCGGCCGGGTGACCGTCGCCGGGTACGACATGGCAACCCAGAATGAGCAGGCTGCGCGGAGCATCGGCTACGTCCCCGAGCAGCCGCCGCTCTACGACGTACTGGACGTCTGGACCTATCTGCGTTTTGTCGCCGAGGCCAAGGGCGTGCCACGTCACGGGATTCCTGCAGACCTCGACAGAGTCATCGCTGCCTGTCGTCTGGAGGCGGTGGTACGGCGAGAAATCTACAAGCTTTCGAAGGGTTACCGGCAGCGCGTCGGACTCGCTCAGGCGCTGCTCGGGAAGCCCGAGGTACTGCTGTTGGACGAGCCCACCGCGGGCCTCGACCCCGGTCAGATTCAGGAGACCCGGGAAGTGATCCGTGCTTTCGGCGAGGATCACGCCGTCTTGCTGAGCACGCACATCCTCCCCGAGGTGACGCTGATCTGCCAGCGGGTCGCGATCATCAACGATGGCCACCTTTTGGCAATCGATTCCCCGGACGGTTTGCAGCGCGCCTCCGAACAGACCAACAGCGTGTCCCTGGAGGTCACCGGGGCAGCCGACGCGTTGCGGCAAGAACTGCTCTCGGTCGCGGGTGTCAACGTCGTGACGATCAAATCGACACCAGGGAGGAACGAATTGCTCAGGGTCGAATGCCAGGTGGAAGCGCAAGAGGGTATCGAGGCTCGGATCGCGCGCGTGGTAGCCGGCCGTTGGGATCTGCACCGGCTCGAGCGGCGCCAGCCGACACTCGAAAATGTATTCCTTCGTTACGTCGGCCACGGCACCCAACAGAAGAAGGACGAGGGGACGCGATGAACGGCGTTCGCGCAATCTTCATAAAGGAAATCATCACCTACTTCCGCTCGCCGATCGCTTACTTCGTGATTGCCGTGTTTCTGCTGGGAACGGGCTACTTTTTCATATACAACATCTTCCTGACCGGCATTGGCACCATGGATGAGACCTTTCGAAACATGGCCATCCTTTTGCTTACGCTCATCCCGGTCATGACAATGCGGCTTTTTTCCGGTGAATATTCCGGTCGCACCATGGAGCTGCTAATGACGCTCCCGCTCCAACCCTGGCAGATCGTTATCGGAAAATATCTTGGCGCAGTCACGATGCTATTCTTGATGACCCTCGCCACCGGCATCAACCTCATTCCGCTCTACCTTTATGGTAATCCGGAGACCTCGACCATCGTGTCCGGGTATATCGGATTCCTGTTGCTCGGCTTGGCGTGTATTGCGGTCGGCCAGTTTTTTTCTGCATTGACCCAAAATCAGATTGTGGCGGCACTGATTACGGTGCCCGTGCTTCTGGGGTTCTGGTTCATCGGCCATTTGCAGGCCTTCCAGACCTCGCCTGCACTGCGAGTATTGTTCGGGTACCTGTCCTTCTCCCTGCATTTCGGTGACTTCATCCGGGGGCTGGTGCGTACAGAGGCGGTGACGTTCTATCTGGTCGTCAGCGCCATTGCGCTGACTCTGAACACCAGTTACCTGCAGTGGCGCCGCTGAAATGGAAAGTTATTTTCGCTCAGGCCTGATTCTTCTTGCGGGCATTGCACTGCTCGCGACCGCAGCCACGACGAATGCGATTTTTGTCGATTCGCCCACACTGAGCGGTGCGCTCTTCATTGCAGGCATTGCGCTTTCCGCATGGGGATTTTTTGCCCTGCGCACCGAAATCGTCTCAATGTTCCGGCAACGTCGCGGCGAGCTCGCGCTTTACACTTTGGGATTGATCGTCGTGTTGATCTCCGTAGCTTATTTATCGGTTCAGGTTCCGGTTCGTTACGACATGACTGCGGCGCGCATCTACTCTCTGTCGGCGCCGACAGTAGAGATGCTCAAGCGACTGGAGAAGCCGGTGCATATCGTCTTTTTCCACGACCCGATGATGCGCGAGACTGTGGAGATCTACCAACTGGTGGACAGGCAGACCGACAAGGTCACGGTTGAGTACTACGATCCGATGCTCAATCCTGCCCAGGCGAGGATGCGCGGGGTGGAGTTCGCCGGAACCGCGATTTACGAAAGCGAAGGCCGGCGCCTGCAAATCAATGGTCCGAGTGAAACGGACATCGCAAACGGGATACTGCGCGTTTCGCAGGGGAAACAGCAGATCGTGTGCTTCCTGGATAACCACGGGGAACCGGATCCTTTCAGCCTCGAGTCTCACGATCACACCGAAGGTGATGCCGGCCATTCTCACGGACTGGGAACCAAAGTCGTCAAACACGAACGTCATGGCATGGCCAAGGCCCGCCATGGTCTTGAGAACATGAATTATGTCGTCGAGAAGATTTCGCTTTTGCAGGGCGAGAACACCCTGTCGCGTTGTGCGGTCCTGGTGGTCGCGGGCCCCAAGGCGGCTTTGCTGACGAACGAAGTCAAGGCAATAGATCGCTACCTCGCGGATGGCGGCAACGCATTGTTCATGCTCGACCCTTTTATCCGCAGCGGCCTGGAACCCGTCGTCCGCCAGTACGGGGTCATCCTGGACGACGACATCGTGATCGACGGGGCGAGTCACTTCTGGACAGACGTATCAGCCCCCGCGGTCACCGATTACAATCGCCATGAAGTGACGCGTGATTTACCGCTTACCTTTTTCCCGGGCGTACGGTCGCTTTCGCCGACGCCGGAGCGCGTGCCCGGTACGTCCGTTCGGCCCGTCATCAACTCATCGAAGCAAAGTCACGGTCAAACCAACCGTGAGCGGGCCGAGTTCAACCAGGGTAAGGATAAGGCCGGGCCGCTGACGCTGATGGTGGCAGTCAACCGGCGCCCGGAATTCGTCGCCTCCACCGAAGCCGTGATACGCAAACAGCGTGACGAGCTGCCGTCCTCCGAGTCGAGAGAGTCAAACACCACGACCTCCGGCACTCCGGTGGTCAACTCCCGGGTCGCCATCATCGGTGACTCGGACTTTGCCACCAACTCCTTTTTCCATATTCTGGGCAACGGCACCCTATTCCTGAACACGATGAACTATCTGGCGTCGCAGGAGAATCTGATCGGGCTGGAACCGCGCACCTACGACGTGCCCCACGTCAACCTCACCAACCGGCAGATGAAAGGCACCTTCTTCCTGTCGATCATTCTTGTCCCTGCGTTGATGGCCCTGGTGGGGATCGCGGTGTGGTGGAGACAGCGATGAGTCGCAGGCTGATCGCGGTGTGGTTGTTGTTCGCTGCACTGGCGGTGGCGATCGTGCTGATCGAACGCCAGCACCGCACCGCGACGATCGCCGGGGAGGGCAGCCGCGACGAGCGCCGGCTCCTGCCCGCTGAAATGGCAGAGCTCGGCGCGATCGACGTCATGCACAAGGGCACGTTGCACCGCTTCGAGCGTGATTCTGCCGGGGTCTGGTTCTACCACGGGATCCATACCGGATCCGAACAGCAGCACGGCCACAAAGCCGATCCGGCCGTTGCGGCGCAGATCGAGAAGGCATTCACAGGGTTCGGCCGCACGCGCATGGAACGCCAGTTCCCGCTCAACATCCAGGCGGACGAATTCCAGGTCACGCGGCCGGAGATTTTCATCATGGTCTACCGGCCGAAAGAAGTGCAGCCGCTTGCGCGCTACGCAGTGGGCATCGTCGCCCCGGACGGCGTCAGCCGTTACGTGCTGCCGGTCGGCAGTACTTACGTGGTGACCATCGCCGACTTCCAGATCGACAACCTGCTGAGCCTCATCCAGGGAGTAGGGAAAAAATCCGGCCAGGGAACTTCGAAGAAATGATTCGCGGCGGTTTCGCGATCTTCTTTCTTCTTATCTGGTCTGCAGTCGCCGGCGCCCACTCCGGCGGCACCACCGGTTTTGCCAGCGTCGCGGTATCCGGCCACACGGTACGCTACAGCCTGACCCTGCACGACATCCCACCAGGCCCGCTCGCCGAACAGATGCGCCTCGGCCAGCCCGGCGTGGTACCGGACTACCAGCCGCTCATCGAAGCCATCCGCGAGAAGATCCGGCTCGCCAACGATGGCGCGCCCTGCGCGCCCTCCGGCGGACAACTCCTTGCGCCTTCCTCGAACTCGATCAGCATTACCGGAACGGTTGTCTTCACCTGCGCCGGCGAAGTGCGGGAGCTGAATATCCGTGACGACATGGCGGATGTCCTGGGCGCCTCCCACCATACCCTCGTTCTCCTTGTTGGGCCGGGAGGCAGCGAGCAGTTCACATTCGAAGTCGAAATGCGCGAGATGATCTGGTCGCCCGGCCAAAAGGCCCGTGCCGTGCGCGCCGCCGGAAGCTATTTTCCGTTCGGGGTCGCGCATGTTCTCAGCGGCTACGATCTCCTTCTCTTTCTGCTGGTGCTGATGCTGCGCGGCGGCGGATGGGTGCGGCTGCTCGGGATCATCGCGGCATTCACGGCGGCGCACAGCGCCTCGCTTGCTTTGGCGGCGTTCAACCTGGTGACGATTCCGGACCGGCTGGCGGGGGTGCTGGTCGCGGCTTCGATCGCCTACGTCGCCGCCGAAAACCTGTTTCCAAAATATGCGGTCTCGCGGCGCTGGGCCGTGAGTCTTGTCTTCGGCCTGGTGCATGGCTTCGCCTTCGCCCAAGCGCTGCGCGAAGTCGGCCTGCCGCGCGAGAACCTGACAGCGTCCCTGCTAAACTTCAATCTCGGCATAGAAGCGGGTCAGGCCATCGTGGTGCTGCTGATCGTGCCGATCCTGATGCTACTGCGCAGCAAACCGTGGGAACCGAAGCTGGTCGCGACGATTTCCGCAATCATGCTCGCGGTCGGCTTGTTTCTGTTTTTCGAGCGCGCCTTCGTCGTTTCGTAAGATTACAGTCTGTGACCACAGTTGACATAGAGAACACAGGCTCATCCGTGCCCTCACGAGGATTTGGCACCTGAATCGCCGCAGCGTGCTCCTACTCGCGCTTGGCGCTCTAAAATGCCGTGATCATTACTTGATCTAATACCCGGCCGACCCGGAAAGTCTCCGTCCTGTTAGATCAAATGCAAACTGGTGCAGATCATGGCTGTCCTCGGTGCTGGCCACAGATGGAACAGCCAATCCGAACTTCTTTGACTATTTACGGTTTCTGCCACCGGCATTTTTGCGTCGTGACACCACGGTTACCGGGGAAGAACGCAACGGTATAGGTACAGCTTCCGGTCGCGCCCGCAAATTTACCCGTGCCGCCCAGTATTTGTATCGTGCCTTGGCCGCCTCCCCCTGCGCTCACGTCGCCCGCCTTTCGCCTGTAGACGATAAAATTCTTGTCCCCGGAAGAATCGATGATGGTGCAAGGAGCCTCCAGGTCCATGCCGGCAGTGGATTTTTTTGCGAACGTTATGCATTCGATAACGTTGCTTACGCCTTTGACAAATGGGCCGCCGCTGCTATCGAAGATGGTTGCCACGCCATTGGCGGGTCCACCGATTATGGTCGTCTGGTCGGCGTGCTCAAAACTCGCGTAGCTGGACACAAAGCTGTTGATCGACTCATATGTCCCGCTCTCCGCCAGGGCGCCCTGGGCTGCAAACACCAAAGGCAGTACAGCGGCCAAAGCCGCAGAAATTCTTACTCGTCGCAGCATGTTCTACTCTCCTATATCGCGGATCAAGCGGACGGTGTAATGACGGGTTAGGCCCAGGCGCAAAGGGAATCACTGCCTCTATCCCAGTCCGCGTAGCCGTGCCGGATTCAACCCTTTGTCTTAGGGAAGTTGATATTCGCCGCCTACGATGCGGCAAATAATGTGGGCGGTGTTCCCAATCGGTCCACAGACAAAGTTGTATCCACCTTGAATACCCGTGTACTTCCCGCTTCCAGACAAATAGGTGCCCTTGGTCTTAAATTTGGCGGGGTTAGCATCGGGCTCATCGACCTGCCAGCGCAAATTGATCTTGTCGCCGTCCGCGTCGGTAACCGAGCAAAACCCGCCCCCGAACGCGACCTTGCCGCCGCGCAGCACCGTCTCACCGGTGCATTCCCAACCGCCGTAGTGCAGTACTCCCTGACCGGCATCGGTCACGCTCTGTCCTGGGAATGTGCCGGTCCACACCATTACATCGGGGGCGTACTCCTGCGCCTTCCCAATCGCGAGGAAAGTGGCTACGCCTCGCGGCTTTCCGCTCTTGGCGGTTTGCGCTTGTACGATGCCCACAGTTGTGGAGATCAATATCAGGCTGAGCAAGACGAACGAGGTGGCTTTCAACGTTCTCATAAGAACCTCCTATGAAGACCTGAGTGGGGCTGCCGAGTGCCTGTCGTCAACCTTTGCTACCGCATCCCCGTTTCGTAGCAGGGCCTAACTTGTGCGCGGCCCCTGGCATCTTTTTCTGGCGTCCGTAGACACCCCGGAGCATCCAGCGTCCCTTGGTGCCGTCGACGGCAGGCCGCTCTGACTATTGAGTCTGACCGGCCTCCCCTGTGGGCCAAAACATTACGCCCGGGGCGCATACAAGTGGCCTACACGCTGACCCACAGAACTGGAACGCAGGTGACAAGGGTGATGCGTGCCGGAAGGCCCATTGGGCCTGACAACCCAATGGCCCCTTACACACAGACTTACGCTGCCAGAACGGCGTGCAAAGGCGCCATTAAGATGAAGGGAAGATCATCCGCGATCGTTCGTCGACAGCGAACGGCCCAGCGTCTCAGTCTCAGCCGAAGGCCGGCGACCGAACAGTGAAGAAAGAGCCTCTTGGCAGTTGCGATAGGCCTCGATCGCCTCCGCCAGCCGCCCGGTTTTCTGATAGCAAGCCATAAGCCGCTGGTATAGGGGTTCCGCAGCTTGGTCGATCCGCAGACCACGCTGATAAACGGAAACCGCACGATCAAGACCCTGCGTCGTCTCCCATGCACTACCTAGAGCGGCCAGGGCGCGCAAAAACCGACCGTGCAACCGATCGCGTACTGGTATGGCCCAAGCCAAGCCTGGATCCTGGCTGAGGAAGCGGCCGGCATACAGGTCGAACAAGGCGTCGGTCAGGCTCTGGAGGAGGGGCGCGTGCCCGAGCCTGCTCTCGCGGTCCAGGGTCTCGATTTGTTCCGAAAGCTCGTCGAACGCGAGCACGTCGACCCAGAGAAGCTGCGGATTAATGCTGATCGCGCCCTGCCGCAAGGTAAGCGACCGGTCATTGCCGAGTTGCCTGCGCAGCCGGTGCAGCGTCGTCTCGAAAGCTTTCTGCGCGGCGTCGCCATCCGCATCCGGCCACAGCATATCTGCAACGGACATCACGTCTACCGCGCGTCCCCCACAGGCAACGACCGCCTTGAGAAGCTCCAGGGGTTTGCGGGCGCGTTTGGAGAGTTCGACTGGTTTGCCATCTTGCTCGAGCAGGTTTCGTCCCAACGTCGACAGCCTCAGCGGCCAGGGCCAATGCTTGACCCGCGGCCCAGGGGCCAACACCCCGAACCGTCGGATGATGTCGCGTATCCAGTCGGGCTGCAGGCCTGTCGCCAACGCTTCGCCGCACAGCACCGGCAGCACCTCGGGTACCCAGCGAAACCAGAATAGATAACCGCTCTCTTTCGCCATGTGAAAACCCGAGGCCGCCAAGGTCCGGCAGCGTTGCCCGTCGCCCTGGCGCAAGGCGATATACGCCTCGATGAGGGACAGCTCGGAGGTCAGATGCCGAAGCACCGTGCCTTCCATGAGTCCCCGTCCACGCGCAACCAGCTCCAGCGCTTCGTCGTAGCGCGCCAGCCGCACCAGCACATGGGCGAGTAGGATCAGCGAGAGCCCCTCTATATAGATCATCCCGGTCTGCACAGCGAGCTCGAGGTTCGACCGGGCCAGCTCATGGCTCAACGCGAGATCACCCTTACGCAATGCGAGGCTCGCTCGCCAGAGAGTCAAATACCATAAATCCATCGTGCGGCCGGGCTTCACCGAGGCCACGATCGCTTCCCCTCGTTCCTCGGCTGCGACTAGATCGTCACGAGACAGCGCCACCAGAGCGGCGAACCAGTTGAGCACCGGTCCAGCCGTATGCAGTCCCGCCAGCCCATGGCGGTTGGCAATCTCGTTTGCCTCGTCGATCGCACACAGCGCCCGGTCGTATTCCCCGAGCTGAAAACAGTAATAGCCCACCCGCGCGCGCCACCAGATTTGGTTGAGCGGGCTCAACCGCTCGCTGTCTACCAGCGGCTGAATCAGTTCGAGCACCCCGTGGGCGAGCGTATGGTCCGCCGCGACGTAGCCATATCCCAGCAAACAAGTGCCGGCAGTGACCTTTTGATTGACGTCCACCTCCGCGCCGAGCAGCGCCGCAGTGTGTTGGGCGAGTCTTGGCAGTAGCGGGTTCTGCGGCTGGCGGTAGGACATGGCGATGACCAACGCCGAAAACACCCGCAACTCCGCACCCGCTGAAGGAAACTGCGGGCCGGCCTCTAAATCCTCGCTGATGGCGCTGATCCATTGATCCATGGGCGTGAACGTAGCCCATTCGAAGTAGTGGGTCTCGATCGCGCCGGCTGCCGCAAGCAGGCGCCCGACTCGATCATTCTGCGCCAGCATGCCTTGATAGGCGCGCTCCAGCAGACACCGCGCTTGCGCTTGGTTGACGGGGATCAGGGACGTGCCCCACCAGTACTGTAGCCAGGGCGTGCCCTCGAGGTATTCCTGTGGAAAGGCCCGCATCCAGGTGCCAAGCGTTTGCCACCGGCCCGAGGCAAGCAGAGCCGTGGCTTCGCGCAGGATGAGACGACTGGCAGAATCGTAGTCCGCCCCATCCATATACAGGCCGATGGCGTTTTCCGCCTCTCCCAGAGTTTCGAGCAGCCCAGCCGTCCGCCGGGCATGGGAGTCAATTTCCTCCTGACTCCAAAGCTCGCGCGCCCGCTCAAGAAGAAACTCGCGGAACAGGGCGTGATAAAAATAGCTCAACTCGGCCTCATTGCGCCGGTAGGTAAAGTAGTGGTGCCGGTACAGTTCTTCCAGCAGTTTGCCCGCACCCGCGTTGCCGGTAACCTGCTCGGCAAGCGGCACCGTCACTCGCTCGCAGCAGGCTGTGCGCAACAGCAGCTGCTGCAGCTCGCCAGACGCGCGATCGAAGATCTCCCCTGCGAAGTAGCGAAACACGGTGTGCTTCGTCTCAGACCCTGGCGTGAGATCCAGCTGTCCCGTGCGCTTGACATGCTCGAGCATGAGGGTCACGCCCGCCGCCCAGCCGTCCGAGCGCGCATACAGCTCGCGCAGCATGGCCTCGTCGAGCGGCGCGCGCGCCATGGCGATTCGGCGCGTTTCTTCCAAGGAGAGTCGCAGCTCCCTCCAGTCCAGGATACCCATGCGCTCGTTGACGACGAAGCGCGCAAATTCGGGCGGCGGATCAGAGCGGCTACACAAGATGACGTTGACGTCGTGCGGGATTTCCAACAGCGCCTCGCGCACGATGGTCACGAAGGGCGAATCGCCGGGTGCATCCTGAAAATTATCCAAGACCACCACTGTGGGGCGCTTGAGCCGCGCGTATAGCTGGCGGAAGAAGCGCCGTGCAAATCCCGTCAGGTCAGACAAGTACTCCGGGGTGAATAGCTGCAACGGAGGCCCGCGGCCCGGTGCAGCCTGTTGCACAGCAAGCCGCAAGTAGTAGAAGAAAGTGGCGGCATCCGCATCGCCCTGGTCTACCTGATACCAGATGCCGGAGAGATCCCGGGTTCGAACGTAGCTTGCCACCAGAGTAGTCTTCCCGGCCCCCGGTGGACCGACCACGGCGACCACCGGCCGCTCGCGCAACTCATCGAGCAGGCTGAACAATCGCTCGCGCAGTAGCGGGCTTGACAGCCGCGGCAGGCTCAGTTTAGCGAGCGCGTTTTTCTTCTTCATGGGGCGGTCCGGCGGCAACACACGGGTTTCCTTTGAATTCCTTGGTGTCTTGGTTGTTAGCTTTACGGTTTTACTCCTTAGCGCTGAACAGTCAGGACAGTGAAGCCCTCGCCGATCAGTTCGCGCTTGATCGGCCCCTTCAACCCCGCATCCCGAAGCAGCTTCTCCTGCTCCTCGCGGGTCGGAATGACGTTGCCCCACAACAGTTCCTCGAAACCGGTCTGCAACGGAAACCGGAACTCGGGCCGGCGCATTTCCTCCAGCGTCGAAGGATAGGTCTCGTCCACGATCACCATCCACCCGCCGGCCTTGAGCGTGCGCGCGGCGGCGCTGACCACGGCCGGCCGCACTCCGGGAGCGATTTCGTGCAGCACTTCGATCATCACGCAGGCGTCGAACGCCCCTGTGGCGTCGTCCACTTTTTCCTTGTGCACCGCGATCCGATCCGACAGTCCCGCCTTCTGCACCTTGTCGCGCGCCTGCGCCAGGCTGTCGTCGTCTATGTCCACGCCGTCACAGCGCGCCTTTGGAAACGCCTTGGCTGCCTGCAGCAGGAAGTTGCCGGTGCCGCAGCCAATTTCCAGGATGGCGCCGCCGGCCGCCAGCTTGTCGGCAAGTCCCGCGAGGCCCGGAAGAATTTTCTTCGCGGTCACCACCTGCAGCCCCTGGGTGGACTCGGCGATCGCCTGGTTGAAGTGATCGCCCCTGCCCTGGAACGGCTTGACAGTGCCGGTCCGGAACGCCTCGCGGCAGCGATGGAAATCCTCCGCCGCGACTTCGGTGCCGAGCCGGACGTAGCCGCCCAGATAGCGGGGATGGGTCGGACTGGCAAGAATCAGGTCGAAATAGGGTGCGAGTTTGTAACCTCCGGCATCATCCGCGTCCAAAATCTCCAGGCCGTACGCCGTCTTGCACCAGACCTCGACATACGGTGCATGCAGGCCCAGACGCTCGGCTAGTTCCCTGGCGGTCAGCCCCGGCTTCTCGGCCAGCGCCCGGAACAGGCCTAGGTGCACGCCGACGTCGATGAGGTGAATGGTGTTGAATCCGCGCCGCCACTCGAAAATCCTGGCGACCTGCGAGTCCGCGGTGATCTCCCTGTTGCTTTCCGCCATTGCCGGTCTCTCCCCGTTCTGCATGTCTGTGCGGCAAAGTATACTGGCCTGAACCGGACCGGACTGCATCCGTCTTTCATGACTTCAAGCCGTGCGGAGCCTATTCGATGAACCGTGCAAAAAATCTCCTCGTCCTGCTGCTGCTTGCCGCCACGGCGGCATGGGCAGTGCCCGAAGTCGACCAGCCCGCACCCGCACTCAAGGGCACGTTTTTCTCCGGCCGGCCATTCGACCTGAGGGAAATGCGCGGTAAGGTGGTGCTGGTGAACTTTTATTCCAGCTACTGCAGCTTCTGCGCCTACGAGATCGGCAACGTGGAGACCTTTTACGAGCAGCACCGCGACCAGGGCTTCGAGGTCATCGTGGTGGGAATCGACAATCTGGAAGACCGCCACCGCGTCGAGCGCATGGTGGGGCTATACGGACTGCAGGGCCTGATGGCAGACGAACTGGAGGAAAGTGGTTTCGCGCGCAAGTATCCGACCCCGACCGCGTTCGTCATCGACCGGAAAGGCGTGTTGCGCTCGATGCAATGGGGCAGCAAGACTCCGCTTTACTTCCGCACTTACGTCGAACCGATCCTGGCGGAGCCTGCGGAGCACTAGCAACCCTGTAAACGCGTCCTCCGCGGGAACACCGCGACGGCGAGCACATACAGTGCGGCAGCGGCGCATAGCACGCTGGTAAAGCCAAGATGGATCGCGAGCAGCGTCGCCAGCACCGCCCCCGTGACCGAGGTGCAAGCATTGATCCCCCACGCCCACGGCACCAGTTGCGGTGCCTGCGCGCTCAACGCCTGCAGCCCAAGCGGAAACGGCATTCCCATGCACATTCCCAGCGGCAGGATGAGCAGCACGGTCAGTGCAATCCGGACTGCATCGGGCAGCCCGATCAGCGTCTCGAACATGCCGGGCAGCGCCAGGAGATAGCCCGCGATCAGCAGCACGATGGCGATTACCGGCAAGGCGATCGGCGCAAGCTCTCCGCGCACCAACCGTGCGACCCGTTGCGAAGCCATGCTGCCCAAGCCTGCCGAGAGCAGGAAGGCGAACAGCACGACCGCGACGGCATACAGAGGGTGGCTCAGAAACAGGACGAACTTCTGGATGAAGGCGATCTCGACGAACATGAATCCCGTTCCCAGTGCGGCGAAATAGGCTGCCGTGCGAAGCCGCCCCGTTCGCCGGTCTTCCGGCTTCGCCCGGTGCGACCATACAAGCGGCAGCAGGATCAGCACGGCGCTGACCAGCAGCGCCTGCGCGAACGTGACCACCACCAGCGGATAACCCCACTCCAGCAACGGCAGGCCACCACGATCCTTCAGGCGCAGCAGTTCGGGCAGCGTTTTCCAGCGGAAAAAATGGAAGAAATAGGGGCGGTCGTCGGTCGCGGGCGCAATGTCGAACTTGTAGCGTTCGATGAAATTGTCGCGCTGCGGCCCGAGCAGCGCGACGGCACCTTCGTGGAAGTACGGCCGGTCAAGGCGGTTGTAGCGGTCCGCCTCCTCCGGGTGCATACCGGGATACCACACCAGGTCGAATCCACGCAGGCGGCAGAATTCGCGCAGCCGCGCGATGTCGTCCGTGGTGACCTCGCCGTTCTTCACGACGAGTGTCGCCGTATTCCAACTGCGGATCAGCACGATGCGTGCCGCCGGATCGCGCACCCCGTCTCGCTCCAGCGCGACGACCGCAGTGGCGAAGAGCTTCAAGGTGTCGCGCGGCGGCAGACTCACCCAGCGCGTGATCGACAGAACTCCATCCGGCGCGAGATGCGCCATAAAACGCTGCATCGCCTCGACGGTGTAGAGAAAGCTTTCCGACAGCGCGTGCAATCCCGCAGACGAGGCGCCAAAGGAATCCAGCAGCGCAACCTGGATGATGTCGTAGCGCTCCCGGCCGGCAGCGACGAATCCTCGCGCCTCGCCGAGGTGCAGGCTGACGCCAGGCTGGCTGTAAGGCCGGCCGGAGAATCCGGCGAACTGCCGCTCCACCAGGTCCACGACCTGCGGATTCAGTTCCACCGCGTCGACGCGCGCGGCGCGGTGGTACAGCGCCTGCAGCACGTCCCCGCCTGCTCCCGCACCGAGCACCAGCACGTGCGGATTGCGCGCGAGGTGATAGGGCAGCGCTGACGTGAGGTAATCGAGATAGTTCAGCGTCTCGAGCCGGCCGTCGAAACGGATCAGTGCGCTCAATCCGTCGCCGTCGGTGAAGACGCCGAGTTGCGCCGGCGGCTCATTGGGCGCGCTGAGGCTCAACCCCGGCGCATGCCGCAGCGGCGCTTCGGGACTCTCGACCACCGTCACCAGGCCGAGCGGACTGGAGCGCTCGGCGACGACGCGCGCACCCATGACATTGAGCGCCTGCGACAGCTGCTTGTATTCCGACACGCGCAGTTGCGCAAGCGGTGTCTGCATGGCCAGAACGATGACCACCGCAAGCGCGATCGGCAGCGCCGCCGCGAGCCGCGGCCTTCCCCCCGCAAACCACCAGACGCACGCCGCCGCGCTCAACGCCGCGGCTGGGACGCAACCCAGCACTGTTGCTGGCGACATCGCGTACAACGCCAGGATCACGCCGAGACTGCCCGCCGCGCCACCGAGGATATCGAAGCTGTAGGTGCGATGCGCCTGCGCGGCAAAGCGCGTGAAGGTGAGGCATACGCAGATCGCCGCGAAGAAGAACGGCACGAACAACAGAAGATAGATCGCGAGCAGCCACAACGGCTGGCGCCAGTCCCACAGAAACTCCAGCGCGTTGAACGGCAGCCGCTGCGCTGCCAGAAAGCACGCGACCGCAGTCACCCCAAACGCGCCGGCGGCCGCGGCGAAGGTTGCGACGAAGTGCGGCTCGAGGCGCGCCCGGAGCAGTGTCACCGCCGTGCCCGCGGCGCCGTAGCCGAGCAGCGCCACGCTGATCATCATGTAGGCGAAGTGATGCCACTGGATGATCGAAAAGAGCCGCGTAAGCAGGATCTCGTACGCCAGCGCCGCAGCGGAGACCAGCGACATCGCGAGGCCGAGCGCAAGCGGCAGGCCGATCCTTTCGGGCGCAGCGCCGTTCGCTAGCGGCGGCATGCGGTCCCGCCGCCGGTTGTGAAGCGCAAGCGCGCGAACGCGGCATTGTCCATGGCGTTTGGCCGCTGCCGCGGCGCCATCAATGCCCGCCGGTCAGCGGCACGAAACGTACGGGCAATATCTGGCGGCTAGTCACCGAGCCGTCGGGCTCTTTTTCCACCAGCAGCAAATACTGCGTGAGAAAACTCGTGCCCACCGGGATCACCATGCGTCCACCCGGCTTGAGCTGGCGGACCAGCGGTGGAGGAACGTGATTGGCGGCCGCGGTCACCATGATTCCATCGAACGGCGCGTGCTCCGGCCAACCGTAGTAGCCGTCCGCCACTTTCACCTGCACGTTGCGGTAGCCGAGTTGCGCGAGACGAACGCCGGCCTGGCGGCCCAGCGGGTCGATGATCTCGATCGTATGGACCGTGCGGGCGAGTTTGGCCAGGATTGCCGCCTGGTAGCCGGAACCGGTACCGATCTCGAGCACGACGTGATCGGGCCTGGTCTGCAGCAGATCGGTCATGAGCGCGACGATGTACGGCTGCGAAATCGTCTGCCCGTGCCCGATCGGCAGCGGCCGGTTCTCGTAGCCGTGGCGCTGCTGTGCGCCGGGCACGAACAGATGCCGCTCCACCTCGTCCATCGCCTCGAGCACCCGCTGGTCGAGCCGAGGGCGCCCGGTTTCCTCGGCAGTGAGCCGTGTCATCTGCTCGATCTCGCGAACCATCTCGCGCCGCGCCGCGGCGTAATTGTCCTCACCGCGGACAATGCTCGCAAAGAACAGCACCGCGAATAGTCCGCCTCTGGCGATCCGCAGCAAAAGGAAACGAAAGATGGGAAGTCGAGTGCACCACATGGTCGGGTACAAGTATGGAGGCAAACGGCGTCGCGGGGAACGGCAGGCGCCCGGGGCGGGCCCGGCAACACGGGAAAGCGGTAGGGAAGCTCTGACCAGGTTCCACATGCGCGACCGAGGCGATTCGGGTCGAGGGCAAGACGGCGAGGACGCCGTGTAGCCGGACGGCTGTGACTCGTTAGCGGTACGCCCGTTTGCGGGAGCAGCCGTATAAGCGCTCCGTTTACAGTGGTTGACGCAGCCTCCATGCGCTCCTGCCCGCCCCAAAGCTACGCTCGCCGAGTCCGGAGCGCACATAAGGAGGAGCCGACGCAGAGCGCCCGCTCAGGGCGGAGCAGGTTCCAAGCGTCGTGTGCTTGGATGCGACCCCGGAGCGGGATGCAACGTGCCGAATATACGCGTGCTTGTGCGTGCCTCCGCGGTCACATCCCCGGAGGGGCCCCTGTTCCGCGCTGCGGCACGCGGCCCGAATCGCCCGGTCCCTCGAAAGAGTCGAAATGTCATTGGGTTGTGCCAGGTGCGGCGCCTGCGTTGTTACGCTCCTTGTTGGGGCTTCAGCCGCAACTGCGAAGCGACGCCTAGCAGTCATCCGCACCTGGCGCAACGCGCGTCGCGGAACCTGGTCAGAGCTTCCCTAGGCGCTGGTGGCGGTCGTCGCCCTCGTTTCCGACGCGACTTTGACCACGCGCGTCCAGCCGTAGGGATCGGCGGCACGGCCGTACTGGATGTCGGTCAACCCCTTGAACAACCGCTGCGCCACCGGCCCCGGCTCGCCGCTGCCGAAGGCGTAATCGCGGCCCTGGTAACCGAAGCGGCCGACCGGCGCGATCACGGCGCCGGTGCCGATGCCGAACGCTTCGGTGATCTTGCCTGCCTCGATGTCGCGCAGCACCTCGCGGATGTCAATGCGGTCCTCGCTCACGCTGTAGCCGAGATCGGGCGCGAGCGTCAGCAGCGAATCGCGGGTGATGCCGGGCAGGATGGCTCCGGACAGGGCCGGCGTGCGGATGTGCTTGCCCTCAAAGACAAAGGCGATGTTCATCGCGCCGACTTCGTCCACGTAGCGGCGTTCCACGGCATCCAGCCACAGCACCTGCTGATATCCCGCCGCAAGCGCCTTTTCGGTCCCGGCCAGGCTGCCCGCGTAGTTGCCTGGGGTCTTAGCTTCACCGGTGCCGCCGCGCACCGTGCGCACGTACAGGTCGGAAACGAACACCGATACCGGCTTGAAGCCGCCGGAAAAGTAAGCTCCGACGGGACTGAGAATGATGTAATGCAGAAAGTCGCGGCTGGCGCGCACTTCGAGCGTGTTCTCGGTGGCAATCATCACCGGACGGATATAGAGCGCCGCCCCTTCCTGCTTCGGCGTCCAGGCATGCTCGAGCCGCACCAGTTCCGAGATTGCCTGAAGGTGCTCCCCGATATCCACTTTCGGCATCGCCATGCGGCTGGCCGAGTTGTTGAAGCGCTCCGCATTCTTCTCCACCCGGAACAGGTTGAGATTGCCGTCGGGGCGGCGATAGGCCTTGGTGCCGTCGAAGATCATCTGGCCGCAGTGAAACACTTCTGCGGCGGGATCGAGCGCAAGTGGCCGGTACGGCCCGATCACCGCATCGTGCCAGCCCTTCTGCGCAGTGTAGCGTTGGGTAAACATGCGGCTCGTGAACACGCGTCCGAAGCCGAGTTCCTTCGGAAGGCTCTTCGGCACAGCATCGTCCACCGGTTCCACGCGGATGCTGATTCCGGTCATTCTTTCTTCTCCTCGAGGAAATGCGCCGTCAGCGCCTTCCATTCATCATCCAGCGTAATGTCTGCGGGTTTGCGTCCGGCGCGGCGATACCAGTAGCCGGCGTTGGATAGATCGCCCTCGACCCGGTGCAGATGGGCATGCACCAGGGCGGAGGTGGTGTCGTTCTCATGCTCCTGGACGATGGCATGCGCACGTTCCCAGTCTCCCTTGCGGGCGAACCACAGGGCTTCCAGCATCGGGCTCAGTCCGGACGGCGGCGTATTCCGCGATGTCGTGCGCTCGAATTCTTGCACATTCATGCATTGAGCTCGGCGCCCTGATCGTCGAGAAACTCCTTCTTCACATACCTGGTGCTGTAACCGTTGAACAAATGGCCGAACAGCCCGCGGTCGAGGTCGCTGGTGCCCATGAACCAGTCGGCAACCGGGTAGGTAAGGTTCATGTTGTGCTCCATCATGATCGGCTGGCTGTGATGCGCGGCGTGGTGCCGGCGGATGGTGTTCACCAGCGGGCAGTTGCGCACGAACCAGTTGTCGTGCACGTGGCAGCACAGATGGAAGGTCTCGTAATTCAGGTAGAAGATCGGCGTGAGCATCATCAGGATGTAACCCGCATTCGCCGACCAGAGATAGCCGAGGACGATTGCCGCCGGCAGCGTGAGCAGCATGAACACCAGCAGCGCGTACGGGGGGAACAGCACGATGCGCCATTCGCGGTTGGTGTCGTAGGTCATCACCTGCGCGGTGAAATACTGATGGTGCTGGTGAGTATGGCGGTGGTAGACCGGCATGAGGATGCCGCCGAGGCCCTTGATCGGCCGGTGCATCGCGTTTCTGTGCAGCCACCACTCGTTGAAATTGTAGGACACCAGAACCGGGATCACGAACAGCAACTCCCAGATTGTCGGGTTCTCGACTTGCGATGCGCAGTACCAGACCACGGCGATGCCGGGTACGAAGATCGACAGCAGATGCCCCCAGCCGTTGTACCAGGAAGCGATGTTGCGCTTGTATTCGTCGCGGAACGCGGCCTGCTTCGGCGTCAGCACAGCGGTAGTCATGGTCACCTCCGGTCATGCGGCGCACTCATGCCATGCGCTCGTTCTCTGGATGGTTCCGTGATTTTAACCGTTCTGCGGCCAGGCGCGTTCGGGTTCCCCGGGCGTTTGCCTCGAGACCATGGTTACGCTATGGTTCGTGCTTATTTCATTTACCCCGGATCATGACCGCTGCAACTGCTGACTCTTTTCGGCGCGACGCCCAGGTGATCGGGCTGGTCGGCCTCGCCCACGGCACTTCGCACTTCTTCCACCTCGCTCTTGCGTCCCTGTTTCCCTGGCTCAAGGAAGCGTTCGTCCTGAGCTACGCCGAGCTGGGGCTGCTCATGACCGTGTTCTTCATCGTATCGGGTGTGGGCCAGGCGCTCGCCGGTTTCGTAGTTGACCGCTTCGGTGCGCTGCCGGTGCTGCTGGGCGGCATTGCCCTGCTCGGCCTCGCCGCGCTCGGACTGGCGGCCAGCCAGAGCTATCCGATGTTGATCCTGTTCGCCGGCGTTGCCGGCCTGGGCAACAGCGTGTTTCATCCCGCCGACTTCACGCTGCTCAACAGGCGGGTGAGCGTGCCGCGGCTCGGACATGCGTTCAGCGTGCACGGACTGGCGGGAACGCTTGGCTGGGCGTTGGCGCCGGTGTTTCTGGCCGGCATCGCAACGATCTCCGGCTGGCGGGTGGCGCTGCTGGCCGCCGCTGCGCTGGCATTCGCGGTGCTGGCAGCGCTGGCCGCCTTGCGCGATCTGCTCGATCCGCGTGAGGTGCAGAATGCCGTGGCGAAACCTTCGAGAGGCGTCGGTGGCAACGTTCTCGGCTTCATGTCGGCTCCGGTGTGGATGTGCTTTGCCTTCTTCCTGATTTCGTCGTTTTCGTTCGGTGGAATCCAGAGCTTCGCGCCGGCGGCGCTGCGCGACATTTACGAGATTCCTTTTGCGCTCGCCACCGCGTGCATCACCGCGTACATGCTGGCAAGCGCCGGCGGCATCGTGGTCGGCGGCTTTCTGGCGGCCAAGACCGCGCATCACGACAAGGTCGTCGCGGCGGGCTTCGCCGCGTCCGGCGCGATCGCGGTGCTGGTGGCAACCGGAATTCCACCCGCCGCCAGCGTTATCGTGCTGCTAGGACTGATCGGCTTCGGCGCCGGCATTGCCGGCCCTTCCCGGGATCTGCTGGTGCGCGCGGCCGCGCCGAAGAACGCCACCGGCCGGGTTTACGGCGTGGTGTACTCGGGGCTGGACATCGGGCTGTCGATCGCGCCGACGCTGTTCGGGCTGCTGATGGATTGGCAGCATCCCTCGTGGGTGTTCATCGGCATCGGACTGTTCCAGGTACTGGCGTTGTTCGCAGCCCTGGGCGTGGCCGGCACGACAATCAAGCGCGGCATGCAGACCGCCTGAGTATCCGGCTGCGCATTCCCAGTGCGGCGCCTTTTTTCTTTGCCGGGCTGCGGGTGGCCGCTGCGCTGGCGCTGATCGGCGCGGTAGTCGCGGAGTTCGTCGCCGGCACCGGCGGCACCCAGTCCGGACTCGCCTATGAGATCCTGCAGGCGGGGTTGAAGCTCAACATTCCCCGCCTGTTCGCGGCGCTGATCCTGATCACCCTCACCGGCATTACGCTGTTCCTGCTGGTCACGGCGCTGGCCAAAATATCTTTGCGTCGCTGGCATGAAAGCGAACTGCCGCAGGAGCGGTGAGAGACGCGCAGGCGGCAGGGCACGGCCAACTGAACCGCGGGAGTACTATGTCCGAAATGGTGGAATACCGATTCACCGAGTACTTCGAGAAAGAGGTGATACGAACCATGAAGCTGAATTACTACCACGAGACCGACTCTCTTTACATCGATCTCTCCGAAAAGCAGAGCGTCGAAAGCCGGGAGATTTCTGAGGGCGTGGTGCTCGACTATGACGCACGCGGTAACCTCGTCGGCATCGACATCGACAACGCAAGCACAAAGGTTGAACTCAAGGAATTGATCCTGAGCAAGCTTCCCGGCACGGTTCAAACGGTTTCCGCCTGACACAGAGCATTCGACAAGCAGGCCAGATTTCTGGCATCTACCTTGGCACGGTGAAGGTCACACGCAATTTCGAGGCAACCCGCCATGAAATTTCGTTACTACGCTGACACCGATACCCTGCTTATCGAGTTTCGAGATGCTCCGGTTGTCGAGACCCGAGACCTCGATGAAAACACCATTCTCGATTTGGATGCCCAAGGTAACATCTGCTCCATTACGGTTGAGCATGCCTCTCAGCGCGCCGGTGCGCCACAGTTCTCGTACGAGCAAGTTGCCGCATAATTGCGCAATACTGCGCAATCGAGCAGACAGATTAAAGGCGGGCTTATGCCCGCTTTTTTTGGCTTCTCATTGCAGACTTTGAGGCTGTAGAAAAAACCTCTTGCACGCGTGCATTGCGCTTATCGAGAGGGGCTGTTCCCCACGCGAAGCGCCACGCAGCCTGTTTCCATTGATTGGCGCAAATAACGCCGCTTGGGCGACGCTGGGCAGGCGCCCAGTAGCCCTTAAACCCAACAAAATCAGCCGCGTGGTGGCGAAACTGAAACCGTGGTGCTTAAATACGCCTCATTTGGGAAGGTCAATTCACGTTAGTCGACTAGGAATGGCCGGCGTACAATTTAGTGGCGCCGCAATGTAGGAGACTCAAATGAGCGAAGTCGAACAGATTGAAAATCGTATCAAGAACCTCTCGCCCGAAGAGCTAACGAAGCTTCGTGCGTGGTTTGCGGAATTCGATGCTCAAACATGGGACCGTCAGATAGAGGCCGACTCCGAGGCCGGAAAGCTCGATCGCTTCATCGAGGAGTCTTTGGCGGAGCATAAGGCGGGCAAAAGCCGTCCCCTTTGAAACACTGGGCATCCTCGCACTTCTGGGCGCTGTATGACGCGCTGCCGCCAGAGATTCGAGCGACCGCCGACAAGAACTTCCAGCTTCTCAAGTCTGACTCGCGGCATCCATCGCTTCACTTCAAGCGCATCGGGAAAGTGTGGTCTGTTCGCGTAGGCGAGCGATATCGTGCCCTCGGACACGATGTGCCAGGCGGCATCAAGTGGTTCTGGATCGGGCCTCATGCAGAGTACGACAAGATCGTCGGCTGACAACGCGTTCGAGCGGACGAGAGTGCGGCCATCGCGCTGCGCGCTTTGGCCGCTCGCCGCTCAACTCGGTCGATGGGTGTGATATAAGGCGGGGGGAATGCCTATGTCCGTTGCAGAAGCCAAGCCGGTGTACTACAAGCTGGTAATTGTCGCGACTTCCCCGATCACAGAGATCTGGCTCGGAGACGACGACGGGCATCTTGTTTAGAAAGAAGTCGGGGCACTAAGGACGAGTCTGTTGCCCGGTCGCTACACAGTGGAGTTTGGACTTGGCTCTCCCCCATACCCAGTCGACCTGACAACGGCGAGTCGGTACACGCAGACGAAACTGGCAGCCGGGCCGACTTGCTCTGGGCCGATTCCAAAGCTACCGCCGGAATAGTGCAAGCATTGGCGCATTGGCGGGGATTTTTTGCACGCCCACCGCGCACGAAGCCGATAATGCAGGACCTCTGACAACTGATCGCAATAAGCCGGGCTGACGACATCTGCGCTTCTGCGCGCAGCCCGACGTTTTCAGTCCTCGCAGCTCTGGCGTAAACTGCGGCGAACTTCCCCGTCGGAGCCGAACAAGGTGAATACCATTGCCCGCCTCGCTGCTGCCGCTCTTCTGTTGTTTTGCAGCGTAACCGGCCACGCCCTCGACAAGGTCACCTTCCTCACCAATTGGTACGCCGAGGCCGAGCATGGCGGTTTCTATCAGGCGGTGGCCGAGGGCATCTACGAGAAACACGGTCTGGACGTGAAAATCGGAATGAGCGGCCCGCAGGTCAACGTCTACCAGTTGCTGCTCGCGGAAAAGGCCAATTTCGTGATGGGCTACGACGTCGCCACCATCAACGCGGTAGAGCAGAATCTTCCGCTGATCACGGTCGCGGCGAACTTCCAGAGCGAACCGGTGGGGCTGATCGCGCATCCCGACGTCGAGAGGATCGAGGACCTGAAGACCCGCACGCTGCTGATCGGTCAGGCCAGCGAAACGACATATTGGCCGTGGCTCAAGGCGAAGTACGGCTTCACCGAGGCGCAGAAGCGGCCCTATGCGTACAACGTCCAGCAGTTCCTGGTGGACAAGAATGTCGCGCAGCAGGGCTACATCACCTCCGAGCCCTACGCAATCGAGAAAGCCGGCATCAAGCCGAAGATCTTTCATCTGGCCAAGTACGGCTATCCGCCCTACGCGCAGACCGTCGTCACGCTCACCAAGACGGTGAAGGCGAAACCGGACGTGATCAAGCGCTTCATCGAAGCCTCGGCGCTGGGCTGGAAAAGCTATCTGAAGAATCCGGCGCCGGGCAATGCCCTCATCAAGAAGGACAGCCCGCAGATGGACGACGACCAGATTGCCTTCAGCATCGCCAAGCTCAAGGAGTACGGGATCGTCGACGGCGGCGACGCCAAGAAGCTCGGCCTGTTTACCATGACCGACGCGCGCTGGAAGCAGACTTTCGAGTTCATGCGCGATGCGGGGCCGGTGAAACCGGACGTTGAATATCACAGGGCCTACACTCTGGAGTTCGTGAAGCAGGTCAGAGTTCTGCCCTGAACGTGGTCCGGGGTCCACAATGATCGTCGACTGCCACGTCAACATCTGGAACCACGACCAGGTCACCTCGTTGTGGCGCGAGCAGATGGTACGGGTGCGGCCCGACGGCACGCCGGGCCTGCTGGCGGATGCCGACACGCTCTTCGAGGCGATGGAGGATGTGTACAAGGCGATCGTGTTCCCGATTCGTTACGGGGACAGCGCCGGGGTGGAAAGCGACGACGAGACCTGCGCCGCGTGCGTGGCCAAATATCCCTCGAAGTTCGTCGGCTTCGCCTACGTGGACCCGCGGCGGCCGGACTACATGGACCGTCTCGTGCACGCGGTCGAGGATCTGAAACTCAAGGGCGTGAAGTACGGCCCCATCTACAACGGTGTGGCCCTGTCGGACCCGCGCATGAAGCCGGTGTACGAATACTGCGTTGCGCACGACCTGCCGCTGACGATGCACATGGGTACGACGTTTGCGCGCAACGCGCCGGTCGAGCTGGGACGCGCGATCCACGTCGAACCGATTGCGATCCAGTACCCCTACCTGAAGATGATCTGCGCCCACATGGGGCACCCGTGGTACGAGGAGACCATCGCGGTGGTGCGCAAGCAGCCGAACGTCTATTGCGAGATCTCGGCGCTGTTCTATCGGCCCTGGCAGTTCTGGAACATCCTCGCCTGCGCACAGGAGTACCGCATGACCGACAAGATTTTCTTCGGCACCGACTTCCCGTTCTCAGGCATCGCGGAAAGCATCGAAGGACTACGCAACGTCAACAAGGTGGTCGAAGGCACGAACCTGCCGCGCATTTCCACCGAGGTGATCGAAGGCATACTGCATTCCAACCCCTTCGAGCACTGGTGGCACCAGCCTTTTCGTCCGTAGCGCGCAGACTCCGCGCAGATCAGCGCTGCCGCTCTCCGAAGCGCGGCCCCGACGGCCCTGCACCGCTGTCCCGATGCCCCCTGCCTTTACCACCGCGAAACTGCGGACGTGATTCGACGGTGGCCGCGCCGGCACCGATGTCCCGCTCGACAGGCTCCCGGAGTGCCCCGCCGGAGGCTCGCGCTTCCGGGATGACTCGCGGCATCTGCGCGCCCTGCTCCCTCAAAACCTGCGGCCTGGCAGGCGCCACCCCTGCAGAGGGGAACGATGGCGCCGCGCGCTCCTGCCGCCATTCGCGCGGCGCGCGTTCCCGAGCCTGATCCGGAATGCGCGACGGCTCGGCGAGCTGGCGCGGCTGCGAACGAAACTGCAGTTGTGCCCGGTCTGGCTCCGTCCGCCGCGTCATTGCGGGATCACGCCTCTGCCGTTCCTGGATGTCCTGCCGCAGGCGCGGAGATTGCCCGGCGAAGGGTGCCTGGCTCGGCGGCCGTGCAGCCTGCGATGCTTCGCGCCCGGGGTTGTTTGGCACCATGTTCGTGTCCGGGCGCCGGTGCGGCGTCTGGATGCGCGGCAAATCGGCGAAATTGCGACCGTCCGTATCCCGGCGGATCGAATCCCGCCCCTGATTCACCGACAGGTCGCGGCGCCCAACCGCTTCCGGGCGTCTCGAATCGCGCCGCTGAATCTGCGGGAGGGCTGCGCGGTTGCGTGCATCGGCGCCCGAATTTCTCCAATCGCGCCGGGCGCTTCGTTCAGTGGCGGTGCGATCGCCGAAGTTTTGCCGGCGGCCATCCGGACCGACGACAAAACCGTTGCCCGGCCTGACCTGCGCGTGCGGCCGTTTCCCGCGGTCGGGACCGATCGAATTGCGCGCATGCGAATACACCGCTTTGCGGTCCCAACGGCCATAAATGTTGGCGACGTTGTGCGATCGGCGGCCGCCGTTGACGGTTATGTTATTGATCACGGTCACCCGCGAGCCTATGGCCGGCCGATGGTGCCACGCGTGGTGATGCCACGGACCCCACCAGGGCCCGAAGTGCGGACGCGGCGTCCAGGTGGCGAAGCAGCATGGCCACCACGGATTCCACCAGTTGTAGACGATGCCGAAACCAAAACCCCAGGTGACCGGAGAGCTGTACCAGACGGTGCCGATCCACGGCCGGTAGTGCCAGCCGCTGCCATAGACGACCACGAAGTCGCTGGACACATAGGACCCGACGTAGCCCGGCGTATAGCCGACATAGACCACTTCCGGCGTCGCGTCGTAGATGCGCACGTAAGTGACGTAATGCAATGGCGAGTTGCGCGGAATCGAATAGATGACCGCCGGAACGTAACTCGCCACCGACCACGCTCCGTAGGGGCCGATGGCCGTGAACCACACACCGTTGTCGAGCGCATAGAAGGACTCCTCGCTCACCCGGATCACCGGCACCGGCGAATTGACAGCGGATTGCAGCGAAGTGCCGGCGATCGGCTGGAACGAGGGCTCGCCGTCGTAAGTGATTTCCAGGCTGGCGGCGCTGCGCGTCACGGTCGCCACCTGCGGCACGCTGTTGGCAATGACCGCTTCGCGCGCCTGCGGCGTTCCCGCAACTGCCGCGCGCACAGGTGCGGTCGCATGATCGGGCGGAATCAGCGCAAAATCGCCGGGCAGATTGCCGGCCGCTACGTATTCCCAGGGGCCGCGCTGAAGCGCCCGCGCCCGGTACCAGCGGCCGGAAATGAGCACGTAATGGCTGGCGGTCCTGAGATCGAGAAGAATCCTGTTGGGCGAATTGGTGACGTAGAGCAACTGCGTGCCCTGAATCGGCGCGTACTGTGCCGGACCGTCGGTTTGCAGCAGTTCCGCCGGCTCGGTGCTGACGTAGACCACCGCTGACGCATCCAGCGGTTCGCCGTCTTCGACGTCGTCGTCGAGCAGGTCCACCTGGTCGGCCTGCACCGCGAGTTGCCTCGCTTTCTCCAGGTCGGCCGCCGGATTCGCGCTCGCAGTCCACGGACCTGCCAGGTGCTGCGCCTGGCGCCAGTGATCGATGACGTAAAGGTAATAACGGGCGGAAACCGGATTGTTCAGGGCCGGGTCGTACAGGATCAGCGCCCGCGTATTGACGATTCGTTGCAGGCCCGTCCCCGGGACTTCTCGCAACACCGGCGCGCCGTCTATCGGCACCAGAATCGCGGGCAGTTCGCTGAAAATCATTTTCGGCGGATCATTCCTCAGCGGCTGGCTGCCAGTCTGTTGCACCGCGCGATCGATCGCCATGTCGGACTGCAGGCGCTCGAGCGACATCTGCCACGACTTGGCCGCAAGTTGCTGCCGCAGCAATTCGAGGTAGTCGCCGGCGCGATCCGTCGCGGTGGGAAAGTCAGCCTTGGTTATCGCGAGATCGCGGATAGTGATGATTCCGCTGGCGCGGTTCGTTTCGGTACGAGCCGAGATCCACACCATGCCGAAGCTGCTCGGCTGTTCGTCCGCCTGCGCATGAACGGCAACCGCGGCGCGCCCCTCGAGCCGGTCGCCTTCCCATTTGTCGAACTGCGGTTGATAGACGACAAAGCGGCTGTCGCGAGCGCTGATCTGGGTTGGCCACGGCAAGGCGTAAGGCGTAACGATCACGGTGGCCGCATCAGGCCGGTCGTTGGCGTCGTTGTCGATGTCGGCCGCCTCCACGCTGAACGACAACAGGCAAACCAGAACCGCCGGCACCGTGGGAAGATTGGCAAGTCTGCTCATGGCACGCCCTCCTCGAGTGTTGATTGCGGCGCTACCGCGGCCGCATCGTCGTCGCGCATCAGGGACTATCGCGACGCCTGAAGAACGTCATGCTAAAGCCGGCGTTGACCGCAGTGCGCGAATGAATTGTCAAGTAATGTAACGCTGCCGTTGCGGCCCCTCCCGCGGGAGCGGCAGGGAGAATCCGCAGACGGCTAATGCCGGCACTAACGTCCGCGACCGGAAACGGTTGAACCTGGCAGGCAGGATCAGAGGATTCGGTACCAGAGATACAGCCAGGAAATCGCCAGGGTCGCAACCGTCACCGGAACACCGGTGCGGTCCAACTGCAGGAAAGGCAGCCCGCCCAGGATCATGCCCAGGTAAACGACTGCGAAAATCAGGAGGATCGTTGCGTCCATTTTTGTTCTTCGCGTTTCCGGCCGAGCGCAAGTCTACGCGAACACCGTCACGCTGCGCACGCGCCGATAGACCGGATCGCCTGGCTGTCCGGCATGGATTGCGCCCGTGCGCGAACCGCGCTACCGTTACGCCGGACGGGAACAGGGAGAAGCTAAAGTGGGCAACACACTGAACGATGCGCAGATCGCGCACTACCGCAAGGACGGCTACGTTTTCCCGGTGCCGGGACTGACGCCTGGCGAGGCCGCTGACATTCGCACCGGTATCGAAGACTTCGAACGCCGCACCGGGCTGGTTGCCGGCCACGTGATCCGCAACAAGGGGCACCTGAAGCTGACGCGACTCTACGAGTTGATCTTCCACCCTCAGGTCCTCGACGCGGTCGAGTCGGTACTCGGACCGGACATCCTGTGCTGGGGATCGAGCCTGTTCGTCAAGGAGGCGAACGATCCGGGATTCGTCGCCTGGCACCAGGATTCGTATTACTGGGGGCTGGAACCGGACGACGTCGTGTCGGCGTGGATCGCGCTCTACCCCAGCACCATCGGGAACGGGGCGATGCAGGTCGTTCCCGGCACCCAGACGATGCCGCCGCTTTCCCACAAGAAGTCGGCGCCGGACAGTACCAACATGCTGTTCACCCACGAGGAGATTGCCGAGGACGTGGATGAATCGAAAGCGGTGGACATTGTCCTTGCGCAGGGAGAAATGTCGCTGCACCATGTGAAGATCCTGCACGGCTCGCCGCCCAACCGCTCGAACGGCCGGCGCATGGGTTACGCGATCCGCTACGTGGCGCCGCATGTCAGGCAGCGCGGCGACATGAATTCCGCCACACTGGTGCGCGGGGAAGACCGTTATGGCTACTTCGCGCGCGATCCGGTTCCCGGCCTGGATATGGACCCGGCGATCGTGGCATTCGTCGACCGCCGTTACGGCGGAACGCCCCTGCGAAAGGCCGCTTCTGCCCGCTGACCGGTAATGCGGCCCGGTTCCGTCACCCGGAGATCGCAGCGACCGGCCCCCAAATCAGATTGCAATTGTCGGATAATCCCCATGGGCGGCGCTACAGCCGTCCTTGACAAGAATGCCGGCCAATTAAAGGGGGAAACGATATGCAGATCAAATATCTTGTGGCTGCGCTGGTCCTGATGTCCTTGCTGGGCGCAGAGTCCCGGGCGCAAGAGGGTCCGGTGACCTGGAGCGATCCGACCTGCGGTTATTTCGTGGTGCAGTTGCCGTCTGGAGATCCCGCCGACGCCTACGGACTGTATTCCTGGAAGGTGAACCCGGGTCCGCAGGTGGGCGATGTCGTCGAAGGCGAGGATATCGTTGCCGCGAAGGAACTGGTACTGGTGAACCAGCGCAGTGGCGACAAGCATCTGGTCATCCACTGGGCGAACGCCAAGGCGGCGGAAATGCTGATCCGCAACACCCCGGTTCAATGCGCGAGCAAGTGGAAGAAGAAAAAGAAATGATGCGGTTCACCGCGGGAACGGCGTGAAACCGGCCACGCTGCTGCTGATCGTCCTGGGCGCGATCTTCGGTCCCGTTTATTTCGCCTACTGCGAGTACCTGAGCGGCGAGACTGCGGAAACGCATTCGCTCACCGAACGCGCGGATCGCTGGGAACTTCCCGATGGGGCAATCCTGCGCTTCCGCGGAGGGCTGGGTTACCGGCCGGTTGCTCTGGAACTCACTCCGGAGTTGAATCTTTACCGCTTCCGCTTCACTTTCGACGTCGCGCGGAACCGAGCGTCTCCGAAAGATGCGGGCAACGAATATCAGGTGAGCGTGCTGCAGGGCGATCTCGGCATATTCGAGCGCACCTTTCGCGCCGCGGGCAACGGCGCGTTTTCCGTCGCGCTTGACCCGATGGAGATCCTCTACCGCGGCAGCTATGTCCTGCTGCTCGAGGAGGTCGGCACGCCGCGGCTTCAGGTTGCGGGCGTGAAACTGGGGGTGCGCACCAGGGTGGAGAAAATGCGGACGTGGCTGGTTTGGAGCGGGCTGGTTATGCTGGCCTTCGGCGCGGCAATCATCATTCGTGATCTTGTGATGCAATCACCGAAAAAATGAAAGCTTTCGACCTCGATCAGTTTCGCGATCTGAGTGCCGCGGTGCTTTCGGACGTCATGGACGCTCTCGGCCTGATGAACCAGGCGATGCAGCCGTTCGTCCGCCCGCTCGACGAAAACCTGGTACTGGCTGGACGCGCCCGCACCGGGCTGTACATGCTCGCCTACGAGGTGCGCGAGGGCGAGAATCCCTACGAAGTCGAAATCGCGCTGGTGGACGATCTCAAACCGGGCGACGTGCCGGTGCTCGCCTGCAATGGCCCGACTCAAAGAATTGCACCCTGGGGTGAACTGCTGTCCACGGCGGCGCAGGCGCGGGGCGCGGCCGGTTGCATCACCGACGGCCGGGTGCGGGACGTCAGGCAGATCCGCGAGATGCGTTTCCCGGTCTTCCACGGCGGGATCGGCCCGCTCGATACCAAGGGCCGGGCCAGGATGGTACAGCGCGATGTGCCGGTCGAATGCGCCGGCGTGAAAGTGCGTGACGGCGACATCGTGTTCGGCGACGTGGATGGCGTCGTGGTCATTCCGCAGGAACGCGCCGCCGAAGTTCTCGCAAAAGCGAAGGAGAAAGTGGCGGGAGAGGGCCGTACGCGCGACGAGCTGCGGCAGGGCCGTCTGCTGCGCGAGGTGTTCGAGAAGTACAGGATTCTCTGAGGCGCTCCAAAACCAACGAAAGGAGATTGAATTATGTACTGGCTGATCGCTGGAGTGGTCATTTTCTTCGGGGTACATATCTTCTCGACTTTCCGCACGGCGCGCGGGGAAGTGATCCAGCGTCTGGGCGAGAAGCGATACAAGGCGGGTTACGCGCTGCTGGCCGTTGCCGGCTTCATACTCATCGTGATCGGCGTCGGCAAGTCCGAACCGGTTGCTTTGTGGGAGCCTGCCGAATGGGGTCGTTACGCCGCGGTATGGTTCATGCCCTTCGCCTTCATTTCGCTGGCGGCGGCGTTCATCCCGAGCAACTTCCAACGCTTTACGGCGCACCCCATGATGTGGGGCGTCACGCTTTGGGCGCTGCTGCACCTGCTTGCCAACGGCAATCTTACCGGCCTCATTCTATTCAGTACCTTCGGGCTGTACGCGGTTCATGCGATGTCCTCGCAGAACGCCCGCGGCGCACGACCGTCGCAGTTCAAGCGTTCACTGTTCAACGATGCCGCAGTGGTCGTGGCCGGTTTGATCCTTTACTGGCTGTTCCTGCATTTCCACGCCAAACTGTTCGGCGTTCCGGTTGTTTACTGACAAGAAAATCGATAACGCCAACAGGGAGGAATAGCGTCGTGGCAAAGCCGATCCCGCCGGTATTGCTGACCTATGTCGAGGGACTGAAAACGCACGACATCCGGAAGATCGCCGGCACTGCGTCCGACGACCTGACGTTCATCTCCGCGACGCGCATGCTCGACAAACCCCAGTTCGTGAAGATGCTCACCGCGCTCTACACTGGATTCCCGGACTGGAATTACGCCTACGACGGGATCGAGGACCGCGGCCAGGGCAACTACGCGATCAAATGGCGCCAGGGCGGCACCCACACTGCAATATGGGCCATGCCGGGAATGGATCCGATCCCGCCCACGGGCAGGAAAGTCAGCATTCCCGAGCACTACTTCTATTACCGCGTCTCCGGCGACAAGCTCACGATCATCTTCCCCGAACCGATACCCGGCGGGGCACCCAGGGGCATTCTGGAACAGATCGGGGTAAAACTCCCACCGCTGTAAGACAACCGCGCTCACCGCGCTGAAAAATCATATTTCTCACCGCGAAGACACCATGAACACGAAAGTTCATGAAGAAGAACAACTTCTTGTTTCTAACTTCGGGTGTTGGCAGCAAAATGATCTGACCGCGAATCTTTGAAACTTTGTTTTTTTGTCCGTTTTTCTTTTTGGTTTCCTTGTGTTCCTTCCTGTTCTTCGTGTCTTCGTGGTGATATTTTGTTATAGGGTTTTCCGAGTTAAACGGTCACGACGATATTGCCGAAATGCTGCCCGCGCTCCACGCGGAGGAATGCGTCGCGGGATTTTTCCAGCGGAAAGACGGAATCCACGACGCGCTCAGCGAAGCGGACGCTGCACTTCCGCCAGCACCAGCGAGGTCTCGATCTGACGATCCGGAATCGTCCAGTACTTCCTGAGCAGGCGATTCTTTTCTTCTTCCGGTACTACGCGGAAACCATGCTTTCTGTAGAAGCGGATTGCCCAGATTGCGGCTTTCCAGGTGCCGATCAGGATCGGCTTGTCGGCAAGCCTGCGCAGATTGGAGAGCAGCGCGGCGCCTATCCCGTGATGGCGGTGTGCGGTACGCACGTATGCGTGGCGGATCAGCGTGACATCGGCGACATCCTGAATGCCCATCACGCCGACCAGTTTGCCATTCTCCTCGTAGCCCCAGAACACCACACCGCTTGCGAGTTCATGCCGGAGTTCCTGTTCCGGCATGTACGGATCCTTCCAGCAGTCGGCCGGAATCGCGCCGCGGTAGGCTTGAGCGGCGTCGTTGATGATTGCGACGATGGCGTCGAAATCCGTATCTTTGCAGCGGCGAATCATTGGAGTCGTGATACGTGGTACGTGATACGTGGAATGTAAAGAGCCTGAGAACTCGGGATCAGCGAGTCACGAACCACGCGTCACGGACTCTCATATTTGAAAAATCATGCACGTCGTGGTGCCGTGGGCGTAGAGCTTGCCGTCGGGACCGAACAGGCGCCCTTCCGAGGTGGCGATCTGCCGGCCCGCGTGGATGACCTTGCCTTCAGCGCGCAGCGGCCCGGTCTGGTCGGTCAACGAACGCACGAGGTTCAGCTTCAGTTCGGCGGTGGTGTAGGCCTGGCCTTTCTTCAGCGCCGTCTGCCCGCGCAATCCATGCACGAGTCGAGCCGCGGTGCGGGCGCCGGCTCATCGGTTCCTCGCCTGCCGCCTCTTGCCGGGTCGCAGCCGCGCTCCCGCCGGTCTGCCCGCCTCGATGGGCAGCGGCAACGCCGTCTGGTACTTCACCTGCTTCAACGCAAAGCTCGACTTGATGTTGCCCACCCCCGGCACGCGCGAGAGGAAGTTGAGGATGAAGTCTTCGAGAACCTGGATGTCGGGCACCACCACGCGCAACAAGTAGTCCGCGTCCCCGGTCATGAGATAGCACTCCATGACCTCGGGCCGTCCGCGGATCGCCTTCTCGAAGGTCTCGAGCGCCGGCTCGATCTGCCGCTCCAGCGTGACCTGGATGAACACACTCACCTTGAGCCCGACCCGCAGCGCATCAAGCAGCGTCACGTAGCGGCTGATGTAGCCCGCCTCCTCCAGCGCCCGCACCCGGTTCAGGCAGGGCGAAGGCGACAGCCCCACCGCCTTGGCGAGCTCCACATTGGACATGCGGGCGTCGCCCTGCAGCAGGCTTAGGATTCGCCAGTCTATCGCGTCGAGCTGCAAATCCGGCATTTCGTGCTGTTTCATTGATAATTTACAGTCATCTATGCTTAATTTACTCGATTTTACTAGGATAAACAAAACTACGTGCTTCGTGAATCGGGTTAGCATTCCGGCTTCGAAAATCGAATACCGGGCCGCCATCGCCTGATGCGCCGGCCGCGAGGAGAAATCGCATGACCGACCTTTCCGACATCAGCGTTTCCGGCCTGTGGCGCGTTCTCACCCAGGACCTCGATCCGGTCGAGACCAAAGAATGGCTGGATGCTTTCGACGCAGTGGTCGAGAACGAAGGCCCGGAGCGGGCCACCTTCGTGCTCAGAAAACTGCTGGATCACGCGCGCATGATGCGCGTGCCGATGCCGCCGGTGCTGAACACGCCGTATGCGAACACGGTTTCGCTCGCCGACCAGCCACAGTTCCCCGGCAACGCGGAGATCGAAGCACGGCTTTCCGCGCTGGTGCGCTGGAATGCGCTGGCGATGGTGGTGCGCGCCAATCGCGCCCACCCCGAACTCGGCGGCCACATCGCCACCTACGCCTCGTCCGCGGATCTGTTCGAGGTGGGCTACAACCATTTCTTTCGCGCCGGCCAGGATGGCGATGCGATCTACTTCCAGCCGCACTCTGCGCCCGGCGTTTACGCCCGCGCCTACCTCGAGGGCCGGCTGACCGAGGAAAACCTCGATCACTACCGGCGCGAGACCGGCGGCAAGGGGCTGTCCTCGTACTGCCACCCATGGCTGATGCCGGAGTTCTGGCAGTTCCCCACCGGCTCGATGGGCCTGGGTTCGATCACTGCGATCTACCAGGCGCGCTTCATGCGCTATCTCGAGGACCGCGGCATCCTCGAAACCAAGGGCCGCAAGGTGTGGTGTTTCGTCGGCGACGGCGAAATGGACGAACCCGAATCCATCGCCGGGCTGGCGATGGCGGCGCGCGAGGGGCTGGACAACCTCATTTTCGTGGTGAACTGCAACCTGCAGCGCCTCGACGGCCCGGTGCGCGGCAACGGCTCAATCGTCCAGGAACTCGAAGGCCTGTTCGCCGGTGCCGGCTGGAACGTGATCAAGGTGATGTGGGGCTCGGACTGGGACCCGCTGTTCGCGCGCGACCGCGACAACGTTATCCTCAAGCGGCTGCACGAGACCGTCGACGGCGAATTCCAGAAGTACGCCGCGACCGACGGCCGCTTCAACCGCGAGGCCTTCTTCAGCAAATACCCGGAACTCCAGCAACTGGTGGCGCACATGTCCGACGAGGACATCGACAGGTTGAAGCGCGGCGGCCACGACCCGATCAAGATCTACGCGGCGTATCACGCCGCGGTGAACCACAGGGGCCGCCCCACCGTGATCCTCGCCCAGACCAAGAAGGGCTACGGCATGGGCACAGCGCAGGGCAAGATGGCCGCGCACCAGGCGAAGAAGCTCGAGGACGATACGCTGCTCGCCTTCAGGGACAGATTCGCGCTGCCGCTTTCCGATGCCGACGTGCAGGACTTGCGTTTCTACAAGCCGGCCGCCGACATCCCGGAAATGAAGTATTTGCACGCGCGCCGCGAGGCGCTCGGTGGTTACGTTCCGGCGCGCACGCCGAAGGGCCCGGTGCTGCCGGTGCCTGCACTGGACATTTTCGCCAAGCTGCTGGAAGGCACCGGAGATCGCGAGCAATCCACCACCATGGTGTTCGTGAACATGCTGTCGCAACTGCTGCGCGACAAAACGCTCGGCAAGCACGTCGTACCGATCGTCGCCGACGAGGCGCGCACCTTCGGCATGCAGTCGCTGTTCCGCCAGGTCGCGATCTACTCGCCGCACGGTCAGCTCTACGAGCCGGAAGACAAGGACGAACTGCTCTATTACAAGGAGGCCAAGGACGGCCAGATCCTCGAGGAAGGCATCACCGAGGCCGGCGCAATTTCCTCATGGATCGCCGCCGCGACCTCGTACAGCGTGCACGGCGTGCCGATGCTGCCGTTCTACATCTTCTATTCCTGCTTCGGCTTCCAGCGCATCGGCGACCTGGTGTGGTCCGCGGGCGACGCGCGCGCCCGCGGCTTCCTGCTCGGCGCCACCGCAGGGCGGACCACGCTTTCCGGCGAAGGCCTGCAGCACGAGGACGGATCCAGCCACCTGCTTTTCTCCACCGTGCCGAACTGCGTGGCCTACGATCCGGCGTTCGGTTACGAACTCACGGTCATCATTCGCGACGGCATGCGCCGCATGCTCGAAAACCAGGAAGACGTGTTCTATTACGTCACGGTGATGAACGAGAACTACGCGCATCCGGCGATGCCGCAAGGCGCGGAGGAAGGAATTTTGCGCGGCATGTACCGGATTCGTGAGGCGAGAGGCGTGAGGCGTGAGGCGAAATCCAAACAACAAACCGTTCAGTTGCTGGGCGCGGGGACGATCCTGCGCGAGGTGCTCGCAGCGGCGGAATTGCTGGAAAGCGACTGGAATGTCGGTGCCGATGTGTGGAACGTCACAAGTTTCACCGAATTGCGCCGCGACGGCATCGGCGTCGAGCGCCATAACCGTCTGCACCCGGTTGGAAAGCAGAAACAGTCCTGGGTCGAGCAGTGCCTCGAGAAGACCGCGGGCCCGGTGATCGCCGCCAGCGATTACATGCGCTCCGTCGCAGACCTGATCCGCAACTGGGTACCGCGCAGGTATGTCGCGCTCGGCACCGACGGCTTCGGCAGAAGCGACACACGCGAGCGGCTTCGCGATTTCTTCGAAGTGGATCGCCGCTACGTCGCGGTCGCCGCGCTCAAGGCGCTTGCCGACGAAGGTGCGATCGACGCCAAAACCGTCCAGCAGGCGATCGAGAAATACGCCATCGGCGCCGACAGGCCCAACCCCTGGGAGGTCTAGTGCGGCCTCAGGGCAAGATTTAACTTTCCAATTCCCCTGGTCGTATGCATTGGCCGGACGCGAGAGCGCCCGGCTTTTTTTTCATACTCGACACATACCTTGCGGCTCGGGCCGGCGGGTGGTTTGTGCTGCCTGTCTGGCTGGTCAGCCTTTTAATTATGTTGACATGACAACATAACACTGGCAGGCTTGCCCCGTGAAACGCCCCGGCAGACCCAGAACCAGCAAGCTCACCCGCGTCGAGCAACTGCGCCGCGCCAAGCGCGCGCAGCGCGACCGCGACCACGCGGCGGGACTGGTGCAGTTTCAGCTCAAGCTGCCCCGGCCGGTCGCCGCCAAGTTGGCCGCGACCGCCCGCATTCCCGGATATGCGCAGGCGCTCGATGCTCTGCTCGACGACATGGTCGTGCGGCTCGCCGATTACCCGGCGCTGGCAGACCTGGCATGGAACCGCACGGATGAATATCTGCCGGCGCGGGAAGCCTTCGGCTTGTATGAGCGCAACTGGCGCTTCGTCGACACTGGCAAGCTGGACGAACGCGAGCGCGCACTGATCGAACGGCTGGCGCAACGCTTCGGCGCCGGCGTGATCCATGCCTGAGTTCCGCAAGGGCATCACGGCGCTGAAATCGCTGGCGAAGAAGCGACCGGAACCGTCTCGGTGAAGCCCTGCCGGTACCGAACATTCGATTCAAGCAGCAGATTTCGGTAAACCATCGTTTACTTGGCGTGCCTTCGCGGGATCACCTCTCCAGCACTCTTTTCAATGTCTCGAGATCCCGCGCCACCAATCCGGCGTCCTCCGCGTATTTCTCGTCCGACATTCCGGGCAACTGAAACAGGGTGAAGAGCACATCGGATCCGGAGCCGTTGGGCAGAACGCGCATGGGCACGTAGACCTCGACCCCGGGCGCCGGACTCACGTAATGGTCCAGCACGCCGAGATCATTGTTCTCGGCGAACCGCAGGTTCATCGGCCCCTGGGTTGTTTCCACGATCCATCCCGAATCCGACTTCCTGACCGATTTGCACAATCCCGCCGCCCATCTGGGAAAATTCTCGGGGTTCGACACGAACGCATACACCCTGTCCGGGCGGCAATCGATGGAAACACTCAGCGTTCGCGATTGCAGAAGGGTTGTCATGGGGCGTCGCGTGCAGAGGTCCGGCCGCGCCCTGCCAGTCAGGCGAGTTTGAGCACGAAATCGAAGCGTCCGTCCCTGACGCCGCCGGCATTGCGAAGCTTCATCAGCAGATCTGGACGGAAAAGAAAGTCGTCTTCGTTCTGTGCTTCGCCCGGAAAGTAAACCTGGGTGGTGAGCGCCGGACGGTTGGGTGCCTGGACCTTGACGTGGATGTGGCGGGTGCGGCCCGGATACAACCCGGGAACGATGGTTTCCAGGCGGTAGCGCCCGTCGCCGTCGCTGAACTGGTGGCCGCGCAGGCGATAGCCCCGGTTATCGTAATCGCCATGGTCGTCGGCCTGCCAGAAATCCAGTAGCGCACCCGCGACCGGCTTGCACGCGGTCGAAAGCACGAACCCGGTCAGCACCAGCCTGGTTCCATTGATCCCGGGTTCCAGCAACGAGGTCCGCTGCGGCGTGCGCGGTTTGAAGAACGGCCCGTCCATCTGTCGCGGCGTCGGATCGTCGTCGTCGCCGCACTCGGGGGTTAGCGCGGCCTGCGCCCACGCGGGCAAAGCCACGCCGCTCGATGCGAGCGCCAGCGGCAGCGCCGCCCACGTCCGCAGAAACCGCCGCCGCACTGCGAGAAAGCCGTTGTCACGCTCCATGATCCCTCTCCCTGGCATTCGGAACACTCATTTCACTTGATCGCGATGCGGCGTATTGGTTCTCCGTCGCGCGGAATTTCCGGACATTATCCACCCGCACCGCATCCGCGGCGACCCATCGCCGCGTCATGCCACCGCCACCAGGCGGTTCAGGGCATCGGCATCATGCAACAGACTGGCGCTATCGGAGCGGTGCGCGATCCGCCCGCGTTCCAGCACGATCGCCTGGCTGGTGAGCGACAAGGCGAGCTTGGCGTGCTGCTCCACCAGAATCACCGCCATGCCGCCGTCCGCCACCAGTTGCCGGATTACCGCCATCATTTCCTGCACGATGATCGGGGCCAGGCCCTCCATCGGCTCGTCGAGCAGCAGCAGGCGCGGATTGACCATGAGCGCGCGGGCGATGGCGAGCATCTGCTGCTCGCCGCCCGAGAGTTGATTGCCCAGGTTGCGCCGGCGTTCCTCCAGCATGGGAAAGATCCGGTACACCCGCCCGACGTTCCAGTGCCCCGGCCTCGCCACCGCGGTGAGATGCTCTTCGACGGTGAGGGAAGCGAACATGCAGCGCTCCTGCGGCACCCAGCCCAGCCCTGAATGCACGCGCTGGTGCGTGGGCAGCGCGCCGATGTCGGTTCCGCGCAAGCGGATCGCGCCGCGGTGCAGCCGCGTGAGCCCCATCAACGTGACGAGCAACGTGGTCTTGCCCATGCCGTTGCGGCCCAGCAACGCCAGGCTGTCCCCCTCCGCGACGGAAAGCGATATGTCCTCCAGCACCACGGCTTCGCCGTAACCGGCGCTGACGTTGTCGAGGCGCAGCAATTCAGCCAAGCTGGGCCTCCCCGAGATAGACTTCCTTCACCCGCTCGTCGGCCGCGATCTCCGCGGGCGTGCCTTCGGTGAGTACCCGCCCGCCGACCAGCACGGTGATGCGCTCGGCGAAACGGAACACCAGGCCCATGTCGTGTTCGATGAAAAGGATGGTCACGTCGCCCGGCAGCCCGGCGATGACGCCAAACAGTTCCGCGCTTTCCGCCGACGGGATGCCGGCGCCGGGCTCATCGAGCAGCAGGATTCTCGGCCTGGTCGCCAGTGCCAGCGCGATCTCCACCAGGCGCTGCTTGCCGTAGGGCAGATTGCGGGTGAGCGCATCGGCTTCCTGCAGCAGGTGCAGCGACTCGAGCAGTTCTTCCGCTTCTTCCACGGCTTCGCGTTGTTTCGCCACGGTGGTCATCCATCTGCCGGCGATACCCCTGCGTTCGCAGACCGCGAGCACCACCGATTCCAGCACCGTGAGCCCGGGGAACAGCGTGTTGATCTGGAAGGTGCGGGTCATGCCGCGCTTGACCCGCTGATGCTGGGGCAGGTGCGTCACGTTCTCTTCGCCCAGGTACACCTTTCCCGAGGTCGGCGCGAACACTCCGGTCAACAGATTGATGAAAGTGGTCTTGCCCGCGCCGTTGGGGCCGATGAGCGCATGGCGCGCCCCCACCGGCAGCGCAATGTTCAGGTCGCTGTTGGCCTTGAAGCTGCCCCACTGCTTCGAGAGGCCTTCAGTGCGCAATGCGACTTTCATTTTCCTTTTCTCCGCAGCCGCATGTACAACGCCTCCGCCGCGACCATGATGCCGCCGCGCGCGAACAGCACGACCACCACCAGCAGCAGCCCGATCCAGAACTGCCAGTAAACCGGGTTGAGGCCCGAGAGGTACTCCTGCGCGACCATGAACAGCGCCGTTCCGATCAGCGCGCCGTACAGGCGACCGGCGCCGCCCAGCACCAGCATGATCAGCAGTTCCGCGGAGCGCGGGAAGCCGAGCACTTCCAGGCCGACGAACTGCGTGGTCTGTGCCAGCAATCCGCCGGCGATGCCGGCCACGCCCGCCGCGATGGTGAAGATCAAGACCTGGCGGCTGCGCACCGGCGCGCCGATGGCGGGCATGCGCTTGCCGCCTTCGCGCAAACCCCGCAGGCTCAGACCATAGGGCGAATTCACCAGCCGGCGCATCAGCACGAACAGCAGAAACAGCACCGCCAGGCTGTACACGTAAGCGACCTTGCCGCCGAGATCGAACTGGAACACGCCCAGCAGTTTCCACATCGTGACTCCGGAGAGCCCGTCGACGCCGCCGGTGATGAATGCCGCCTTGTTGGCCGCCTCGTACAGCAGCAGGCCGATGCCCAGGGTCACCATCAGGCGTGCGAGGTCTTCGCCGCGCACCACCAGGAAGCTGACCAGATAACCGGCGACCGCCGCAATGGCGCCCGCCAGCAGCAAGCCGGTCAGCGGTTCACCCCAGCCGTGCACGGCAAGCAGTCCTGCCGTATAGGCGCCGATGCCGAAGAAGGCGGCGTGTCCGAGCGAGACGATGCCGGCGTAACCGAGGATGAGATCGAGCGAAAGGGCAAAAAGCGCGACGATCAGGATCTGGCTGCCGAGCACCAGATAACCGGGCAGCAGGAAGAACGCGGCCAGCGGCAGCAGCCAGAAGACGATTTCGATGCGATGCCAGCGGCCGTCGGGAAGACGGTGCAACTTAGGGAAGCTCTGCATAGGTCCCACATGCGCGACCGAGGCGATTCGGGTCGAGGGCAAGACGGCGAGGACGCCGTG
>JBBPIT010000004.1:0-115635 GCA_038040175.1 Pseudomonadota bacterium | reverse complement strand
GCTTTGCCATTCGCGAGGGCGGCCGCACCGTGGGCGCCGGCGTGGTGTCCAAGGTCATCGAGTAGAGAAAATGCAAAACCAGAAAATCCGCATTCGCCTGAAGGCCTTCGACTATCGCCTGATCGATCAGTCGGCGATCGAAATCGTCGAGACCGCCAAGCGCACCGGCGCAGTGGTCAAAGGCCCGGTTCCGCTGCCCACCCGCATCGAGCGCTTCGATGTGCTGCGCAGCCCGCACGTGAACAAGACTTCGCGCGATCAGTTCGAGATTCGCACCCACCTGCGGCTGATCGACATCATCGATCCTACGGACAAGACCGTGGACGCGTTGATGAAGCTGGACCTGCCGGCCGGTGTGGACGTAGAGATCAAGTTGTAACGCGTGGTCGTTGACCGGTGACCGGTGACCGGTCACCAGCCGCTGATTTTATTGCCGGCCAATTGCAGCCGGCGCCTCTGCAGAGGAAATAAAAATGAGTTTAGGACTAGTCGGTCGCAAGATCGGCATGACGCGACTGTTTACCGATGACGGCGATGCCGTCCCGGTGACGGTCGTCGACGTGTCGAACAATCGCGTGACCCAGATCAAGACGCTCGAGACCGATGGCTATGCCGCGGTGCAGGTGACGTTCGGCAAGCGCCGCGCCAGCCGGGTTTCCAAGCCCGCGGCCGGCCACTTTGCCAAGGCCGCCGTCGAGGCGGGTCACATCCTCCGGGAGTTCCGTGTCGAACCCGATCAGCTTGCCAGCCTGAAGGTCGGCGGCCAGGTCGGCGTCGACATCTTCAAGGTCGGCCAGCTGGTGGACGTGACCGGTACCGCTATCGGCAAGGGCTTTGCCGGCGTGATCAAGCGCCATCACTTCTCCTCCAACCGCGCCAGCCACGGCAACTCGGTGTCGCACAACAAGCCGGGTTCGATTTCGATGGCGCAGGATCCGGGCCGCGTGTTCCCCGGCAAGAAGATGTCCGGCCATCTGGGTGCCGTGCAGCGCACCGCGCAGAAACTGGAAATCGTGCGCATCGACGCCGAGCGCCAGTTGCTGCTGATCAAGGGTGCGGTTCCCGGTTCCGAAGGCGGCGACGTGATCGTGCATCCTTCGGTGAAGGCGAGGGCGGCGTAATGGAACTCAAACTGATCAACGACAAGGGTCAGGCCACCGCCAGCGTCATGGCCTCCGACGAGCTGTTCGGACGCGAGTACAACGAGTCGCTGGTGCACCAGGTGGTCACCGCTTATATGGCCAACGCCCGTCTCGGCACCCGTGCCCAGAAGGGACGCAGCGACATCGCCAAATCCACGCGCAAGCCCTGGCGCCAGAAGGGCACCGGCCGCGCGCGCGCCGGCATGGCGTCCAGCCCGCTGTGGCGTGGTGGCGGCAAGATTTTCCCGAGCAGCCCGGATGAGAACTTCAGCCACAAGGTCAACCGCAAGATGTTCCGCGCCGGCCTGGCCTCGATCCTGTCGCAGCTGGCCCGGGAAGGCCGTCTCGCCGTGGTCGAGAATTTCAAGGTCGATTCGCCCAAAACCAAGCAGCTGGCACAGAAGGTCAAGGGCATGGGCATGGACAACGTGCTGATCATCACCGACAACCTCGACGAGAACCTGGTGCTGTCGGCGCGCAATCTCGTCAACGTGCTGGTGGTCGAACCCGGGCAGGCGGACCCGGTCAGCCTGCTGCGCTTCAGCAATACGCTGATCACCAAGGGTGCGGTGGCGAAGTTCGAGGAGATGCTGGCATGAACGCAACCGCTATCAAGCAGAACGGTATCAATCAGGAACGGCTGATGCAGGTGCTGCTCGCGCCGGTGGTATCGGAAAAGAGCACCTTCGTCGCCGACAAGAATGAGCAGGTGATCTTCCGTGTTGCGCCGGATGCCACCAAGCCCGAAATCAAGGCTGCGGTGGAGCTGCTGTTCAAGGTGCAGGTGAAAAGCGTCCAGGTCGCCAACGTGAAGGGCAAGGAAAAGCGTTTCGGCCGCTTCGTCGGCCGCCGCCGGCACTGGAAAAAGGCCTATGTCTGCCTGAAGCCGGGCCAGGAGATCAACTTCGCAGCAGGGGAGGCCAAGTAAATGGCGCTCGTCAAAGTCAAACCGACATCCCCCGGCCGGCGCGCGCTGGTCAAGGTCGTCAACGCCAACCTGCACAAGGGCAAGCCGTTTGCCGCTCTGGTCGAGAAACAGAGCAAGCGTGCCGGCCGCAACAACCGCGGTCACATCACCACGCGCCATCAGGGCGGGGGGCACAAGCATCACTATCGCATCGTCGATTTCGTGCGCGACAAGGACGGCATTGCCGCCAGGATCGAGCGCCTGGAATACGACCCGAACCGCAGCGCCAATCTGGCGCTGCTGTGTTACGCCGACGGCGAGCGCCGTTACATCATCGCGCCCAAGGGCGTGACGGTGGGGCAGGAGGTCATCAACGGGGCGCAGGCGCCGATCAAAGTCGGCAATACGCTGCCGCTGCGCAATGTGCCGGTGGGCACCACCGTTCACTGCGTCGAAATGCTGCCCGGCAAAGGCGCGCAACTGGCGCGTTCCGCTGGGACCGCGGTGCAGTTGCTGGCGCGCGAAGGCACCTATGCGCAGTTGCGCCTGCGTTCCGGCGAAATCCGCAAGGTGCACGTCGACTGCCGCGCCACCATCGGGGAAGTCGGCAACGAAGAGCACAACCTCGAGTCCATCGGCAAGGCCGGACGCGTGCGCTGGCGCGGAGTGCGCCCGACCGTGCGCGGCGTGGCGATGAACCCGATCGACCACCCGCACGGCGGCGGCGAAGGCAAGACCGCTGCCGGCCGCGACCCGGTGAGCCCGTGGGGCACGCCGACCAAGGGTTACAAGACCCGTCGCAACAAGCGCACCCGCGGCATGATCGTGCGCGATCGCCACGGCAAGTAAGGGGTAAGGACACATGGCACGTTCGATCAAGAAAGGCCCGTTCGTCGATCATCATCTGGTGCAGAAGGTGGATACGGCACGCGCTTCCAACGACAAGCGCCCTATCAAGACCTGGTCGCGCCGTTCCACCATTCTTCCGGACTTCGTCGGTCTGACCATCGCCATTCACAACGGCCGCCAGCACGTGCCGGTGTATATCAGCGAGAACATGGTCGGGCACAAGCTCGGCGAATTCGCGCTGACCCGCACTTTCAAGGTGCACACCGGGGACAAGAAGGTCATTGCGGCTCCGTCCGGTGCAACGGCGTCTGCAGCAGCAGCGAAGAAGTAAGTGCGATGGGAGAGATGACGATGAGAACTTCTGCTGTTTTGCGCGGCGTGCGGCTGTCGGCCCAGAAAGGGCGCCTGGTCGCCGACCAGGTGCGCGGTCTGCCGGTGGACAAGGCGCTGAGCCTGCTGGCCTTCAGCCCGAAAAAGGGCGCCAAGATCATCCGCAAGGTGCTGGAGTCGGCGATTGCCAATGCCGAACACAACCAGGGTGCCGACGTCGACGAGTTGGCGGTCACGACCATCCACGTCGAACAGGGTACGAGCCTGAAGCGTTTCATGCCGCGCGCCAAGGGCCGCAGTTTCAAGATCACCAAGCCTACCTGCCACATTTACGTGACGGTCGGGGACAAGGAGTAAGCATGGGACAGAAAATTCACCCGACCGGGTTCCGGCTGTCGGTGCAGCGCAACTGGACTTCGCGCTGGTACTCGAATAGCAAGAATTTCCCGGCGATGCTGCAGGAGGACATCAAGGTCCGCGACTTCCTCAAGAAGAAGCTGGCGCACGCCGCGGTCAGCAAAGTGGTGATCGAGCGCCCGGCCAAGAACGCCAAGATCACCGTGTACAGCGCCCGTCCCGGTGTGGTGATCGGCAAGAAGGGCGAAGACATCGAGCGTTTGCGCGGCGAACTGCAGAAGCTGATGGGCGTACCGGTCCACGTGAACATCGAGGAAGTGCGCAAGCCCGAGATCGATGCCCAGCTGATCGCGGATTCCATCGCCCAGCAGCTTGAGAAGCGCATCATGTTCCGCCGCGCCATGAAGCGCGCGATCCAGAATGCCATGCGCCTGGGCGCGCAGGGCATCAAGATCATGAGCGCGGGACGGCTCAACGGCATCGAAATCGCCCGCACCGAGTGGTACCGCGAAGGCCGTGTGCCGCTCCATACCCTGCGTGCCGAAATCGACTACGGCTTCTCCGAGGCCAAGACCACTTACGGAGTGATCGGCATCAAGGTGTGGGTATTCAAGGGCGAAGTGCTCGGTCGCGGCGAACAGCCGGTGGTGGCGCCCGCGCCGGAGCCGGAGAAGAAGGCAAGACGAGGAGCCAAGAATGCTGCAGCCAGCTAGAAGGAAGTACCGCAAGGAGCAGAAAGGCCGCAACACCGGTGTCGCGACCCGCGGCGCCAAGGTGAGCTTCGGCGAGTACGGCCTGAAAGCCGTCGGCCGCGGCCGTCTGACCGCGCGCCAGATCGAAGCCGCGCGCCGAGCCATGACCCGCCACATCAAGCGCGGCGGCCGGATCTGGATCCGCATCTTCCCGGACAAACCGATCTCGCGGAAGCCGGCGGAAGTGCGCATGGGTAACGGCAAGGGCAACCCGGAGTACTACGTGGCGGAGATCCAGCCCGGCAAGGTGCTCTACGAGATGGACGGCGTGGACGAGGCGTTGGCGCGTGAGGCATTCCGGCTGGCCGCCTCCAAGCTGCCGATTCAGACCACGTTCGTAATCAGACAGGTGGGTTAAGCGATGAAAGCGAGTGAACTCCGGGCCAAGAGCGCGGCCGACCTCAACAAGGAGCTCAACCAGCTTCTCAAGGCGCAATTCTCGCTGCGCATGCAGCTTGCCACCCAGCAGCTGAACAACACCAGCGAAATCAAGAAGGTGCGCCGCGACATCGCGCGCGCGCGCACCCTGATCGGCGAGAAGGCCAAACAGTCATGAACGAGAACCAGCAAACCAACGCACGCAAGCTGACCGGGCGCGTGCTCAGCGACAAGATGAACAAGACCGTCACCGTCCTGGTGGAGCGCAAGGTCAAGCATCCGCTTTACGGCAAGTTCGTCAGCCGCTCCAAGAAGTATCACGCGCACGACGAGAACAACGAATTCCATCCGGGCGACCTGGTGTTGATCGAGGAAACCCGCCCGCTGTCCCGAACCAAGACCTGGAAAGTGGTGAAACTGGTGGAGAAAGCCAAGGAAGAGGTCTGAAAGCCTTGCCTCGGCGGAGTTTTTTCCCTAGAATTCCGCCTTTTTCCCGGGACGCCTTTGTCCGTTGCGCCACGGTTTCCGACCCGGACGGGTTCCAAAACTGGTCTGCCGAAGTAGAAAACACGAGGCAGGCGAAGTTGGAGAGAGAGTAAGCAGATGATTCAAATGCAAACCAGGCTGGATGTTGCCGACAACACCGGCGCTCGCTCCGTCATGTGCATCAAGGTGCTGGGCGGTTCCAAGCGCCGTTATGCCGGCGTCGGCGACGTCATCAGGGTAAGCATCAAGGACTGCGCGCCACGCGGGCGCGTCAAGAAGGGCGAGATCTACCATGCGGTGGTGGTGCGCACCCGCAGCGGCGTGCGCCGCCAGGATGGTTCGCTGGTGAAGTTCGATACCAACGCCGCCGTCTTGCTTAATGCCAAGCTCGAGCCGATCGGCACCCGCATATTCGGGCCGGTGACGCGCGAGCTGCGAACCGAGCGTTTCATGAAGATCGTCTCGCTCGCCCCGGAAGTGTTGTAAGGAACAATCATGCGCAAGATCCGTAAGGGCGACAACGTCGTCGTCATCACCGGCAAGGACAAGGGCAAGCGCGGCGCCGTGCTGCGCGTGCTCGGCGATGACTACATCCTGGTCGAGGGCGCCAACCGCGTCAAGAAGCACCAGAAGCCCAATCCGATGAAGGGCACCACCGGCGGCATCATCGACAAGGAGATGCCGATCCACGTTTCCAACGTGGCGGCGTTCAACCCGACCACCCAGAAAGCCGACCGCGTCGGCGTAAAGCAGCTGGACGACGGCCGCCGCGTGCGGATCTACAAGTCGAACGGCGAAATGCTGGACGCTTAAGAGGAAGACATGGCGAAGGCCAAGACAGCAGCTCCCGCGAAGGCCGTATCCGCAAAGGCCGTATCCGAAAAGGCCGCATCCACGAAGGCCGCATCCGCGAAGGCCGCATCCGCGAAGGCCGCATCCGCGAAGGACGCATCCGCGAAGGACGCATCCGCGAAGGACGCATCCGAAAAGGCCGCGTCGGTTCAACCGGCGCGGCTGCAGCAGCATTACCGCGAAGCGGTGGTGCCGGCTCTGATGAAGCAGTTCGGTTACAAGACCGCCATGCAGGTGCCGCGCATCGACAAGATCGTGCTGAACATGGGCGTGGGCGAGGCGGTCAACGACAAGAAGATTCTCGACAACGCGGTGGGCGACATGACCAGGATCGCCGGCCAGAAGCCGGTGGTGACCAAAGCCAAGAAATCGATCGCCGGCTTCAAGATCCGCAAGGACTATCCGATCGGCTGCATGGTGACGCTGCGGCGCGGCCGGATGTACGAATTCCTGGACCGGCTGGTCGGGGTGGCGATTCCGCGCATTCGCGACTTCCGCGGCATTTCCGTGCGCTCCTTCGACGGCCGCGGCAATTTCAACCTGGGCGTGAAGGAACAGATCATCTTCCCCGAGATCGAGTACGACAAGATCGACGCACTGCGGGGCCTGAACATCACGATTACCACGACAGCGAAGACCGACGAGGAAGCGCGTGCGCTCCTTGCCGCCTTCAAGTTCCCGTTCAAGAACTGAGGTCGCCATGGCAAAGACCGCATTGGTCAATCGCGAACAGAAGCGCCGCGCCACCGTGAAGAAATTCGCGGCCAGGCGTGCCGAGCTGCTCGCAATCATCAACAACAGCAGGGCTTCCGACGAGGAACGCACGGAAGCGCGCGGGAAGTTTCAGAGGCTGCCGCGCAACTCCAGCCCGGTGCGGCTGCGCAATCGCTGCTCGCTGACGGGCCGTCCGCGCGGGGTATACCGCAAGTTCGGTCTGGGCCGCGGCAAGCTGCGCGAGATCGCCATGCGTGGCGAGATTCCCGGCGTGACCAAGGCAAGCTGGTAGCAGGAGACTTCGGATGAGCATGAGTGATCCCATTGCCGACATGCTGACGCGCATCCGCAACGCACAGCTTGCGGAGAAAACCTCGGTTGTCATGCCCGCGAGCAAGCTCAAGGTGTCGATTGCCAAGGTCCTCAAGGACGAAGGCTATATCGAGGACTTCGCGCTACGCGGGGAGGGCGCCAAGCAGGCCCTCGAGATCGGCCTGAAGTACTACGCCGGCCGCCCGGTGATCGAGCGCATCGAGCGGGTCAGCCGTCCGGGGCTGCGCATCTACAAGCCGGCCAAGGACATTCCGCAGGTGATGAACGGCCTGGGCGTGGCGATCGTGTCCACCTCCAGGGGTGTGATGACCGACCGCAAGGCGCGCCAGACCGGCGTCGGCGGCGAAGTGTTGTGCATCGTGGCGTAGCCGCAGGCGGGGAGCAGAACAGATGTCTCGCATTGGAAATCTTCCGGTCACTCTTCCCAGCGGGGTGGAAGTGACCTTGGCCCCCGGCCAGATTTCGGTCAAGGGGCCGCTGGGTACGTTGACTCAGCATCTCGGTTCCGGCGTCGAAGTGAAGCGTGACGCAGACAAGATCGTTTTCAAGCCGCTCGACGATTCGACCCAGTCGAATGCGCTGTCCGGGACGCTGCGGGCGCTGGTGGCCAACATGGTGCAGGGTGTGACCAAGGGCTACGAGAGGAAACTGCAGCTGGTTGGCGTGGGCTACCGGGCGCAGGCACAGGGTGACAAGCTCAACCTGACGCTGGGTTTCTCGCATCCGGTGGTGCACAAGATGCCCAAGGGCATCAAGGTCGAAACCCCGCAGTTGACCGAAATCGTGATCAAGGGCATCGACAAGCAGGTGGTCGGACAGGTTGCGGCCGAAGTGCGTGGTTATCGTCCGCCCGAGCCTTACAAGGGCAAGGGCGTGCGCTACGCCGACGAGCGCGTTGTGCTCAAAGAGACCAAGAAGAAGTAAACGGGACCGGACATGATCGACAAGAAGCAGTCACGCATGCGGCGCGCGCGCCAGACCCGCGCCAAGATCGCCGAAAAGAAGGCGGTGCGGCTGGCAATTTACCGCTCCAACGGCCACATCTATGCGCAGGTGATCGACCCGACCGCAAAGGTGCTGGCTACCGCCTCGACGCTCGAGCCGGAGGTGCGCAAACAGGTGCCCAACGGCGCCAACGTCAAGGCCGCTGCGGTGGTGGGCAAGCGCATCGCCGAAAAGGCGAAGGCGCAGGGCGTGGAGCAGGTGGCCTTCGACCGCGCCGGGTTCAAATATCACGGCCGCGTGAAAGCGCTGGCCGAAGCGGCGCGTGAAGCCGGGCTCAAGTTTTAAGGACAGATCATGGCCAGGATGCAGCATCACAAGGAAGGCAGCAGCGACGGGCTGCGAGAGAAGATGGTGTCCGTGAATCGTGTCACCAAGGTGGTGAAGGGCGGCCGCATCCTCGGTTTTGCCGCGCTGACGGTGGTGGGCGACGGCGATGGCGGCATCGGCATGGGCAAGGGCAAGGCCCGCGAAGTGCCGGTGGCGGTGCAGAAAGCGATGGACGAAGCGCGCCGCAAGATGGTCAAGGTATCGCTCAAGAACGGGACACTGCAGCACGCGGTGGTCGGCCAGCACGGCGCCGCCAAAGTGTTCATGCAGCCCGCTTCAGAGGGTACCGGAATCATCGCCGGCGGTCCGATGCGGGCGATATTCGAGGTGATGGGCGTGACCAACGTGCTCGCCAAATGCCTCGGCTCGACCAATCCCTACAACGTCGTTCGCGCCACGATCAACGGTCTGCAGGGGATGAGCACCCCCTCCGAGATCGCAGCCAAGCGCGGCAAGACCGTAGAAGAGATCCTGGGGTAAACCATGCCTGAGAAAATAGTGGCGGAGAAAAAAGCGGCCGACAAGGAAACGGCCAAGAAAGCGCCGGCCAGGAAAGAAACCGCCGGGAAAAAAGAGGCGGCGAAATCGGGCAAGAAGGTCAGGGTCACGCTGGTGCGCGGCCTGATCGGTACCCGCGAGAGCCATCGTGCCACGGTGCGCGGCCTGGGCCTGCGGCGCATCAACCACACGGTGGAACTGGAAGACACCCCGGCGGTGCGCGGCATGATCAACAAGGTGAGCTACCTGCTGAAGTGCGAGGCGTAAATGCGTTTGAACCAGATTAAACCGGCAGCCGGCTCCAAACACGCGAGGAAGCGTGTCGGTCGCGGCATCGGCAGCGGCACCGGCAAGACCGCGGGCCGCGGCCACAAGGGCCAGAAGGCGCGCTCCGGCGGCTTCCACAAGATCGGCTTCGAGGGCGGCCAGATGCCGCTGCACCGGCGCCTGCCCAAGCGCGGCTTCGTTTCGTTGACCGGCGGCGATACCGTCGAGGTGCGTTTGTCGGCGATCAATGAATTGCCGGGGGACGACATCGACATCCTGGTGCTGAAGCAGGCCGGCGTGGTGCCGAACGCGGCACGCGCGGCCAAGGTCATCCTGGCCGGCGAGATCAAGCGCAAGGTGAAACTGCGCGGACTGCTGGTCACCAAAGGTGCGCGTGCGGCCATCGAGAAGGCCGGCGGCGTCATTGAAGGCTGAATAGAGCTTGGCACAGAACTCATTGCTGGGACTGTCCGGGAAGTTCGGCGACCTGAAGCGCCGGCTTCTGTTCCTGCTCGGCGCACTGATCGTCTATCGGATCGGCGCGCACGTGCCGGTGCCGGGCATCGATCCTGTGCAACTGGCGGAGCTGTTCAAGTCGCAGCAGGGCGGCATCCTGGACATGTTCAACATGTTCTCGGGCGGTGCGCTGTCGCGGTTCACCATCTTTGCGCTGGGGATCATGCCGTATATCTCGGCCTCGATCATCATGCAGCTGCTGACGGTGGTATCGCCGCAGCTGGAGGAGCTGAAGAAGGAAGGCGAGTCGGGACGCAGGAAGATTACCCAGTACACGCGCTACGGCACGTTGTTCCTGGCGACTTTTCAGGCGCTGAGCATCGCCATCGCGCTGGAATCGCAGCGCGGCCTGGTGCTGGAGCCGGGACTGGCGTTCCGTTTCGTCACCGTGGTGACGCTGGTGACCGGCACGATGTTCCTGATGTGGCTCGGCGAGCAGATCACCGAACGCGGCATCGGCAACGGCATTTCGCTGATCATCTTCGCGGGCATCGTGGCCGGATTTCCGCGCGCGGTCGGCGGCACGCTGGAGCTGGCGCGCACCGGGGCGTTCTCGATCCCGCTGGTGCTGCTGCTGCTGGTGGGGGCGGTGCTGATTACCGGACTGGTGGTGTTCGTCGAACGCGGCCAGCGCAAGATCCTGGTCAACTACGCCAAGCGCCAGGTCGGGCGCAAGGTTTATGGCGGGCAGAGTTCGCATCTGCCGCTGAAATTGAACATGGCCGGGGTGATCCCGCCGATTTTTGCCTCGAGCATCATCCTGTTCCCGGCCACGCTGGCCGGGTGGTTCGGGAGCAACGAGGGCATGACCTGGTTGCGGGACATCAGCGGCACACTGTCCCCCGGGCAGCCGATTTACGTGTTGCTGTACGCGTCGGCGATCATGTTCTTCTGCTTCTTCTACACCGCCTTGGTGTTCAACCCCAAGGAAACGGCGGAGAACCTTAAAAAAGGGGGCGCGTTCGTGCCGGGGATCCGGCCGGGCGAGCAGACGGCGAAGTACATCGAGAAGATCATCATGCGGCTGACGCTGGTGGGCGCAATCTACGTGACGCTGGTGTGCCTGCTGCCGGAGTTCCTGATCGTGAAGTGGAACGTGCCGTTCTACTTCGGCGGCACCAGCCTGCTGATCATCGTGGTGGTGACCATGGATTTCATGGCCCAGGTGCAGTCCTACGTGATGTCGCACCAGTACGAGAGCCTGCTCAAGAAGGCGAACTTCAAGGGCGGGATGTTCCCGACCCGTTAGCGCAGGAGCATGGCCAAGGAAGAGACCATCCAGATGCAGGGCGAGATTCTCGAGACCCTGCCGAACGCGACGTTTCGCGTGAAGCTGGAGAACGGCCATGTGGTACTGGGACATATCTCCGGCAAGATGCGCATGCACTACATCCGCATCCTGCCCGGGGACAAGGTGACGGTGGAGTTGACGCCTTACGATCTGACGCGCGCACGCATCGTGTTCCGCGCCAAGTAAGGCCGGCCGCTCCGGTTTGAGCGCAAGCAGGCATAAGAGCGGTTGAAGGAGAGAAAAATGAGAGTACAGGCATCGGTCAAGAAGATGTGCCGGAACTGCAAGATCGTCCGGCGCAAGCGCGTGGTGCGCGTGATCTGCACGGATCCGCGCCACAAGCAACGACAGGGTTAAACGGGCGGCAACGCCACTTTACTTAGGACGCACGACGACTATGGCTCGTATCGCCGGTGTAAACATTCCGAACCATCAGCATGCCGAGATCGCGTTGACCGCGGTTTACGGCATTGGGCGCGCGCGCGCGCGCGCGATCTGCGCCGCTGCCGCGGTCACCTTCTCGACCAAGGTGAAGGACCTGTCCGACAACGACATGGAAAAGCTGCGCGAACAAGTCGCCAAATTCACTGTCGAAGGCGACCTGCGGCGCGAACTGTCGATGAACATCAAGCGGCTGATGGACCTCGGCTGCTACCGCGGGGTGCGCCATCGCCGTGGCCTGCCGGTGCGCGGTCAGCGCACCCGCACCAACGCACGGACCCGCAAGGGCCCGCGCAAGGCGATCCAGCGCGGCGCCGGCACTCCGGCGCCGGCCGCCGCCCCGAAGTAAACGTGGCGAAGTAACCGCATCCAGTTCAGGGATTTCAAGACATGGCAAAGGCAACGACTACCGCAACCCGGGTCAGGAAGAAGGTCAAGAAGAATGTGGCCGAAGGCATCGCCCACATTCACGCCTCCTTCAACAACACCATCATCACCATTACCGACCGCCAGGGTAATGCCCTGTCGTGGGCGACTTCCGGCGCCGCCGGTTTCAAGGGCTCGCGCAAGTCGACCCCGTTCGCCGCCCAGGTGGCCGCCGAGCAGGCGGGCCGCGCGGCGCAGGAATGCGGCGTGAAGAACCTGGAAGTGCGCATCAAGGGCCCCGGACCGGGGCGCGAATCCGCGGTGCGGGCATTGAACGCGGTTGGTTTCAAGATCACCAGCATCTCGGACGTGACGCCGGTACCGCACAACGGCTGCCGCCCGCCCAAGAAGCGCCGTATCTGATCGAAGGAGACTGTAGTGGCAAGAAATCTGGACCCCAAGTGCCGCCAGTGCCGCCGTGAGGGGGAAAAACTCTTCCTCAAGGGCGAGAAATGCTTCACCGACAAGTGTGCCATCGAGCGCCGTTCGTACGCGCCCGGCCAGCACGGCCAGAAGAACCTGCGCCGTTCCGACTATGGCACGCAGTTGCGCGAGAAGCAGAAAATCCGCCGCATTTACGGGCTGCTGGAGCGCCAGTTCCGCAACACCTACAGGGAAGCCGCGCGCGCCAAGGAAGTGACCGGCGAGGCGCTGCTGCAAATGCTGGAAAGCCGGCTCGACACGGTGGCCTACCGGATGGGCTTCGGCGCCTCGCGCACCGAGGCGCGCCAGATCGTGCGCCACAACGGCATCCTGGTGAACGGCAAGCGGGTCAACATTCCCTCCTACCAGGTGCGCCAGGGCGACGTGATCGAAGTGGCCCAGAAGGCGAAGAGCCAGTTGCGCATCAAGGCCGCGACCGAGGCCGCGGAAGGCCGCGGTTATCCTGATTGGATTGAAGTGGACATCAAGGCGCTCAAAGGAACGTTCAAGGCGAAGCCGCAGCGTTCCGAACTGCCCGCCACCATCAACGAATCGCTGGTTGTGGAACTGTACTCGAAGTAACCGCGGCCTGATCGCGGCCCGCCGTTCCCGATGTTGACCGGCCGGGCCGTGCGTTTTTTGGGCCGTAACGATCCGAATTTCTCGTAGAGGGTCACCTTCATGCAAAGCAGCTTTCTGAAGCCGCGAATTATCGATGTTCAGACCATCTCGCCTTTCCATGCGAAAGTGACGATGGAGCCGTTCGAGCGCGGCTATGGCCATACGCTGGGCAACGCGCTGCGCCGGGTGCTGCTGTCCTCGATGCCCGGCTTCGCGCCGACTGAAGTCAAGATCAACGGCGTGCTGCACGAATACTCCACGATCGACGGCGTGCAGGAAGACGTCGTCGACATCCTGCTCAATCTCAAGGGCATCGTGCTGAAAATGCACAACCGCGACGAGGCCGTGCTGAATCTGAAAAAGCAGGGCGAAAGCGTCGTGACCGCGGGAGACATCGAAGGCTCGCACGACGTCGAGATCATCAATCCTGATCACGTGATCGCGCATATCGCGCCGGGCGGCAAGCTCGACATGCAGATCAAGGTCGAGGGCGGTCGCGGTTACGTGCCGGCCACCACCCGGGCGCTTGCCAAGGAAGGCCGCGTCATCGGCAACATCATGGTGGACGCCTCGTTCAGCCCGGTGAAGCGGGTGAGCTACGCGGTCGAGTCCGCGCGCGTCGAGCAGCGCACCGACCTCGACAAGCTGATCATGGACATCGAGACCAACGGAATCGTCGAACCCGAGGAAGCGATCCGCTACGCGGCGCGCATCTTGGTCGACCAGTTGTCGCTGTTCGCGGACCTCAAGGGTACGCCGGCGCCGATCGAGCAACCGAAGGCTCCGCAGGTGGACCCGATCCTGCTGCGCCCGGTGGACGACCTGGAACTCACGGTGCGCTCGGCCAACTGCCTCAAGGCGGAGAACATCTATTACATCGGCGACCTGATCCAACGCACCGAGACCGAGCTGCTGAAGACGCCGAATCTCGGCCGCAAGTCGCTCAACGAGATCAAGGAAGTGCTCGCTTCCCGCGGGTTGACCCTGGGGATGAAATTAGAGAACTGGCCCCCGGTCGGCTTGGAGAAAGTTTAAGAATAAGTATGAAGGCAGAAAGCGGAAGGTGGAAGTGCCCGCGTGGCGGGTGTTTCTTCATCCCTCATCCTTCATCCTTCATCCTTTGATGAGGAACGAATCATGCGCCACCGTCTGGGACTGAGAAAACTCAATCGCACCAGCAGCCATCGCCTGGCGATGCTGCGCAACATGACCAACTCGCTCCTACGCCACGAGGTGATCAAGACCACGTTGCCGAAGGCGAAGGAGTTGCGCCGCGTGGCCGAGCCGATCATCACGCTGGGCAAGAAGCCCTCGCTCGCTAACCGGCGCCTGGCGTTTTCCAGGCTGCGCGATCGCGACATGGTGATGAAGCTTTTCAACGAACTGGGCCCGCGCTACGCCAACCGTAACGGCGGCTATCTGCGCATCCTCAAGTTCGGTTTCCGCCAGGGGGACAATGCGCCGATGGCACAGGTCGAGTTGCTCGATCGTCCTGCGGAGACTAAGGAAGCCAAGCCCGCTGAAAAGTAAGGCAGAGGCAGATCATCAAGAAAAAGCCGGGCGCTGCCCGGCTTTTTTGTTTTCTGCGCCGGCGCGGAAATCAGCGCGCGCCAGATGCGCGCTTCTCAACCTTGTCCAGACCGAGCACCGGCTGCAGGTAGCGGCCCGTGTAACTGTCCGGGTGGCGGGCGATTTCCTCCGGAGTGCCTTCTGCGACGATGCGCCCGCCGCCATCGCCGCCCTCCGGACCGAGGTCCACGACCCAGTCGGCAGTCTTGATCACATCGAGGTTGTGCTCGATCACCACCACCGTATTGCCGTGGTCGCGCAAGCGGTTCAACACCTTTAGCAGCATCTCGATGTCCTGGAAATGCAGCCCGGTGGTGGGCTCATCGAGTATGTAGAGCGTGTGTCCGGTGTCGCGTTTCGACAGCTCGAGAGCGAGCTTGACCCGCTGCGCCTCGCCGCCGGAAAGCGTGGTCGCGCTCTGGCCGAGGCGGATGTAGCCCAGCCCGACGTCGAGCAGCGTATCGAGCTTGCGCGCAATCACCGGCACGGCGCTGAAGAACGCGTGCGCCTGCTCCACCGTCATTTCCAGCACTTCGTGGATGTTCCTGCCCTTGTACTGGATCTCCAGCGTCTCGCGGTTGTAGCGGTGGCCGTGGCAGACGTCGCAGGGCACGTAGATGTCGGGGAGGAAATGCATCTCCACCTTGATGACGCCGTCGCCCTGGCAGGCCTCGCAGCGGCCGCCCTTGACGTTGAAGGAGAAGCGCCCCGCTCCGTAACCGCGCTCGCGCGCCAGCGGCACGCCGGCGAACACGTCGCGGATCGGCGTGAACAGCCCGGTGTAAGTGGCGGGATTGGAACGCGGGGTGCGGCCGATCGGGCTTTGGTCGACGTTCACCACCTTGTCGAAGAAATCGATTCCCTGGATCTCGTCGAACGGCGCTGGTTCGGCGGCGCTGCCGTAGAGATGCTGCGCCACCGAGTGATAGAGCGTGTCGTTGATCAAGGTGGATTTTCCCGATCCCGACACGCCGGTCACGCACACCAGCAGCCCGACCGGAAGATCGAGGTTCACGCCTTTGAGATTGTTGCCGCGCGCGCCCAGCAGGCGCAGCGTGTTCTTGGCCTGCGGCTTGTGGCGCAGGCGCGGAATGGCGATCTGCCTCCTGCCGGACAGGTACTGGGCGGTTAGCGATTCGGTATGCGCCATCATCGCCTGCGGCGTGCCTTCGGCGACGATATGGCCGCCGTGCTCGCCAGCCCCGGGTCCCATATCCACCACGTAATCCGCACTCATGATCGCCTCGAAGTCGTGCTCGACCACGATGACCGAGTTGCCCAGGTCGCGCAATTCCTTGAGGGTGGCGAGCAGCCGGTCGTTGTCGCGCTGGTGCAGACCGATCGACGGTTCGTCCAGCACGTACATCACGCCGGTAAGTCCGGAGCCGATCTGCGAGGCCAGCCTGATGCGCTGCGCTTCGCCGCTGGAGAGCGTGTCCGCGGAGCGGTCGAGCGTGAGGTAGTCGAGGCCGACGTTGACCAGGAACTGCAGCCGATTGGCGATTTCGCGCACGATCTTCTCGGCGATCGCCAGCCTGGAGCCCTCGAACTCGGTCTCCTGGAAAAACTGCAGCGCCCGTTTCAGCGGCATGGCGCTCACCTCGTAGATCGGCTTGCCGGCCACGAAGACGTAGCGCGCTTCGCGGCGCAGGCGCGTGCCGTTGCACTCGGGGCAGGGCTGGCTGGCGAGGAACTTCGCCAACTCCTCGCGCACCACGATCGAGTCCGTTTCGCGATAGCGCCGTTCCAGATTCGGCACGATGCCTTCGAACGGGTGCTCGCGCCGGTACTTGTTGCCGCGCTCGCCGACGTACAGGAAGCGCACCTTGTCCCGCCCCGACCCGTACAGCGCCAGGTCCTGGACGTTCTTCGGGAGCTGCTCGAACGGCGTGTCGATGTCGAAACCGTATTGTTCGCCGAGGCTGGCGAGCATCTGAAAATAGAACTGGTTGCGCCGGTCCCAGCCCTTGATGGCGCCGGCGGCGAGCGACAGGTGCGGAAAGGCCACCACCCTCTTCGCATCGAAGAAGGTGATGCTCCCCAGTCCGTCGCAGCGCGGACACGCCCCCATCGGATTGTTGAACGAGAACAGGCGCGGCTCGAGCTCGGGCAGCGAATAACTGCAGATCGGGCAGGCGAAGCGCGCCGAAAACAGATGCTCCCTGCCGCTGTCCATCTCCACCGCCAGCGCGCGCCCGTCGGCGTGGCGCAGCACGGTTTCGAACGATTCCGCCAACCGCTGCTTCGCTTCGGGCCGGATCTTCAGGCGGTCCACCACGATTTCTATCGTGTGCTTCCGGGTCTTGGCGAGTTTGGGCACGGAGTCGATGTCGTGCACCTCGCCGTCCACGCGCAGCCGCACGAAGCCCTGCGCGCGCAGGTCCTCGAACAGCTCCAGGTTTTCGCCTTTGCGGCCGACCAGCAGCGGCGCCAGGATCATCAGCCGCGTGTCTTCGGGCAGTTGCAGGACGTGATCCACCATCTGCGACACGCTCTGCGCCGACAGCGAGATACCGTGGTCGGGGCAGTGCGGCTCGCCGACGCGCGCATACAGCAGCCGCAGGTAATCGTGGATCTCGGTGACGGTGCCTACGGTGGAACGGGGGTTGTGGCTGGTGGTTTTCTGCTCGATGGCGATCGCCGGCGACAGGCCTTCGATCAGATCCACGTCCGGCTTTTCCATCAACTCCAGAAACTGCCGGGCATATGCGGACAGCGACTCGACGTAACGGCGCTGACCCTCGGCGTAGAGGGTGTCGAAAGCGAGCGAGGACTTGCCGGACCCGGACAGCCCGGTGATCACGATCAGCCGGTTGCGCGGCAGGTCGAGATTGATGTTCTTGAGGTTGTGGGTGCGTGCGCCGCGGACGCGGATATAGTCCATTCTATGGAAGGGGGATGGGTCAACCTGTTAATATACTGCACTTCAATTTCTTTTCCCAATCCGCGGGTTACCGCCTTTCGCAGAATGCCCTTCCCGGACCGGATGACGCCCCAGGAACTGCGCGCAAGTGTCGGCCTGGCCGGCATTTTCGGGTTGCGCATGCTGGGGATGTTCATCATTCTTCCGGTTTTCGCGCTGTACGCGGAGCGCCTTCCCGGCGGCCATGACCACGCGCTGGTCGGGCTCGCACTCGGGGCCTATGGCCTGACCCAGGCCTGCCTGCAGGTGCCGTTCGGCTGGCTTTCCGACCGCTGGGGGCGCAAGCGCACCATCTATCTCGGGCTGGTGATCTTCGCGCTCGGCAGCTTTCTGGCCGCTCTGGCGCAGGACATCACCATGGTGATCCTGGGCCGGGTGATACAGGGCGGAGGCGCGATTTCGGCAGCGGTGATCGCGCTCACCGCCGATCTCACCCGCGACGATCAGCGCACCAAGGCGATGGCGATCATCGGCATGACCATAGGCGCCACGTTCGCGCTTTCGATGGTGGCCGGTCCGGTGCTGGATCATGTGATGGGCGTGCCCGGCATTTTCGCGCTGACCGGTTTTCTGGCGCTGGCGGCGATCGTGGTGGTGCGCTTCGTCATTCCCGACCCGTCGCAGAGCCGTGCCGGCAGAACGCCTGCGGGACCGGCGGTGCCGGTCGGCAGGGTGCTGCTGGATCAACAGTTGCTGCGGCTCAACTACGGCATATTCGCGCTGCACGCGGTGCTGATGGCGCTGTTCGTGGTCGTGCCATTTTCGTTGCGCGCGCACCTGCCCGTGGGCAGCCACTGGATGGTTTATCTGCCGGTCATGTGCGGCGCCATCGTGCTGATGCTGCCGCCGATGCTGGCGGCCGAGCGCAAGGGGCTGCAGAAGCCGGTGTTCATCGGTGCGGTCGCCACGCTGATCGCCGCGCTGCTCCTGCTCGCGCTCGGCAGTAACGGTCTGGCGGGATTGGCCGCCGGCTTGCTGGTGTTTTTCGCCGCGTTCAATCTGCTCGAGGCCACGCTGCCTTCGCTGATTTCGAAGCTCGCGCCGGCCGGTACCAAAGGCACGGCGATCGGTGTCTACAGCAGCGTGCAATTCTTCGGCACGTTCACGGGTGCCGCAGTGGGCGGCTGGCTGTCGCAGCATTACGGCGCGGAGGCGGTGTTCGGTTTCTGCGCGGTGCTGGCGGTGGTCTGGCTGCTGTTGGCGCTGGGCATGCGCGTGCCGGAAAGCCTGGCCACGCGCCGTTACCAGTTGCCGAAGATGGATTCGCAGGCGGTCCCGGGATTGACGCGGCGGCTCGCCGGACTGCCGGGTGTCCGCGAAGTGATGCTCTCGGGCGAGGGCGTGGCGTATCTCAAGGTGGACAGCCAGGGCTTCGACGAACAAAATGTCATCAAACTTTTAGGCGGGGAGATCTGATATGGCTTCGGTAAACAAAGTGATCCTGATCGGCAACCTCGGGCGCGACCCCGAAGTGCGCTACATGCCCAGCGGCGACGCCGTGGCCAACATCAGCATTGCCACCACTGAGACGTGGAAGGACAAGAACGGCGAGAAGCAGGAAAAGACCGAGTGGCACCGCGTGGCGATGTTCGGCAAGACCGCCGAGATCGCCGGCGAATACCTGAAGAAGGGCTCGCAAGTCTACATCGAGGGCAGGCTGGAGACGCGCAAGTGGACCGACAAGGAAGGCCAGGAGCGCACCACCACGGAGATTCGCGCCGATCGCATGCAGATGCTGGGCTCGCGCTCCGGTGGTTCGGAACGCATGGCGCCGCCGGAAGACGACGCCCCCCGGGCCGCGACCGCACCCGCGCCAGCGAAGAAATCCGGCGGCGCAGCCAAGGGCAGCAGCCTGGAGGATCTCGAGGACGATATTCCCTTTTGATGTGCGGGGATTTTCGGGGCCGACCGGCACCAACACCGATGTTTTCTGTCTTACCGCAGCGGGACCCGCGTCGGTTGGCGCGCATTCCCTGCTTCCGGACGTTTCGTAGAGGATAGTCATGGTACTGGCGCAAGTTTCGCTCGACGACAAGTACGCGCTGCAGGAAGGCCGCGTATTTCTCACCGGCACGCAGGCGCTGGTGCGCATGCCGATGATGCAGCACCTGCGCGACAAGGCCGCGGGCGCCAACACGGCCTGCTACATCTCCGGCTATCGCGGCAGCCCGCTGGGCGGCTACGACCAGCAACTGTGGGCGGCCAAGAAGCTGCTCGCCGGGCACAACATCGTGTTCCAGCCTGGCGTGAACGAGGACCTTGCCGCCACCGCGTGCTGGGGCACGCAGCAGGCGCATTTCGAGGGCGACAACAAGTACGACGGCGTGTTCGCGATCTGGTACGGCAAGGGCCCGGGCGTGGACCGCACCGGGGATGCCTTCCGCCACGGCAATCTGGCCGGATCGGCGGCGTTGGGCGGCGTGCTGTGCCTGATGGGCGATGACCACACTTGCGAATCCTCGACGACCGCGCACCAGAGCGAATTCGCTATGGTGGACGCGATGATCCCGATCCTGAACCCTGCCGGCGTGCAGGAAGTGCTCGACTACGGTCTGTACGGCTGGGCGCTGTCGCGCTACTCCGGTTGCTGGGTGGGGCTCAAGTGCATGAAGGATACGATCGACGCCAGCGCCTCGGTCGACGTCAGCCCGGCGCGCGTGAGCATCGTGATCCCGACCGACTTCCAGATGCCCGCGGGCGGGCTCAACATCCGCTGGCCGGATGCGCCGCTCGAGCAGGAGGCGCGGCTGCATACCTGGAAGCTCGAAGCCGCGAAGGCGTTTGCGCGGGCCAACAGGCTGGACCAGGTCGTGGTGGATTCGCCGGACGCGAAACTTGGGCTAGCCACCTGCGGCAAGTCCTACATGGACGTGCGGCAGGCGCTTGCCTATCTCGGCATCGACGATGCGGAAGCCGCGCGCCTGGGCCTGCGCATCTACAAGGTCGGCATGACCTGGCCGCTCGAGCCCAGCGGCGCGGTGAAGTTCGCCGAGGGGCTGCAGAAGATCATCGTCGTGGAAGAAAAGCGCGCGCTGATCGAAACCCAGTTGAAGGAGACGCTGTACGGCAGCGCGGCCGCGCCGGAAGTGATCGGCAAGCGCGATGAGCTCGGCAAGATCCTGTTCCAGTCCAACGCCGCGCTCGACCCCAACGAAATCGCGATCGCCATCGGCCGGCGCATCCTCGAGCGCGTGAACGATGCGCAGCTCGCGGCGCGCGTGGCGGAGCAAGAGCGGCTGCAGGCGCGGGTGCCGGAGAAACCGGCGATGGACCGCACGCCTTACTTCTGTTCCGGCTGTCCGCACAACACCGGCACGCGCGTGCCCGAGGGTTCGCGTGCGCTCGCCGGCATCGGCTGCCACTTCATGGCGCAGTGGATGGACCGCAGCACCGCCGGGTTTACCCAGATGGGCGGCGAAGGGGCAAGCTGGATCGGTGAGGCGCCGTTCGTAAAAACGCCGCATGTGTTCCAGAACATCGGCGACGGCACTTACTACCACTCGGGACTGCTGGCAGTGCGGGCAGCGGCGGCTTCGGGCGTCAATGTCACCTACAAGATCCTCTACAACGATGCCGTTGCCATGACCGGCGGCCAGCCAGTCGACGGCCCGCTCACGGTGCCGCTGATTACGCTGCAGGTGTACTCCGAGGGCGCGAAGAAGATCGCGGTGGTCACCGACGAGCCGGAGAAATATCCGCCCGGCGTCGAGTGGGCGCCCGGCGTCACCGTGCACCATCGCGACGACTACGACCAGGTGCAGCGCGAATTCCGCGAGATTGCGGGCCTGTCGGTGATCATCTACGACCAGACCTGCGCGGCGGAAAAGCGCCGCCGGCGCAAGCGCAACCAGTACCCGGATCCGGCCAAGCGCGCGTTCATCAACGACCTGGTGTGCGAAGGCTGCGGCGACTGCGGCGTGAAATCCAACTGCGTATCGGTGCTGCCGCTGGAGACCGAGTTCGGCCGCAAGCGCACGATCGACCAGTCGTCATGCAACAAGGATTATTCCTGCGTCAACGGCTTCTGCCCGAGCTTCGTCACCGTCCACGGCGGCGGCGTGCGCAAGGGCAAGAGCGCCCCTGCCGGGCAAAACGTCGACACGTTGTTTCCGGCTGTTCCCGAACCGCGTCTGCCGTCGCTGGATCAGCCTTACGGAATCATGGTGACCGGCGTAGGCGGCACCGGGGTGGTGACCATCGGCGCGATCGTCGGCATGGCGGCGCACCTCGAAGGCAAGGGTTTCGGCGGGCTGGACATGGCCGGCCTGGCTCAGAAGGGGGGCTCGGTGTGGAGCCACCTGCAGATCGCGGCCGATCCGGCGGACATCAAGACCGTGCGCCTTGGCTCCGGCGGCGCCAGGCTGGTGCTCGGTTGCGACCTGGTGGTGTCCGCCAGCCAGAAGACCCTGGATACCGCGCGCACGGGCACGCGTGTGGTGGCCAACACCCACCAGCAGATGACCGGCGAATTCACCCGCAACGCCAACATGCAGTTCCCGGCGCAGTCGCTCAAGCGGACCATCATCAAGGGCGTCGGCGAGGGCAACGCGGAATTCGTGGATGCGACGCGGATCGCCACCGCGCTGATGGGCGACTCGATCGCCACCAACATGTTCATGCTCGGCTACGCTTTCCAGAAGGGCCTGGTGCCGGTCTCGAGCGCGGCGATCAACAAGACGATCGAATTGAACGGTGCCGCGGTGAAAATGAACCAGGCGGCTTTCCTGTGGGGACGGCGGGCCGCGGCGGACCTGGCCGCGGTCGAGCGGCTGGTCGCGCCGAAGCCGGAAACGGCTGCAACCACGACGATGTCGCAGACGCTCGAAGAAATGATCGCGCGGCGAGTCGAATTCCTGACCGGTTACCAGAACGCTGCGTACGCGGACCGGTATCGTTCCCTGGTCGAGCGCGTGAAGCAGGCCGAGACCGCAAAGGCGAAGGGTCTCACCGGGCTCGCCGAGGCGGTGGCGCGCTATTACTTCAAGCTGCTGGCCTACAAGGACGAATACGAAGTCGCGCGCCTGTATGCCGATCCGGCGTTCATGGAAAAAATCAAGTCGCAGTTCGAAGGCGACTACAAGCTGCACTTCCATCTGGCGCCGCCGCTGTTCTCGAAACGCGATCCGGTGACCGGCGAGTTGCGCAAGTCCGAATACGGCACCTGGGTGTTTTCGGCATTCAAGCTGCTCGCGAAATTGCGCGGATTGCGCGGCACTGCGCTGGACATTTTCGGCTACACCCCCGAGCGCAGGATGGAGAGGCGGCTGATCGGCGAATACGAAGCCGTGATCGAGGAAATCATCGGCAAGCTGGGACCGGACAACCATGCGCTGGCGGTGAAGATCGCCTCCATCCCCGAGGAAATCCGCGGCTACGGCCACGTCAAGGAACGTCATCTCAAGGCTGCCAAGCTGAAGGAAGCGGACCTGTTGCTGGCGTTGCGTTCGCCCGAGAACGTACGCTCGGCGGCATAAGCAACCGCCACCTCACCCCGGCCCTCTACCACTCAAGGGGGTACTGAAAAGAGTCCGCCCTAAAGGCGGAGAGGGTGAAAGGGCGGAAGCGGGCGACCATGCGGTCGCCTGTTTTTTTATAGTTGGCACCCTCTACGCGCGGTGGAGTGGGCCGAGGTGAGGTAAATCATCTTCCTGTAACAAACCCGCATTAGGCTTGGCCCCACGCAATCACTGCGAAAGGTCGAAGCTGAAACCCACCGATCCCGGATTCGCCGGCGACACCATCCAGGCCGCACTGCTGCGCGTTGGTCCCGGTTTGTTTCCCGCCATTCAAGCCAAGGGCATTTCGAAGAAGGTACCTAGAGTGCGTTCGGTCTTTGTTTCGGACGTTCATCTCGGCACGCGCGCGTGCCAGGCCGAGCGGTTGCTGTCTTTCCTGCGTCATTACGAGTCCGAGTACCTCTATCTGGTTGGTGACATCGTCGACTTCTGGGCGATGAGCCGCGGCATCCACGGTCGCAGCAGCAGAACACGCGCGGTGCGCGACCGCGGCCTGGACGGGGTGATCTGCGGCCACATCCACAGCGCCGCGATCAAGGACATCGATGGCCTGATCTACATCAACTGCGGCGACTGGGTGGACAGCTGCACCGCCATCGTCGAGCACCACGACGGCCGCATGGAACTCGTTCACTGGATCGCCGAGCCGCCGACTCGCACGCCGATCTGCCGCGCGAAGCGGTCAACGCTGACTAGATTTCCAGCCGGTGCAAGAAAATGATCCGACTCACGCGAAGTTGGGCGTGATGACGTCCAACTGATCCGTCACCAGAGCGTCCACTCCCCAGTCCAGCAGGTGGAGCGCCAGCTCCGAATCGTTGACGGTGTAGGCCAGCACGCCGTAGCCGGCATCGTGCACGGCTTTGACCAGTGCGGCGTTCAGGTGTCGGTGGCTGGCGTGCAGCGACACGCACTGCAGCCGTCGCATCTGCGCCTGCCAATTGACCGGCACGTCGACCACCAGCAGCGCGCGCGGCAGTTCGGGTGCCTCGACCGCCGCGGCTTCCAGTGCGATCGCGGAGAAAGACGACAGCAGCGGCGGCAAATCGGCGCCGCTCCACAGCAGCTTCGTCATCCCCGCCACGACCTCTCCGGTTTCGCGCTCCCGTCCGGGACAGGGCTTGATCTCGACGTTGGCCCACAGTCCGGCCTGCTGGCACAGCGCCGCGGCGGCGGCGAAAGCGGGCACCGGTTCGCCGATGAATTCGTTGCCGAACCATCCGCCCGCATCGAGTTCGGCGATCTCCTGGTACGGATAGTCCGCGACGGGTCCCTGGCCATCGGTGGTGCGATCCAGCGTGTCGTCGTGCATCAGGATCGGCGTGCCGTCCTCGCTGAGCTTGACGTCGAACTCCACGCCCTGGAACCCGAGATTGCGCGCGAGTTCCAGCCCCGCGAGTGTGTTCTCAGGGGCGAGCACGCCGCCGGCGCGGTGGGCGATGATGCGGGGATACGGCCAAACGGATCGGGCTTGGGTCACGCTGTCGTTGCCGAAATTCAGGGTGCCTGATTATAGCGATTGGCCGGCAGACCCCGTCCCGCCTTGATATCAGCGTTGCAAGCCCCGATCTGCTCACCGGTTGCATCTGCTTGATACGGTATAATTTCCGTTGTTTTTGCGAGGGATGCCATGCCCATCTACGAATATCGATGTACCAGTTGCGGGCACGAGAAAGAGGTTCTGCAGAAGCTGTCGGACCCGCCCCTGACCGAGTGCCCCGCCTGCGGCAAGTCCACGCTGGGGAAACTGGTGAGTGCGGGGGGTTTCCAGTTGAAGGGCAGCGGCTGGTACGCGACCGACTTCAAGGGCGGTTCCAAGCCCAAGCCCAAGGACGGGACGCAGGAGGCGCAGGACAAGAGCGAGAGCAAGGACAAGCAAGAGGCCCAGTCCAAAGAACAGCACGCGGCCAAGGAAGACTCCAAGGCCAATAAAGAGCCGGGCCCGACCACCACCACGACCACGACGAAGGCGCCGTTGCCCGCCACGACCGCCGATAAGGCGGACTAGTGAAAAAATACTTCATCACGGGGCTCCTGATCTGGGTCCCGCTGGTCATTACCGTGTGGGTGCTGAGTTTTCTGGTCGGCACCCTCGACCAAACGCTGCTGCTGCTTCCGGAGTCCTGGCAGCCGCGTTCGTGGCTCGGCTTTCACATTCCCGGCCTGGGCGTGCTGATGACGCTGGCAGTCGTGTTCGCCACCGGCGTGTTCGCCGCCAACATCATCGGCCAGCGTCTGGTGATGTACTGGGAAGGTCTGCTCGCCCGCATCCCGATCGTCAAGTCGCTTTATTCCAGCGTCAAGCAGGTTTCGGACACGCTGTTTTCCTCGTCCGGGCTGGCATTTCGCAGGGCGCTGCTGGTGCAGTATCCGCGCCAGGGTACATGGACCATCGCTTTTCTCACCGGGCAGCCGGGCGGCGATGTAGCAAACTATCTGAAAGGCGAATACGTGAGCGTGTACGTGCCGACCACACCCAACCCGACTTCCGGGTTCTTCCTGATGATGCCTGCCGCGGATGTCGTGGAACTCGATATCAGCGTCGATGCCGCGCTCAAGTACATCATCTCGATGGGTGTGGCGCCGCCGGAAGACAAGAGCGAGACCAGCGACGCGGCGTGACCGTTTTGCCTTTTGCCGTGCGCGCAAACGCGCGCCGTCTTATTCGATCCCCGATCCTCAATCCCCGATCCTGAACTTATGCGCACCGAATACTGCGGACTGGTTTCCACCCGGCATCTCGACCAGATCGTCACGCTCTACGGCTGGGTGCACCGGCGCCGCGACCACGGCGGCGTGATCTTCATCGACCTGCGGGACCGGGAAGGCCTGCTGCAGGTGGTGTGCGATCCGGACAACGCCGGGACCTTCGCCACGGCGGAAAGGATCCGCAACGAGTACGTGGTGAAAGTCACCGGCCTGGTGCGCCGCCGCCCCGCAGGGACCGTCAATCCGAACCTGGTATCCGGTGAAGTGGAAGTGCTGGCACGCTCGCTGGAAATCCTCAACCCCTCGGTCACGCCGCCGTTCCAGATGGACGACGACAACCTGTCGGAAACGGTGCGGCTCGAGTACCGCTACCTCGACCTGCGCCGGCCGCAGATGCAGAAGAACCTGCGGCTGCGCTACCGGGTGGCGATGGCGGTGCGGCGTTTCCTCGACGCGCAGGGCTTCATCGACGTCGAGACGCCGATGCTCACCAAGTCCACCCCGGAAGGCGCGCGCGACTACCTGGTGCCGAGCCGTGTGTACCCGGGAGAGTTCTTCGCGCTGCCGCAGTCGCCGCAGTTGTTCAAGCAATTGTTGATGGTGGCGGGCTTCGACCGTTACTACCAGATCACCAAATGCTTCCGCGACGAGGACCTCAGGGCCGACCGGCAGCCGGAATTCACCCAGATCGACATCGAGACTTCCTTCCTGGGCGTGGCCGAGATCACGCTGCTGATGGAAGAGATGATCCGCAGCCTGTTCAGGGAAGTGCTGGATGTGACGTTGCCGAACCCCTTTGCGCGCATGAGCTTTGCCGAGGCGATGTCGAAATACGGCTCCGACAAGCCGGATCTGCGTGTGCCGCTTACGCTCACCGAACTCACCGACGTGATGCGCGAGGTCGAGTTCAAGGTTTTCCGCGAGGCGGCTGTTGCGCCGGGCGGCCGCGTGGCGGCGCTGCGGGTGCCGGGCGGCGGCACGCTGTCGAGGAAGGAAATCGATGACTACACGCAGTTCGTTGCCATCTACGGCGCCAAGGGTCTGGCGTACATCAAGGTCAACGACGTCGCCAAGGGCATGGAGGGACTGCAGTCGCCGATCCTGAAATTCCTGCCCGAGACGGTGGTGAAAATCCTCCTCGAGCGCACCGGCGCGAAGGACGGCGACCTGATTTTCTTCGGTGCCGACAAGGCCAAGGTGGTGAACGAGGCGCTCGGTGCGCTGCGCGCCAAGGTCGGACACGAGCGCGGGCTGGCCGAGAAAGGCTGGTGGCCGCTGTGGGTGGTGGATTTTCCGATGTTCGAATGGAACGAGGAGGACAAGCGCTGGGACGCGCAGCATCATCCTTTCACCAGCCCGATGGACGGCCACGAGGCGTATCTCGAAGCCGATCCCGGCAAGGCGCTGTCGAAGGCTTACGACATGGTGCTCAACGGCTGGGAAATCGGCGGCGGATCGGTGCGTATCCATCGCCAGGAAGTGCAATCCAAGGTATTCAGGGCGCTGGGGATCAGTGCGGAAGACGCGCAGAAGAAATTCGGTTTCCTGACGGAAGCGCTGCAGTTCGGCGCGCCGCCCCATGGCGGGCTGGCCTTCGGCCTGGACCGCATCGTCACCATGATGGCGGGCGCGGAGTCCATCCGCGACGTGATCGCCTTCCCCAAGACCCAGCGGGCGCAGGACCTGATGTGCAAGGCGCCCAGCCCCGTGGACGAGAAGCAGTTGCGCGAGCTGCACATCCGCCTGCGCACGAGTGAAACTGCGAAAACCCCCTAATCGCAAAGGCGCAAAGGAAACGCAAAGAAGAACGAGAAAATTCGACGAAGAGAATGGTGCCGGATACTCTTCACGGTGGTGGTCATTCAATAGTTCGGGAATTCATGTTCAGATTTCGTATTCCTTTGCGCGTTTTTCTTTGCGTCTTTGCGCCTTTGCGGTGAAGAAATACAAGATTCCGATCTCGGTACTGGTGGTGATCCACACCCCCGACCTGCAGGTGCTGTTGCTGGAGCGCGCAGATCACCCGGGCTTCTGGCAGTCGGTCACCGGCAGCCAGGACGAGGGCGAGACGCTGCGCCAGACCGCTGCGCGGGAAGTGGCGGAAGAGACCGGCCTGGATGCCGAGGCCTTCGAGCTTACCGACTGGAACATGCGCAACGAGTACGAGATCTACCCGGAGTGGCGCTGGCGCTATGCGCCCGGCGTCACCCGCAACGTCGAGCATGTGTTCGGCTTGCGCCTGCCCGGGCCGCTGCCGGTGAAAGTTGCGCCGGGCGAGCATCTTGGTTACCTCTGGATGCCGCATGACCGAGCCGCCGACAAGGTCTTTTCCTGGAGCAACGCGCAGGTTCTCAGAACATTGCCCGAACACCTGTCAAACCGGCTGAAACAATGATCGCGATTTCCGGTCCTATTGTGATAAGGTTTTCGTTCCAGATTTACCGGGGCCGATGAGGAGCCGCAAACCATGCAAGCCAGTGCAACCGCCTTCGACCAGTACAGCCGCCTGCAGGATGACGACTGCGAGGCGCGCATTGTTGCGGCCAAGAAAAAGCTCGGCAAGCGTGTAGCCCTTCTCGCCCACCATTACCAGCGCGCCGATGTCTACAAGCACGCCGACCTGACCGGCGACTCGCTCAAGCTCTCCAAACTGGCCTCGCAAACCGACGCCGAGTACATCGTGTTCTGCGGCGTGCACTTCATGGCGGAAGTCGCGGACATCCTGTGCAAGCCCGGCCAGATCACCGTACTCCCCGACATGGCCGCCGGTTGCTCGATGGCGGACATGGCCAGCGTGTCGAAAGTCGAGCGCGCCTGGCGCGAGCTCGGCGAAGTGCTCGACCCCGACCAGCACGTCACGCCGGCCACTTACATCAACTCGGCCGCGGACCTGAAGGCCTTCTGCGGCGAGCACGGCGGCATCGTCTGTACGTCATCGAACGCGAAACAGATTCTGGAGTGGTCGTTTGCGCGCCGCGCGAAGGTGCTGTTCTTTCCCGACCAGCACCTGGGCCGCTGGACCGGCTACAAGATGGGCATCCCGCTCGAGGAGATGCTGGTATGGGACCCCGACGAACCGATGGGCGGCCTCTCGGCCGAGCAGATCAAGGCTGCCCGCCTGCTTCTCTGGAAGGGGCACTGCTCGGTGCATCAGATGTTCCAGCCGCAGCACGTTCTCAAGTTCCGCAACCAGCATCCGGACGGGCTGGTGATTTCGCACCCCGAATGCAAATTCGAGGTGTGCAAGCTCTCGGACTTCGTGGGCTCGACCGAGACCATCATCAACACCATCCGCAATGCGGCGGCAAACACCCGCTGGCTGGTCGGCACGGAACTGAACCTCGTCAATCGCATTGCCGAAGAATTCAAGCCGCAGGGCAAAATCATCCAGTTCATGGCGCCGCTGGTGTGCATGTGCTCGACCATGGCGCGCATCGACCCGCAGCACCTGGCCTGGACGCTGGAGAACCTGGCGGAGGGCAGGGTGGTGAACCGGATCAAGGTGCCGGCGCGCGACGCGGAGTTGGCCAAGGTCGCGCTCGACCGCATGCTCGCGGTATCCTGACCCGTGCCGGCCCCCGCCGCTTCGCCGGTGCAACGTTTCCGAAAAGGAAGCCGCAGGCCGACGATGCACCGCGTCCTGTGGTTCGCGCTGGCGTTTCCGGCCTTATGTCACCCGGCCGAAATCAGCCTGCAGGCCACCCGGCACGGCGACAGCTTCGCAGTCGAGGCGGCGGCCGAATTGGAGGCTGAAGTTACCTTGGCCTGGGGAGTCCTGACCGACTATGACCGGCTCTCGGAATTCATCCCCGGCATGCACTCTAGCCGGATCGTCTCGCGCAGCAACCGCAGCGTCATCGTCGATCAGAGCGGCGAAGCCAGGCTGTTGTTCTTCTCCTTTCCCATCCAGGTGCGGCTTGAAATCGAGGAGTTTCCCTACGAGCGCATCGTCTCGCGCGCGATCGAGGGCAACTTCACGGAACTGCGCGGCGCTTATACTCTGGAAGTGCGCGGGCGGCGCCTGCTGCTGTACTACACCGGCTCGCTGACCCCGAACTTCAGCATCCCGCCGCTGATCGGTACCATTCTGGTGCGCAACACCGTGGGAAAGCGCTTCGGCGCGATGGTGGACGAGATCGTGCGCCGGCAGCGCCTGCGCGAAGTTCCCGCGGTCACACCCCCCAGCAGCGGAGGCTGAGCGCGGCAGGGTTCGAGTGCAGCGGCGGCGCAGTCCATCCGCGGGTAATATGGGTTCGTCGCCAGCGACAGTATCTTGCGCCGGCGGGTCGCGGCATCGGGCTCAACGGCAGGGCATCCATGGAAACGCTGCACGTCGTCACTTACAACATTCACAAGGGCTTCTCGCAGTTCAAGCGGCGCATGTCCGTTCATGACCTGCGCGACAAGCTGCGCAACATCGGCGCGGACCTGGTGTTTTTGCAGGAGGTCCAGGGTTTGCACGACCGCCACGCCGAGCGCCACCACAACTGGCCCGTCAGCCCGCAGTATGAGTTCCTGGCCGACTCGATATGGAACGATTTTGCCTACGGCAGGAATGCGGTCTATGACAGCGGCCATCACGGCAACGCCATCCTCAGCAAGTACCCGATCGCCAGGTGGGATAACGAGGACGTCTCGATGCATCGCGCCGAACGCCGTGGCCTGCTCCATTGCGAGATCGCCATTCCCGGCTGGAGCCAGCCGCTGCATTGCATCAACGTGCACCTGGGATTGCTCGGCCACTGGCGCAAGAAACAGATCGCGCTTCTCAAGACCCGCATCGAACGCCTGGTGCCGCCCGAGGCCCCGCTGGTGGTCGCCGGCGATTTTAACGACTGGCGCAGGCGCGCGAGCCATGGGCTGGAACAGTCCCTCAACGTCTCGGAGGTGTTTGAGACGACGGCAGGCCGCCCGGCGCGCAGCTATCCCGCACTGTTGCCGCTGCTGCATCTCGACCGCATTTACGTGCGCGGCTTCGCGATCCACATCGCCCATGCCCATCATGGCCGCGCATGGTCCCGGGTCTCCGATCACATCGCGCTGTCGGCGCTGCTGACGCGGAAGGCATGAAATTCCGGCGCGGGAACCGGATCCGGCTGCTGCGCAACGTCGAGGAGTACTTCCCGGCGCTCGAGCGCGAGATCGATGCCGCAGCAAGCGAGATCTTCCTGGAGACCTACATTGTCGAGGCGGACGACACCGGGGAGCGCATCGCCGCGGCGCTGATGCGCGCGGCGCGGCGCGGGGTGCTGGTGCACCTGATGATAGACGGCTTCGGGTCGCGCCTGTTTCCCGAAAACCAGCGCCGGCAACTGCTGGAATCGGGCGTACAGCTGCTGGTGTACCGCCCCGAACTGTGGATGTTCAGGCTCAGAAGCACGCGGCTGCGGCGGCTGCACCGCAAGCTGGTGGTGGTGGATGGGCGAATCGGCTTCTGCGGCGGCATCAACATTATCGATCACGGGGACTCGCGCAGGAACTCACCGCCGCGCCTGGACTATGCGGTGAGCGTCGAAGGCCCGCTGATTGCCGACATGTACGCCGCCGTGCGCACGTTGTGGATGCGCACCGCCCGGACGCAACTGCGGCGGCGCTGGCTACCGCTCACCAAGCCCGTCCTGGCATTGGAGCCGCGCGGCGACCAGCGCGCGGAATTTCTGGTGCGGGACAACGTCCGTCATCGCCACGATATCGAGGAAGCGTATCTGCACGCGATCGCGCGGGCGCATCGCGAAGTGGTGATCGCCAACGCCTATTTTCTTCCCGGCAGGCGTTTCCTCGACGTACTATGCGACGCCGCCCGGCGCGGGGTGCGGGTGACGCTGCTGTTGCAGGGAAGGGTGGAATATATCCTGGTGCACTATGCCTCCCGCGCACTGTACCGCGAGCTCCTCGACGCCGGCGTGGAGATCCACGAGTACACCCGCAGTTTCATGCACGCAAAAGTCGCCGTGGTGGATGATTCCTGGGCTACCGTGGGCTCGTCGAACATCGATCCGGTCAGCCTGCTGCTGGCCCGCGAGGCGAACGTGGTGGTGCGGGATCGGACGTTCGTGCGGGAATTGCGCGGCAGTCTGATGAATGCGATCGAGGCCGGCGCGAAGCCGGTGCAGCGCGACCGCTGGGCGCGTATGGGCCTGCCGATGCGGATAGCTACCGGGGCGGCCTATGCTCTGCTGCGGCTCCTGACCGGCATTTCGAGTTACGGCCGCGCGCAGGATTTTCTTTGAAGCGTTGTCGTGTCGCGGATTTACAATTTTTAACAACATCGCGCGCTTGCGGCGGGCAATAATCTGTCCGCAGACCAAGGAGCGGGCCGGCAACGGCGCGTGTCCGCTGCAGTTCCTAGCCATGTTCTTACGCGGATTGCGTGCGGGCGCAGATGATGCGCCCGTTTTCTTTGCGCCTTTCTTTCTTCTTCGCGTACCCCTCAAGGGCACCCGTCGAGCGCACCCCTCAAGAGGGTATGGAAAGGAAGGTATTGAAAAGAATCCTGTGCGTCGAACGCCCTTATCGCCGGCCCGCGGCCGGCTAGATCAGCCCGCGGCAATCAGATATCCATTTGATCTCTTTACGGCCCCGGCACGCTCCAGTTCGCCGACGATCATTTCGGCCAGCGCTGCATCGTTGAGCTGAAAATAGCGCGCGTTGAAATCTGCGTACAACGGAACCGTCGCCAGGTATTCGGGGATCCGGTTGAGCGGCAGACGTTGCCGATCCAGCAGGGAGAACACGAACATCACCTTCAGCACATGACGCGCCATGCGCAATTCGTCGCGCTCGAACGCTTCCAGCCGCCGGAGGCTGCGCTCCAGCGCCGCATCCACGCCGGAGAAAGGCGCGCCGTGACCGGGAATCACGGTGTGGACGTCCAGTCTGGAAATCGCCTCCAGCGTGGCGCGGGTAGCGGCAAGCCGCTGCTCCCGATCCGGCCCAGGCAGCAGTACGCCGAAGCCGTTTTCCCACAAAGCGTCACCGGTCATCAGCAGCCGTTCTTCCTCGCAATGGAACATCAGCGCACCCATATCGTGGCCGGGTGCTGCGATGGCGCGCCATTGCAGATCACCCCAGTCCAGTACATCCCCGGGGGCGATGGTGTCGTCGAATACGAAGCGCTCGCAGCGCTGGTCGGCGTAGGAAAGCCAGAGGGTCTGCTCGTCCCAGGCTTCGATCAGCGGCGCCTCGCCGACGGGAATGCTCAGGCGGCACTCATGCGCCCGGCGCACCGCGGCGTTGCCGCCCATGTGGTCGGAATGGCAGTGGGTATTGACCAGCCAGTCCAGCGGCCTGCCGGCGAGTTCTACGAAAACCTTCGCAAGCGTGATGCTCGTGTCCCTGCCATAGCCGCTGTCCACCAGCACGGTGCGGTCGCGGCCGGTAAGCAGGACGTGGTTGGCGTTCAGCCAGTCGCGGACGATCACCCGCACCTGAGGCGGCAGCGTGCGGGGTGCGGCGGACGCAGGGAGACCCTGTTCCGCAGGGACGTGGATTTTCACTGTTGCCGTGGCTGCGGGACAGTGGACGGTTGCGCCGCCGCCGGCTGGGGTGGTGGAGCAAGCGGCGCCGGATCATCGATGATCCTCACGTCGCGGACGAAGTGACGCGTTTCCGCGAAGCAAGTGGTGGGCACGCCGATGTGCTCCTGGTAGGTAAGCGTTACGCGCTTTCCCAGGGATTGATTGATTTTCTGCGCCACCGCGTCGTCGCGAACGCTGAAGTAGAACTTTTCCGCGACGGTACCCGGCATCGTCACCAGCGCCAGCTCGCCCTCCCAGGTCTTGCAGATCCAGCCCTTCTTCGACAGTTTCTGCACGTAGCCCGCGCGCTCGCCCTCAGAGTAGCTCCAGCTCAGCACGAACCAGGTGTAGGCGCCGAATAGCAAACCGGCTACGACCAGAACTCCAACCAGCCAACGTAGCGCCTGCCCCATGCTCTTTTATCCCCTCAATGATGTCCGACGACGATGGATCAATATACATCACCGGAGTGTGGAGCCGCGGCGACAGCTCCCCTCCATCCGTTCCAGCAGGTTTTCCGGCCTGGTCTTTCCCTTTGTCATCGCATGGCATCAGGACGCGTTTTGCTTCGAGTGTAAGCGCATCAAGGATTAGAATTGCAGTACATCATCCACAATCGCCCGTTCTCTTGAGAGACCACGCATCCCGGCCATCCGGAACGCCCTCGTCGAGCCGCAACGACTGGCACACCATCCGCAAGCTGCTGCCCTACCTGCTGGAATACAAGGGACGGGTGGCGGCCGCGCTTGCCTTCCTCGCCGCCGCGAAGATCGCCAACGTCGGCGTGCCGCTGGTGATGAAGGAAATCGTCGATTCCCTGGACGCCAGGCAGGCGGTGCTGGCGCTGCCGTTCGCGCTGCTGCTGATCTACGGCGTGCTGCGGCTTTCCAATACGCTGTTTGCCGAGCTGCGCGACATCGTGTTCGTGCGCGTGGCCAAGCGCGCGATCCGGCGGGTCGCGCTGCAGGTGTTCCGCCATCTGCACGCGCTGTCGCTGCGGTTTCACCTGGAACGCCAGACCGGCGGAGTGTCGCGCGACATCGAGCGCGGCACGCGCGGCATTTCCACGCTGTTGAGCTACATGCTGTTCTCGATCATCCCGGTGGTGCTGGAGTTCAGCCTGGTGGCGGCCGTGCTGCTGACCAAGTTCGACTGGCGCTTCATGGCGGTGACGATGGTCGCGGTGGTGATCTACCTGACGTTCACCTTTACCGTGACCGAGTGGCGCATGGACATCCGCCGCCGCGCCAACGAGCTCGATTCGAAGGCCAACACCCGCGCGATCGACAGCCTGTTGAACTACGAGACGGTGAAGTATTTCAACAACGAGGAGTTCGAGGCGCGGCGCTACGACGAAAACCTGCAGAAATTCGAGTCGGCCGATGTCAAGAACGAGGCCTCGCTCGGCCTGCTCAACATTGGCCAGAGCCTGATCATCGCGATCGCGGTGACGCTGTTGATGATCCTGGCGGCCCAGGGGGTGGTGAAGGGTCCGCTGACGCTGGGCGATCTGGTGCTGGTCAACGGCCTGCTGATACAGCTCTACATTCCGCTCAATTTCCTCGGCATGGTGTACCGGGAAATCAAGCAGGCGCTTACCGACATGGACAAGATGTTCCGGCTGCTTTCCGAGAATCGCGAGATCGAAGACCGGCCGGACGCGGTGCATTTGGCGGCGGCGCATCGGGCGGTGCGCTTCGAAAACGTGGACTTCGGCTACGATCCGCGGCGCCAGATCCTGCATCAGGTGAGTTTCGAGATCCCGGCCGGGCACACCGTCGCGGTGGTGGGCGCGAGCGGCTCGGGCAAGTCCACGCTGGCGCGGCTGCTGTTCCGCTTCTACGACGTGAGCGGCGGGCGCATCACCGTCGACGGTCTCGACATTCGCGACGTCACACAGAAAAGCCTGCGCGCGGCGATCGGCATCGTGCCGCAGGACACGGTGCTGTTCAACGACACGATCTATTACAACATTGCTTACGGCAATCCCGAAGCCGGCCGGGAGGAGGTGATCGCGGCGGCCCAGTCGGCGCATATCCACGACTTGATCGAGAGCCTGCCGGACAAATACGAGGCGATGGTTGGCGAGCGCGGCTTGAAGCTCTCCGGCGGCGAAAAGCAGAGGGTGGCGATTGCGCGGGCGCTGCTGAAGGACCCCAGGATCCTGATTTTTGACGAGGCGACTTCCGCGCTCGATTCCAAATCGGAGAAGGCGATTCAGGCGGAGCTCGGGCGCATTTCAGCCAGCCGTACCACGCTTACCATCGCGCACAGGTTGTCCACGATCGTCGATGCCGATCAGATCCTGGTCATGGAAGGCGGGCGCATCGCCGAGCGCGGCAGCCATCGTGAATTGCTCGCCAGGGGCGGGGTGTACGCCCACATGTGGGCCCTGCAGCAGGAGAAGGAAAGGGTCGAGGCTGCGGAGTTGGTTTCGCCGCAGGTCAAACTTGCCTGAGACGGGCTTGGCGACGCTTCTCGTGGAGTTTCTGCAGGTCGCACGCACCGGCACGGCCCCGCGTCCTCGTCCTTGAATTTCTCGCCAAATGAAGATTCCGCAACCCCAACCTTAAAAAGTTTGTTGAGAGTCTTTTCTTAGTCGTTGATTTTTGTTATGTTATTGCCTGGCAAAGCAGGGTGGTCAGGAAAGCTTTGCCGTGATCTGCGCCCTTCGGGGTGTCTCGGGTGTCATGACGATCAGAATTTAAGTTTTTAAAACAATACCTTAAGGACGCTTTGTCGCGTTTTCCTCAGATGAAAGCATTCATCAGCACGCTGTTTGTTTGTCTCGCCGCCGCGAATCTGCCCGCTTGGGCGGCCGGCGAGCTGCAAAAGACGGCGGCCAGGCACTCGCATTTCTCGGCCAAACCTGCCGTACTGGCGCTGCGCTCGGGCGCGGTGCTGGTGCTCGACCAGGAGACCGGCGAGCCGTTGTTCGCCAAGAACACCGACCAGGTATTGTCGATCGCTTCGATCACCAAGCTCATGACGGCGATGGTCGTCCTCGACTCGGGATTGCCGCTGCTGGAGTCCATCAGCATCGACAACGCCGACGTGGACCGCATGAAAGGGTCGCGCTCGAAGCTGTCCGTCGGCACCACGTTGATGCGCGCGGAAATGCTGAAACTCGCGCTAATGGCATCCGAAAACCGTGCCGCTGCGGCGCTGGCGCGCAATTTTCCGGGTGGCAATGAGGCATTCGTGGCAGTCATGAACCAGAAGGCGATTGATCTGGGCATGGTCAATTCCCGGTTTGTCGATGCCACCGGGCTGACTCCCGACAACGTTTCCACAGCCGACGATCTGGCGAAAATGGTGAAAGCCGCACACCATTATCCATTGATCCGCGAATACACCACCTCGGATTCCTTCAAGATCGAATCCGAAGGAAAGCGCCGTCGCCATGTGCTGTCCTTCGTGAACTCGAATCGACTGATAAAGAGCCAGCGGTGGGAAATCGGTCTGTCCAAGACCGGCTACATCAGTGAAGCCGGACGCTGCCTGGTGATGCAGGCGATGATCGGGGACAAGCCGAGGATCATCGTATTGCTCGACTCTTGGGGAAAACTTTCGCGGATCGCGGATGCGAACCGTATCAAGCGCTGGATCGAGGCCGACGTCCTGCGCTTCCGAGGCTAGGCAGCTTTTACCCCGGCGCGGTATCCCAGCGCGCGGGAAATCTCCTCCGCGACTTCCTTTACCCGCGGCCCCCAGGCTTTGTCCATGCGGTTCGACGGTGCCGACAGCGAAAGGCCCGCTACCAGCCGGCCATCGTCATCATGGATGCCGGCGCCAATGCAGGACACACCCTGTTCCGCTTCTTCGTTGTCGAACGCGTAGCCGAGCTTGCGCACGCGCTCCAGTTCCCGCGTGAGCGTGCCGAGATCCCGTATGGTGTTCTTGGTGTACACCGCCAGACCCGAGCGTTGCGCGTACTCGCGGCATTTGTCCGGGCCGTCCTCCAACAGGAACACCTTGCCCACGGCGGTGATGTGCAGAGGCGCCCGCGCGCCGATCAGATGCACCACGCGCATCGCGGTGCGGTCGGAAAGCAGGCGCTCGACGTAGACCATTTCGTCGCCCTGGCGCACCGACAGATTCACCGTTTCGTGCAGTTCCTGATGCAGACGCTGCATGAAAGGCAGCGCCTCGTCCCGCAGATTGATGCGCGACTTGACCAGGTTGCCGAGTTCCAGAAGCTTGATGCCCAGCCGGTAGGTGCCGGGCTCGACCCGGTCCACCATGCGGAATTCCACCATCACGTTGAGGATGCGATGAGCGGTGGACGGATGCAGCCCGGTGGAATTCGCCAGCCGTTTCAGATTCACCGGTTCGTTGTTGCGGGCCAGCGCATCGAGCAGATCCATCATGCGCTCGATGACCTGGATCGAGGTTTTGCCGTTCCCTTCGGACACGATTTCCCTCGCTTTTCAGTGGCATTGTGCAATGCGGCAATTTTACATGGCGAAACCGGGGAGAACAACCCGGCCGCGCAGGGCCCGAAACCCCCTATGCTATGATTCGCGGCTTGTTGCGCTGCGCCTCAAGCCCCTGCTTCGTCGTGTAGACCGCGTTCCCGCCTGCCGCACGCACCCGCTTACCTATCCAAACCTCACCGCAAAGGCGCAGAAGCGCGAAGAAAAACACGCAATGAAATGCGAATACGATTCAAGAATCAATGGTCCCGGGCCCAGGATGATGGATTTGCCGTCTACACAAAGTTGCTTTCCTTTGCGTTGCCTTTGCGTCTTTGCGCCGTTGCGGTGAAGATTTAGAAAGAGCAAGAGAGAAAAAATGAAAGTCGGTCTTTTCGTTACCTGCCTGGTTGACCTGATGCGGCCGAACATCGGTTTTGCGGCGCTCAGGCTTCTCGAAGCAGCCGGATGCGAAGTAGTAGTGCCGGCCGCGCAGACCTGCTGCGGGCAGCCGGGTTACAACTCCGGTGATCGAAAGGCAGCGCAAGCCCTGGCAAAGAAACTGATCCGGGAATTCTCGGATTGCGACTATGTGGTCGTGCCTTCCGGATCCTGCGGCGGCATGATCCGCGCGCACTACCCCGAATTGCTGGCCGACTTTCCCGAACTCGGGGAAGAGGTCGAGGCCTTCGCACGCAAGTCCTACGAACTCACCGATTTCCTGGTGAACGTCGTCAGGCTGGATCGGGTTCCCGGCAAATTCGGCGGCACCGTCACCTATCACGACTCCTGTTCGGGCCTGCGCGAGATGGGCGTGAAATCCCAGCCGCGCGCGCTGCTGTCGAAAGTGCCCGGTCTCACCATCAGGGAAATGCAGCAACCCGAGCAGTGCTGCGGATTCGGCGGAACCTTCGCGGTGAAGTTTGGCGATATCTCCACGCGCATCGCCGATCTCAAGTGCGAGGACGTGCAATCCAGCGGCGCCGACGCCCTGGTACTGGGCGACCTCGGCTGCATGCTGAACATCGAAGGTCGGCTGCGGCGGCGCGGCGACACCCGGACCCGGGTGCTGCATGTCGCCGAAGTGCTGGCGGGCATGACCGAGCAGAACAAGGACTGAGAACCGCGCAAGGGAGAACGCATGCAGGTTTCATCGAACCAGTTCAAGGAGGCGGCCAGCAGGAAGCTTGCCGACCCGAAAGTACAGAAAGCGCTGAAGAACGCCAAGGGCAAGCTGGTGGTGGCGCGCGCAAAATCCATACTCGAACTCGACAACTTCGAGGAGATCCGCGAAGCGGCGGCGCGCATCCGCGACTTCGGCCTGCTGAACCTGGAAACGCTGCTGGAGGAGTGGGAGAAAAACGCCAAAGCCGCGGGCGCCATCGTCCACTGGGCCGAGACGCCGCAGGACGTCAACCGGCTGGTGATAGAGATCGCGCAGAAGCACAAGGTGCGCAAGATCATCAAGTCCAAGTCGATGCTCGGCGAGGAAACCGATCTCAACCATGCCCTGGAGGCGGCCGGCCTGGACGTGCGCGAGACCGACCTCGGCGAATACATCATCCAGCAGTTCGGCGAAACGCCCTCGCACATCATCGCGCCGGCGGTGCACAAGTCCAAGGACGACATCGCCGACCTGTTCGCTGTGAAGCACAAGCGCCCGCGGCTCACCGAAATTGCGGCGCTCGCCCACGAAGCGCGCGAGATCCTGCGCCCGCACTTTCTCGACGCGGACATGGGCATCAGCGGCGCCAACTTCCTGGTGGCTGAGACCGGCTCCACCATGATCGTCACCAACGAGGGCAACGGTCGCATGACCACCACCATGCCCAGGGTGCACGTGGCGATCGCGGGGATCGAGAAGATCATCGCCACGCTGGAGGATGTGTCGCTGATGCTGCGGCTGCTGACCCGCTCCGCGACCGGACAGTCGATCAGCAACTACCTTTCGTTCACCACCGGGCCGAAGCGCCCGGGCGACAAGGATGGACCCGGCGAATTCCACGTCATCATCGTCGACGCCGGGCGCACCAGGATACTCGGCTCCGAGATCCGCGAGGCGCTGCGCTGCATCCGCTGCGGCGCCTGCATGAACCATTGCCCGGTGTATCAGAACATCGGCGGCCACGCCTACGGCTGGGTTTATCCCGGGCCGATCGGCTCGATCCTGACGCCGGCCTACGTCGGCATCGAAAACGCGCTCGATCTGCCGAACGCGGCGACGCTGTGCAACCAGTGCGGTGTGGTATGCCCGGTCAAGATCCCGCTGCCGGACCTGATGCGCAAGCTGCGCGAGAAGCAGGTCGAGCGCAATCTGCGCCCGTGGTCCGAGCGCCTGGGGCTGAAGCTGTGGGCCTGGGCGGCGACCCGCCCCGCCGTGTACGCGCTGATGACGAGAATCGCGGCACGCCTGGGCAGGATGATGGGCGGGAAGTCCGGGATGCTGCACAAGCTGCCGGCCGCAGGAGGGGAGTGGACCCGGGGCCGCGACTTGCCAGCCCCGAATGGCAGGACCTTCCGCGACTCGTACTCGCAGCAAAAACGCCACTGACCGAGACCACGATGGGTGCGAGAGAAAACATCCTGCAGCGCATACGCGCAGCCAATGGCCGGACCGGGGCGCTGACCGCGCCAGAGCGGGAAACGGCGGTGGCGAGGTTGCGTGCGCATCCGCGCGGCCCGCTTCCAAACATGAGCTGGGAGTTGCTGCCGCGCTTCAAGGAACGTTGCATCGCCATGATGTCAAGCGTTGCCGAAGTCAACTCCGTGGCGGACGTGGCGCAGGCAGTGGCGAAGTACCTGACCGAGAACAAGCTGCCGCTGAGCGGTGCGTGCTGGCCGGAGTTCGCGAACCTCGACTGGGCGGGCGCGGGACTGCGGATCGCGGCGCGTCCCGCCAACGGCGACGACAAGGTCGGCATTACCGGTACTTACTGCGCGCTGGCGGAAAACGGCACGCTTATGCTGCTGTCGGGCCAGGACAACCATGCCACCACCAGCCTGCTTCCGGACAACCACATCGCCATCGTTCCGGCATCGCGCATCGTTCGCGCCATGGAAGACGGCTGGGATCTGTTGCGCAGGGAGCACGACAGTCTGCCGCGCCAGGTGAATTTCGTTTCCGGGCCTTCGCGCACCGCCGACATCGAAATGACGCTGGTGATGGGTGCGCACGGGCCGTTCAGGGTTCACGTCATCATCGCCAAGGATTCTTCACAATACCCCCTTGCGGGGTGCGCAAAGCGGCGCACGGACACGTTACCGACGTAGTCGGCCGACTTGCGGGAAGTGCGCCGAAGCACCGCCTCCCGCCCCGGATGGCTACGCCAACGCCGTGTCCGCGGTGCCCAAGGAAAAATGCATGGATCCATCGGCGCCTTCACCCTCTGGGTATGTTCGGTCAGGCATGCTCATAGCCTTCCTTGGCGTCCCTGGCGCTATATGAACTACCGGATTTAGGATCAATTACGTCCAGCCTGAACATCCCTGATTATTCATTCAGCGAATCGCGGCCACCTCGGTCGGAATCAATTTTATTTCGATGCGCCGGTTCCTCTGCCTTCCTTCCGGGGTGTCGTTGGTGTCAACCGGGTGATAGAGGCCGTATCCCGCTGCGGAAAGCCGTTCCGGATCCAGCTTCGATTCGTCCTGCAGATAGCGAACGACGCTGGTCGCGCGGGCGGTGGAAAGCTCCCAGTTGGTCGGGTACTTCCTAGCCAGCTCCCGGCTGATCTGAACGTTGTCTGTGTGGCCCTCGATCACGATGATCTTGTCCCTGACGTTGTTCAGAATATCACCCACTCGCTTGAGTACGGCCAGGCCGCGAGGTTTTATTTGCGTGCTTCCAGAATCAAACAGGATTTCGTCAAGAACATTGACCGTCAGTTTGTCTCGCAACTGAGAAATCGTGATCTCGCCCTTTGCGACCTCGGTCTTCATCTCATCAAGCAAGTTGTCGTAGGTGCGTTTCAATTCGTCAATCTTCGCTTGTTTCTCCAATTCCGCCTGCTTTGTGGCTGCGTCCAGTGCAGCGGCTTTCGCACTGAGCTTCGACACCTGTACTTGCAGCGATTGGACCTCGGCTGATAGCTGTTCGCGATCCGATGCCGTCGCGTCGAGGTTCCTGGAAACTTCCGCAAGGGATGATACTTTGTCCGCGAACGAATCCTGGGCGGTCTTCAGCTCGGCAAGCGCTTTGCTGAGTGAGGCCTGAGCCTGGTCCCGTTCGGCCTGAGCGGCAGAGAGCTTCACGTTAACATCCGCGGCAGCATTGCGCCGCACGACGAGATCGTTCTTGGCGTCGGCAAGCTGTTTCTCCACTTCCGCCAGCGCATTCTTCGAACTCTGGAGTTCGGAAGCCAAACCATCCCGTTCAACCTGGGTCGCCTGAAGAGCCTTTGAGCTTTCGGCAAGAGCGGTTTGCTGTAGCGCGAGTTCGTTTTGAACCGATTCTGTTCTTTTCTCGGCATCCATCCTGGCGCTGCGCTCTGATTCCACATTCTGGGAGAGGCGATCGCGCTCCGCCTGCATGCCTTCTAGTTTTCCCGCCAGAGTGGCGCGTGCGGCCGTCTCTGAACCGACATTGGCGAACAGGCTCTTTTTCTCCGCCTGCAGTTGTATCAACTGTTCGGCCTCCTTGGCTCGCGCGACGCGCTCGGCCGAAAGTTCCGACTGGGTCTCCTTCAGTTTATTGTCGCTGGCCGCTTGTGCCGCGGCAGAATCGTTCAGAATCTTGCGCTGCTGATCGTTCTCCGCCTGAAGTTGCTGCAGTCTGGTGGCGCCCGAGGCCCTGGCGGCAGACTCCTTCGCCAATTCGGTGCTCAGGCGACGGTTCTCCTCATGAAACCGATCCAGCTCCTTGGTTGCGTCTGCGCGGGCGGACCGCTCAACGGAGAGCTCCGCCTGGGCAATGTCGAGCTTGTTTTCTGTCGCCGTTCCGGATGCGGTCGCCGCGTCGAGGTCGGCCAGCGCACGATCATGATCGGCCTGCAACTGCTGATGTTTCGCAGAGAGGTCTGCGCTAGTCGCGCGTTCGGACTCAAGGTCCGCCTGGGCAATGTCGAGCTTGTTTTCTGTCGCCGTTCCGGATGCGGTCGCCGCGTCGAGGTCGGCCAGCGCACGATCATGATCGGTCTGCAGTTGCTGATATTTCTTGGAAAGGTCTGTGCTGGTCGCGCGTTGGGACTCAAGTTCCGCCCGATACCCGTCGCGCTCTTTTGAAATCGCGGCCATCGACTGCTGCGCCGCCAGATTGGCGCTTTCCAGCTTCTTGCTGCGCTGCATTTCAGCGGTCAGTTTCCTTTCGCTTTCCTGCAGCTGATTTTGCGTGGCGGCGAGACTAGACTCTAACGTCTTGTTCCTTCCCTGCAGACTGGATCCCTCGTTTTCCAGCGCTTGCTTGCGCTCGCGCTCCGCCTGCAGACGCGCTTCCAGGTCTTGGCGCTCAGTCGCGGTCTGGCGGTAGGTTTCGGTTGAAACCCCGCAGCCTACAAGAATAAAAATGCTCATGATCCACAGCAATCGTTTCATCCGAAGTACTCCTCTCTTTTTATCTCCTTCAGGCGAAGTGCGCTCGAATACAAATGCGGCGCACGCCAGTGTGCACATGCGTGTTTCAGCGTTGCTCCGGTTTCATCAGTTCGCTGGAAAGAACGAAGGGTTCCGCTGGCGTCTGCGGTACGATTTCGTCCTCCGCCGTTACGATAAGTCGAAATTCGATAAAAGGGACTGTGGCTTCAAAGGCGCCATCGCGAGTGGTCCCGATCCATAGCCGGCCCAGGGGAATTGATCGGCCTTCCGCGTTCTGTGCCCAAACGATGTAGAAGGATTTTGGAGGCACAAGGGTATTGGCAGGCGCCAGATGCTTGACTTTGAACTTCACCCGGTTGTTGCCGTTGACATCTGCACTCATTCCGATCAGGTTTTCCACCCCGGGCATGACCTCGGACGGCTGAAATGCACTTTCTGTGGTCACGCACCCGACTGTCAGCGCTAGCAAGAACAACGCGAAAACGGCAATGATGCTTTTCACCTGGATACCTCCTTCTCTCAAGGGTGGTGGGCGTATACGTTGATTTCCCTCCCGGCATGGGTCACCGGTAACACAATCTGCATCTGCGATACTGATGCAACCCGCACTTTACACCCACTGCCGTGGCGGCGCGATATCCGCACACAAGTTCCTCGATTTGTGCAACATATGTTGCTGCCGGCCGACGAAGAGGACGCCGTGCCCAGCGCAAAACGCACTCTCAAACCACAACGGGCAAATGACGAAACAGCCCCGGGTCGTTTCTGCTGCTTGCGCAGCAGCGTGCGCAACCGGCGCCGCACGAAGCCATCCATGCCGTCGAAGGTCCACGGATGAGCGTGCTTGAAGTAGCCGTACCAGCCCTGGAGCATGGGGTTCAGTTCCGCAACGATGCTGCGCAGACTGTCTCTGCGTGTGCGCCCGGTCCTGGCCCGGATACGATCGCGTATCGCTTTCAGACTCTTGCGTGTCCTGAATCTGCAAATGCACAAAAAACCTTGCACCACGACGATCACAGAGAGAATATAGCGCGAAGCGATTTGTTTCGGCGCAGGTTAACGTTATCTTCGTTAGCCTGCTGCCCCAATTCATAGCAATAAGTAACTACTAATGGACCGACTGGCAAATCTTGAGAAAAAAATCTCACTCTACTGGATGACCACGGGCTGCCTTTTCGTCGCCGTCGTAGGAATCGGCGACTACGTGACCGGAAACGAGCTTTCATTCTCTTTATTCTATTTGATCCCCGTTGTTTTGGTGACCTGGTTCTCAGGCAGAAATTTTGGTCTTGCGATCAGTGTCATCGCGGCTATCACGTGGTTTGTTGCTGATGCCCTAGTCGGACAATCTTACCCACCACCGTTAGTTATTCGCTACTGGAATGCTATCGTTCGCTTGTGTTTCTTTGTGGTGGTGACTCTACTTTTATCGGCATTAAAAGCGCTGGAGCGCGAAAAGGAGATCGCTCGTGTTGACCATTTGACAGGCACCGCCAATCGGCGCTACTTTTTCGAAGTGGCACAAACTGAGCTAGACCGTTCTCAACGTTACAAACGCCCTTTTACTATCGCCTATATCGACCTGGATGGCTTAAAAACCGTGAACGACCAATCCGGTCACCGAACTGGGGATAAGCTCCTCTGCGCGGTCGTTAATCGGGCGAAGAGCCATTTGCGGAGAACGGATCTCATGGCACGGTTGGGTGGCGATGAGTTTATCTTACTGTTACCCGAAATCGGCCAAGATGCCGCGCAGATGATCATCCCCAAAATTCAGTCCATCCTGCTGGATGAAATGCGACGGAACGATTGGCCGGTGACCTTTTCCATTGGCGCCTTGACCTACCGGGATGGTCCAATCACCGCCGACGAATTGCTTCGGCGAGCGGATGAGTTGATGTACTCGGTAAAGAGGAGTGGAAAAAACGCAATTGCGTACGCAGTTTACGCAGGCTAACCCCCGCTTGCATCCGACGCCGCTCCGCTGCGCTCCTCGGCGTCCGCTCAACGCATACGTTGAGGCTGTAGAAAAAGTCCGAAGTCAATCGACACAAGAATTAGGCGCGATATGAGCCGCGATTCGATAAATTTGGACTCCAACGATCGACGGCACTGCGATCGCCTCGCAGAACGCATCGTCGAGCGTGGCAGCAATAACATTGTCAGGCACCAACAAAATCCAGGTTGTTTCGGTGGACCATCAATCAGGGTTGTGTTAGGGGCTTTTCTACAGCCTGGTTATGCCGGAGCCAACACAGAGAAAATCCCTGAGAGAGGTCTTTGTTCGTGTTCAATCGTGATTCTTGCACCTTGATGGCGAGATATCGAAATTGCGCTTCTCTTGCATGAAGCTGGCCCCTGGCCGGCATGAAGAGCGTTCGACGCAACGGGTTCTTTTCAATACCTTCTTTTCAATACCCGCTCGACGGGTGCCCTTGAGGGGTACGCAAAGAAGAAGAAAGGTGCAAAGGAAAAAAAAGGTTCCGAGGTTCCGTCGTCCTTTGTGTTTTTCCGAAGTGTATGGCAAGTACTTCGCTCTTGTCTTTCTCTGTGTTCTCTGTGACCTCTGTGACCTCTGTGGCTCAAGGTTTAGGTTCTGTGGTGCAAGATTCTGGCAGTGGAATAGATGCGAGGGCGGATGTTAAAAAGTGTAAATCGCTTTGATCGGCTCCCGCACGGCACCTAGAATTCACCCGGCTTTGAGCACTTAGCGCTTTCCCGCGCTGTCAAACGGCGGTATTTTCACCGCTTCCTGCACCGGATTCCGGCGCCATTCCCGAGACCGAATTTCATGGACGAAGTGAGCTTCCTGCCCACCTTTCCGCTTGTTGCGGGAAACTTGTTGCTGATCGGTGCGATCCTGCTCTGCGGTCTCATCGTCGGTCACGTCTTCACGAGATTGCTGCATCTGCCGCGGATCACCGGTTTCATCGCGGCGGGCATCGCCCTCGGCCCCGGCGCGCTGAATCTGCTCGAACAGTCGATGCTTTCCGAATTGTCCATTTTCGTGGACATATCCATCGGCCTGATTCTTTTCGAACTGGGCCGCCGACTGGATTTTCGCTGGCTCGTGCACGACCGCTGGCTGCTGGCGAGCAGCGTGGCGGAAAGCCTGCTGTCGTTCGTGCTGGTCTACGGCGTGTTGCGATTCTTCGGCATAGAGCGCCTGTTTGCCGCGACCGCGGCGGCGATTGCGATGGCAACCTCGCCGGCGGTGCTGATCATGATCGTGCACGAGCAACGGGCGAAGGGACCGTTTACCGAACGCCTGCTGACCCTCACGGCCTTGAACAACGTCTTCGCCTTCCTGTGCATCGCACTGTTGATCGGTTTCGTGCATCTGGAATACCGGGCCAACTGGCTCAAGGCGCTGACCCATCCCGTTTATCTGATTATCGGTTCACTGGCCCTGGGCTATCTCGCGTTTTTCGTGGCCCGCATTTTTGCCCGATGGCTCGGGAAGCACGAAGAGGGGCAATTCGTCCTGCTGCTCGGGTTGATCGTGGCGACCGTCGGTCTTGCCGTATCGTTCAAATTCTCCGTATTGCTTGCGCTGCTTGCATTCGGTGTATTCGTGAAGAATCTCGATCGTGACCACGATCTCATGGCCGTCGAATTCGGTCCCGGCGGGCAGTTTTTCCTGGTCGTGCTGTTCGTGATCACCGGGGCGCAGCTTCAACTCTCCGCACTCGCGGCCAGCGGCGCCATGGGATTGGCCATCGTGCTGGCCCGCCTTGTCGGAAAGGCAGCGGGTCAGGCGCTGTTTACGCCTCTTTCCGGCCTGACCGTCAGAAAGGCGGCGCTGCTGGGCGTGGGCATGGTGCCGATGTCCGGTATTGCCGTCGTCATGGTTCACGGCGCTTCCGCCCTTTATCCGGAATTCGGCGCGCGGCTTTCCTCTATTGTGCTGTCGGCCGTGGTAATCCTGGGACTGGTCGGCCCGCTTGCGACGCAGTGGGCGCTGAAGTCGGCAGGCGAAACCGGCACGGGGGTGAATCGATGATGTTGGCGTTTTCCCTTTCGGAGCCGCTTACGATGGGAATCGAGCTCGAGCTCATGATCCTGAGCACCCACGACTGGGACCTGATGCACGGTGCTGGCGACCTGCTCGGCCTGATCGAAAAACAGAAGCATCCCGGTGACATCAAGCCGGAGATCACCGAGAGCATGATCGAGATCAGCACATCGGTGCACACGGATTATCGCGCAATGCTGGCCGAGCTTTCAGCGATACGCGATGTCGTCCTCAAGAGCGCGCAGCGGCTGAACCTGGCGATTGCCGGCGGCGGCGCGCATCCCTTCCAGCACTGGGGCGAGCAGCGCATCTTTCCCAAGGCGCGTTTCCTGCACCTGCATGAGTTGTATGGGTATCTTGCCAAGCAGTTCACTGTGTTCGGCCAGCACGTCCATATCGGCGTGCCGTCGGGAGACGATGCGATCTGGTTGACGCACATGATGTCGCGATACATCCCGCACTTCATTGCGTTGTCCGCCTCCTCGCCGTTCTCGCAGGGCATGGACACCGCCTTCGATTCCTCGCGACTGAACAACATCAACGCTTTCCCGTTGTCGGGAACCCTGCCTTTCGTGCGGGACTGGCAGGAGTTCAACGACTACTTCGACACCATGCTCGATCTCAAGGTGGTGGAAAGCATGAAGGATTTTTACTGGGACATCCGGCCCAAGCCGGAATTCGGCACCATCGAAATTCGCGTCTGCGATACACCGCTCACCGTGGAGCGGGCGGCGGTACTCGGCGCCTACGCCCAGGCGCTCGCGCGACACCTGATGCTGGATCGGCCGCGCGAGCCCTCGCAGGATGTCTATCGGGTGTACGGCTTTAACCGCTTTACCGCCTGCCGCTACGGAATGCAGGCCGGGTTCATCGACGCCTACACGCGCAGCCGCCGCTTGCTCAAGGAGGACATCGCCGAGACCCTCGATGCCCTGGTGCCGCACGCGCTGGCGCTGGGTTCGGGAGACGCGCTCGCGGAAATCGGCGCGAATCTCGTCAGCGGTCAGAACGACAGCGGCTGGCTGCGCGACACGTTCATGCAGACCAAGTCGCTGAGCGACGTCGTGCGCTTGCAGAGCAGGCTATGGGCGGGAGAGCAGCGATCGCAGCCCGCCCGTTGAACGGTGGAGCAAATTGAGCCGACAGAGTCCGTCGTAGTTTGCTTGCGACGGTCGGCGGTCATTATGATTCCGGCTTCGTAATTTCAGGAGGCGTGCAATGAAGCATTGCAGGACCGGAGAGGAAACCTCCGCATGAGAATGCGTCGCGCGTTGCAGTTTGCGGCTATTGCCTTGTTGATTTCGGCGGTGCTGGAACTGCTCGCGCCGGCTACCGCGATGGCCGCCGGCGATGCGGCGGCGCATTCGGCGAAGTTGTTCATGTGGATTGCGGTGATCCTGATAGCGGCGAAGATCGGTTGCCTGGTCGATCGCGTGGGCCAGCCGATGGTGCTGGGCGAACTGCTGATGGGCATCGTGCTGGGCAATCTCGCGCTGGCGGGTTTCGACCTATTCGAGCCGATCGCGTCCGACGAGATCATATTATTCTTGGCGGAACTGGGCGTAGTCGTACTGTTGTTCCAGATCGGCCTGGAATCGAGCGTGCAGTCGATGATGAAAGTCGGCGCTCGGGCTTTCGTGGTCGCGGTGATCGGCGTGGTCGTGCCTTTCGTTCTCGGCACGTGGCTGGTGGGACCGATGCTCATGCCGGGCATGTCGTTCAATGCCTACCTGTTCCTCGGCGCCACGCTGACGGCCACTTCGGTCGGGATCACCGGACGCGTGTTTCAGGATCTGGGCCGGTTGCAGATGCCGGCCGCGCAGATCGTGCTCGGCGCTGCCGTGATCGACGACGTGCTCGGGCTGGTGATACTGGCGGTGGTGTCGGCGATCGTCTCCACAGGATCGCTGGATGCCGCCGGCGTCGGCATCATCCTGTTCAAGGCCTTCGCGTTCCTTGCCGGTGCGCTCGTCCTCGGACGGCTTGCCGCGCCGCGCATCAGCCGGATGTTCGCCGCAATTCACACGGGCGTGGGAATGAAGTTCACGCTGGTGATCTGCACCTGCCTGGTTTTCGCGTTCATCGCCCAGCAGATGGACCTGGCGCCGATCGTCGGCGCATTCGCGGCCGGCCTGGTGCTGGACGAAGTGCATTTCCGCGACTACGACCGACCGGCCTTTGACCGGGACATCGAGGCGGCACTCAAGCCCGCCGATGCCGGAACCCGCGGGCGCGTGGAGAAGGTGCTGACTCATCACAACGAGAAGCACATGGAGCATCTGGTCGAGCCTCTGGGACATTTCCTGGTGCCGTTCTTCTTCGTGCTGACCGGGATGCACGTGAAGCTCGATCTGCTGGCCAACCCGCATGTGCTTTTGATCGCGCTCGGGCTGACTGCCGTCGCCGTGGCTGGCAAGGTGGTGGCAGGCTTGGCTGCGGGCCGGGGCAACCGCTGGCTGGTCGGCTGGGGCATGGTTCCGCGCGGCGAGGTAGGCCTGATATTCGCCGCGGTGGGCAAGGGCCTGGGCGTGGTGACCGACGAGGAGTTCTCGGTGATCGTGATCATGGTGATCCTTACCACGCTGATGACGCCACCTATCCTCGCTTGGCTGCTCAAGCGTGCAAAATGAGGGAAAGGCCGCACTCGGGAGCGGCGGTCAAGGCTGCACCAACCAGATAAATGCGGTGCGATTCTCTTAACAAAAGGAGGAAACAGCAATGACAAAAGCGAAACGAATTTCCAGACAGGGTGAGGCAACGCGTGCTTCGCGCCGGCGCTTTCTCGGCGCCGCCGCGGTGGCAGGCGGTGCTGCCGCGCTCGCCGCGCTTCCCGGCTGCGGAGGCTCCGAACCACCTTCATCGAACGCTGTTTCCGCACCGGGCGCCGCCGCCGGCCCCGCGGTGACGCTGCGCATGCAAGCGGCGAATCCTTCCGGGGATTTCTTTTTCGCTCTGGTGCAGGACTACGCGCGGATCGTGTCCGATCTCTCGGGTGGCGGATTGAAAATCGACGTGCTGGCGGCGGGCGCAGTGGTGAAGGCCTTCGACATGGCCGACGCCGTGCACAAGGGAACGTTGGACGCCTGTTACGCGGTGCCCGCATTCTGGTACAACAAGAACTCGGCGCTATCGCTGTTCGGTACCGGCCCTGCGCTGGGCCATGACGCCAACACCTTCCTGTCCTGGTACGAACACGGCGGTGGCAAGGCCCTTTACGAGGAGCTATACCGTGACGTCCTCAAGCTCGAAGTGGCGCCCTTCCTGCTCGGACCGATGGGCGTCCAGCCGCTCGGCTGGTTCCGCAAGGAAGTGAAGAGCGCGGCGGACTTCAAGGGGCTCAAGTACCGCACCGTGGGCTTGTCCATCGACGTGTTCGCCAATATGGGCGCCTCGGTGGTGTCCATGCCCGGTGGCGACATTGTGCCGGCCCTTGACCGCGGCGTGATCGATGCGGCGGAGTTCAACAACCCGGCGGTGGACGCCGGCCTGGGCCTGCCCGACGTAGCCAAGATCTGCATGGTGCAGAGTTACCATCAGCCTGCCGAGTGCTTCGAGGTGCTGGTCAACAAGAAGGTATTCGACGGCCTGCCGGAGCAGTACAAGACGGTGCTGCGCTATGCGCCCAAGGTTGCGAGCGCGGAGATGACCTGGAAGATACTGGACGTCTACTCCCAGGCTTACCTCGACCTGCGCGACAAGCGCGCAATCAAGTTCATCGAGACGCCGCGCGACATTCTCCAGGCCCAGCTCGACGCCTGGGACAAGGTGATTGCCCAGAAGAGCCAGGAGAACCCGTACTTCGCCAAGGTGCTCGATTCACAGAAGGCGTACATGCGGCGTGTGGTGGGCTACCAGATCAAATTCGACGTTCCCGCCGATCTCGCCTACCAGCATTTCTTCGGGAACGCCTGATTCCTGCCTCGCGTCCGGTTGCCCGGATGTGAAGGACAAGGTGCGTCGTGAGGAGGTGCGGTGGACGGCTACCTTTTGAGAATTGACCGAATAAGTGCGTGGGCGGGAAAGGCGTGCGCGTGGTGCATCGTCGGCCTGACCGCAGTGGTCTGTTTCGACGTGGCCGCGCGCTACTTATTCAACGCGCCCACTCAATGGGGCGGGGACGTGAGCCTCATGCTCTACGGCGCGCTGTTCATGATGGCGGGCGCGTACACGCTCTCCCGCAACGGTCACGTGCGCGGCGACGTGCTGTATCGCTTTCTTCCCGCACGGCTGCAGGCCGGACTGGACCTTGGCCTTTATCTCCTGTTTTTCGTTCCGGGCATCGCGGCGCTCGCCTGGTTTGGCGTGGGGTTCTTCTGGGAGTCCTGGGGATTTTCCGAAAAGTCGCAGATCTCGAGCAGCAGCATACCGATCTATCCGCTCAAGCTCGTGATCCCGCTCGCGGGCGCACTGTTGCTGCTGCAGGGTGCGGCGGAGATCGCGCGTTGCGTGATCTGCCTCAAGAGGGGGCAATGGCCGCAGCGGTTGCAAGACGTGGAGGAGATTGACGTCGAGGAAATCAAGGCGGGGCTTGCCGCCGAACATCAGAAGCACGGCAGATGAGGGCGGCTCGCTTCGGACTGGGGTTTCTCGCCCTCAGCATCGTCGTCATCCTGCTTCTACTGCTCATCCCCGAGCAGATCACCCGCCCGCACCTCGGACTGCTCATGTTGGGCTTGATCGTGGTGGCGATTCTGATGGGCTTCCCCACCGCCTTTACGCTGATGGGGCTGGGCATGGTGTTTGGCTTCATCGCGTTCTATCGTCCCGGGCAAACCTTCTTCTCCAGCCCGATTTTCGACCAGATGGTGCTGCGCACCTTCGGAGTGATGACCAACGACGTGGTCATGTCGGTGCCGCTGTTCGTGTTCATGGGCTACGTCATTGAGCGCACCAACATCATCGATCGGCTGTTCCGGAGTCTCCAACTCGCCCTCGGAGGGCTGCCGGGCAGCCTGGCTGTGGCCACAATCATTACGTGCACCATTTTCGCCACCGCCACGGGGATCATCGGGGCTACGGTTACGCTGATGGGCCTGTTGGCGCTTCCCCCGATGTTGCGAGCGGGCTACGACGTCAAGCTTTCGGCTGGCGTTATCACCGCTGGAGGCTGTCTCGGAATCCTCATTCCCCCAAGCGTCATGCTGATTCTTTACGGCGCCACCGCACAGGTCTCCGTGGTTCAGCTTTATGCCGGCGCGCTGTTCCCCGGATTGTTGCTCGCCCTGCTGTACATCCTCTACGTGATCGGCCGCGCGAAGCTGAATCCGGCACTGGCGCCGCGACTTCCCGAGGAGGAGCGCAACGTCCCGATGCTTGAGCTCCTGAAGATGCTGGCCAGCTCCTTCCTGCCGCTCGCGGTGCTGATCGTTACCGTTCTCGGCAGCATCGTCGGCGGTGTCGCCACTCCGACCGAGGCGGCGGCGGTGGGGGCGTTCGGGGCCATCATTTTGGCGGCTGCCTACCGGCGGCTGAATTGGACGCGCCTCAGGGAGTCGGTGTTCCTCACCGCCCGCACCACGGCAATGGTGTGCTGGCTGTTCGTGGGCTCGCAGCTGTTTTCCTCCACTTTCGCACTGCTGGGCGGGCAGGGACTTCTGGAAGGCTGGGTGACCGCGCTGGAGCTGTCGCCGATCGAATTCCTGATCCTGTCGCAACTGGTGATCTTCCTGTTGGGCTGGCCACTGGAGTGGACCGAGATCATCGTCATCTTCGTGCCCATATTCCTGCCGTTGCTGGGACAGTTCGGCATCGACCCGCTGTTTTTCGGGCTGCTGGTGGCGCTGAACCTGCAGGCTGCCTTCCTGTCGCCGCCGGTGGCCATGGCGGCCTTCTATCTGAAAGGCGTGGCGCCGTCGCACGTAACGCTGGGCCAGATCTTCCAAGGCATGATGCCGTTCATGGCCATCCAGATCCTGGCGATGGTGCTGCTGTACGCGTTCCCGCAGATCGGCATGTGGCTGCCGCGTGTGCTTTACCAGTAAAATTGGAAACTTCAGCGTGAAAAACAAGAGGGGAGAATGATGAAACGCAAGGTTCTGGTTACCCGGGAGTTGTTCGACGAGACTATCGAATTCCTCGCCAGAAGCTTCGATGTGACCTCAAACCAGGCGAAGGTGGACTTCAACCGGGAGGCGATTATCGAGCGGCTCCAGGACATGGATGCCGCGGTCATTACCACCTCGGATCGCATCGACGATGAGTTTCTGTCGCGCTGCGCGGGCTTGAAAGCGGTGTGCAGCGTGAGCGTGGGCTTCAATCACATCGACCTGGACGCCTGCACACGGCATGGGGTGATTGCTACCAATACCCCGGGCGTGCTCACCGACAGCGTTGCCGACATGGCGCTTTGCCTGACACTCGCGACGGTGCGCCGGCTGAGCGAAGGTGAGCGGATGGTGCGTGCGAAACAGTGGAAGGGCTCGCACCTCAAGCAACTGCTGGGACACGACCTGCACCACGCCACGGTAGGGGTATGCGGTTTCGGCAGGATCGGCCAGGCCATCGCCAAACGCCTGCGCGGGTTCGACACCAAGCTGCTCTACACGGACATCAGCCGCGCCGACCGGAAGATCGAGGATGTGCTCCAGGCCGCCTACGCCAGCAAGGACGATCTGCTGCGGCAGTCGGACATCGTCATCCTGATTCTGCCTTACACGCCTGAGACGCATCACTACATCGGCAAGGCGGAGCTCGCAAAGATGAAGGTCTCGGCGGTGCTGATCAACATGGCGCGTGGCGGAATCGTCGACGACGCGGCGCTGGCAGGTGCGCTGAAAGCAGGGCGCATCTGGTCCGCAGGCCTGGATGTCTACGAAAACGAGCCAGTGGTAAATCCGGCGCTGTTTGAACTCACCAATGTCGTGCTCACGCCGCACATCGCCAGCGCCACCGAACCCACTCGGCGAGCCATGGCAATGCTCGCCGCGCAGAACTGCGTTGCAGCGCTCACCGGCGGCGCGCCGCCCAACCTGCTCAACCCGGACTACCGCAAGTATTCCAAGGCGTAAACCTTTTCACCGCAAAGACGCAAAGAACGCAGAGTAAAAAGGCCGGAAAAACTTGCTTCCACTGGACACACTGCGAAGAATAGCCGTGAGTCCCATAGGTCATTTTTCATGATCTTCTTTGCGTTCTTTGCGTCTTTGCGGTGAAAAATCGAACCTATGACAGACCTATACAAACTCAGCCTGCGTGAAGCCGCACAGCGCATCCGTTCGGGCAGGATCACCAGCACCGATTACACCAAGAGCCTGCTGGCGCGGATCGTGGCTTTGGAGAAGAACGTCCAGGCCTGGCAATGGCTGAGCCTCGAACGCGCCGTAACATTGGCGGAGAAGGCCGACCGGGCTGACGGTCCGATGCGCGTGGCGCATCCGCTGCACGGCATTCCAATCGCGGTGAAGGACAACTTCTATACCGCCGGAATTCCCACCGAGATGGGCTGCCGCGCCTACGCCGGTTATGTTCCGGACGAAACCGCCGACGTAGTGAAGCGCCTCGAAGCGGCCGGCGCGATCATGCTCGGCAAGACGGTCACCACCGAAGCGGCGTTCATGGTTCCGGCCAAGACCCGCAACCCGTGGAATAACGCGCACACCCCCGGCGGCTCCTCCAGCGGTTCAGCCGCCGCGGTCGCGGCGGGATTCGCGGCCGGCGCGCTCGGCACCCAGACCAACGGCTCGGTGATCCGTCCGGCGGCCTTCTGCGGCATTGTCGGCTACAAGCCCAGCTCCGGGCAGATGTCGGCGCGTGGCGTCATGCCGTTCTCGCCGACACTGGATCAACCCGGCGTGTTCGCGCGCAACGTCGCCGATGCCGCATTCCTGGCTTCCTGCCTTACGGTGCACCGTAGCGCGATCACGCCGGAGGTCAAACCGCTGAGAACCGTCCCGCGCATGGCCGCGGTGCGCTCGCCGGTGTGGCACCTTGCTTTGCCCGAACAGCGCGCGCAGTTCGAAGCCGATATCGCGCGGCTGCGCGAGGCCGGCGCATCGGTGGACGTGCTGGAGATCCCCGGCGAGTTCGACGGCGCGCACAAAGTCCATCGCACCATCATGCTGTTCGAGGCGGCGCGCGTGGCGAAGAACGCGCGCGCGGCGTATCGCGACAAGTTCTCCGACTATCTCAACGCGGCGCTGGACGAGGGCGAGAGCATGCGCGAGCCCGATTACCGTGATGCGCTGAAGTCGCGCACGCAATTGCAGCAGAGCCTGGCGCAGTTCTTCGACCGCGGCTATGCGGCGATCATCACCCCGCCGGCGGCGGGCGAGGCACCGGCCACGCTCACCAACACCGGCGATCCGCGCTTCTGCACCATCTGGACGCTGGTCGGCGTGCCGGCGATCACCATTCCCACCGGCAAGGGACCGAACGGCATGCCGCTGGGATTGCAGATCATCGGCGCGGCCGAGGAAGAGAACTATCTGCTCGCCACCGCTGCGTGGTGCGAGCGGCATTCGCCTTTCCGCGGTCTTGTTTAGGGCGAACGGCGTAAACGCGTTCAACACGAAGGAACACGAAGGAAAAACGAAGGAACACGAGGGAAAGCAAGATCCTTGACCGCCATGGCACAAAGGCTGAAATGGGAAAGCACGATACTGATCAAATCTTCGTGCACGACCGGATCTTCTGAATCTTTTCTGCTTTTTTTCGCGCCCATTGTTTTTCCTTCGTTTTCCTTCGTTTTTCCTTCGTGACCCTTCGTGTTAAGAAAGTTTGAACTGAGGAGCGAAAAGTGAATGCAGGATTCGTAGGGCTGGGAATCATGGGCCGGCCGCAGGCGCTGAACGTCATGAAGGCCGGCCATGCGATGGCGGTGTGGGAGGCGCTCACCAAAGGCTTTGCCGGCAGCCGGATGCTCGAGGTGTTCGGCCCGCGCATGATGCAGCGCCAATTCGTCGCCGGTCTGGATGCGCGCCTGCATCACAAGGACGCCAACATCGTTCTTCAGTGCGCGTACGAATCGAAAACGCCGGCGCCGGGTGCCGCGCTTGCCGCGCAGGCCTTCAACGCGCTCATGGCGCGCGCCGGCACGCGCTGGGATTCGGCGGCGATCCTGCAGGTGATCGAGGACATGAACGGGCGCAAGGGGTGATCCGGCCACCCGGAGCTTGCCTTCCGGACCGGAAATGCAATACTTTGCCGATCGGCATCTTTGGATGCCGACATCTGAAGTACCGCGCAGCGATCCGTTGCGCGGGCCGACTGACGAACGGGTTTCAATTTTTGTAGGAGTACAAGAATGAAAAGATTCGTTGCAGGCGTGGCTCTCTTCCTCGCGGTCAGCCCGGCGGCATGGGCTGATGTCGGGGTGTTGCTCAAGGCCGGGACGCTCGGCGCCGGTCTGGATGTGAGCAAGGGCATCGGCGAAAAACTGGCGGTTCGCCTGCAGGCGAACGCCCTCAACTACGATCAGGACATTACCGTGAGCGACGTGCACTACAACGCCGAGCTCGATCTCAGGTCTGCCGGTGTGCTTCTCGACTGGCATCCGTTCAGCGGCGTGTTCCGTGTAAGCGGCGGCGCTTATTGGAACGGCAACAAGGCCTCGGCGACCGCCCGGCCGACCGGCGGCACTTACGAAATCGACGGCACTACCTATATCAGCGCCGAAGTCGGTTCTCTGGATGGCAAAATCGACTTTCCTAGCGTTGCACCGTATCTCGGGATCGGTTTCGGCTCCGCACCCAAGGCGGGGCGGGGAATGTCTTTTTCCTTCGACCTCGGGGTGCTCTATCAGGGCGAGCCGAACGTCAACTTAACTGTGGCGTGCGGCACAACGGCCAGGTGCGCCCAGTTGCAGAGCGACGTCGCGGCGGAGATGGTAACCCTGCAGGATGACCTGAAGGACTTCAAGTTTTATTCGGTGGTGTCGTTCGGTATCGGCTACCGCTTCTGAGGCTGGCGGCCGGCCCCTGTCCGGCGACAAGAGCGTTCGCCGCAAAGGCGCAAAGACAACACAACCGAAGCCATCGATCGCGGCATGCTCCGCGCGCGTCCAAAGCAGCTCGAGGAGTCGGCCCGCATCGTCCCCCTAGCGCAGGTGTTCCTCTGTATAGAGCGATAGCTCTATCAACCTGTCCAGCAACTGATCCGCGGCGAGTCCAGGAAAGTTCTTGCGCACCATTTCCTTGGCGTAAAGACGCACCAGATAGCGCAGCTTGAGTGCCTTGGCGCGCGAGGCGTAGATGAAGTCGCGGTGCCCGCTGTTGACGACGATCAGGTTCTGCTCGGCGTCGTAGCGGGAGCGCCACAGCTTACCCGGCGCGTGCTCCAGCGTGTACCCCGGCAGACCGTGGCGGGCGGACAGCCGATCCCTGGCTTCTGGCAGCAGGCTGTCGGTTATCGTGATCAATGCGTCTGCATCGCAGATCATGTCGCCTTGACGCGCAGTGACCCCGATGCGCACCAGACATGGTTCTTCGGGGGCAAAATAGGTGACGTACTGCGCGTTTGCATCCTCCAGCCGGCCCGCCCCGTCGAGCAGGCGCCAGGTGTAATCCACGCCATCTGCGATGGAGCGCCGGCTGACGTCGCGCGCAAGCGCCTGCAACGCTCGCGACGCGCCGACCGCAACGGTGCAAGCGGCCGGCGCGATGCGAACGCTGTAGAGCGGCCCCGCATACTCGAAGAACTGGCGTTGCGGCGGCGTGTCCGCGTTCTCGCCCGCGACCGGGATGCCTTCGGTTTCCGCGCCATCCGCCGAGGGCCGTTTTGCACCCTCGGTCGCGGCGCCTTTCTGGCGCGAGTTGATATCGAACCAGTCGTACTCCTCCGCGGGCAGCGCGAACATGGCCTCGCGGAATGCGCGCTGGATGGTGCGCAGCGTATCGCGACTGCTGCGTTCCTCCTCGGCCCGCTTCTGCTCGTCGAGGAGAGCCGCAAGCTTTTCCTCCACCGGTGACATCGCCGCCGCGAAGGACTCAAGCGCGGCGTCGTGAATCACGCCGGTACGGGTGGCGGGAGTGAGGTTCAGGAACGGTACATCGATGATGCCCTGCAGGTAACCATCGGTCCAGGGCGCTTTCCGGAACGCGTCGAGCTCGGTAAGCGAACGCAGAATGCGCGTACCGGAACGATAGAGTCCGACTTCGTTTCCCGGATCGGCCGGGTTCAGATACAGCTCCAGATAGACCTCGCCCAACGCTGGCGTCGGTGCCGGCAGATGATGCAGCAGCTCGCCAGTGAACTGCCGGGGTTCGACGTTGAATTCCTTGCGCGCCTGCTTGTCGATCACCTTGATCCGTGCACCCGACTGGCGGATGCGTTCGCGCAGTTCCGAAGCCAGATACCACTGAATCTTCTCGCCGGAAAGCTGCCGGATCCCCGGCAGAAGTGGGGAAATCTTGAGGCGGGCGCCGGCTTCGGGCACCAGCGAATTGCGGCTTGTTACGCTGTAGCTGGGGTCGCCTTTGCGCATGTGCATTTCGTAGATGCGTCCGTCGGTGCCCGACGAGGTCATCGCCAGTTCTTCTCCCACGGTCCAGAATGACAGCAATCCGATGCCGAACTCGCCCTGAATGCCTTTGCCGCCGCCAGCCTTCAGTTGCCGCTTGATCGAATCACAGATGTGTGTTGCCACGTAGCGAAAGTCCGGTGCACCGTCAGCATCCTTCGGCACGCCGCCACCATCGTCGGCGACCACCAGATAGTGCTCGCCGCGTTCCCGGCCGCGCGTGATGGTGATGTTACGGGCGCCAGCGTCGATGCTGTTCTCCACGAACTCCGCGACGGCCTTCAGCGGGTTGTCCTGGGACAGGGCGATGATGGTGATGGCATTCCAGTCATCGCCGATGCGCAGCCTGCCGCTTGCGGCGACTCGGGCCCGCCCGGACGAGCGATGCAGGGACTTGGAAGGCTTCATGGGTCCTGCTTGTCAGTTGTTGGCCAGGAGGAAATGCAGCAGGAACATGATTCTAGTCTACTGCGCCTCGTTCGGCTCCGCTGTGCAGCTTGCCCTTCCCGATACTCCTGAAACGGACGTTCCCGGGACGATGGACGGCCTGAAGATGGGTTTTTTGCCCGTGCCGCAGCTGATGCAGACGCCTATGGTCTAAGATTGCTGCCCTCATTGCACTCGCTGTAACGCTTCCAATACTTTCCATGTCTTCGCCCCGAGCTTCACTGCGTCCGGCTTTTGGAAATGATGACTGGCGCAAGCTGCGCGAAGCCATCGATCGCGGCATGCTGCGCACGCGCGGCCCTCTGCGCGCGCGTCTAAAGCAGCTCGAGGAGTCGGCCCGCGGCGGCAGGGACGCGGCCGCCGAGCGCGACAAGCTCACTGCCGACGCGCTGCGCTCCGTTGAACAGGTAGAGCAGCGGCGCGCGAGGCTGCCGCGGGTCGCGTTCCCGGAAGAATTGCCGATCAGCGCGAAGCGCGGTGACATCGCAGAGGCGATTCGCGCGCACCAGGTGGTGATCGTCTGCGGCGAGACTGGTTCCGGCAAGACCACGCAACTGCCGAAGATCTGCCTCGAACTCGGGCGCGGCGTGCAGGGCATGATCGGCCACACCCAGCCGCGCCGGATCGCCGCGCGCTCGGTGGCCTCCCGGATCGCCGCCGAGTTGCGGACCACGCTCGGCGACGCGGTCGGCTACCAGGTGCGCTTCACCGACAAAACCAGCAGCGAAAACTTCGTGAAGGTGATGACCGACGGCATCCTGCTCGCCGAAACCCAGGGCGACCGTTGGCTGTCGCAGTACGACACGCTGATCATCGACGAGGCGCACGAGCGCAGCCTGAACATCGATTTCCTGCTCGGTTATGTCAAGCAACTGCTGCCGCGCCGGCCCGAGCTGAAGCTGATCATCACTTCTGCGACCATCGATGCCGAACGCTTCTCCAAGCACTTCGGCGATGCGCCGGTGATCGAGGTGTCAGGACGGCTGTACCCGGTGGACGTGTGGTACCGCCCGTTCGACGAGGATGACGAGGACGAGCACGAAATCGACCTGCCGCAGGCGATCGTCGATGCGGTGGACGAGGTCACCGCGCGATCGAATTCGGGCGACGTGCTGGTGTTCCTGCCGGGGGAGCGGGAAATCCGCGAAGCCGCCGAGGCCCTGCGCAAGCATCATCCGCAGGGCGCGGAGATCCTGCCGCTGTTCGCGCGGCTGTCCGTCCAGGAGCAGGAGCGCATCTTTGCGCCCGGGGGCGGCACGCGCCGCATCGTGCTTGCCACCAACGTGGCGGAGACCTCGCTCACCGTTCCCGGCATCCGCTTCGTGATCGACTCGGGACTCGCCCGGATCAACCGCTACAGTTATCGCAACAAAGTGGAACTGCTGCAGGTCGAAAAGATCTCGCAGGCCTCGGCCAACCAGCGCGCGGGGCGCTGCGGGCGGCTGATGAACGGCATCTGCGTGCGCCTCTACAGCGAGGAGGATTTCAAGGCCCGCGCCGAATTCGGCGACCCCGAAATCCTGCGCTCCTCGCTCGCTTCGGTGATCCTGCGCATGGGCGCGCTGAAACTCGGCGAGATCGAGGACTTTCCGTTCGTCGATGCGCCGGCCTCGAGAATGATCGCCGACGGCTATCAACTACTGGCCGAACTCGGCGCGGTGGACGAGGCGCGCAAGCTCACGCCGGTCGGCGAGCAGCTGGCAAAGCTGCCGATCGATCCGCGGGTGGGGCGCATGCTGGTCGCGGCGAAACAGGAAGGCTGCCTGAATGAAGTGCTGATCATCGCCGCGGCGCTGTCGGTGCAGGATCCGCGCGAACGGCCGATGGACAAGCAGGAAGCGGTGACGCAGGCGCACGCGGAATTTCTCGACGAGCGTTCCGATTTTCTGTCCTATCTGAGCATCTGGAAATGGTTCGAGGAGGCGCTCAAGCACAAGAAGTCGAACCGCCTGCTGGTGCGCGAGTGCCACGAGCGTTTTCTGTCGTATCTGCGGCTGCGCGAATGGCGCGAGCTGCACGGCCAGTTGCACGCGCTGGTGGCGGAGATGGGCTGGCGGCTGAACGAGAAGGCGGCTCGCTACGAGGAGATCCATCGTGCGCTGCTGGCCGGGTTGCTGGGCAACATCGGCTTCAAGTCGGAGGAAGCGGGAATCTACCTCGGGGCGCGCCAGATCAAGTTCGTGCTGAGCCCGGCCTCCGCGCTCAAGAAGAAGGGGCCGAAGTGGGTGATGGCGGCGGAACTCACCGAGACCACGCGCCTGTTCGCCCGTTGTGTCGCGGCAATCGAGCCGGAGTGGATCGAGAAACTGGGCCAGCACCTGGCCAAGCGCAGCTATCGCGAGCCGCACTGGTCGAAGGACTCGGGCAGCGTGGTCGCCTACGAGCAGGTGACGGTGTACGGCCTGGTGGTGGTGCCCAAACGGCGGGTGCAATACGGCCCGATCAACCCTAAGGAAGCGTGGGAACTGTTCATCCGCGGCGCGCTGGTCGCCGGCGACTATACGGGAAACGCGCCGTTCCTGGACCACAACCGCCGGCTGATCGAGGAGGTGCAGGAACTCGAGCACAAGTCGCGCCGCCACGACGTTCTGGTGGACGACGAAGCCATATTCGCGTTCTACGCCGAACGCATTCCGCAGGGGATCTACAGCACGCTGGATTTCGAGAAATGGCGCAGGGAAGCCGAGCGCGACAACCCGAAGTTGTTGTTCCTGACCCGCGACTACCTCATGCGCCATTCCGCGGAACAGGTGACCGAAGACCTTTTCCCGGATGCGCTGGCGGTCGGAATGCAGACCTTCGATCTTGCCTACCGATTCGAGCCCGGCCACGCGCTCGACGGCGTGACCATGATCGTGCCGCTGCACCTGCTCAACCAGCTCGACGAACGCCGCTGCGAGTGGCTGGTGCCGGGGCTGTTGCGCGACAAGATCACGTACCTGATCAAGGGTCTGCCCAAAGGCATGCGCAAGCATTTCGTGCCGGTGCCTCAGGTCGTCACCGATTGCATGGAGATCCTCGAGCCCGACAGCGGGCCGCTCACTGAGGCGCTGTCGCAGGCGCTGTTCAAGAAGACCGGAGTGGAAGTGCCGGTCGAGGCGTGGGATCTGGCCGACCTGCCGCCGCACCTGCTGATGAATTTCAGCATCGTGGACGAAAACGGCAAGGAAATCGCATCCGGACGCGATCTGCCGCAGCTGCGCAGCCAGCTCGGCGTCAAGGCGCGGCGCTCCTTCAGCGCGGCGGCGAGCGCCGGATTCGAGCGCAAGGGGCTGACCTCGTGGGACTTCGACGAGTTGCCCGAGCAGGTCGAGGTGGATCGCGGCGGGCGCAAGCTGGTCGGCTATCCGGCGATCGCCGACGAGGGCAGGTCGGTGGCGCTGACGCTTCTGGACACCGAAGCCGAGGCCGAGGCAGCGACCCGCAAAGGGCTGCGCCGGCTGTTCCAACTGGCGCTGCCGGAGCAGATGACGTTCCTGGCGCGCAACCTTCCGGGGTTTACCGAATTGCAGTTGCGTTACGCGCTGCTCGGCGAGCGCGAACGCGGCAAGCAGGACAAGGGCGGCCGGCACGACAAGGGCGAAGTGGCCGAACGGTTGCGCGAAGAGCTGATCACCGCTATTTGCGATCGCGCTTTGTTCGTCGAGGACGAGCCGGTGCGCAACCGCAAGGCGTTCGAGGCGCGGGTGGCGAAAGGCAAGACGCGGCTGATGGACGTGGCGCAGGAGCTCTGCCGCATTGCCGCCGAGATCCTGGCCGAGAACCAGGCGCTGCGGTCCAAGCTCGACCAACCGCAGCACGCGGCATGGCCGCGCGCGGTCGCGGATGTCCGCAGCCAGTTGCGCGAGCTGCTCGGGCCCGGATTCCTTGCCTCGGTGCCATTCGAAAGGCTCAAGCATTACCCGCGCTATCTGCGGGCGATTGCGGTGCGGCTCGACAAGATTGCCTCCAACCCGGAGCGCGACGGCAACTGGCAGCAGCAACTCGCGCGCTACTGGCAGGCTTATCAGGCGCGGCTTGCCGCCGACCGTTCCCGCGGATTGCGCAACCCGAAGGTGGAGGAAATGCGCTGGATGCAGGAGGAACTGCGGGTATCGTTGTGGGCGCAGCAACTCAAGACGCCGTACCCGATTTCCTTCAAGCGTCTGGAGAAGTACTGGTCCGAAATCTAAAGAACTGAAAGGCTCTCACCACGAAGACACGAAGAAAGACAAGATCTAAACGCATTCAACGCGACGCAAAGGTTCGCGAAGGAATTGCCGGTGAGAATCGTACAAGTAAACGCTGATTTTGCCTTCCTGACGGATTTTGTTGGTTCCTTAAGTGTTTCTTCGTGTCTTCGTGGTGAGAAGTGCCGTTTTTTCCTCAGGCGGTCAACGGGCGTAGACTCCGATTGAGTATTCAGGCGGGAGGAGAAATGCTGAAGGCGGAACAACAAAATGCGGTGCCGACGAGCATGACGGCAACCGGCCGGGTAACTACCGTGCGCGAAGCCGTATTCAATCTGATGCGCGCTTTCGGGATGACCACTGTTTTTGGCAATCCCGGTTCGACAGAGATCAAGTTATTCAGGGACTGGCCTGCCGATTTCCGCTACGTGCTTGGGCTGCAGGAGTCTTGTGTGGTGGCGATGGCCGACGGTTACGCGCAAGCCACTCGCAATGCCGCGTTTGTGAACCTTCATTCCGCGGCCGGCGTGGGCCATGCGCTCGGCAGTGTGTTTACCGCGTATCGCAATCAGACGCCGCTGGTGATCACTGCCGGGCAGCAGACCCGCGCGATGTTCCCGACCGAACCTTATCTCTACGCGTCCCAAGCTTCCGAGTTTCCGAAACCGTATGTGAAATGGAGCGTGGAACCGGCGCGCGCGCAGGACGTGCCGGCGGCGATTGCGCGCGCCTACTACACTGCGATGCAGAAGCCCTGCGGCCCGGTGTTTGTCTCGGTCCCGGAAGACGACTGGGACGTCGAGACGGAAGTCGTCGAGCCCAGGGTTGTGAGCGCGGCGTTCGCGCCCGACCCTGCGGCGATGGCGCGGCTGATCGACGCGCTCGGCTCGAGCCGGAATCCGGCGCTCGTGGTTGGCGCCGCGGTGGACCAGGACGGGGCATGGGAGCAGGTCGTTCAGCTCGCGGAGCGGTTGGAAGCGGCGGTATGGGTGAGCCCGTTTTCGGCGCGCTGCAGCTTTCCGGAGAATCACCGGCTGTTCGCCGGCTTCCTGCCGCCGTTGCGCCAGCCGCTCGCCGATCGCCTTGCTGCCCATGACGCGGTTCTCGTGCTCGGTGCCCCGGTGTTTACCTATCACGTGCATGCCGACGGCCGCTTCATTGCGCCGTCCACCCGTCTGTTCCAACTCACCGACGACGCGGCACACGCTGCGCGCTCGCCGATCGGCGAGAGCATTCTGTGCACGATGTGGCTCGGATTGCGCGCGTTGCTCGAGGGCATCAAGGCATCCGGCCGGACGCCTGCCGTCGGACGCAAGCCCATTGCGCCGCCTCCTGCGAGCGATCCACCAAGCGGCGAGTACCTGATGCGCACAATCTCGCGGCTGATGCCGCGCGATGCCATCGTCGTCGAGGAGGCGCCGACCCATCGAGACGCGCTGCATGACTACCTGCCGATCCTTACCAGCGGCGGATTCTATGCCGGCGCAAGTGGGGGGCTCGGTTGGGCGCTGCCGGCCGCGATCGGCGTGGCGATCGCCGAGCCGAAGCGCAAGGTGATCGGTATTCTCGGCGATGGTTCGAGCCTGTTCTCGATTCAGGCACTGTGGACCGCCGCCCAGCAACGATTGCCGATTACGTTTGTGGTCTTCAACAATTCTGGGTACGCTGCGCTCAAATCATTCGGTCGGATGCTGAATATCCAGAACGCGCCGGGACATGACCTGCCAGGCGTGGACTTCGTATCGATTGCCCGCGGATTCGGCTGTCGCGCCGCGAGGGTGGAGAAAACCACCGAGTTGGAGCCCGTTTTGCGCGACGCCCTGCGCTCGGGCGACACCTGGTTGGTCGACGTGGGTCTGGACACCGCGGTGCAGAGATTGTATTGAACTTCCCGGATTGTCGCGTTGACAAGCTTCGCGGCTGGTCTAAACTGGGCCAAAACATGCCGATCCGAATGCGAGCGCAGTTTCAGTGCGGAGGAGTACATGAAAACAGTTCAGCAGCTCCTGGAGTCCAAGCGCCACAGACTGGTGTCCGTGTCCCTGGAGACCACCGTCCTGGATGCGCTCAAAGTGATGGCCGAAAAAGAGATCGGGGCGGTGCTGGTACTGGACGGCGACCGTCTGGCGGGGATTTTTTCCGAGCGCGATTACGCGCGCAAGGTGGTTCTGCAAGGCAAGTCGTCGAAAGACACGCCGGTGCATGAGATCATGACCGACAAGGTGGTGTGCGTGCGCCCGGAGCAGAGCATCGAGGATTGCATGGGGCTGATGACCGACAAGCGCATACGCCATCTGCCCGTGCTCGAGCACAAGAAAGTGGTCGGCGTGATTTCCATCGGCGACGTAGTCAAGGAAATGCTCTCCGAACAGGAGTTCGTCATCAAGCAGCTCGAAAGCTACATTCACAACTGAGTCGGGCGCCGTCACCCGCGGCGTGCAGCTCCAGTCTTCGCGGCCCTCACATCCGGTTTCCCGGTTTCATGCTCAAACGAATGCTCCTGGTCATTGCTCTGGCGGGCGCGGCCGCGGGCTGCAAGACCCAGACCGGGCTCACCGCTGGAGCCACCGGCTGCAGCGTGACCGATGTGGACGTGATTGAGAGCCGGTACTCACGGGAGGGCACAACCACCGCGTGGTGCGCAAAGTGCAGGGAAAAGATCTATCACTGTGTGTCCAATCCGGAGCGCAGCCGCGTGCAGTGCAGGCAGGCCAATCCCTCGGATCCCTGCGGCTGATTGCGCCGCTGCATTTTCAACTGATAGTGCCGGTTTCATTGCGGCGCTCCGCCGGCTTCCAACTACTCGTCACCCATCAGTGGTCAGTCCCATGTTCGGCGCCTTGATCATCGGTGATGAAATTCTCTCGGGAAAGCGCCAGGACAAGCATTTTCCGAAGATCATCGAGATTCTGAAGGCGCGCGGCCTGGGCTTGGGCTGGGGCATGTATTTGCCGGACGAGCCGGCGGTGATTACCGCGGTGCTTTCCAGCACCCTGGCGCGCGAGGACGTCGTGTTCTGCTTCGGCGGCATCGGCGCCACGCCCGACGACCACACCCGCCAGTGCGCGGCCAAAGCCGCAGGCGTCGAGCTCGCGTTGCATCCGGATGCCAAGCGCGAAATCGAGGCGCGCTTCGGCGCCGAGGCCTATCCCAAGCGCATCGAGATGGGCGTGTTCCCGGCCGGCAGCCGCATCGTTCCCAACCCCTACAACCGTGTTCCCGGTTTCAGTTATGCGCGCCACCATTTTTTTCCCGGTTTCCCGGAAATGGCGTGGCCGATGATGGAGTGGGTGCTCGACAACGAGTACCCGCACCTCCACAACCAGCAACCGCCGGTGGACGTGGCGATCGTGGTGAAGGACGCCGGGGAGAGCCAGCTGATCGACCTGATGAATGCCTGCATCCCCCGCTATCCCGGCGTGAAACTTTTCAGCCTGCCCAGCTTTACTCCCGCCGGCCGCCGCATCGAGCTCGGCGTGAAAGGCGAAGCGAAACTCGCCAACGAGGCGCTGGCGTTTCTGGAGAAGGGTGTGAGCGCGCTGGGCTTTGCCTGGGAGCCCAGAAAATAGGTAAGAGGGGCGAGGGACGAGGGGCGAGGGGCGAGGGCGCCCCCCCCCCTGGGTTTTCCAACCACACTGTACCACCACCCCCCCCCCCCCCCCCCCCCCTCGCCCCTCGCCCCTCGCCCCTCGTCCCTCGCCCCTCATCTTTAACCCCATTCCCTCGAAGCGTCCGTTTATAGCCGGTGTCCCTCTTCAAAGGAGAGCACCATGCGACGCTTCCTGCTGTTTTTCTGTCTTTCCCTGACGATTGCCCCAGCTCTGGCGGCCGGCAACCTCGCCGATGTGCAGATCTACGACCACGCCAGCGGCCGCACGCTGCCGGTCTACGAGAGCGGCGGCCGCTGGTTCGTCGCCGGCAAACCCGGCAACGAGTACCAGATCACGGTTCGCGACCGCGCCGGGGGTGACCTGCTCGCGGTGGTGTCGGTGGACGGCGTCAACGTCGTCACCGGCGAGACTGCGGCCGCGTCGCAGAGCGGCTACGTGATCGAGCGCGGCCGCGCAATGTCGATCAAGGGTTGGCGCAAGAGCCTGGGAAAAGTGGCAGCGTTCTACTTCACCGATCTGGGCGATTCCTACGCGGCGCGCACCGGTCGCCCGGACAACGTCGGCGTGATCGGCGTGGCGCTGTTCAAGCGCAAGCCCGAACCCGTGCTCGAACTGGAGCAGCCGCAAAACCGCGGCGAACCCGGGGCGGCAGTGGATGGCGCCGCGCGGTCGGCGGCACCCCGTGCGGCGGAGAAAAGCATCGGCACCGGCCATGGCCGCAGCCAGGCTTCGCAGGCGCGTTATGTCGCGTTCGAGCGCGAATCGGACACGCCCAACGAAGTGGTCGTCATTCACTACGACACCTACGCAAACCTGGTGGCGCGCGGGGTGATTCCACAGTCGCCGCGTTGGCCCTCGCCTTTTCCGGGCGGTTTCGTCCCCGATCCGCCGGGACGGGGTTAAGGAAGCTCTGATCAGGTTCCGCGACGCGCGTTGCGCCAGGTGCGGATGACTGCTAGGCGTCGCTTCGCAGTTGCGGCTGAAGCCCCAACAAGGAGCGTAACAACGCAGGCGCCGCACCTGGCACAACCCAATGACATTTCGACTCTTTCGAGGGACCGGGCGATTCGGGCCGCGTGCCGCAGCGCAGAACAGGGGCCCCTCCGGGGATGTGACCGCGGAGGCACGCACAAGCACGCGCATATTCGGCACGATGCATCCCGCTCCGGGGTCGCATCCATCGGCCAAGGCCGACGGAACCTGCTCCGCCCTGAGCGGGCGCCCTGCGTCGGCTCCTCCTTATGTAGGCCGGCTACACGGCGTCCTCGCCGTCTTGCCCTCGACCCGAATCGCCTCGGTCGCGCATGTGGAACTTGGTCAGAGCTTCCTTAAGGCAGTGCAGTTGCCGCGGCGGTGTCGCGCGTCGTGTTGAGGTTGATTACACTTCAAGCTGGAATGGACCAGCCGGCTTCCGACGAAGATCTGATGCTGCGCTATCGCGATGGCGATGTGCGCGCGTTCGAGGATCTGTACGCGCGCCATCGCGGCGGCGTGTTCCGTTACGTGCTGCGGCAGGTGGGCTTTCGCTCCGCCGCCGAGGAAGTGTTCCAGGAAGTGTGGACCAATATCATTTCCTCGCGTGCCCGCTACCGGGTCGAAGCCCGCTTCGCCACGTTTCTGTATCGCGTGGCGCACAATTGCGTGATCGACCATTTCCGCCGCAAGCCGCCGCTGCAGTTGATTGCGCTCGACGACGATGAGGAGGAGGAGGCAATGCAGGTGGCGGCGCCGCAGCAGGAACAGCCGGAGCGCGCCGTGGCGCGACGGCAGACGGCAAGGCAACTTCTGCGCGCGCTGGCGCTGCTGCCGGATGAGCAGCGCGAGGCTTTTCTGCTGCACGAGGAGGGCGGGTTGACGCTGGAGGAAATCGCCGACGTCACCGGGGTCGGCCGGGAAACGGTCAAAAGCCGCCTGAGGTACGCGCTCGCCAAGCTGCGCCAGGAATTAAATGGATCTGGAATGAGCCATGAAGCCGATGTCGCCTGAGGAGCAGGAACTGGAAGAGCAACGTTCGCGCCTGTCCGGGCACTACCGTGCCGGCTCTACCCAAGAGCCGCCTGCGCATCTGGACGCCGCGATCCTCGCGGCCGCCCGGCGCGAGGTCGAGCGCTCCCGATTCGCGCGCAACTGGCACCTGCCTGCGTCGATTGCGGCCGTGTTGGTGATCGGCGTGAGCCTGGCTTTGATGACCAGCGAAATCGAAGATCCGTTGCCGCCACCGGATACATCGGCCGGCGTTGCGGCGGGTGAGGCCAGGCAGGCTGCGCCCGCGCTGGCGATGAAGCAGGAATCGCTGGCCCGGCCCGCGCCGCGCCCCGGCATCGAGCGCGAGTCACGCCCGTCGCGCGAGCGCAGTGCACGCAGCGACCGTGAGGCGGATACCCGGCAGAATTCGGCTGCCGAGCATGCCGATTCGGCTACCGCGGCGCCTTCGGTGGCGGCGCCGGCTCCTGCGCCGGCGTTACAGCAGTTCGAAGCTGTCGCGCCGTCGGAATCGATAGCGCAGCAGAAGAGTGCGCTGGCGGATTCAGCGCAGGGAAAGCGCGCCACCGCGGCACTGCGCAAGGAGGCGGCGCCATCCTCTGCGACGCCAGCCGACGCGCCCGAGGAATGGCTGAAGAGAATCGGGGATCTGCTGCGCAACGGCAAAACTGCACAGGCGCGCGAGCAACTGGCGGAATTCAGGAAGCGCTACCCGGCTTACCGCCTGCCGGAGACGCTTCGAGAGCTGGAGGCCGCGACGAAACAGGACCCGCAATAAAAAAGCCCCGGATGTCCGGGGCTTTTTACTCTTGCGGTGAAACAGGCTTACGCGGCCTTCTTCCTGGTCGCGACGCCCGCTTGCGAGGCGGCGGCGGTGAGGTTGGCTTCGGTCATCGCGGCCAACTGCCTGCTTGCCTTGGCGATGCTTTCGTACACCGTGTTCGCAGTGCCGATCACGGACTTCACTGCGGCGACCGCGGGCTCGGAACCGGCGGGGGCGGACTTCAGCGCCGCATCCAGGGCAACGACCACGTCGTTGCTGAAATCGGCGATCTGCGCTTCCAGAGCCGCGCTGATTTCCGACTGGGTGCCGGCCGCAACTTCATACAGGCTGCGGGCGTAGGCGGTGGCCTTGTCGATCCCCGGCTGGAACGTGGAGCTGGTCCAGGTCGGCAGTTCGGAGAAATCCTTAACTTCGGCAAGCGCCTTGGCGTTCTTCATGCCTTCGTTGAAGGCAGCCTTGCTGTTCTTGATCTGCAGGTCGAGAAATTTTTCGGTGCCTTCGGCCGCTATGGTTACGAAGCGCAGGGCGGTTTCCACTTGCGCCTTGCCAAAAGCGGAGATCTGTTCGGGTACGGTCGTCATTATGAAACTCCTTTGAAAACAATTGATAAGATATTCCGTGTCAGCAGCCGGCGGTCTATATGCTGCAGCGCACCAATTCCATTATTGGCACGGAACCAATTGATGTCAAGGGATTCCGAGGACAAACCCGAAGAGATTTATTGCGACGCACAACAAAACGGTGCGCGAGGCCCTCGTATTTCGACGTAAACGACTGAAAAAAATGACTAAATTTAAACTAGAGCTTGAGGGCGAGGCTGAGGCCGTCACCGATGGGAACGAGACAAAGGTGCACCCGCCGGTCGTCCCGGAGATGTCGGTTGAAGTCGCGAATGGCCTGGGTGTCTGCGTCGCGCGCCTTTGGATCTGCGACCCGGCCCTCCCAAAGGGTGTTATCCACCGCGATCAGCCCGCCGACGCGGATCAAAGTGAGCGCCCGCTCGTAATAGGCTCTGTAGCTGGTTTTGTCGGCGTCAATGAAGGCGAAATCGAAACTGCCGGCCGCTCCTCCGGCGATCAGGCCGTCGAGGGTCTGCAGGGCCGGAGCCAGCCTCAGGTCGATCTTTTCAGCGACGCCGGCCTCGGCCCAGTACCGCCGGGCCACCTTGGTCCAGGTATCGGAAACGTCACAGGCCACGATACGGCCTTCGGCGGGCAAGGCGAGCGCCACTGCCAGGCTGCTGTAACCGGTAAAAACCCCGACCTCGAGGTATCGCCGGGCACCCATCAGGCGGACCAGAAGCTGCATCAACTGCCCCTGTTCGGGAGCGATCTGCATGCGCGCCATGCTGTCCCTGGCCGTTTCCTCCCGCAGCCGCCGCAGGATGTCGGGTTCGCGCACCGAATGCTCGAACAAATACGCGTACAAGTCGTCCGACAGCGTGAAGGTCTTGTTGGACATGGCAGGCTTTATGACTTAGATAGTTAGCGAGTTCGAGTTTGGTCCCGGCTGTGCAACCAGCCGGGGCCGGAACGGTCAGGTTAATAGGGAAACAGGAGAATAGACAAAGAAATGTGCCAACTGCTGGGGATGAACTGCAATGTTCCCACCGACATCTGCTTTTCGTTTCGGGGCTTCCATCAACGCGGCGGACGTACCGGTGATCACGCCGACGGCTTCGGCGTGGCTTTCTTCGAAGGGCCCGGCTGCCGAATGTTCGTCGACGCCCGGCCGGCGGTGCACTCTCCGGTGGCCGAGCTGATCGCCAACTACCCGATCCGCAGCCAGAACGTCATCGCGCATATCCGCAAGGCGACCAGGGGCGAAGTCGCGCTGGTCAACACCCATCCGTTCATGCGCGAACTGTGGGGGCGTTACTGGATCTTCGCCCACAACGGCACACTCGAAAATTTCCATCCGGGGTTTGGCAACCACTATCGCCCGGTGGGCACGACCGACAGCGAGCAGGCGTTCTGTTACCTGCTGGACACCTTGCGCCTGCGCTACCCTGAGGGACAGCCGCCGCTAGCCGAGTTGTACGGCACGCTGGCCACGCTGTCCACCGAGATCGCCGCGCACGGCAGGTTCAATTACATGCTGTCCAACGGCGATTACCTGTTCGCGCACTGCACCGACAATCTTACCTACGTGCTGCGCCATGCGCCGTTCGCGACGGCGCATCTGATGGATCAGGACATCGAAGTGGATTTCAGCGAAGTCACCACACCGATGGACCGCATTGCGGTGATCGCCACCGAGCCGCTGACCGACAACGAGACCTGGGTGAGGTTTGCCCCCGGCCAGTTGCTGGCGTTCCGCGACGGCGCGCCGCTCTCGCTATAGCCGGCCCTCGGCCGGTGACTAAGGCGTTCGACGCAAACAACGCAAAGAAGAAGAAAGAGAAAGGCGCAGAGGAAGAACGATCTGACCCACGTTTTCCTTTGTGTCTTGGTGCCTTCGTGGTGAGATGTGCGTTTTGTTTGCGTTAGCCGTCGGGAACAGTGATCGATGCGACGCGCGGCAGCCGTTCGCGCTGCCAGTTCTTGACCGCCCATTGCCACAGCCCCGCAACGCCCGCGCTGGCGAGTCCCGCGGGCGGCGCGTGACCCAGGAAGCGCAGCACGCGGTCGAGCGTGGCAGCCGGATGGGCCTGGTCCACCGCAGGCGCCCGCGTCTGCTTCGAGAGTTTTTCTCCCGCGCTATTCATCGCCACCGGCAAGTGCAGGTACGCCGGCGTCGGCAGCCCGAGCAACTTCTGCAGATGGATTTGCCGCGGCGTCGAGGCAATGAGGTCGGCGCCGCGCACGACGTCGGTGATGCCTTGCTCGGCATCGTCCACGGCGCAGGCGAGGTGGTAGGCGAACACATGGTCCGCACGGTAAACCACGAAATCGCCGATTTCGGCCTGTAAAGCCTGGCGCACGTGCCCCTGTAATCCGTCGTCGAATTCGACCACTGCGCCGTCGGTGCGTACCCGCAGTGCGCGCGCTTCGCGCCCGGCTTCCAGACCTTTGCGGCAGGTGCCGGGGTATACCGCGCCTTCCACGCCGGCTATCCCCGCATCGCTGATCTCCTTGCGGCTGCAGGCGCAGGGATAGGTGCGGCCCGATTGCCGCAACTGATGCAACGCCGCGTGATAGGCGTCGTTACGCGTGCTCTGGTACACCACCGTGCCATCCCAATGCATGCCGAATGCATCCAGGCAGCGCAGGATCGAGTCGGCGGCCCCGGGAACGGTGCGCGGCGGATCGAGGTCGTCGATGCGCACCAGCCAGGTGCCGCCGCGCGACCGGGCGTCGAGGAAACTGCCCACCGCCGCCACCATCGAACCGAAGTGCAGCGGCCCCGAAGGCGTCGGCGCGTATCTCCCGCGGTAGTTTGTCACGACAATCTCGTTCGAAACAAGAACTGAAGATCTTCACCGCAAAGGCGGTGAAAGGGGTTCATCGCGGCAGCGCGCGAGTGAAGCGGGCATAGAAAATTGCGGCGGTGAAGAAGACAACCGACAGCACGATCTCGGCAAGCGCCAGCGCCTGGCCGGCGCCGCGCTCGCTCCAGGCGCGCACCACGCCCTCGGTGAAGTAGGCGAGGATCAGCATCGACGACCACTGGTAGGTATAGCGTTTTCCCCGCAGCACGCCGAACAGCGGTAACAGCAGCGGCAGCGCCTTGAAAGCCAGCGACGAACCGCCCGCGCGCAGCGGCGCCAGCCACAGTTCCCAGGCGAGGCACAGGAACATCAGCGCCACCAGTGCAGCGCTGGACACGACCTGCAACAGGCGCCTCACACGCGGCTCGCCTTTGCCAGATTCACCAGTTCGGCACGCGCCGCGCCGGCATCCTTCACTTCACCGTCGAAGTCGAAGCGCAGCACCTCTCCATCTGCGAGCACGTCGAAGCCGTCGCAGTCGATCCCAATCATCTGCGCGCTCTCCACGGTCCGGTCATGCACGTGCCGGCAGTAGCCGCGCAGGTTGTGGGCGTGTTCGGCGTTCATGTGCGCGAGGATTTCACTTTCAGCTTCGGCGATCGCGAGCGGGGGCGCGAGATAGCTTTCGCCCGGGATGGTATGGATGCTGCCGAAGCCTGCGATATAGCGCAGCGACACCGGCTCGAGGCGGAAGAAGCGGAAGCCGCCTATGCTCAGATAGCGTTCGCCTTCCGGAAAGTAGCGCAGGTAGCGCGCCGCCACCGCGGCGTCCTCGGTCGGTGCCAGGTCGCCGATCAGCGTGAGCCGCGCCTGTTCCTGCACTTCCGCCCCCGAAGGCGCAACCAGGAAACTCACGCGCCGGTCGTGGTCGGCGTTCTGGGTGTGCTCGGCGAGGTGGCTGATCAGCACCACGACACGGCCCCGCTGGTCGGTGCAGAAGGGCAGGGCGGAAGCGTACGGATAGCCGGGAAACTTCAACGACTGGGTGGCAAGCACGCCGCTGCGAAAATGGCGCACCATCCTGCGCGCCTCCGGGCCACGATTCATTTCGACAGCTTGAGCGCCACTTCGGCCAGCCGCGTCCCCAGCGCGATGCACAGCCGCCGCTCGGCTTCGCTTATCGGCTGGTCGGCATTGGCGCCGGCGAGATGACTGGCTCCGTAGGGCGTGCCGCCGCTGCGGGTGGTCATCAGGTCGGCTTCGGAGTAGGGCAGTCCGACGATCAGCATGCCCTGATGAATGAGCGGCAGCATCATCGACAGCAGCGTGGCTTCCTGGCCGCCGTGCAGCGAGGCGGTGGAGGTGAAAACCGCGGCAGGTTTGCCCGCCATCGCGCCCTTGAGCCAGAGCGCACCGGTGCCGTCGAGGAAGTATTTAAGCGCCGCCGCCATGTTGCCGAAACGCGTGGGGCTGCCGAGCGCCAGGCCGGCGCATTCCTCCAGGTCCCTGAGCTCGACGTAAGGGGCGCCGGAATCGGGAATCTCCGCTTCGGTGGCTTCCGCGACCGTCGAGACCTTGGGCACCGTCCGCAGCCTTGCCCGCATGCCCGGCACCTTTTCGACCCCGCGGGCGATCAACTGCGCCATCTGCTTTACCGCGCCGGTGTGGCTGTAGTACAGCACCAGGATTTCCTGCATCGCTATTTTCTCGCCGGAGAAGCCCGTATTATATCGGCGAAACCACACCCGACCCCGATGAAACTCCGGCTCAGATCGCTCCTGGACATCGTCCGCCAGTTCAAGCTGCTGGCGAATTTCGTCGTGCTCGTGTACCGGCGATTCAAGGAGGAACGCTGCTTCCAGCTGTGCGGCAGCCTGACCTTCACCACGCTGCTGGCGTTGGTGCCGCTGATCACCATCATGCTCACCGTGGTGACGGCATTTCCGGTTTTCGACGATATCGTCGCGACGCTGCGCAGCTTCGTCGTTACCAACCTGGTGCCGGAGGCCTCGTCGAAACTGATCGCCGTGTACATGCAGCAGTTTTCCGACAACGCCGCGCGGCTCACGGCGCTGGGCATCGTATTGCTGGCCGTGACTTCGATCATGCTGATGCTCACGATCGACCGCTCCTTCAATACCATCTGGCGGGTGAAGCGGCCGCGGCCGCTGATCCAGCGGGTGCTGATCTTCTGGTCGGTGCTGACCGTCGGCCCGCTGCTGGTCGGCGGCAGCCTGTCGCTTACCTCCTGGCTGCTGACTCAATCGATGGGGCTGGGAAAGCAGGCGCCCGAGCTGACGATTGCGGCGCTGAAGCTTGTGCCGCTGGTGCTCACCTCGATCGCGTTCGGATTCCTGTACCGTACGGTGCCGAACCGCCAGGTCACCGTGCTCGATGCCGCGGTCGGCGGCATCATTGCGGCATTCGCTTTCGAGACCATGAAAATCGGCTTCGGCCATTTCCTCGCCGAGATCGCCACCTACAAACTGGTGTACGGCACGTTTGCCAGCCTGCCGATCTTCCTGATGTGGATCTACCTGTCCTGGGTGGTGGTGGTGTTCGCGGCGGTGATCACCGCGGTGCTGCCCTATTGGCGCTCCGGCGGTGTGCTGCTCAAGCAGCCTCCCGGCGCGCAATTCGTAGAGGCGGTGGAGATTCTCAAGTTACTCTACCGCGCCTATGGCGACGGGCGGGTTCTCAACCTGCAGCAGTTGCGCATGGCGCTGAAGCTGTCATGGGAGGACGCCGAAGCCATTCTCGACAAGCTGGTGGCGGCGGGTTGGGTGGCGAAACTGCAGGGCAACGGCTGGGTTCTTGCGCGCGATGCCGGCGCAATCCGCGTCGGCGACGTGTTCCGGATGTTCGTGTTTGGACGCGAAGCTGCCGACGTCAGCGAGGACTCCACCGTCCGGCGCCTGGTGTCCAGCGTTGCGGCCAACGTGGACGGCGAACTGGACTTCAGCCTGAAAGAATTGCTGGCGAGCGGTGGCGGCCAGCGTTCCGCGAGAATCGCCTGAGGGGATGATGCGGCAGGGCCTGTTTCGTGTCGCTTGCGCGCTGCTGCTCGCGTTCGCCACGTTGTCGGCCGCGGCCGCGGACTTCAAGCTGACCGACTCGGACGGCAAGGTGCATCGTCTCGGCGATTACCGCGGCAAATGGGTGATCGTGAATTTCTGGGCGACCTGGTGTGCGCCCTGCCTGGAAGAGATTCCGGATCTGGTGGCGATCACCGGGTCGCGCAAGGACGTGCAGGTGTTCGGCGTGGCGATGGAATTCCAGGATTCGAAGCAGGTGCTGCAGTTCGCCGAGGGCATGTTCGTCAATTACCCGATCGTGCTCGGCGACAGGAAAACTGCCGATCAGGTCGGCAAGGTCATGGGGCTGCCGACGACGTTTATTTACGACCCGCAGGGCAAACTGGCGGTTCGCCACGTCGGCAAGATCACCCGCAAGCAGATCGAGCGCCTGCTCGATCGCAAAATCTAGAAAGCTGAAAGCACGGCGGGAGAAGGCGAGGCGCTAGCGGCTTTCGCCTGCGTAAACCGTCGGTGTGGCGATCACGCGGTCGCCGGCCTTGTACCCCCAGTTGCCCGACCAGGCCCGCAATACCGCATCCGGGTAGCGCGATTTACCGAGCGAGCCGTTATAGCGGCCGAGCGCACGTAAGGTGTCGCCGCGCTCGATTTTGAGATAGTGGCGCAGGATGGTGCAGCCGTAGCGCAGGTTGGTGCGCAGGTTGAAGAGGTTTTGTCCGGATTCGCCGATCAGCGTCATCCAGAACGGCATCACCTGCATGTAGCCGCGCGCGCCGGCCTTGGACACGGCGTACTTGCGAAACCCGCTTTCCACCTGGATCACGCCCAGCACCAGTTGCGGATCGAGCCCCGCACGAGTCGCCTCGTAGTGTACGGTGGTGAGAAGGTATTCGCGCGTGGTGGCGTCCGGAACGTCCTTCTCCAGGCGTTTGGACATATCGGCCAGCCATGCCATGCCTTCCGCTTCAGAGGCAAACGCGAGCCGCGGGCTGGCCTGATCGGCGACCGAGCGATGTAATGCCGCCTGAACGCTCGCAGACAGCGGCTCGTACTTCTGCTCACCCGCCGCGGCGATTGCCGAAGCGAGTACGCATGCCGCCGCTAACGCGATGCGCGCCATGATGCGCGTGCCTGCAGACCCTCGTGTCATCGTCATACCAGGGATTTTAGGTGGTCTGCCGCCGATTGCAACTCAATTGCTCTCGCCGAAGCATCGGTTCTGGCCTGATACTCGACTTTCCCATCCTTCAAACCACGCTCGCCGACCGTAATGCGATGGGGAATGCCGATCAGTTCCAGGTCGGCAAACATCACGCCCGGACGCTCGTCGCGGTCGTCCAGCAGCACCTCGATTCCGGCCGACTGCAATTCGTCGTGCAAGCGATCGGCTACGTTTTTGACCTCGGCGTTCTTCCTGTAACCGATCGGCGCGATGGCCACCTGGAACGGCGCCATCGGCAGCGGCCAGATGATGCCGCGCTCGTCGTTTCCCTGCTCGATCGCCGCGGCGACGATGCGCGACACGCCGATCCCGTAGCAGCCCATTTCCATCACCTGCGCCTTGCCGGACTCGTCCAGGAAGGTAGCGCTCATCGCCTTGGAGTACTTGCTGCCCAACTGGAAAATGTGTCCGACCTCGATGCCGCGGCAGATTTCCAGCCGGCCCTTGCCGTCCGGGCTGGGGTCGCCCGCCACGGCGTTGCGGATGTCGGCGACCAACGCCGGTTTCGCGAGGTCGCGGCCGAAGTTCACGCCGGTCAGGTGGTAACCCGCCTCGTTGGCGCCGCAGACGAAATCGTTCATCGCCGCGACCGAGCGATCGGCAATCACGGTAATTTCCTTCGGCAGGCCCACCGGACCGATGTAACCCGGGCGGCAGCCGATGCGCGCTTCGATCTCCTTCTCGGTGGCGAAACGGAACGGATTCAGACCGGGAAGCTTCGACACCTTCGTTTCATTCAACTGATGGTCGCCACGCAGCAGCAACATGAACATCTGTTCTTCATGCATGACCGCGAGCGCCTTGAGCGACTGCGACAGCGGCAGTCCCAGCATCGCGGTGACTTCCTCGCAGGTGGTCTTGCCGGGCGTGGGAACCTTCTGCATTTTCTGCGTGGCCGCGCCGCGCGGCTTCACCGGCGCAACCGCTTCGGCGAGTTCGACATTGGCGGCGTAATCCGAGGCGGGGGAGTAGGCGATCGCGTCCTCACCGGAGTCGGCAAGCACGTGAAATTCGTGCGAGCCGGTGCCGCCGATGGCGCCGGTCTCGGCGGCGACCGCGCGGAACTTCAGCCCCAGACGGGCGAAGATGTGCGAGTAAGTGTCGTACATGTTGCGGTATTCGCGCTCCAGGTCCTGGGCGCCGGCGTGAAAGGAGTAGGCGTCCTTCATCACGAATTCGCGTGCGCGCATCACGCCGAAACGCGGCCGGATTTCGTCGCGGAACTTGGTCTGGATCTGGTAGAAATTGAGCGGCAGCTGGCGGTAGGAGCGGATCTCCTTGCGCGCGATGTCGGTGATGACTTCCTCGTGGGTCGGACCGAAGCAGAAGTCGCGTTCGTGGCGATCCTTGATCTTGAGCATCTGCGGGCCGAACTGTTCCCAGCGGCCGGACTCCTGCCACAGTTCGGCGGGCTGGATCGCCGGCATCAGCAGTTCCACTGCGCCGGCACGGTTCATTTCCCCGCGCACGATGCTCTCCACCTTGCGCAGAACCCGCAGACCGAGCGGCATCCAGGTATACAGGCCGCTGCCGAGTTTCCTGATCAGCCCCGCCCTGAGCATCAGTTTGTGGCTGATGAGTTCCGCCTCGCTGGGAGCCTCCTTGAGCGTGGAAATGAAGAACTGCGAAGTGCGCATGTCTTGCCCGCGTTCGAAAAGCCGCTATTCTACGGTAGAGAACCATGCGGAAGTGGAGAGCAGCGGTGTTCGGAAAATGGAAAATCCATCGTTCGGCCGATCACGAAATCAGCGTCGAAGTAAGCGAGAAGGACGGCATCCGTTCGCTGCATCTGGGCAGCGAGACGGTGCAAAGCTCGATGAGGCTGGCCGACCCCACCGAGCTGGTGCTGTCGTACACCAGGACCATGATGGCGTTCCTGCTGTTCGATCCGCGCCCGCAACGCGTCCTGATGATCGGCCTGGGCGGCGGGTCGCTGGCCAAGTTCGTCTATCGCCACCTGCCGTCGGTGCAGATCACCGTGGTCGAGTCGCAGCCGCGGGTGATCGCTGCGGCGCGCCAGTATTTCCACCTGCCGCCGGACGACGGCCGTTTTTGCGTCGAACTGGCGGAAGGAAGCAGTTGGGTGGCCGCTCATCCGCGCAGTTGCGAGGTGTTGATGGTGGACGGCTACGACGGGCACGAACAGGTTCCCGGGCTGTCCTCGGAGGGTTTTTACGCCAATGCGCGCGCGGCGCTGACCGACGGCGGAATACTGGTGGTGAACCTGTGGAGTTCGGATACCCACTTCGATGCCTACGTGCAGCGCATCGAGCGGGTATTCGATGCCGTGGCTTGCGTGCCGGCGGAAAGGCGCGGCAACGTCGTTGCGCTGGCCTTTGCCCGCTCCCCGGGACGCCCGCGCTGGGACGATTTGCGCCTCAGGGCGCGCGCTCTGCAGGCCCGGTACGGCCTTGAATTCCTGCAGTTTGTCGAGGGTTTACGCGAACTTAACCCCCATACGGAAGGCCGCCTGACGCTCTGACCGCGGCCGCCGGCGCCTTCCTTTGTTGCTGTATTTATGGAAGAATCCGGTCAACCGAAATTGTGATTGGGGTGGCTGACATGATCGACCGTGACGGCTATCGCCCGAATGTAGGAATTGTTCTGTGCAACGGCAAAAACGAGGTGTTCTGGGGCAAGCGGGTCAAGGAGCATGCCTGGCAGTTTCCGCAGGGCGGCATCAAGCCCGGTGAAACTCCCGAGCAGGCGATGTACCGGGAGTTGAAGGAAGAGGTCGGCCTCGATCCCTGCCACGTGAAGATTCTCGGCCGTACCCGCGAGTGGCTGCGCTACGACGTGCCGCAGACCTGGGTGCGGCGCGAAAGCCGCAGCGTGTATCGCGGCCAGAAACAGATCTGGTTCCTGCTTCGTTTGATCGGGCGCGATTACGACGTTTGCCTGCGCAAGTCCGAGCATCCGGAATTCGATGCCTGGCGCTGGCACGAGTACTGGATCCCGCTGGAAAGCGTGATCGAGTTCAAGCGCGAGGTGTACGGCCGCGCACTGCGGGAACTTGCGCGTTATTTGAGTTCCTCGCGCGCGCGAAAAGAGCACGCGCAGCGTGCATCGCGCGCGGCCAGTTCTATCGACCGCTGACTTCGGGCAACTCGGGCGCCAGCACCGGCGCCTCCAGCTCGACCACCACCAGCAGCGTTTTCTGCTCATCTTCCCAGAAGTCCGCGGCGTCCTGTAGCGCGTCCACCGCAGCGGCGAACTCGTCCGGTTCGGCGCGGGCGAACCCGGAGGCGTCGCGCAGCAGCACCAGCAATCCCTCGCCCTTGTCGTGTTCCAGGTCCACGAGACAATCGTAAAAGGCGTCCCAGTTGTGGCCGAAGTAATCCGGGAACTCCAGCGACTTGGCAACCGCGTTCAGGAACGCATTCTTGTCGCGCGCCCCCGCAAGCGCCACCTTTTCCACGCGCATGCCACGCTGCGCGGCGGCGCCCAGCGCCGCTTCCGCCAACGCCGAGTGGCAGCGATACACGCCGCACGCGCCGGTTTCGACCAGTTTGGAAAAGTCGGCCTTCATTCGATGATGCGTCTGAAGCTGCGGTAATGATCTTCAGTGTAGTAGAACTCGGCGCGCGTGACGGCAACAATTCTGCGCGCGCCGCGATCCCTCCTTCCGGGTGTCATGACGGTGTACTCGCGATAGGTGCCGCGCGCGGCGGGCGGCAGCAATCCCTCCCTGTTGGCGAACACGCTGCCGTCCCGGGCATGGGGAAAGGGGCCGCCGGCGCGGATGAGGGCCAGCGTCGCGCGCGCCTCGGGCGGCAGATCGGACGCCCGGATGGCGGGAATGGAAGGGTTGGGCGCGCCCCGGTCCTGCGACTGCGCGGTCAGCGCCGCAAACGCAGCCAGGAACAGCAGGCCGGCCAGTGCCAGCGCGAGACGCAATGATTTCATTGGTCTCATGTCCCGTTCGGGGAACATTGTGATGCACATTCAGGGGATTACCCGCAACCACGAGCCTTTTGAAACGGGTCGCGGGCGGCCCGGTGCGGCGCCCGTCTTGCGGGGAGAAAAAGCGCCTTGATAGGGCCGGGGGGCGAGGTTACCATGTGTGAATTGTGCGGGCGGACCTTATTGGACAAGCGATAAATGGAACGGCGGAATGAGTACGATGTGACCAACCAGGTCAACACCACGGATCCGTCGTCGGTGAACACCGAAGTCAATCGCATCTTCCTGGAGCTCTATCCGAACGCTTCCTCACACGCCCTCAACCGGTCGTTCAGGGATCTCGCGCGGCTGCACAAGGGCGAGTATCCGGGTTACCGGGCCTGCGATACCGGTTATCACAATCTTCAACACTCGCTCGACGTCACGCTCGCGATGGCGCGGCTGATGGACGGATACGAGCGTTCGCACCACGATCATCGCACCGAGGCCCTCGGTGCCAAGCTGTTCCGTTTCGGGGTGGTGACGGCACTGTTTCACGACATCGGCTACCTGCGCAAGGTCAACGACATGCGCCACAAGAACGGCGCCGAATACACGCTCAAGCACGTCACCCGCGGCGCCAAGTTCCTGGAAGAGTACATCAGCAGGCTGGGGATGGCGGAGCTCGCGCCGATCGCCTCTCAGATCATTCACTTCACCGGCTACGAACGGCCGATCCAGAAAATCCACGTCCCGAATCTGACTTTCCGGCTGCTCGGCAACATGCTCGGCACTGCGGACATCATTGCGCAGATGTCGGATCGCTGCTATCTGGAGAAGTGCCGCGACCGGCTTTATCCGGAGTTCGTCGAGGGCGGGCTGGCGGCGCGCGATGACGCAGATCATCGCGCCGGCGTGATGTTCAAGTCGGCCGAAGACTTGGTGTCCAAGACGCCGAAGTTCTACAAGACGGCGACGGTGCGCCTGAACGATCATCTCGGCAGCGCCTACGGCTACGCCGACAAGCATTTCGGCGGCCAGAATCTTTATCTGGACGAAATCACCAAGAACATCGACTACGCCGTGGAAGTCGCCGAGCAGCACGATCTGTCGCTGTTGCGGCGCACGCTGCCGCACCCCAGCGAAGACGGCGTCGAAGGTCTCAAGCAGGTTGTTTGAGTTATCAAGGGGGAGAGGGAACTCGCATCTTCCCCAGAATCGAAAGATTCGACGCGAAGACGCAAGGATTTCGTAATACCTGCCCCCGTTTTCCTTTCTTTGCGTCTTTGCGTCAAGGTCTTACTTCCAGCATTATCTTGCCGATGTGCGCGCTCGATTCCATGAGCGCGTGCGCGGCCGATGCTTCCTCCAGCCTGAAGGTCCGGTAGATCACCGGTCTGATCTTACCGGCCTCGATCAGCGGCCAGATTTTCTGTTTCAGTGCCTGCGCTATCGCCCCTTTGACTTCGACCGAGCGCGCGCGCAGCGTCGAGCCGGTGATGGTCAGACGCCGGCGCAGGATGTCGGTCATGTCGATCGTGGCTTTGGTGCCGCCGAGGAAGGCGATCAGCGACAGCCGCCCGTCGTCGGCGAGGCAGGCCAGTTCGCGCGGCACGTAATCGCCGCCCACCATGTCCAGGATCACGTCCACGCCCTTGCCGCCGGTCAGCTCCTTCACCACCGCCACAAAATCCTCGGTCCGGTAGTTGATCGCGCGGCTGGCGCCCAGTTTCTCGCAGGCGGCACATTTGTCGGCCGAACCCGCGGTGACGAATACGCGATGGCCTAACGCCCGCGCCATCTGGATCGCGGTGACGCCGATGCCGCTCGATCCTCCCTGTATCAGCAGCGTCTCCGAATCTTTCAGCCCCGCCCGCTCGAACACGTTGACCCACACCGTGAAGAAGGTCTCGGGAAGCCCCGCGGCTTCGATGAGCGTGAGGTCGCGCGGGATCGGCAGGCACTGCGGCGCCGGGGCGGCGACATACTCGGCGTAGCCGCCACCGGTCACCAGCGCGCAGACCCGATCTCCGAGTTTCCATTCATTCACTCCCGCGCCGGCGGCGACGATGGTGCCGGCTACCTCGAGCCCGGGGATGTCGGATGCGCCGGGCGGGGGCGGGTAGCCGCCCTTGCGCTGCAGGACGTCGGGGCGGTTGACGCCGGCCGCGGCGACCTCGATCAGCACTTCATTGAAAGCGGGAACGGGGACCGCACGCTGGCTAACGCGCAGGACCTCGGGCCCGCCTGGCGCGGTGATTTCGATTGCGCGCATTTGCGCGGGGAGCGTTGCAGGCATGATGGGTTGAAAGTCGGTGACGGTTGTGGCGAAGAACTCTTATAGCATTGACGCAACCGCTGCCTCAAGCGCGTTTGCGCCAGCGATGGGCTTGCGGCATCATCGCCGCATCTCACAGAAACGTTCCGCAGGAGGATGCAATGGAATATCGCACGCTCGGCCGTAGCGGTTTGAAGGTCTCGCCGCTTTGCCTCGGCACCATGATGTTCGGGGATCGCACCGACGAAAAGGAAGCGGCGCGCATCGTCGGCTCCGCGCTCGACGCCGGAGTCAATTTCATCGACACCGCCGATCAGTACGCCAAGGGCGAGTCGGAGCGCATCACCGGCAAACTGATCGCCGCCCGGCGCGACTACTGGGTGCTCGCCACCAAGGTCGGCAATCCGATGGGCGAGGGGCCGAACGAGCGCGGAGTCGGCCGCAAATGGATGATGCAGGCGATCGACGCCAGCCTGAAGCGGCTCGGCACAGATTACGTGGACATCTATTACCTGCACGTCGACTACGAGGACAGCCCGCTGGAAGAGACCGTGGCGGCAATGGCAGAGATCCTGCGCGCCGGCAAGGCGCGTTACTTCGGTCTTTCGAATTTCCGCGGCTGGCGCATCGCCGAGGTAATGCACCTGTGCCGCTCGATGAATGTTCCCAGGCCGGTGGTGTGCCAGCCGTATTACAACGCGATGAACCGCCAGCCCGAAGTGGAGATCCTGCCGGCCTGCCATTACTACGGCATCGGCGTGGTGCCCTACAGCCCGCTGGCGCGCGGCGTGCTCACCGGCAAGTACCAGCCCGGCGAAGCGCCCCCCGGGGATACCCGCGCCGGCCGCGGCGACAAGCGCATGATGGAGACCGAATTCCGCAAGGAGTCGCTGGCGATCGCGCAGAAGATCAAGGCCTTCGCGGAGAAGAAGGGGATGAGCGCCGGCCATATCGCGGTCAACTGGGTGCTCAACAACGCGATCGTCAGCAGCGTCATCGGCGGCCCGCGCACCCTCGAGCAGTGGCAGGATTATCTGAAGGCGCTCGAATTCAGTCTCGACGCCAAGGGCGAGGCGCTGGTGGATTTGCTGGTGCGCCCCGGGCATCCGTCCACGCCGGGTTTCAACGACCCGCGCTATCCGCTCAGTGGCCGCATCGTCCGAAGTTAGTCGAAAGCGTAATGGCGCACATCCGCGACGAGCAACCGGGCGATGAGGCGGCGATTCATGCGGTCGTTTCGCAGGCTTTCGGCAGCGCGCTGGTGAGCGCGGGGCTGGCCCGCTGCCGCGAACTTGGCCACACCCGTGTGGTCGTGCTCGGCGAGACGGCCTACTACGCACGATTCGGTTTTTCCCCCGCAGCCGAGTTCGGAATCCGCCATCCCGGCGACGTGCCGCGCGAAGCCTTCATGGCCCTCGCACTGGTGCCCGGTGCGCTCGACGGCTGCGCCGGCGTCGCGCGTTACTCATCTGAATTTGAAAATCTCTAAGAAACGGAAACGCGTTCAACACGAAGGACACGAAGGAAAGACAAGAAAGGAACACGAAGGAATTCAATGATGGAATCGTTAGGTCCGAAGAGACTCGGGGAAGAGGAGGCCAACCATGCGCACTGGCAAGCTTTCGCAGTTCCATGCGAAACCTCCGTCCATTTTTCCCGTTCGTCTTTTCGCTTTCCTTCGTGACCCTTCGTGATTCCTTCGTGTCTTTCGTGTTGAACGCGATCAGGCCTTCGCCGTAAGGATTCTCTCGAGAGCGGTGCGCAGGTCCGCGGGCAAAGAAGTGGCGCGGCGAGTGGCACGGTTCACGTAGACGTGGATGAAGTAGCCCTGGGCCGACGCGGCCTGTTCTTCGTTGCGGAATAACCCGATCTCGTAGCGCACGCTGCTGTTGCCCAGTTTCGCCACCCTCAGGCCGGCGTGCACCACGTCGGGGAAGGTGATCGAGGCGAAATACTGGCACTGCGTTTCCACCACCAGCCCGATGACCTTGCTGGTCTCGATATTCAGGGCTCGCTGCTCGATCAGGTACTGGTTCACCACCGTGTCGAAATAGCTGTAGTACACGACGTTGTTGACGTGGCCGTAAACGTCGTTGTCCATCCAGCGGGTGGGGATCGACTGGAAATGACGGTAGGCATTGCGGTTCTCGGGCGCCGATCTGTTCATGGGTGTGCGGGTTTCAGTTGATTCCGGATTTGTCGCCGTCATCGCTCAATCGGTGAGAAGTTTTTAACGCTGACAGGGAAGGACGGTCCGCCCGGCGAAGACCGCGTTGGCGCCGAGCGCTTCCTCGATTCGCAGTGCCTCGTTCCACTTGGCCATGCGTTCGGAGCGCGCGAACGATCCCACCTTGAGCTGGCCGGCATCCCAGCCGACCGCGAGGTGGACGATGGTGACATCCTCGGTTTCGCCCGAGCGCGCGGAGACGATGGTGCCCCAGCCAGCGCGCTTGCCCGCATCGAGCGCGGCCTTGGTCTCGGTGACGGTGCCGGCCTGATTGGGCTTGATCAGGACCGCATTGCAGGCGCCGGCGGCGGCCGCGCTCTTGACCCGCGCGGCGTTGGTGACCAGAAAATCATCGCCGATGATCTGGACTCTGCTTCCGGCAGCGGCGGTGAATTTCTTCATGCCTTCGGCATCATCTTCGGCAAGCGGATCCTCGATGGAAACGATCGGGTAGCGCGCAAGCCAGCCGAGCAGCAATTCGCACAGGGCGTCGCTGTCGAGTTCGCGGGACTCCAGTCCGAGCCGGTAACGTCCGTTGCGGCCGAACTCCGAGGCGGCGACATCGAGCGAGATGCCGATGTCTTCGCCGGGGCGGTAGCCGGCGCGCTCGATCGCGCGCATCAGCGTGGTCAGCGCCTCTTCGTTGGAAGCGAATGCGGGCCAGAAGCCGCCCTCGTCGGCGACCCCCTGCAGCGTTCCCGCTTCCTTCATCAATTCGCCGGCGGCACGGTAGACCTCTGCCGTCATCGCGACCGCGTCGTCGAAGCTGCGTGCGCTCAGCGCCATCACCATGAAATCCTGGATGTCCACGCGCCGTCCGGCGTGCGCGCCGCCGCCGAAGATCTGAATCTCCGGCAGCGGCAGGCGCACGCTTTTCCCCTGGGCGAGGTAGGCGTGCAGCGGCATGCGGTGCGCGTCGGCCGCGGCGTGCAGTACCGCCATCGAAGCGGCGATCATGGCGTTGCCGCCCAGCCGTGACTTGCCGGGAGTGCCGTCGAGCGCGATCAGCTCGTCGTCGATCTCGGCCTGCCGCAGCGCGTTGCGTCCGATCAGCAGCCGGGAAATTTCGTTGTTGACGTGCGCGACCGCCTTGCTTACACCCATCCCGCCGAATACCGTGCCGCCGTCGCGCAGATCCACCGCTTCGTTGGAGCCGCGCGAAGCGCCCGCCGGCGCGATTGCGCGTCCCGTGACGCCGGCCGCAAGTTGAACTTCCACTTCCACGGTCGGGCGCCCGCGCGAGTCCCACACCCGCCTGCCATGCACCCTGGTGATCGTCGTATCGGTCATGTCCGGCTCAGACCGTCAGTTCAATCCGATTCGAGATCGCCACATGTTCGATGCGCATGCCGTGCCTCACTTGTTCCAGGTGGCGATTTCGCGCTGCCAGGCAGCCCGCACGTCGAAGAGTTTGTCCACCGGCTCGGTCAGAAGCGCGCGCGCGACCCGGCGCACGCGATCGCGCCCTTCATCGGTGTTGATGTACTCGACCGGCGACTTGCCGTCCACGCGACCGAGAAACAGTCCCGGCAGCAGGTGCGCGGTGCGCGCTTCGATGTCGGTACGCGACTCCCAGGTTACGCCCGCGAGATAGGCCTGCGCGAGCGCGTCGAAACAGACCAGGTAGCGCGCCTGCCATCGCGGCCGCCAGACGCACTTGAGCAGCAGGTGGTTCAGGCAGAACGCGAGGTCGAAGGCGGGGTCACCGTACCATGCGCACTCCGCGTCGAGGAAAACCGGTCCATCCGGTCCGGCCAGGATGTTCTTCGGGCTGATGTCGCCGTGAACCAGTGCTTTCCTGGTGGCCCCGGTCACCCGCATCAGGCTGCGCAGACGCTCCGCGCAGTCGGGATGCTTGTCCGCGGTGGCGGCAAGATAGGGCTCGAGCCGGATCGGAAAGAAGATGTGATCGGTGGCGAATGTGAGCGCCACAGCGGTGTCGCCCGCGGTGCTGCCATGGATGGCCGCCACGCAGCGGCCGACGTCGCGCGCGGTGTCGGCGGAGATTTCGCCGTCGCGCAGTTGCGCCTTCCACACCGGATAACTCGCGGAATCCAGGAACTGCATCGCGAACATTCCGGTTTCCCGGTCTTCGCCGAGGATGCGCGGCACCGCGGCGGGGATGATGCCCGCCGCGACCCGCATCCATTGCACTTCGTAGCGATTGCGCTCGACCGGTGCCTGCCAGTCGGCTTCGACCTTGAGTTTCGGCAATGCGCGCTTCACACAGATCGGTCCGGCGGCAAGGTCCACTCGGACGATGTCCGAAGATACGCCGCCGGTGAGTGGCGTGATGGCGGGGCGTTCCCCGGGTTGCAGCAACCCCATGCGCGCTAGCGCAGTGAGGAAGAGATCGTTGCGCATTTTTTCTTCGAGGTTCCCGCGCTTGGCCGATGCCGCACTGTTGGCGCATCATGTATGCGTGGGAAATAAGATGCGCACTTTATCACAGCCATGAGCGCCATTCTGGCCCTGGATCAGGGCACGACCAGCTCGCGCGCGATCGTATTCGATGAGGCCGGACAGGTGCTCGGCACCGCGCAGCAGGAACTCACGCAGATTTATCCGCACTACGGCTGGGTGGAGCAGGATGCCGACGAGATCTGGTCAACCCAGCTCGCCACTGCGCGTGCGGCGCTGGCACAGGCCGGCCTGAGTGCCGAGAACATCGCCGCGATCGGCATCACCAACCAGCGCGAAACCACGGTGGTATGGGAGCGTGCCACCGGCCGGCCGATCGCCAACGCCATCGTCTGGCAGGACCGGCGCACCGCCGGCTTGTGCGAGCAACTGCGCGTCCAGGGCGTGGAAGCGCTGTTCACCGGACGCACCGGGCTGCTGCTCGATGCCTATTTCTCCGGAACCAAGGTGCGCTGGCTGCTCGACCACGTGGAAGGCGCGCGTGCACGCGCCGAGAAGGGCGCTCTGGCGTTCGGAACGGTGGATACCTGGCTGATCTGGAAGCTCACCGGAGGACGCGTCCACGCCACCGACGTCAGCAATGCCTCGCGCACCATGATGTTCAATATTCACACGCGCGACTGGGACGACAAGCTGCTGGGCCTGCTGCGCGTGCCGCGTGCGTTGTTGCCGAAGGTCGTGGCTTCGAGCGCAATCTGCGGCGAGTGCGATTCCGCGCACTTCGGTCGCGGCCTCCCGATCGCCGGCATCGCCGGGGACCAGCAGGCCGCGCTGTTCGGCCAGCAGTGCACCCGATCGGGGATGGTTAAGAACACCTACGGCACCGGCTGCTTCATGCTGATGCACACCGGCGCCAGGCCGGTGGATTCGCATAACCGGCTGCTGACCACCGTGGCCTGGAAAATCGGCGAAACCATCGAATACGCGCTGGAGGGCAGCGTGTTCATCGCCGGCGCGGCGGTGCAATGGCTGCGCGACGGGCTGGGCATCATCCGCACTTCCGGGGAAGTCGAGGCGTTGGCGCGTTCGGTGCCCGATACCGGCGGCGTATATCTGGTGCCGGCGTTCGCCGGCCTGGGTGCGCCGTATTGGGATCCGCATGCGCGCGGCACCATCGTCGGCATGTCCCGCGGCACCACCGCCGCGCACGTGGCGCGCGCCACGCTCGATGCCATCGCCTACCAGACCGCGGATGTGCTGGAGGCGATGCACGCCGACTCCGGCATCGCGGTCACCGAACTGCGGGTGGACGGCGGCGCGACGCAGAACGACCTGTTGATGCAGTTCCAGGCCGATGTGCTGGGGGTGCCGGTGGTGCGGCCGAAGATCTACGAAACTACCGCGCTGGGCGCCGCCTATCTGGCCGGGCTGGCGGTGGGATTCTGGAAAAACACCGACGCCCTGGCGGCGCAGTGGCAACTGGACCGCCGTTTCGAGCCGGCGATGTCGGCGGCGCGCAGGGCTGCGCTCAAGGCGGGTTGGAGCAAGGCGGTAAAGCGCTCGCGCGCCTGGGTCGAGGCCGCCGAAGGGGACTGAAACAAAGCTTAACTTTGCTTGACAAGCGGCTGATTTTATTAGTATTGTGAGCGTTCGCCACGGCCGTCCAGGCCATCGGCGCAGCGTCGGGCAGCCATGGCCAAAATTGCCGTTTTCAATCAAAAGGGTGGGGTCGGCAAGACCACGACTTCGCTCAACCTTACCGCCGCCCTGGCCCGCCGTGGCTACAACCCGCTGTCCATCGACCTCGACCCGCAGGCGCATCTTTCCTATGTTTGCGGCAGCGTCGTCGGCAACGCCGACGATTCGGTATTCGGTTTCTACCAGAACGCCAAACCGCTCACCCAGTTGATCCGGCCGACGTTGGGCGGCTGGCTGATCATTCCCGCCCACGTGGAACTCTCGAAGGTGGATACCCAGTTCGGCAAGGGCCCGAACATCCTGAACCGCCTCAACACCGGCATCGTCAAGGAGAACCTGAATACCGGCCGGCCGATCGTGCTCGACTGCTGCCCGATGCTGGGGGTGCTCAGCTTGAGCGCGATTTTCGCGTCCGACCGCGTGCTGGTGCCGGTCTCGGCCGACTATCTGGCGGTGCAGGGCGTCAATCAAGTGGAGAAGACATTCAGGGCGCTCGAGCACGTACTGAAAAAACGCGTGCTGAGGCGCTACGTGATCACCCGCTTCGACGGCCGGCGCAAGATGTCGCACCAGATCTTCGAGGACCTCAAGGCCCGCCACGGCGACGAAGTCTGCGATACCAGGATTTCGGAGAACGTCAGCGTGGCGGAGAGCCCCGCCTCCAAGAAGGATGTATTCGCACACTCCCCTGACAGCCGCGGCGCCCAGGATTACGAAGCGCTTCTGAACGAGCTGGTGGATTCCGGTTTTATCGAAGCCCGAAACTGAGGGCGGAGGCGGCCGCTCGCGCCGCGCTCAGGTTTTTTCCTCGTCTCCCTGCCGGGAGATGAGCGAAATGATTCCATCGAGATCGGTTGCGTCGTCCCTTGTTGCCGTCTGAATCTGCCTGCACTCGAGAATCTCGCAGTGCATGTACATCTGCGTGATCTTGCGCTCGGCCTCGGCCTGGTCGCGCGCGTGCACCACCAGGTTGTCCACCGGCAGCCCGCTGCGGGTGCGGATCTTCAACCCGAACTTGATCATCGGAGCATTGGCTAAAGGCATATGCCGATCATTCTAGACGCTATCCCGGGTCCCGGGATGAATTCGTGCAAGAGCTTTCCTGCCACAGAGGTCACAGAGAACACAGAGAGAAACGGAAAAAATCTTTCAACACGAAGGACACGAAGGTAACACCAAGGACCACGAAGGAAATACAAGAAATTCATGTTCGTCCCTTGGCGCTCTTGGCGGTTCAAGAATTTTTTCTCTGTGTCCACTTTGGCTAGGCCCTCTGTTCTTTGAAATCCCGCTGGTAGCGCTTGTAGTTGTTGACGTAGTGCTCGGCGTTCCAGAGGAGCCGAGCGACTTCCTCGTCGGTCAATTGCCGCACCACCTTCCCGGGCGCGCCGACCACCAGCGACCGGTCGGGGATTTCCTTGCCTTCGGTGATCAGGGCATTGGCGCCGATCAGGCAGTGCTTGCCGATGCGGGCGTTGTTGAGGATCACCGACTTGATGCCGATCAGGCTGCCGTCGCCGATGGTGCAGCCGTGCAGCATCACGTGGTGGCCGACGGTGACGTTCCTGCCGATGGTGAGCTTGACGCCCTCGTCGGTGTGCAGCACCGAATGGTCCTGGATGTTGGAACCTTCGCCGATGGTGATCAGGTCGTTGTCGCCGCGCACCACGGCGTTGAACCAGATGCTCACGTCCTTCTCGAGCACCACCGAGCCGATCACGGTGGCGTTGTCCGCGACCCAGTGGTCGCCTCGGGTGATGACTTTTCTGTCGCCCAGGGAATGAATCATGCTTTTTTGATCCCGGTCAGGGTTGAGACTGGAAAAGGGCTCAATTATAGCGGCACGTTTACGCCCGCCAGCCGCAACGGGGATAATCCGGTCAACAGATTCCGGGAGGATCAAGGCCATGTCATCAGTCATCGCAGCCAGAACGGCAGGCGGCACCGATATCGCCGGATTGCTGGGAGCAGACGCGGACAAGCTGCTCAGCCACGTATGCAAGGGCATTCCGAAGGAATCGCTGCACCTGCCGGGGCCGGACTTCGTGGACCGGGTGGTGGCGCAGACCGACCGTCCGGGCCCGGTGCTGCGCAGCCTGCAGCAGATTTTCGGGCACGGGCGGCTGGCCGGAACCGGCTATCTGTCGATCCTTCCGGTTGACCAGGGCATCGAGCACTCCGCCGGCGCGTCGTTCGCCAAGAACCCGGCCTATTTCGATCCGGAGAACCTCGTCAGGCTCGCCATCGAGGGCGGCTGCAACGCGGTGGCCTCGACCCTGGGCGTGCTCGGCTCATGTTCCAGGAAGTACGCGCACAAGATCCCCTTCCTGCTCAAGTTCAATCACAACGAATTCCTCACCTATCCGAACAAGTACGACCAGATCTTCTTCGCCAGCGTCAAGCAGGCGCGCGACATGGGAGCGGTCGCGGTCGGCGCGACCATCTATTTCGGCTCTGCCGAATCGGCGCGGCAGATCGTCGAGGTGAGCAAGGCCTTCGAGATCGCGCACGAGATGGGAATGGCCACCGTGTTGTGGTGCTACCTGCGCAATCCGGCGTTCAAATCCGACAAGGATTACCACCTGTCCGCCGACCTGACCGGCCAGGCCAATCACCTCGGCGTGACCATTGAGGCGGACATCATCAAGCAGAAGCTGCCGGAGAACAACGGCGGCTACAACGCGCTCAATACCAAGGAAAACCCCTACGGCAAGATCGACAAGCGGGTGTACACCGAGCTGACCTCCGACAATCCGATCGACCTGACGCGCTACCAAGTGGCGAACTGCTACATGGGCCGCGCGGGGCTGATCAATTCCGGCGGCGCTTCTTCCGGCGAGAGCGATCTGGCGGAAGCGGTGCGCACCGCGGTAATCAACAAACGCGCCGGCGGCATGGGCCTGATCTCCGGCCGCAAGGCCTTCCAGCGGCCGATGAAGGAAGGCGTCGGCATCCTGAACGCGATTCAGGACGTGTACCTGTCGAAACAGGTGACCGTCGCCTAAGCGTCGGGTCGCAGCGCAATTCGAGAAACGGGGTGTGCCGTTCGCGGCACACCCCGTTGCGTTTCATGCTCCCGCGCGACAATCCTGCAGTGCGATTCGCGCCCGCCGACTGCTGCCGGCCTATATTGGAAAAGACGGCATAGGTCGCGAGGAGGATCGGGCGATGGTTGCGGCGAGCGGTGCCAAGATCAATCGAATCGTCCAGACGCTAGCCGCCGAGGCCTGAGTCGGTGAGGCCGGGTCAGCCCGCGGCCGCAAGGCGGGCGGCGAAGCGCGGGTAAGTTTCGGCGATGTCGCTGCGGATGGCGCTGCGGATTGCCGACAGCGTTTCGGGCTCGGGACGCGGCGTGATGGGCACCCGATTCGGGCAATCGAATTCGAAGCCGGTGTTGTCGCGGATTTCTTCCACGCTGCGACCGGGGTGCACGCTGTCGAGCCTGAAGCGGCGGCGCTCGCGGTCGAAGGAGAATAATCCCAGTTCGGTCAGCATCGCGTACGGGCCGCCAAGGCGATGCACGCCGAGTTCGCTCACGCCCGGCGCGCTGATGAAGTCCACTTTCGGCACCATGACGCGGCGGCTGTGCTCTTCGCGGAAGAGAATTACGCGCGGCACCAGAAAGTACAAATAAGCAGAGCCGAAGCAGCCGGGCCAGCGCACTTCGTTTTTGGGGTAATCGCCGGTGCCGACCAGGTTGATGTTGGCCTGTCCGTCGATCTGGCCGCCGCCGAGGAAGAACGCGTCGATGCGGCCCTGTGCGGCCAGGTCGAACAACTCGACGCCGCCGCTGGTGAAGCCTTCGTGCCGCAGCGAGCCGAGCACGGTGACCCGCATCGGCTCGCGCGACTGCGTTCGCGCCAGCAGCGCGCCGGCGCCGGGGATCGGGGAGGAGGCGCCGACCGCGACGTGGCGGCAGCCGCGCAACAGCCGCGCGATCACCGTGATCAGCAATTCTGTGCGGCTGAATTCGCTCATGCAACCGCGCGGCGGGTGTCGAGCCAGGAATCGAGAAACCGCGCGAATCCTGCGGCCGTGCCAGCGGTCGCGACATAATTCGCCAGCGCTGCTTCGTCATCCGGATACAGATCCCAGAATGCCAGCGGCCAGGCTCCGCGCTTGGCCGCTGCAACCCGCGTGACGTAGATTGCGGGCAATACTCCGGCAGCCCGTTGCGGATCGTCCAGCAGATTGTCGTCGGTGATCTCCTCGACCGTCACCAGGGTTTGCCTGGCGGCGTGGGCCATCAGCATGAGTTCGCGTTTGGCGCCGACGAACACATTGCCGTGACGATCGGCAAGCGGCGCGTGAAACAGAGAGATATCCGGGCGGATGCCGGGAAGCGCGACGATCCGGTCCTGCTCGGCGAACGGGTTGTCGATCACTTTCCAGTCCTGCCGGTAACGCAACAGGTCGGTGCCGATGAGGCCACGCAGCGGCATGAAGGGGATGCCTTTCTCGCCCGCCTGCAGCGCCGCATAGATCGCCGGGCAGGTGGCGTCGAGCACGCGGATTGCGCCTTCGCGAACCGCGGCTGTAAAGCGCGGCGCGCTGCCGAATTCCCCCAGTGTTACCGCGGACGTTTCGATGGTCGCGACAGCGCCACTGCCGATCAGGATGTCGGCCTGCAGTCCGCCGACAGGGACGCAAACCAGGTGCAGGTCGCGCACACCGCGGCGCACGAGCTCGCGCGTTGCGGTCATGGCAACACCCGACGAATCCTTCGGGATTGCAAGCAGTGCGCCGTCGGGTATGGCGGCGGTGAGCGCTTCGAGCGACGACACAACGTCTGATTCCAAGTTCGGCTCCTGCGGATCCCGGGACATCGCAACTGCGTCGATCGTTACCGACAGGGCATTATGACGCGAAAGCTGCTTATGCGTCTAACGCCGCGGCCTCCTCTGTCCGGCGCGGCAGCGGGCGCGGAGCCATCTTCGTCAGCGTTGAGGTGCCGTCGCTTTCAAAGTCGCGGGACCGAGCTCGACGACTTGATCCTTGTCGGATATCCAGATCTGACCTTCCTGGATGGTGAATTGCAGCTGCATGTTGCGAAGCGCCAGCTTAGCCAACGCCTGGGTTGAGGCCGCCGGCAGGCTGATCACGGACAGATTCTCCGCCTGCCCGAGTTTCGCGTTGACCTGATCCCACCAGAGCTCGGCGCCGCGTCCACCGTAACTGTAAACAAACACCTGTCGGGCGCGGCCGCAGGCCCTGCGAATGCGTTTCTCATCGGGCAGGCCGACATCGATCCAGATTTCGATGGTGCCGGTCAGGTCCTTCTGCCAGAGGTCGGGTTCGTCATCGGTGCTCAATCCCCGGCCAAACGACAAGGTCTCATTAGCGTGCAGCGCGAACGCCAGCAGCCGCACCATCATGCGCTCGTCGGTCTCGGAGGGATGGCGGGCGATGGTCAGCGTGTGATCGCCGTAGTAGCGACGGTCCATGTCGGCGATCTGCAGATCCGCCTTGAAGATTGTTGCCTTGAGGGCCATGGGGTCAGGGATGCCTTTGCGAAAAGTTGGCGTTGCGGCCGATTCCCGGAGTTTTGCCGTGGCCAATTTTGTGGCCAATTGATGGAGCGAGCCGGGTAGGACGGGTCCGCGTGCGTATTTCGTATGCTTGCATTGTCACCCCGGCACGTGAAATAGTTGAAATGTCCGACTTGGCTTGGGGACGACATGCGCTCGACGATACGCATCCTGCTTGCGATTACCCTGTCACTCGGGATTGCGCCCATCGAAGTACGTGGCGAAGAGCCCGGCGCAACGACGTCGCCGCAGCTCGCGAAACTGCGCAAGGAAATCACCGACCTGGTCGGGCCTGCGCGCTGCATGAACCTGGTGCAATGCCGTGTCGCCGCAATCGGCATCGATTCCTGCGGCGGGCCGGCCGGGTACCTGGTGTATTCGTGGCTCTCGACCGACAAGGGCGCGCTCGAGACCAAGATCGCGGAGTACAACTTCCGGCAGGAGGACCAGCAGAAGAAGCAACAGCCGTCAGCAAGCTGTGCGGCGCTTCCCGAGCCGACCGCTGCGTGCGTCAACGGCCGCTGCGTGCTTCCCGGCAGCCGCTAGCGCGATGTTTGGTGCTTATCAGAATCCGAAACCACTTGAGCTCTGGTGCGTTTACAGCACCGGCACCAGCAGCAGCGCGACGATGTTGATGATCTTGATCAGCGGGTTCACCGCCGGGCCGGCGGTGTCCTTGTAGGGATCGCCGACGGTGTCGCCGGTCACCGCCGCCTTGTGCGCGTCGGAACCCTTGCCGCCGTAATGTCCGTCCTCGATGTACTTCTTGGCGTTGTCCCATGCACCGCCGCCGGTGGTCATCGAGATCGCCACGAACAATCCGGTGACGATGGTACCGATCATAAGACCCCCGAGTGCTTTGACGCCCGCGCCCGGACCCATCAGCCAGTTCATGCCGATTGCAACGACCACCGGAACCAGCACCGGGAGCAGCGACGGCATGATCATTTCCTTGATCGCGGCCTTGGTCAGCATGTCCACCGCGCGCGAATAATCCGGCTTGGCGGTGCCTTCCATGATGCCCTTGATCTCGCGGAACTGGCGGCGCACTTCGTTCACGACCGAACCGGCAGCGCGGCCCACCGCTTCCATCGCCATCGCACAGAAGAGATAGGGCACCAGGCCGCCGATAAAGAGCCCGATGATCACCGCCGGATCGGACAGGCTGAATGCCACCAGCTTGCCGTGGGCTTCGAGGTTGTGGGTGTAGTCGGCGAACAGCACCAGCGCGGCCAGGCCGGCGGAGCCGATGGCGTAGCCCTTGGTCACCGCCTTGGTGGTGTTGCCCACCGCGTCGAGCGGATTGGTGATGTCGCGGATCTTCGATGGCAGCTTGGCCATCTCGGCGATGCCGCCGGCGTTGTCGGTGATCGGGCCGTAGGCGTCCAGCGCCACGATCATGCCGGTCATCGACAGCATCGCGGTGGCGGCGATGGCAATGCCGTACAGGCCGGCGAGCGAGTAGGAAGCCCAGATCGAGGCGCACACCGCCAGCACCGGCAAAGCGGTCGCTTTCATCGAAACGCCGAGGCCGGCAATGATGTTGGTGGCATGGCCGGTCTGCGATGCTGCCGCGATGTGGCGCACTGGCGCATATTCGGTGGCGGTGTAGTACTCGGTGATGACCACCATCGCCGCGGTCAGCACCAGGCCGACCAGCGAGGCGTAGAACAGGTTCATGGCGCCGATCGGACTGTCGGCCATCATTTTCGTGGTGATGAAGTAGAAGGCGATCGCGGCGAGCACACCGGACACGATCACGCCCTTGTACAGCGCGTTCATGATCTTGCCGCCCTCGGAAGTCTTCACGAAGAAGGTGCCGACGATCGAAGCGATGATCGAAGCGCCGCCCAGAACCAGCGGATAGAGGATGCCGTTCGCGCCGACCGAATCCACCATCAGGCCACCGAGCAGCATGGTGGCGACGATGGTGACGGCGTAGGTTTCGAACAGGTCGGCCGCCATGCCGGCGCAGTCGCCAACGTTGTCCCCGACATTGTCTGCGATCACCGCGGGGTTGCGGGGATCGTCTTCCGGAATGCCGGCTTCAACCTTGCCCACCAGGTCGGCGCCGACGTCGGCGCCCTTGGTGAAGATGCCGCCGCCAAGACGCGCGAAGATCGAAATCAGCGATCCGCCGAAGGCCAGGCCCACCAGCGCGTGCAGCGCCCTGGCTTCGCCTGCGGAAGGCAGGATCACCGCGTAATAACCGGCCACGCCGAGCAGGCCCAGTCCCACCACCAGCATGCCGGTGATCGCGCCGCCGCGGAACGCCACGTTGAGCGCGGCATTGATGCCGTGATTGGCGGCCTCGGCAGTGCGCACGTTGGCGCGCACCGAGATGAACATGCCGATGTAGCCGGTGGCACCGGAGAGCACCGCGCCGACGATGAAGCCGATCGCGGTGTACCAGTCGAGCCCGAAGCCGAGCACGAAGAACAGCACCGCACCGACGATGGCGATGGTGGTGTACTGGCGATTCAAGTAGGCCTGGGCGCCCTGCTGCACGGCGCGCGCGATTTCCTGCATGCGCGCGTTGCCGGCAGGCCTGCCCAGTATCCACTTGATCGAGATCGCACCGTAAATGATCCCGATGATCGCGCACACCAGCGCGAAGATCAGTGCTGCAGACATGAGTCCCCCTTTATCTGTTTATCTGTTCAGGGCCGAATGACGGGCCGGCTCCTTGACCCTGGAATGAATGAACGCCGCATCGCTTCCCGCCGGCATTCCCGGGAAGGGGGCGGCGGGTCGACGCGCGATTTTATCCGAAATTGCCCGGCAGATTGACCGTTTTGGACGGTCGGCGGCGGGATTCAGAGTTTGAATGCGGGCAGTTTCTTCGGTACCGCGACGTTCTTGAGGATCACGTAGCCGGGAAGCCCGTTCTTGAAAGGCGGAAAATCCTCGCCACGGATCAGCGGCGCCAGATAGTCGCGGCATTTCTGCGTGATCTGGAAGCCGTCTTCGGTGATGAAATCGCGCGGCATGACCTTCTCCTTGTTCGCCACGTCCTTCAGCTCGGCCACGCCTATGGTCCATTTGTAAGGTTTCTGCGATTTGCGCACGATCGTCGGCATCACCGCGTTCTTTCCTTTGAGCGCAAGCTCCACCGTCGCCTTGCCTACCGCGTAGGCTTGCGCGACATCGGTGCCGGAGGCGATGTGGCGGGCGGCGCGCTGCAGGTAGTCGGCCACCCCCCAATGGAATTTCAGGTTCAGTCCTTCCCTGACCATGTTCGCCACCACCGGCGCCACCCCGCCGAGTTGTGCGTGGCCGAAGGCGTCGCGCAGTCCCTGGTCGGAGAGGAACTTGCCGTCCGCGCCCTTCACGCCCTCCGAGACCACCACCGAACAGTAGCCGTATTTCTTCACCATGGAATCCACCCTGGCGAGAAACTTCGCCTTGTCGAAAGCGACTTCCGGAAACAGGATGACGATCGGCAGGTCGGTTTTTGCGTCGGCGGCCAATGCGCCCGCCGCCGCGATCCAACCGGCGTGACGCCCCATCACTTCCAGGACGAACACCTTGGTCGAAGTCTTCGCCATGCTCGCGACGTCGAAGCTGGCTTCGCGCACCGATACCGCGACGTACTTCGCCACCGAACCGAAACCGGGGCAGCAGTCGGTGATCGGCAGGTCGTTGTCCACGGTCTTGGGCACGTGTATCGCCTGGATTGGATAGCCCAGGGTTTCGGAAAGCTGCGAAACTTTCAGGCAGGTATCGGCGGAATCGCCGCCGCCGTTGTAGAAGAAGTAGCCGATGTCGTGTGCCTTGAACACGTCGATCAGGCGCTGGTACTGGGCGCGGTTCTCCTCGAGGCCCTTGAGCTTGTAACGGCAAGAGCCGAACGCACCGGCCGGCGTGTGGCGCAGCGCCGCGATGGCCGAGGCCGATTCCCTGCTGGTGTCGATCAGGTCTTCGGTGAGCGCGCCGATGATGCCATTGCGGCCGGCGTAGACCTTGCCGATTCTGTTCTTGTGCCTGCGCGCGGTCTCGATGACGCCGCACGCGGATGCATTGATGACGGCGGTCACCCCGCCGGATTGTGCGTAGAAGGCGTTTCTCTTTGCCATTTCATGTACTCCTGGTAAACCCTTTCACCGCAAAGACGCAAAGGACGCAAAGAGAATCAAATGGGATATTAAAAGCGACATCAATGCCAGCGACCGATATTCGGCAAGACGCTGCGAATCTGTTGTGGCCGCCAAAGTGTTCGATCCTGTTTTTCCTCTGCGTTCTTTGCGTCTTTGCGGTGAAGGTCTGTTATTTCAAAGCAGCGAAGATGCGGTCGCGGATGGCATCCATCGAGCCGACGCCGGCGATCTTGACGTACTTCGGCGCCCCGGGTTTGCCGCTTGCCGCCCACTTCGAGTAGTAGGCCACCAGCGGCTTGGTCTGCGAGTGGTACACCTCGAGACGCTTCTTCACGGTTTCTTCCTTGTCGTCGTCGCGCTGGATCAGGTCTTCGCCGGTGGCGTCGTCCTTGCCCGGGACGCGAGGTGGGTTGAACGCGATGTGATAAGTGCGCCCCGATGCGGGATGCACGCGGCGGCCGGACAGCCGCTTGATGATCTCGGCGTCGTCCACGTCCACTTCGACCACGTAGTCGAGATTCACGCCGGCGTTCTTCATGGCATCGGCCTGCGGGATGGTGCGCGGGAAACCGTCGAACAGGAAACCCCTGGCGCAATCCGGCTGCTTGATGCGCTCCTTGACCAAACCGATGATGACGTCATCCGGCACCAGCGCGCCGGAGTCCATGAACTTCTTCGCTTCCCGGCCCAGAGGAGTGCCGGCCTTGACCGCGGTGCGCAGCATGTCGCCGGTGGAAATCTGGGGAATGCCGAACTTCTCGGTGATGAAGGCAGCCTGCGTGCCTTTGCCCGCGCCGGGTGCGCCGAGGAGTATGAGTCGCATGTCGTTTCTGTCGTAGAGAGTCGAGTGCCCTGTGATTGCGGGCCACGCCTTCCGCAGCAACCTGCCGCGCAGCGCGAATTATAAGGGTTGATTCAGCGCCCGGCGCCCGCGAAGGCCTTGCGCATTTTTTCCAGGTCCGCGAGGGTATCCACTCCGGGTTCCGGCGCCTGGTCGGTGATCGCCACGCTGATGCGATGGCCATGGCACAGGGCGCGCAGTTGCTCCAGCGATTCGAACTGCTCGATTGCCGCGGGCGCGAGCGTCGAATAAGTCCTGAGGAAGCCGCAGCGATACGCGTACAGGCCCAGGTGGCGATACGCCGGCAGCCCGGCCGGCAAACGCGACCGGTCCGACCCGAAGGCATCGCGCGCATACGGGATCGGTGCACGCGAGAAGTACAGCGCGTAGCCGTCCTTGTCGATCACTACCTTTACCGCGTTCGGATCGAACATTTCGGCTGCGGTATGGATCGGATGACAGACCGTGGCGATCGCCGCATCGCCATGGCCGGCGAGCTGCTGCGCAACGGCGCGGATCAGCGCCGGTGCAATGCGCGGCTCGTCGCCCTGGACGTTGACGACGATCTGCTGCTCGGGCCAGACGCGCTGGGCCACGACCTCGGCGATGCGATCGGTGCCTGAGGCGTGATCCGCGCGCGTCATCATTGCGGTGTGGCCATGGCGGCCGACCGCGTCGAGGATCCTGTCGTCATCGGTGGCCACGATGACTTCGGCCGCACCCGATTCGCGAGCGCGATCGGCGACGTGCACCACCATCGGCTTGCCGGCAATGTCGGCGAGCGCCTTGCCGGGCAGCCGCGAAGAGGCGTAGCGGGCGGGGATGACGACGACGAAGTTCATGTCAGGCTGGAGGCGAGAGACCAGAGGCCAGAGGAAGACGGCAGATCGGTCGAGGTTCAGTCCTCTAGCCTCTTGCCCCGAGCCTCTCGCCTCAGGCGACTTCTTCCTCAGGAGGAAGTCGCCTTGCTTCGTCTTCCAGCATCACCGGGATGTCGTCGCGGATCGGGTAGGCGAGCCGGCACGGCTTGCAGATGAGTTCCTGCTCCGCCTTCCGGTATACCAGCGGACCCTTGCACAGGGGGCAAACCAGGATGTCGAGGAGCTTAGGATCCATGGCGCGTTTTCAGTCTGTTGAGAATGAGTTGGCCGAGTTCGGGATCGACGGCGGCGTCCACCGACAGTGCCCACTGGTTTTCCCGTGCGAAGCGCTGGCATTTTATCGCATCCTTCTCGGTCATGATGATCTCGTCTGCATCCTCGAAGTCGAGATCGGCGGGCGCGAACGGATGATGATCCGGGAAGGCATGCGCGGTGAAACTCAACCCCAGCCGTTGCAGATGCTCGAAGAATCGCAATGGATTGCCGATGCCGGCCACGGCATGCAAGCGCCGCCCCTGGAATTCCGAAGCGGCTGCGGTATGGCCGGGATTGAGCAGGTTGTGGAAGGTGCTGCCTTCGAGGGACATGTCGAAACGCGACGCAATGCGCAGACCGGGATCGCCTGGCCCGTTGATCACCACCGCATCCACCGATCGCAGCCGCGCCGCGCCTTCGCGCAGCGGGCCGGCCGGGAGCGGCAGCCCGTTGCCCAGACCGCGATTGCCGTCGAGGACCACGATCTCGACGTCGCGCTGCAGGTGGTAGTGCTGCAGCCCGTCGTCGCAGACGAGCACGTCGCATTCCGGACTTGCGGCCAGCAGCGCGCGCGCCGCGGCAACCCTGTCGCGCCCGATCCAGACCGGGCAGCGGCTGCGCCGCGCCAGCAGCACCGGCTCGTCTCCGGCGGCGGCCGGATCCGAGTCTGCGGTTACAGCCTGCAGCCTACCGTGCCCGCCGTAGCCGCGGCTGACGATGCCCGGCCTGAATCCCTGTTCCTGGAGGATGCCGCACAGCCACAGCGTGAGCGGCGTCTTGCCGGTGCCGCCGGCGGTGATATTGCCGACCACGATGACCGGCACCGGCAGGCGCTCCGAGCGCAGCACGCCGATCCTGTAGGCGAGCCTGCGCAAACTCACCGAGAGCCGGAACAGCGCCGCCAGCGGCAACAGGGCGACGGAAAGCCAGGACAGGTGATACCAATGGCGAGCGGTAAAGGGCACGCGGGCTCCCCCGAGGATGCGGTGTAATGGTACCGCGGTGCGCAATGCGCGCCGGAGGTCAGCGCGGCAACTGCGCGGTAAAAGTGATCTTGCCGAAGCCCGCGATCTGTGCGGCTTCCATCACGTGGATCACCGACTGATGCGTGGCGTTGGCGTCGGCGTTGATGATGATCACCGGATCGGGATTGTCGCCGGCGGCGCGCCGCAACTCGTTGGCGAATGCTTCCCGGGTGGTGAACGTCACCGCTGTGCGATTGACCATGTACTGGCCGGAGGCCGACACGCCGACGTTGACCTGGTTGGGACGTTCGGCCGGCCGATTGGCATCGGCCGTGGGCAGGTTGATCTGCAGTTCGGAGTATTTGGAGTAAGTCGTGGTGATGGCGAGGAAAATGACGATGACGATCAGCACGTCGATGAAGGGCACCAGATTGATTTCTGGCTCTTCCCGGAACGAACCACGGCGGAAATTCATCGCGTGCTTCCCATGTCCGTCTAGGCCTTGCGCTCGCCCTGGATGATCTCGACCAGCTTGACGGCCTGGATTTCCATCTCCACCACCAGCGAATCCACCCGCGCGCGGAAGTGGCGGTAGAACACCAGGCTGGGGACGGCGACGATGATGCCGAACGCGGCGTTGTACAACGCAATCGAGATGCCGTGCGCGAGTTGGCCCGGATTGGCCATCCCGGTCGGGCCCTGGGCACCGAAGATCTCGATCATGCCGATGATGGTGCCGAGCAGTCCGAGCAGCGGCGACATGGTGGCGATGGTGCCGAGCGTCGTAAGGAAACGAGCGAGGTCATGCGCGGCGGCGCGTCCCGCCTCTTCGATGGATTCGCGCATGATTTCGCGCGTGCTGCCGACGTTGCGCAGCGCCGCGGCAAAGATCCTGCCCATCAACGAAGACTGGGCAAGCCGGTCCAGCATCTCCGGCGACACGCCCTTCTGGCGGTATTCCTGCACCACCTGCGCCAGCAGACCGCGCGGCGCGACAACCTCCTGGCGCAAAGACCAGAAGCGCTCACCGATGATGCCGACCGCGACGATCGAGCACAGGATAATGGGCCAGATTGGCCATCCGGCTGCTTCGATGATGGCTAGCACGTAGTCTCCGTTGCGTCAGAAAAATCGCGACACTTTAAACTGCATCGCCAGCACGGGCAAGTTTGCATCATCGCACTTGACAGCTTCGACAAGGCCCATTCTCGGCCGAAAAAACTGTCCACAATCTTTGTGGATAACACTGTGCATAGTTTGTATAAAGAGAAGGTAAGTGGAGTTGGCAAAAGCGTTTTTTGTTCAGCGATTAAAAAATATGCGCCCCGCTTTTCGTATCTTATTCAACAGCTTGCATTCGAGGGCCGCGTGGTTGTGGGGTTTCCGGGGTGCTCGCATTACCGTTTCGTGACGATTGTGGATGAAGAACGGCACCCGGCGCGCGTTGTCAAGAGTCGAAAACAGACTGAATCGCCGAGAAAATTTCCGCCGAAACGGGCCGCGCACCGAAGTATGCGCCGGGCGGACCGCTCCCGACCGGCCTTGCTGGAATAGAATGCGGCGCATGAACTCGCAGGACTCCGCGACCGTCGTCATCAGCGTCTCCGAACTCAACCGGCGCGCGCGCGCGCTGGTCGAATCCGGCTTTGCGCTGCTCTGGGTCGCGGGCGAAATCTCCAACTTCACACGCGCGACCTCCGGCCATTGCTATTTCCTGCTGAAGGATGCACAGGCACAGGCGCGCTGCGTGTTCTTCCGCCACAAGGCCTCGGCTCTGGACTGGCAGCCCGAGAACGGCATGCAGGTCGAAGTGCGCGCGCTGCCCACTCTGTACGAGGCGCGCGGAGATTTTCAGCTCAACGTCGAGACCATGCGCCGCTCCGGGCTGGGCGCCCTGTTCGAGGCGTTCGAGCGGCTGAAGAAAAAACTGGAGCAGGAGGGCCTGTTCGAGACCTCCCGCAAGAAGCCGATTCCCGCTTTTCCCCTGGTCATCGGTATCGTCACCTCTCCCAAAGCCGCGGCGCTTCGCGACGTGCTCACTACGCTGGCGCGGCGCATGCCGGCGATCCGCATCGTGCTGTATCCGGCGCCGGTGCAGGGCGAAGGCGCGGGCGAGAGGATCGCGCAGGCCATCCGCACCGCTTCGGCGCGCGCCGATGCAGACGTATTGATCGTCTGCCGCGGCGGAGGCAGCATGGAAGACCTGTGGGCATTCAACGAGGAAGTGGTGGCGCGCGCGATCGCCGATTGTGCGATCCCGGTCATATCGGGAGTCGGCCACGAAACCGATTTCACCATCGCTGATTTCGTTGCCGACGCGCGGGCGCCGACGCCGACCGCTGCCGCAGAGCTGGCGAGTCCGAACCGGGAAGAGCTGCTGGCACGGTTGGGCGCGCTTTACCGGCAACTGAAACGCAGTGCCGATCGGCTGCTGGAAGCGCGCATGCAACAGCTCGACTATCTGGGGAAACGCCTGGTTCACCCGGGGGAGCGCATCCGCAACCAGACCCAGCACCTCGCGCATCTGGCCACGCGGCTCAAATCGTCCATGGCGAGAGTGCTGGACACGGCGTCGTGGCGTATTGCCGAACTCCTGGGCAGATTGCGGGCGATGCGGCCGGACCTCGATGCGGCTGCGCTGCGGCAGCGGGACCTGGCGCTGCGCCTGAAACTCGGTTACGCCCGCCTGCTGGAGCTTCACGATGTGCGGCTGCGCAGGCTGGGTGAAAACCTGGAGCACCTCAATCCGCGGTCGGTTCTGGAGCGCGGCTACAGCATCGTCGCCAAGGATGACGGCCGCATCGTGCGCTCGGCGGCTGAAGTGCAGACCGGTGAACGGCTGCGGCTGGCGTTTGCGCGCGGGGCCGCGCGGGCGCGCGTCGAGAGCAAGGAAGACGGGAACTGATTGCGGCATGGGGGAGGAAAGGCGTATCTTAAGGAAGCTCTGACCATGTTCCACATGCGCGACCGAGGCGATTCGGGTCGAGGGCAAGACGGCGAGGACGCCGTGTAGCCGGCCTACATAAGGAGGAGCCGGCGCAGGCATCGGCCCGAATCGCCCGGTCCCTCGAAAGAGTCGATGTATTATTGGGTTGTGCCAGGGTGCGGCGCCTGCGTTGTTACGCTCCTTGTTGGGGCTTCAGCCGCATCTGCGGAGCGATGCCTAGCAGTCATCCGCACCTGGCGCAACGCGCGTCGCGGAACTTGATCAGAGCGTCCTTAAGTGCGGCAGTCGATGTCCGCCGGTCGAACAGGCGCGCCTGTGCTCGACCGCTGCAACCGGGCAGGATCAATCAACCAGATCAACAATGAGGAGGAGTTATGTCGCTCGTGAAGAGAATGCTTACCCTGATCGCTTTGGCCGTATTCGCGGCGCTGTCGATGAACGCGAACGCCCAGCTTGCCGACAAAAAGGTGCTGACGCTGGACGCTGCGAAGAAAATAGGCGCGGCGGCGGAAGCCGAAGCCAGGAAGAACAACTGGAACGTGGTCATCGCCGTAGTGGACGACGGCGGGCATCTGGTCTATCTGCAGCGGATCGACGGCACGCAAACCGGCAGCATCGACGTGGCCATCGGCAAGGCCCGCACCTCGGCGGCATTCAAGCGTCCTACCAAGGTTTTCGACGAGCTGGCCAAGACGCGGCCTTCAATCACAACCATCTCTCCGAACGCCGTGCTCCTCGAGGGCGGCGTGCCGGTCGTGGTGGGCGGGCAGGTGGTCGGTGCGGTCGGGGTAAGTGGCGTTACTTCGCAGCAGGACGCACAGGTCGCCGAAGCCGGCATCGCCGCGCTGGGCATGTAACGAGTCTCGAACCGGGGTGCATCCATCGGCCATCGCCGACGGATGCAGCCGCCGCGGTTGTTAACCGTTCAATGCCTTCTGCAGCCAGCCCACGATCTTTTCCGGCAGTTCCTCGTCCAGGCATTCGAACGCTTTCACTTCCTGCACCGCCCGCAGCCAGGTGAGCTGGCGTTTTGCCAGCTGCCTCGTCGCGGCAACGGCTTTGTCGCGCAACGTCCCCAACCCGAACTCGCCATCGAGGTATTGCCACGCCTGCCGGTAGCCCACGCAACGCATCGAAGGCAGTGAGGGCTTGAGGTCGTAGTCCTCGCGCAGCGCGCGCACCTCGTTGATCAGCCCCAGTTCCAGCATCTCCTCGAAACGCGCGGCGATGCGTTGATGCAAAGCCGTGCGGTCCCCCGGAATCAAAGCGATCGGGATCAGGCGATAGGGCAGGCTTGCGCTCCTGCCGGCGGCGATCAGCTCGGACATCGGCTTGCCGGTCAGGTAAAAAATCTCCATTGCGCGCTGGATGCGCTGCGCATCGTTCGGGTCGAGGCGTTCGGCGGTGGCCGGATCGATGCGCTCGAGCTCGCGATGTATGGCGGGCCAGCCGGTCTCCACGGCCATTGCGTCGATCACCATGCGGATGTCCGCATCCGCCGCCGGCAGGTCGGAAAGCCCTTCCTGCAGCGCCTTGAAATAGAGCATGGTGCCGCCGGTGAGCAGCGGCACGCGTTCGCGTTCGACGATGCCGCGCATCGCCTCCAGCGCATCATCGCAAAACTGCGCCGCCGAATAACTTTCGGTGGGATCGATGATGTCGATCAGATGGTGCGGCACCTTGAGCCGGGTTGCCAGATCCGGCTTGGCGGTGCCGATGTCCATGCGCCGGTACACCAGCGCCGAATCGACGCTGACGATTTCCACCGGAAAATGCCGTGCCAGTTCCAGCGCGACCCCGGTCTTGCCGCTGGCGGTGGGACCCATGAGCAGAATTGCCGTGGGCAATTCGTGGTTCGTGGTTCGTGGTTCGTGATTCGTGGGGCGAACTGGCATTCAAGCACCGGGTGGTCTGCGAGCCACGTGCCACGAGCCACGTGTCACGGCTTCATTTTCCTCTCATGAACATCTTGTCGAGTTCGGCGATGGTGACCTGGAACCAGGTCGGCCGCCCGTGGTTGCACTGGCCGGAGCGCTCGGTCGTTTCCATGTCGCGCAGCAGCGCGTTCATCTCGGCCAGGGTGAGCGAGCGGTTGGCCCGGACCGCCGCATGACAGGCCATGGTGGAAAGCATTTCGTTCTGGCGTTCGGCAAGCACCCGGCTGCCGCCGAATTGCGCGACTTCCCTGAGCACGTCGCGGGCGAGTTCAACGGCGTCGGCCTGGGCGAGCGTCATCGGCACCGCGCGCACCGCGATGGCGTTAGGCGCGATGACCGCGAGTTCGAAGCCGAACCTCGACAAGGTCTGCGCATTGTCTTCGACAGTCGCGACGTCGAGCGCGCTTGCCGCCATCGTGGCCGGGATCAGCAGCTGCTGCGTCGGTATGCGGTCATCATCGAGCGCGCTCTTGAGCTGCTCGTAGACGATGCGCTCATGGGCGGCGTGCATGTCCACCACCACCAGGCCCTTGTCGTTATGCGCCAGGATGTAGATCCCGGCCAGCTGCGCCAAGGCGAATCCAAGCGGATGCGGCGCATCCTGCGGCAGCGCCGCAGGTGCGCGTGCCGGTGCTTCCAGCGTCGCCTGGCCCGCGCCGAACAGCGTTGCATAGAACGCTGCCGGTTCCGCGGCGCGCAGATCCATTCCCGACTGGCGAAAGGCGGTTGCGTCGACGCGCGGGAATGCCATGGAGGTGCCGGACTCCTGCGCAGGTGGCGTTCCCGCACGGGTCCCGGCCAGCGCCTTCTCGAGGGCGTGAAAGACGAACTGGTGTATTCCGCGCGAGTCCCTGAAGCGCACCTCGATCTTGGTGGGGTGAACATTCGCATCCACCAGCGCCGGGTCCAGGTCCAGAAACAGCACGTAGGCGGGATGCCGCTCGTGATGAAGCACATCGTGGTAGGCTTGGCGCACCGCGTGCGCCAGCAACTTGTCCCGAACGTAACGGCCGTTGACGAAGAAATACTGCGCGTCGCGGGCCCCGCGCGAGTAGGTCGGTTGGGCGACCAGACCGCGCAGACGAAAGCTGCCGGCCTCGACCTGGACCGGGATTGCGGCTTCGCGGAACGCTTCTCCCAGTACGGCATGGATGCGCTCCTCGGCGCTAGCCGGATGCAGGTGCGACTGCGCGCGGCCGTTGTGCGCGAGCGTGAAGCGCACTTCCGGGCGCGACAGGGCGATGCGTCTGAACGTTTCTTCGCTGTGGGCAAATTCGGTCGCGGGACTCCTGAGGAATTTGCGCCGGGCAGGGGTGTTGAAGTAAAGGTCGCGCACTTCAACCGTGGTGCCGCTGGCCGCGGCGGCGGGCTCGGGTACGGACAACGAGCCGCCGCTCGCATCCAGCTTCCAGGCATGCGGGCTGTCGTTGGTCCGGCTCAGCAGGCTGAGATGGGAAACGGCCGCAATGCTGGCCAGCGCTTCACCGCGGAATCCCAGGCTGGCGACGCGCTCCAGGTCTTCGAGCGAAGCGATTTTGCTGGTGGCGTGGCGGGCAAGCGCGAGCGGCAGGTCGTCCTTGCCGATGCCTGCGCCGTTGTCGGCAACGCGGATCTGCCTGATGCCGCCGTCGGCAAGCTGCACCGTCACGTCGGAAGCACCCGAGTCCAGGCTGTTCTCCAGCAACTCCTTGAGCGCGGAGGCGGGCCGGTCGACCACTTCCCCAGCCGCGATCTGGCTGATCAGGAGGTCGGGAAGCAGGTGGATGGCGGGCATCGATGCGGGTCTGGGATCGGAGCGATTATAGCCGCAGGCCCCGGTCCGGAGTCCCGGGCAACATGGAATCAGGGTGCGCGCTCGAGCCGGGCGCCTGCGGCCGTAACCCCGTGCTCGATCGGTGTCTTGCCGCAATGTCCCTCGCCTCACCTTTCACTTATAATTGCCCACTTTTGTGACACCCACCCTGGCCTCCATGACGAGCGCATCGTTCCGCCGGAGGTCAGCTCGACAGGGAGGTTATTCCATCCATGCAGATTGGCATACCGGCGGAAATCCGCGCGGGCGAAACGCGGGTCGCCGCGACCCCGGAAACCGTCAAGAAACTTGCCGGCTCCGGCCATCATAGGTTGCTGGTCCAGAGCGGCGCGGGCGCCGGCTGTTCGATACCGGACTCCGAGTTCGCGGCCGCCGGCGCCGCCATCGTGCACAGTGCGGCCGAGGCCTATCGGTGCGACATCGTACTGAAAGTACGCGGTCCCGAACCGGGCGAACTCGCCATCCTCAAGTCCGGCGGCATCCTGATCGGGCTGCTCGCGCCCTACAAGAAGGACGGCATCGAAGCCATCGCCAGGACCGGCGTCACCGCGTTTGCGATGGAATCGCTGCCGCGGATTTCGCGGGCGCAAAGCATGGATGTGCTGTCCTCGCAGGCCAACGTCGGCGGCTACAAGGCGGTCATGCTGGCCGCGAACGCCTACCAGCGTCTGATGCCGATGATGATGACCGCGGCCGGCACCATCAAGGCGGCGCGGGTGGTGATCATGGGCGTCGGTGTGGCGGGCCTGCAGGCGATTGCAACCGCCAAGCGCCTGGGCGCAGTGGTGGAAGCCACCGACGTGCGGCCCGAGACCAAGGAGCAGGTCGAGTCGCTGGGCGCCAAGTTCGTCGAGGTGCCGCTCACCGAGTCCGAGAAGGAACTGGCCAAGGGGCAGGGCGGATATGCGCGCGAGATGGGTGACGACTACAAGAAGCGCCAGGCGGCCCTGATTGCGGAACGCATCAAGCAGGCGGACATCGTCATCACCACTGCACTGATTCCCGGCCGTCCGGCGCCGGTGCTGGTCATCGAGGATATGGTCAAGACCATGAAGCCGGGCTCGGTGATCGTGGACATGGCGGTGGAGCAGGGCGGCAACTGCCCGCTCTCGGAACTGGACAAGACCGTGGTCAAATACGGCGTGCAAATCATCGGCATCGCCAATCTACCGGCGCTGGTGCCTGCGGATGCCAGCGCGCTGTACGCGCGCAACCTGCTCAACTTCCTCAACCTGTTGCTGGACCCCAAGACCGGACAGCTGCAACTGAACCGCGAGGACGAGATCATCGCCGGTTCGCTGGTGTGCATCGGCGGGGAACTGGTCAAGAAACAGTGAAGGGTGAAGGGTGAACGGTGAAGGGGAATATCGCCGCATCGCGGCCCTCTCGCCTCACGCCTCTCGCCTCACTACTGGAGATAAACAATGGAAGCTGTTGATCCGATTGTTAACCATCTGACCGTGTTCGTGCTGGCCATTTTCGTCGGCTATCACGTGGTGTGGACCGTGACGCCGGCACTGCACACGCCGCTCATGTCGGTGACCAATGCCATCTCCGGCATCATCATCGTCGGCGCCATGCTGGCCGCCGGCCCGCAGCCGATCGACTGGGGCACCGCGCTCGGCTTCGTCGCCGTGGTGCTCGCCAGCGTCAACGTTTTCGGCGGATTCCTGGTGACCCAGCGCATGCTGGAGATGTTCAAGAAGAAAGACAAGAAAGCGAGTCACTAGAACCCCGCTCACGTCCCACGGCAACGAACCCGTCTCGGAGAACTGAATGTCTGCAAATCAAGTGGCGCTGGCATACCTGGTCGCGTCGGTGTTTTTCGTCCTGTCCCTCAAGGGGCTGTCTTCACCGGTGACAGCGCGCAGGGGCAATCTGTTCGGCATCATCGGCATGGCGATCGCTGTCCTCACCACGCTGTCGGTCACGCAGAACTGGATGCTGATCGTGCTCGGCGTGGCGGTGGGTGGCACGGTCGGCGCGGTCGTCGCGCGGCGCATTCAGATGACGGCGATGCCGGAGCTGGTGGCGGCGATGCACTCGCTGGTGGGTCTGGCTGCGGTGCTGATTGCCTTCGCCGCGGTCCACAATCCCGGCGCCTACGGAATCCTGACCGCGGACGGCATCATTCCGCGCGGAAACCGGCTGGAGCTTTTCATCGGCACCTTCGTCGGCGCCATCACCTTCAGCGGCTCGGTGATCGCCTTCGGCAAGCTCTCCGGCCGGATACGCAGCGCCCCGGTCGTGTTCGGCGGACAGCACTGGCTCAATCTGGCACTGGCGATCGTCATGATCGCTTTCGGCATCGCCTTCATGTTCAATGAAAGCTGGACGCCGTTCGCGATCATGACCGCGATCGCGTTCGTGCTCGGCGTGCTGATGATCATCCCGATCGGCGGGGCAGACATGCCGGTGGTAATCTCGATGCTCAACAGCTATTCCGGCTGGGCGGCGGCCGGCATCGGCTTCTCGCTCAACAACCCGATGCTGATCATCTCCGGCTCGCTGGTGGGAAGCTCCGGCGCGATCCTGTCCTACATCATGTGCAAGGCAATGAATCGCTCGTTCTTCAACGTGATTCTGGGAGGATTCGGCGGCGGCGATGCTGTGGCAGCGACCGGCGACGCGGCGCACAAGACTTATCGCAGCGGCAGCCCGGACGACGCGGCCTTCCTGATTGGCAACGCCGAGTCGGTCATCATCGTCCCGGGTTACGGACTGGCGGTGGCCCGCGCCCAGCATGCGGTGAAGGAAATGGCGGAAAAGCTGCATGAGAAGGGCGTGAAAGTCCGTTTTGCCATCCACCCGGTCGCCGGACGCATGCCCGGACACATGAACGTGCTGCTGGCGGAAGCGGAGATTCCCTACGACCAGGTGTTCGAGATGGAAGAGATCAACAACGAATTCGCGACCACCGACGTGGCGCTGGTCCTGGGCGCCAACGACGTGGTCAATCCGGCCGCCAACGTGCCCGGCAGCCTGATATACGGAATGCCCATTCTGGAAGTGCACAAGGCGCGCACGGTGCTGGTGGTCAAGCGCAGCATGGCGGCAGGCTACGCCGGCCTCGACAACGATCTTTTCTACATGGACAAGACCATGATGGTGTTCGGAGACGCCAAGAAGGTCGTGGAGGACATCGTCAAGGCGATTTGACCCTAGACGCGCGCGCCGTCAGGCCTAATAATTAGCTGAGAAACAGGGCTTCTCGGGGGAAAGTCGTTGTTTTTTTGCCGCATCGCCGTTCCATGGTTCCTCGGTGATGTTTGGTCGATAATCCGTTGTTGTGTTTCCTCATTCCCGGGGACTGAGAAAGAACAAGATGGACAAGAATACGATCTACTCCAAGACCGGCAAAGGGGTCCTGGAGATCAAGAATAAAGCCGGCAAGCTCGCCAAGGACCTGGTCAAGGTCCTGACGTTCATCGACGGCAAGTCCACTGTCGCGGAACTCATCGCCAAGTCCAGGCTCAGCGATGCCGAACTGGATCGCTCGCTTTCGCAGTTGTCCACCGGCGGTTACATCAAGGAGTTTTCCAACACCTCGGGCAGCGCGCCCAGCGCTCCATCGGAAAGCTCGTACGTCGACGATCTCGACTTTACCTCCTCGCTGGCTCCCGGAAGGAATCCCTACCAGTCGGCGCAGACCGAATTCCGCCAGCGCGAGTCCGCCGATCGCGTCAAGGCGGAGCAGGAAGCCAGGAAGAAACGCGAGGAAGAGGAGCGGCTGAAAAAAGAGCAGGCGCTGCGCCAGGCCCGCGATGAAGCGGCGCGGCTTGCCAAGGTCGAGGCCGAGCGCAAGGCCAAGGAGGCCGCCGCGCTCAAGTTGCGCGAGGAGGCGGAGCGCAAGGCCAAGATCGAAGCCGAGGCGATGGCGCAGACGCAACGGGACCTGGGAAAGATCCTCGAAGCCGAGCGCAAGGCACTGGAACAAACCGACCGCAAGAAACAGCAGGAGACGGAACGCGAGGCACAGGAGAATGCCGAGCGGCGCAACCGCGGGGACGCGGAACGCCGGGGCCGGGAAGACGAAGAAATTAACAAGCGTGAGGAGGAAGAAAGCCGCCGCCGTGAGGAGGAGGAACGCAAGCGCAAGGAAGAGGAGGAGCACCGGCGCAGGGAGGACGAGGAACGGCGTCGCCGCGAGGAGGAGGAGCGCAAGAGCAAGGAGGAAGAAGAACGCAAGCGCAGGGAGGAAGAGGAGCGCAAACGCCGCGAGGAAGAGGAGCGCAAACGCCGCGAGGAAGAGGAGCGCAAGCGCAGGGAAGACGAGGAACAACGCCGCAAGCGCGAGGAAGGGGAGCGCAAGCGGCGTGAGGAAGAGGAGCGTGCGCGCAGCGAGGCGGCTGCGAAAAGCGATCTTCCGGAATTCGACCTCTCGGGCCTGAGATCGATGGAAAGCCAGATTGCTTCGGAGTTCGAGAAGCAGCAGGAAGAATTGCACCGCCGCGAGGAAGAAGAAGAGCGCCGTGACCGCGAGCAGGAAGAGTCGCGTCGTGCAATAGAGCGTGCCGAGCGCGAGGAAGAAGCGAGGCTGGAGGCGGAACGGCGCGAAGCCGAAGACCGCGAGCGCCGTGGGCGCATGGAGGGCGAGCGCCAGGACCGGGAAGAGCGCGAGCGCAAGCGCCAGGAGGAGAAAGAGCTCCGGATCAAGGAGCAGGAAGAGCGCAAAGTCAAGGCCGAGCTGGAGCGCAAACGCCAGGAGGAGATGAAGATCGAATCCGAGCGCAAGGCGCGCGAGGAGGAATTGTCGCGCCGGCGCAAGGAGTATGAGGAACGCGACCGCAAGCGCGCCGAGGTCGCATCCCTGAAGAAGCAGAAGGCGATTCGCTCGCCCCTGGAGCGCTTCACGCCGTTCATCATAGGCATCGTCGTCGTCGTCGCACTGGTAGTCGGTGGTATCCAGGTGATACCGATGAATACCTACATTCCGTCGATCGAGAAACTGGCGTCCGACCACATCGGGGAACCGGTCACGATCGGATCGGTGCGGATCTCGGTGCTCGGTGGATTCTCGATGAACCTCGACAATGTAAAGGTCGGCACCACGCAGGACGTCAAGATCGACAAGGTCGAGCTGTCGCTGAATCTCGGGTCGGTGTTCGGCGAGGTCAAGGTCATCAGGAACATCAAGGTCGAGTCGTTGAGCGTGGCTCAGGAGGTGCTGCCGCGTCTTCCGAAGTGGATGGACGCGGCGGTTACCGACAAGAACGTGCAGGTCAAGCGTGTAGTGCTCAAAGGCGTGAAGCTGGAATCGCGGACGGTGAATTTGCCGAACTTCGATGCGGAGTTCGATCTTTCCCCGGAGGGCGTCATCCAGAAGGCGGCATTGGAGGCTGTCGACGGCAAGCTTTCCGTGCAAATCACGCCGCGGGGCGAGGAATTCGACATCGCCGTGACCGCCGGCAAGGGCTGGGTCCCTCCGGTCGGCCCGCAGATCGAGTTCACCGATTTCTCGGCCAAAGTGGTGGCCTCGCGCAATCAGATCCGGGTCGACGAGTTCCGGGCTCTTCTTTACGGTGGCGCCGCGAAGGGTTCGGCAGTGATCAACTGGGGAGGGCCCTGGTCGATCGAGGGCCAGTTGAGCACCGAGCGGGTCGCCCTGCAGGAATTGATGCCGGTGTTTACCCGGGACGCGAAGTCGAGCGGACAACTGGAAACCACGCTGCGCTACTCGTTGGCCGCTCCCGACCTCCTCACGCTGTTCGATGCGCCCAGGATTGACGGTACGTTCGTCATCAGAAAGGGGGACCTGGATGGCGTGGACCTGGTGCGCGCGCTGCAGATGGGAGGGAGGCAGAACGTGCAGGGTGGGGCGACCCGGTTCGGGGAAATCTCCGGCGCGGTCAGCCTCGCCGGTGGCCGCTATCAGTATCGCAATCTCAAGCTCGGCTCCGGGCTGCTGTCGGCAACCGGCGGCTTCGAAATATTTCCGAGCAAGGACGTAAACGGGCGCGTCTTCATCGAGCTGAGGTCGCAGGCCGCGCAGATCCGCGGCAACTTCATCATCGACGGCAACCTCAAGGCTGTCGTCCTCAAACCGAATTGATCGGACTCAGACCGCGTCGTCCGGCGTGTCGATGTCGCGCAGTATGCCGGGATCTTCGCAGTCGATGATCTCGACGTCCTGCGCGTGACGCTTGACCACTGGGCGCGCGCCTTCGTCTCCTTCCAGGCCGAGCAACTCGGCACGGTAGCGGCTGCCGAAACCGACCGGGTGGCCGCGTTCGCCGCGGTAAGCGGGCACGACGATCCGTCCCGACTGCGCGACCTGTCGGGCGACCGCGCTGATCGTTGCCGGCGCGACGAAGGGCATGTCCCCCAGCGCGATCACCCAGGCACCGGCGTTCATGCTGGCGCGGATCGCGCAGGCGAGGCTGCGCGCCATGCCCAGGTGTGCGTCTTCGCAAAGATTCACGACAATGCCCTCGCTCTCCAGCAGTTTTGACAGTTCATCATCCCCGGCGCGCACCACGGTGATGACGTCGGGCAGCGCCTTTTTGAGATTTCGCAGCGAAGTCACGCCGATCGGCGTGCCGTCGCGGAGCCGATGCAGCAGCTTGCCGCCGCCGAAGCGGCTGCCGCTGCCCGCGGCGAGGAGAATTCCAACGGTCGGCATGAGGCTAGAGTCGCCGACCCAAGGATGAAGTATGAAGGATGAGGGATGAAGGATGAGGGATGAGGGATGAAGGATGAAGGATGAAGGATGAAGGATGAAGGATGAAGGATGAAGGATGA
>JBBPIT010000003.1:81874-120324 GCA_038040175.1 Pseudomonadota bacterium | reverse complement strand
ACCTGGCGGTAGGCCCAGGCCTGCTTGGTCAAATCGTCGTAAATGATCAGCGCGTCCTGGCCGCGGTCGCGGAAGTACTCGCCCATGGTGCAGCCGGAATAGGGTGCGATGTACTGCATCGCCGCGGACTCGGATGCCGTGGCTGCGATGACGATGGTGTAAGCCATGGCGCCGTGCTCTTCGAGCTTGCGTACCACGTTGACGACCGTGGAAGCCTTCTGGCCGATGGCGACATATATGCAGAACAGGTCCTTGCCCTTCTGGTTGATGATGGTGTCCACCGCGACCGCCGTCTTGCCGGTCTGGCGGTCGCCGATGATCAGCTCGCGCTGGCCGCGGCCGATCGGCACCATCGCGTCGATCGCCTTCAGACCGGTCTGCACCGGCTGGGACACCGACTTGCGCCAGATCACGCCCGGCGCGACCTTTTCGATCACGTCGGTTTCCTTGGCGGCGATCGGGCCCTTGCCGTCGATCGGCTGGCCCAGCGCGTTGACCACGCGCCCGATCAGCTCGGGACCGACCGGTACTTCCAGAATGCGGCCGGTGCTCTTGACCGGGTCGCCTTCGGAGATGTGTTCGTATTCGCCCAGCACCACCGAGCCGACCGAGTCGCGCTCGAGGTTGAGCGCAAGGCCGAAGGTGTTGCCGGGAAACTCCAGCATTTCACCCTGCATCACGTCGGCAAGGCCGTGAATGCGGCAGATGCCGTCGGTCACGGACACCACCGTGCCCTGGGTGCGAACCTCGGAAGCGGTAGCGAGATTCTGGATCTTGCTCTTGATCAGTTCGCTGATTTCGGACGGGTTCAATTGCATGGTTCAAAACTCCTATTTCGTAAGGGCCACGGCCATGGTCTGCAGCCTGCCGCGTACCGAGGCATCCCAAACCTTGTCGCCCACCTCGACCTTGATGCCGCCGATCAATTCGGGGTCAACAGTCACGGTAGCGTTTATCTTGCGCTTGAAGCGGGAGGACAGCAGGTTTACCACCTGATTGCGTTGCGCGTCGTCGAGCGGGTAGGCGGAACTGATTTTCGCGTCCAGTTTACCTTCGTCTTCCAGCTTCAGTTTCTCGTACTGCTCGCCTATCTGCGGCAACACCGCCAGCCTGCGGTTGCGCACCAGCAACTGGATCAGGTTGCGGGCCGCGCCATCGATGCGTTCGCCGCAGATGGCAAGCATAAGGCGTTCGACGTCGTTGGCAGTGACCTTAGGATTGCCGATCGCCGCCTGCATCTGGGGATCCTGGTAGACCGCGGCAATGAATGCCAGCTTTTCCGACCAGGCAGCAAGCTCGTTGCCTTCCTTGGCCAGGCGGAACACCGCTTCCGCGTAAGGCCTGGCGATGGTTGCGAGTTCGGCCATGCGGGCGTTACCTGAGCTCGGACTCGAGGCCGGACAGCAACTGCGCGTGCGCCTTGGCGTCCACCTCGCGCTTGAGGATCTTTTCGGCGCCGGTTACCGCCAGCACCGAGATCTGTGCACGCAGGGACTCCTTGGCGCGGAACACCTCCTGATCGATTTCGGCTTTCGCCGCGGCGACGATTCGGTCGGCCTCGGCCTTGGCAGCCGCCTTAGCTTCTTCGACCACGCCGGCTGCGCGCTTCTCGGCCTGGGAAATGATCTCGCTGGCTTGTTCGCGCGCGCGCTGCAATTCCTGCCCCGCGCGCTTCGCCGCAAGCTCGAGGTCCTGTTTGCCGCGTTCCGCCGCGGCAAGGCCGTCGGCGATCTGCTTCTGGCGATCGTGCATCGCCTTGCGAAGCGGCGGCCACACGAACTTCATCGTGATCCAGATGAAAAGGGCGAACCAGATCGCCTGGCCCAACAATGTAGCGTTGATGTTCACGCTCGCCTCCCGGACTCAATGCACCAGATTTAGCCGCCGACTGCCTGCTGGACTGCCGCGATGAACGGATTGGCGAACAGCAGATAGAGCGCGATACCCACGCCGATCATGGTCACCGCGTCGAGCAGACCGGCGACGATGAACATCTTCACTTGCAGCGTCGGGATCATCTCGGGCTGACGCGCGGCGCCCTCGAGGAAGCGGCCCCCGAGAATACCGAAGCCGATGGCGGTACCCAGCGCGCCCATGCCGATCAGCAGCGCCACCGCGATGGCCGTCATACCCAATACCGATGCGATTTCCATTTTGTTCTCCTAGTGCTAGACGATTAAAGACAATTGCTCGTTGCGTTTTAGTGGCTTTCCGCCGCCATGCTCATGTACACCACGGTCAGCATCATGAACACGAAGGCCTGCAGCGTGATGATCAGGATGTGGAACAGCGCCCATCCGAGGCTCAGCACCGCGCTGAAAGGCGCCCACAGGAAACCCGCGCCCGCCAACACCGCGAGCAGGATGAAAACCATCTCGCCCGCATACATGTTGCCGAACAACCGCAGTGCCAGCGAGATCGGCTTGGCGATGTCCTCGATGACGCGGAACAGCAGGTTGACGGGGAACAGGTACTTGCCGAACGGCACGGTCAGGGCTTCGTGAAGGAATCCGCCGATGCCCTTGTACCTGACGTTGAATCCCAGCATCAGCAGGAACACCGTAAGCGACATCGCGAAGGTCAGGTTCGGATCGGTGGTGGGCACCACCTTGAAATGCTCGACGCCGGCGGCGTGCATGCCCATCGGGATGAAATCCACCGGGATCAGGTCCATGGCGTTCATCAGGAACACCCAGGTGAAAATCGTGATCGCCAGCGGCGTGACCAGTTCGCTCTTGCCGTGGAAGGTGTCCCGCACCTGCGAATCGACCAGCGAGACCACCATTTCGAAGAAGTTCTGCATGCTTCCGGGGACGCCGCTGGTGGCGCGCCGCGCGGCCAGCGCCATCAGGCCGAAGATCGCCAGGCCGATAACGCCGGAGACGATCAGGGTATCGAGATGCAGAGTCCAGAAACCGTGACCGACGTGCAGGTTGGTCAGGTGATGAACGATGTACTCTGAGGTGGTTGGCGCAGCCTGCTCGGTGCTCATGTCGGTTCAGATTCTCGAAAACATCAACAGCGCCGCCCAGTACACCAGCAATGTCGCGGCGTAGGCGGCAAACAACGGCAATACGGAAATTTCCTTCACCCACGCGAACGTCGCGCCGAACAGGAGCACGGTCAACATCAGCTTGCCGAACTCGCCGACATAGTGCGCTCGCAGCAAACGGTCCGGCGCACTGTACCGGGACCAGATGACTCGCAATGCGTAAAACGCACCCGGGATGAAAGCGATTGCGCCGCCGATCAAAGCCGATTTTGCGGATACGCCGTTCCCGAACAACAGGAACAGCGCGGCGACGCCAAAAGCCACTGCAACCTGCATGGCGATGATGCTGACAATCGCCCGGATCATCGCCCCTCCTGCCACCGGCCCGGGATTCTTGAAGCCGATGCGGCCGCAGCAACCCGCAAAAAGGCCAAAATTTTAGTGGGGTTGAGGAAGCACTGTCAACGACGATCTGGCTTTGCCGCAGCGCGCCGGCCTTTCAGCGGCGCAGTTTGCGGAGGAATTCGTCGAGCTGATCAAGACTGGAGTAGCCGATCACCAGTTTGCCGCGCCCACCCTTGCCCGGGGTGATGGTCACCGGTGCGCCGAGCGTCTCCGCAAGGTCTTCCTCCAGAGCCTGAAGGTCGCGATCCTTCCTGTGTTTGCGCGGCGTCTTGCGGGCGGTCACCTCGGCACGGCCAGCCAACTGCTCGGTTTCACGCACCGACAGCCCGCGGCTGACGACCTGGTGAGCCAACTCCACCTGGCGCGGCCCGCTCAGCGCCAGCAGTGCCCGGGCATGGCCCATGTCGAGCTTGCCCTGCATCAGCAGTTCCTGCACCGGCTTGGCAAGATTCAGCAGCCGCAACAAATTGGTAACCGCGCTGCGCGAGCGCCCGACCGCCTGCGCCGCGGTGTCGTGGGTCATGCGGAATTCGTCTATCAACCTGTGGATGCCGCCCGCTTCTTCCAGCGGATTGAGGTCCTCGCGCTGGATGTTCTCGATCAACGCCATCGCCAGTGCGGCCTGGTCGGGTACTGCGCGCACGACGACCGGCACTCGCGCCAGTCCGGCAAGCTGGGCCGCGCGCCAGCGGCGCTCACCGGCGATGATCTCGTACTTGCCGCCGTCCACCGGGCGCACCAGGATCGGCTGGATCAGGCCCTGGGCCTTGATCGAATCGGCAAGTTCCGCAATCGACTGCGGGTCCATGCGCGTGCGCGGCTGGAAGCGGCCGGGCTTGAGCATGCCCACCGCGAGCTCGGCCTGCGCGTCTTCGGCCCGGGTATCGTTGCCGGCGAGCAGCGCGTCGAGCCCGCGGCCAAGTCCTTTGAGTTTCGCCATCTGCATTTTTCCTAAGTGTTCTTGCCGAGCATCTCGCCTGCCAGAGCGAGGTAGGCCAGCGCGCCTTTCGATTGCCGGTCGAAGCTGAGCGCCGGGATGCCGTGGCTGGGCGCCTCCGCAAGCCGTACATTGCGCGGGATCACGGTACGGTAGACCTTGTCGCCGAAGTGTTGCTGGAGTTGATCCGAGACCTGTTGCGAAAGCATGTTGCGCGGGTCGTACATGGTGCGCAGCAAACCCTCGATTTCGAGCGCGGGATTCAGATTCATGCGCACTTTCTTGATGGTCTGCACCAGGTCGGACAGGCCTTCGAGCGCGTAGTACTCGCACTGCATCGGAATCATCACCGCGTTGGCCGCGCACAGCCCGTTCACCGTCAGAAGATTGAGCGCCGGCGGGCAGTCGATCAGTACGTAGTCGTACTGCGCCTTGATTTCTTCGAGCGCCCTCTTCAGCCGCGTTTCGCGTTCGGCCAGCTCCACCATTTCCACTTCCGCACCGGTGAGTTCGCGGTTGGCCGGAATCAGGTCATAGCCGCCGCTCTGGCTGCGCACCCTGACCGATGACATCGGCGCGGAACCCAGCAACACCTGGTAGATCGTCGCCTTGAGGCTGCGCTTGTCGATGCCGCTTCCCATGGTGGCGTTGCCCTGCGGATCGATGTCCACCAGCAGCACGCGCCGCCCGGCCATTACCAGGCTCGCGGCGAGATTGATGCTGGTGGTGGTCTTGCCGACCCCGCCTTTCTGGTTGGTGATTGCGAGTATGCGCGGCATGTTGTTCAGCCGGCGTCCGCTGCTGCGCTCGGGCGCAGCATGACCAGATGGCGTTCCGCATCGAGCCGGGGCACATGCAGGGGGATGATCGTTTCCGCCTTCCAGGAGTCCGGGAGCTGCGCAATCTCTGCGTCCGGGCGCGCGCCTTTCATCGCAGCCAGCACGCCGCCGGGCCTGCACAGGTGGCCTGCAAGCCTGATGAAGTCGGCGATGCTGGAGAAGGCGCGCGAGATGACGACGTCAAATGTCGTGGCAGGTCGGTACGACTCGGCTCTTTCGATCACAACCTTGACGTTCGCGAGTGCCAGCTCGGTGGTTGCCTGAGTCAAAAACGCGCCTTTCTTTTGATTCGAGTCGAGCAGCGTCACCTGCCTTTCCGGACATGCGAACGCAATCGGGATCCCCGGCAACCCTGCGCCGCTGCCCACATCCACAAGTCGTCCTGCCGGCAAGTGCGGCACAACCGCGAGGCTATCCAGCAGGTGATGGCTGACCCACTTCGTTTCCTCGCGGATTGCCGTGAGGTTGTATACGCGGTTCCACTTCGCCAGCAGCACCAGGTAGTCCAGCAGCCGCTCGGTCGTCGACTGCGGCAACGCCAATCCCAGGTCGGCAATACCCTGCCGCAACAGCGCAGCCGCCTGACTCAACCGTGGTTTCCCGCGGCGTGTGCCTGGCTGCCGTGGCGACCGCCAGGCTCGGCTGTCGCCTTGATGCCGCGCTTCAAGTGCACCAGCAGCAGGGAAATCGCCGCCGGAGTGATGCCGGAAATGCGCGCGGCTTGGCCCAGGGTCTCGGGCTTGTGCTTGTTGAGTTTCTGCTGCACCTCGATCGACAGTCCCCGCACGCTGCAGTAATCGATTTCCGCCGGCAGGCGCAGGGTTTCGAAGTGCTCCTGGCGCTCGACCTCTTCGCGCTGGCGTTCGATGTATCCCTGATACTTGGTCTGGATTTCGACCTGTTCGGCAGCCTGATCCTCGGCCACGCCCGGGCCGGCATCGGCCAGCGCCATCAGATCGCGATAGCGAACCGACGGCCGGCGCAGCAGCTCCTCCAACGTGTAGTCGCGTTCCAAAGGCTGTCCGAACAGTTGCAGCATGGTTTCTTCGGCGAGCAGTTTCGGATTGACCCATGTAGTCTTCAGGCGCTCCAGTTCGCGCGCGACGACTTTGCGTTTGCGTTCGAAGATTTCCCAGCGCGCATCGTCCACCAGGCCCAGGCGCCTGCCGATTTCCGTGAGGCGCATGTCGGCGTTGTCTTCGCGCAAACTCAAGCGGTATTCGGCGCGGCTCGTGAACATCCGGTAGGGCTCGGTCACGCCGCGAGTAACTAGATCGTCCACCAGCACGCCGAGGTAAGCCTGGTCGCGCCGCGGGCACCAGGGTTCTTTGCCCTGCACCAGCAGCGCCGCATTGATCCCGGCGAGCAGTCCCTGCCCAGCCGCTTCTTCGTAACCGGTGGTGCCGTTGATCTGGCCGGCGAAAAACAGCCCCTCGATCGCCTTGGTTTCCAGCGATGACTTGAGCCCGCGCGGATCGAAGTAGTCGTATTCGATGGCGTAGCCCGGGCGGGTCAGGTGTGCATTTTCCAAGCCCTTGATCGAATGAACAAATTCGGCTTGCACGTCGAACGGCAGACTGGTCGAAATGCCGTTCGGATAGACCTCGTTGGTGGTCAGGCCCTCGGGCTCGAGGAAGATCTGGTGCGAGTTCTTGTCGGCGAAACGCGTGACCTTGTCCTCGATGGACGGGCAGTAACGCGGCCCGACGCCTTCGATCACGCCGGTGAACATCGGCGAACGATCGAGCCCGCCGCGGATGATTTCGTGGGTGCGCAGATTGGTGTGGGTAATCCAGCACGGCAGTTGCTGCGGATGCTGGCCGGCCGAACCGAGGAAGGAGAACACCGGTACCGGGTCGTCGCCTGGCTGCTCGGTCATTACCGAATAGTCGATGCTGCGGCCGTCGAGCCGCGGCGGCGTGCCGGTCTTCAGGCGCCCCACCGGCAACTGCAATTCGCGCAGCCGCCGCGCCAGGCTGATTGCCGGAGGATCGCCGGCGCGCCCGGCCTGGTAATGATCCAGTCCGACATGCACCAGTCCCGACAGAAAGGTGCCGGTCGTCAAGACCACGGTCCGCGCGGAGAAGCGCAACCCGAGCTGCGTCACCACCCCGGCCACGCGCTCGCCGTCGAGGCTCAGATCGTCTACAGCTTGCTGAAAAATCGTCAGATTTTTCTGATTCTCGAGGCGCCGGCGGATGGCCTGACGATACAGCACGCGGTCGGCCTGGGCACGTGTGGCGCGCACCGCCGGCCCTTTGCTGGAATTGAGGATGCGAAACTGGATTCCGGCCTCGTCGGTGGCGGCGGCCATTGCACCACCCAGCGCGTCCACCTCCTTGACCAGGTGCCCCTTGCCGATTCCGCCGATCGACGGATTGCAAGACATCTGGCCAAGGGTTTCGATGTTATGGGTCAGCAGCAGTGTGCGGCAGCCCGCCCGGGCCGCCGCCAGGGCGGCCTCGGTGCCGGCGTGACCGCCGCCCACCACGATGACGTCGAAAGAATTGGAGTGCTGCATTGTCGGGCCGGAAAAGAGGGCCGAATCATACCCGAAACCCCTGACACCGAGGAATCCGGCGCCGCCCGCACATCCGAATGTTCCACGTGAAACATGCGCAATCGCCGGGCGCCGAATGTTTCACGTGGAACAAAGGACCTACCGTTACAGCAGCAAATCATAAGCAAGCTTGGCGATCAGCGCCACCACGACCAGCAGAAACATCCAGCGGATGAAGCGGCTGCCCTGACGAACCGCCAGCTGGGCGCCGAGCAATCCGCCCGCGATGCTGCAGGCCGCCATCGGCAATCCGACCGCGTAGAGGACGTTGTCAGTTACCACGAACAACACTAACGCGCCGAAATTCGTCGCCAGATTCAGGACCTTGGTAGCGGCGGCGGCGCCGAGGAAATCGTACCCGAACAGCCGCACCAGACCGAACAGCAGAAAACTGCCGGCTCCCGGACCGAAGAACCCGTCGTAGAAACCGACGACCGCTGCCAATGCAGCCACCCCCGGCCCCTCGATCTCGAGCCGCACCCGCCTGCCAGGCGTGGAGCCGAAGTTTCGCCGTGCCAGCGTGTAGATCGCCACCGCTCCCAGCATCACCAGAATCAGCGGCCGCAGCACGCCGGACTCGATCAGCGTCACCGCCTTTGCCCCGGCAAGGCCGCCGCCACACGCGACCAGTGCAGCTGGCAGAATCGTCCGCCAGCGAATCGGCACCGACCAGGCGTAGCGCAGCGTGGCGAAGGTGGTACCGGCTATCGAAGACAGCTTGTTGGTGCCGAGCAGCAGCGCGGGCGGCGCGGAGGGATAGACTGCAAACAGCGCCGGAACAAGGATCAAGCCGCCGCCGCCGGCGACTGCGTCCACCAGTCCGCCGAAGAACGCAAACACGCACAGAACCAGAACGTCGGTCACGACCGCTTACTTGCCGATGCAGAAACGGGAAAAGATTTCGCCGAGCAGATCGTCTGCGCTGAACTGCCCGGTAATCTCGCCCAGCGCCTGTTGAGCCAGTCGCAGTTCTTCTGCAAACAATTCGATCGCCTTCGTTTGACCGGCCGCGCGCGCGAGCGCTGCGTCGGCTTGCTGGAGCGCGCGCAAGTGCCGCTCCCTGGCCATGAACTGCGCTTCCTCTGCCGGTCGCCAGCCGACGGCCTGCAGAATGTTGCTGCGCAACAATTCCAAGCCGGCGCCGGACTTGGCCGATACCCGGATCTCCACCCGGCCCTCCAGCTCGCGCGCTGATGGAGATTCTCCAGACAGATCTATCTTGTTGAAAACAAATATTTTTTTGACTTTCTCCGGCAGTTTCGCAAGGATTGCGCGATCGGCGTCCGCCATCCCCCGGGTCACGTCCACCACCAGCAGGGCGACGTCTGCCTGACCGATTTCGCGCCACGCGCGTTCGATGCCGATTTTTTCCACCGGCTCCTCGGATTCGCGCAGGCCGGCGGTGTCGATCACGTGCACCGGCACGCCGTCGATTACCAGTTCATGGCGTAACGGGTCGCGGGTGGTGCCCGGAATCTCGGTGACGATGGCGACCTCGTCACCGGCGAGACGGTTAAGCAGGCTCGACTTGCCGACGTTGGGCTGACCGATCAGCACACATCTCGCGCCCTCGCGCAGAATCCTGCCTTGCTCCGCTGCGCGCTGAACGTCGCCGAGTTCTGCACGCAGCCGCGCCAGCCGCTTGAATGCGTCGCCCCGCTCGAGAAAATCGATCTCCTCGTCGGGAAAATCCAGTGTCGCCTCGACCAGCGTCCGCAGTTCGATCAAGGCGCTGACGAGATGACTGATGCGTGCGGAGAACTCGCCCGCCAGGGAGCGCATCGCACCGCGCGCCGCGGCCTCCGAACTGGCGTCGATCAGATCGGCGACGCTTTCCGCCTGAGCGAGGTCGAGCTTGTCGTTGAGGAAGGCGCGACGGGTGAATTCGCCAGGCTGCGCCGGCCGCGCGCCGAGATCGAGACAACGTCGCAGCACCAGCTGCAGTACGGCGGGTCCGCCGTGCCCATGAAGTTCGAGCACATCCTCGCCGGTGTAGGAGTGCGGCGCGGGAAAGAACAATGCGAGGCCGCGATCGAGCGTCCCGCCCGTCGCGTCGCGGAAGTCGCAGAGCGTAGCGGCGCGGGGCTCGGGCACGCGCGCCAAGACTCCCGCGATGATGGCGCAGACCGCAGGGCCGGAAACGCGGACTACGCCGATTCCCGCGCGCCCGGGGGCGGTCGCAACCGCAGCAATCGTGTCAGCGCGGGGCATGAGCGGGTTTTGACCGCTCGATGGCGCGCGTGATCTGCCACTGCTGCGCGATGGAAAGAATGTTATTCACCAGCCAGTAGAGCACCAACCCCGCCGGGAAGAAGAAGAAGAACACGCTGAAGACCACCGGCATGATTTTCATCACCTTCGCCTGCACCGGATCCGGCGGGGTGGGGTTCAGCGAGGTCTGGATGATCATGGTGATGCCCATCAGCACCGGCAGGATGTAATACGGGTCCTGTGCCGACAGATCGGTGATCCACAGCATGAACGGCGCATTGCGCAATTCCACGCTCGCGAGCAATACCCAGTACAGCGCGATGAACACCGGAATCTGCACCACGATCGGCAAACAACCCCCGAGCGGATTGATCTTCTCGGTCTTGTACATTTCGATCATCGCCTGCTGCATGCGCTGCCGGTCGTCGCCGTATTGCTCCTTGACCTTCTGCATCTTCGGGCCGAGCACGCGCATTTTCGCCATCGATTTGTAACTTGCGGCCGACAGCGGGTAGAAGATCAGCTTGATGATGATGGTCAGGATGATGATCGCCACGCCCCAGTTGTTCACCCACTTCTGGATCGCGGACAGCACCCAGAACAACGGCGCCGCGATGACCGTGAGCCACCCGTAGTCCACCGTCAATTCCAGACGGGGAGCAAGCGTGGCGAGCTTTTCCTGCTCCTGCGGTCCGGCGTACAAGCGCATGTCGACTTGCCCCGAGGCGCGCGGCGCGATGCTGCCCGCCGGCACGATGACGCCCGCAGCGTACAAGCCGTTTCCCAGCGCTCGCGTATAGAACTCGCGCGGGGTTTCGCCGGGCGCAAGCCAGGCCGCCACGAAATAGTGCTGCACGAAAGCGATCCAGCCATCGTTGACGTGCTTCGGATAGTCAGCCTTGCTCTTGTCGATGTCGCCGAAATTCACCTTGCGGAACTTCGACTGGTCCGTGTAAACGGCCGCGCCGGTATAGGTCGGCACCATCTTCGAATCGCCCGCGGCCGGTTTCCCGTCGCGAAGAAACTGGAAGTATGCGAACGGTTTCAGCTCGTCGCTGCCGCCGTTGACGATCTGAAAGGACTCGTTGATAAGATAGCTGCCGCGGTGGAAAGTGATGCGCTTGGTCACAGCGATGTGATTGGCTTCGGGTGCGGTCAAGGTAACGGTCACTTCATCGCTGGCGTCGCCCAGTTGGTAATTCGAGGCGGCGGCGCGATAGGCCGTTGTGTGGTTAGGCAGGTTTTCGCCGATGAGGCCACTTTGCGCCACGTAAGTATGGTCGGCGGATTGCTCGAACAGAACAAAATTCCTGTTCTTGTCGACCTTGTCCTTGTGCTGGGTAAACTCGAGCCTGCGCAAAACCCCGCCAACCGGGTCGATTTCGGCAGTCAGCACGTCGGTATGCACGGTAATCACCGGCAAGGTCGCGGAACTTGACGCGGCGGCTTTGGCGGGCGGCGCGCCCGGGCTGGCTGGTGTCGTCGCACTGGGCGGAAGCGTCGGTGACGGTGTGGCAGTAACGGCCGGCTGCGCCGTATCCTGCGGCGCAGCCGGCTGCGGATTACGCTCCTTTACCCACGCGTCGAACAGCAGGAAAACGGAAACGGCGAAAATCATCGCCGCAAACAATCGCAAACTATCCATGGAAGGCGTTTTCTTTTCAGGGTACCGGGTCGGCTCCGCCCGGATGCCACGGGTGGCAACGCAGCAGGCGCCTCGCGGCGAGCCAGCTTCCGCGCAAGACGCCGTGGGTCTCGATCGCGGCTTTCGCGTATTCCGAACAAGTCGGGTAGAAGCGGCAGTGACTGCCGACCCACGGGCTCAACAGGTATTGGTAGAGCTTGATCAGGGTTACGAACGTGGCGCGCATCAGCGACCGCCGCTCAGCAGGCTTTGCAGTTCACCGCGTGCCTCGAACATTTCTTCCCTGACAGCAGGCCTGCGCACCCTCACAACAAAGTCCGTCGTTCCCAGATCGCTGCGCAGGTGGCGAAACACTTCGCGCACCAGACGTTTCATCGCTGAGCGGGCAACTGCCCTGGGCGCGGTGCGCCGGCCGATGACAATTCCCAGACGCGCGGCCTTGCCGCCCGGATTATTCCTGACGAGGACGATAAAGAACCGCCCCTGTCGTCTTGCCGAGAACGCGCCGGTGAAATGCGCCCCGCCCCGCAGCCTCGCCAGGCGAGGCAGCTTGGGACGCGGCAGGGTCACACCGCCAGGCGCGCACGGCCCTTGGCTCGACGGGCATTGATGACTGCGCGACCGCCTCGGGTTTTCATGCGCACCAGGAAACCATGGGTTCGGCTGCGGCGGGTTTTCGACGGCTGATAAGTGCGCTTCATTCGGCTTACTCCGGTGACTGGCGTGAAAAAGCCCGTCATTACACTTGTTTTTGCAGGCCTTTGTCAACCGCGAAGTCGGTCTCGTCGAGCCTGTGTATAACTCCAAATATTGCTGTTAAACTTCGACCTCACCTTGGGTGGCCTTCCTCGGCCGCATCTTGTACCAAAATTACAACCTGGCGCCGATGGATAGCTTCTGGAATCACTGCCTACGCCATTTCGAAAAATCTCTTCCGGCGCAACAGTACAAGACCTGGATTCAGCCGCTGCACGCGCGCCTGGACCAGCACACGGTGGTGGTTTCAGCGCCGAATCGCTTCGTTCTCGAGTGGGTCAAGGACAAGTTCGTCTCTGAAATCGAGCGGCTGTCTTCGGAGTACCTGCGCAAACCTACTCCGGTAGTACTTACTCTCTCGGAAAACGCCGCAGAAGAAACGAGCCGGCCTGCGCCGGAGGCCGAAGTACCGGCGCCAAAACCGAAGATCCGGGAGCAGAGCCGCCTCAACCCGTCGTTTACTTTCGACTCGTTCGTAACCGGCAAGGCCAATCAACTGGCCCGCGCCGCCGCGCTGCAGGTCGCCGAACATCCGGGCGTGGCTTACAACCCTCTGTTTGTCTATGGTGGTGTGGGCTTGGGCAAGACCCACCTCATTCAAGCCATCGGCAATCTGCTGCACGAACTCAACCCGTCCGCCAAGGTCCGCTATATCCACGCCGAGCAGTATGTTTCCGATGTGGTTCGCGCCTATCAGCACAAGGCCTTTGACGGCTTCAAGAAGTACTACCACTCCCTGGACCTTCTGTTGATCGACGATATCCAGTTTTTCAGCGGCAAGAACCGCACGCAGGAGGAATTTTTCTACGCCTTCAACGCGCTGATCGAAGCGCACAAGCAGGTCATCATTACCTGTGATACTTACCCGAAGGAAATCGCCGGAATCGAGGATCGACTGATCTCCCGCTTCGGTTGGGGGCTTACCGTCGCCGTCGAGCCGCCGGAACTGGAAATGCGGGTGGCGATCCTGCTCAAGAAGGCGGAAGCCGAGCGTATCAGCCTGCCGGAGAACATCGCTTTTTTCGTTGCCACCCACATCCAGTCCAACGTGCGCGAACTCGAAGGGGGCCTGAAGCGTGTTCTTGCCTACGCCAAGTTCGCCAACGCCAAGCTCTCGGTGGACCTTGCCCGCGAAGCACTCAAGGATCTACTCGCCGTGCAGGTGAGGCAAGTCTCGGTGGAAAATATCCAACGAATCGTGGCCGACTACTACAAGATCAAGGTCTCCGAGATGTACTCGAAGAAGCGCTCGCGCGCGGTTGCGCGGCCGCGCCAGGTCGCCATGGCTCTGGCCAAGGAACTCACGCATCTGAGTCTGCCCGACATCGGTGATGCCTTCGGCGGCCGCGACCACACCACGGTGCTGCATGCCTGCCGCAAAATAGCGGATCTGCGCGCCTGCAATGCCGAGATTACCCGTGACTTCGACGCGCTGCTGCAGACTCTGCGCGGTTGATAAACCCTGTACAGTTTGTTGATAAGCAGCGCGGCATCGGATCGGCAGCAACTATCCACAATCCGTCCACTGCCGCTACACAAGTTATACAGAATCGGAAGCATATGTTTTCAAAGCGACAAGTGCGATAGCCAACAGGTTTTCCGCAATCTATTAACCTTATCAAGGTTCAAGAATGAAGATCTTAGAAATAGAAAAAGACGTGTTCTTGCGGCCATTGCAGGCAGTATGCGGAATCGTGGAACGCCGGCATACGCTGCCGATCCTCTCCAACGTCATGCTGGAAGCGGATGGCACGGCCCTGAACCTGTTGGCCACCGACCTGGAAATCCAGGTGGCGACAGCTGCGGTGCTGGAGAAAGCCGCTTCGCGCTACGCGGTGACGGTGTCGGCTAGAAAGTTGCAGGACATCCTGCGCTCGCTTCCGGACAAAACCGTCGTCAGTCTCGACGCGCAGGAAGGGCGTCTGCAGGTGAAAGCGGGCAAGAGCAGATTCAACCTGCAGACCCTGCCGGCACAGGATTTTCCCAAACTTGCGGACGGCGGCAATGGCGCAGTCTCGGTACAATTGCCGCAGAAAGTGCTCAGGCAGCAGTTGCTGCTGGTGCAGTACGGCATGGCGCAGCAGGATATCCGTTACTATCTCAACGGCCTGTTGCTGGTAGTCGAGGACCGTCAGCTGACCATGGTGGCGACCGACGGCCACAGGCTCGCCTACGCGGCAGCGAAACTGCCGCAGCCGGTAGCGCGGTCGGAGGTAATCATTCCGCGCAAGGCCGTGCTGGAGCTGGCCAAGCTGCTGGCGGACGGCGAAGAAGAAGTCGAAATCCGGATATTGCCGAACCAGGTGCAGTTCCGCTTTTCCGGAATAGACCTGGTTTCGAAGGTCGTCGATGGAAAATTTCCCGACTACACGCGGGTAATACCTACCAACTACAAGAAGCACTTCACCCTGGACCGCCTGGTGCTGCAGCAGGCGTTGCAGCGGGCTGCAATACTTTCGAACGAGAAGTTCCGCGGCGTGCGCTGGGTGATCGGTGCCAGCAGCCTCAAGATCGTCTGCACCAACGCCGAGCAGGAAGAGGCCGAGGAAGAGCTCGAGATCGACTACAACGGCGATGCCCTCGACATCGGCTTCAATATCACCTATCTCCTCGATGTGCTCAACAACCTGGACACGAAGGACGTGGACTGCGCGGTCGGCGACGCCAACAGCAGCATGCTGATCTCGGTGCCCGGAAACAAGGAATTCAAGTACGTCGTGATGCCGATGCGCATCTGAAATTTACAGCGGTATTCCACAAATGTCAGAATCAGAATACAACTCGGACAGCATCAAGGTTCTGAAGGGCCTCGAGGCGGTCCGCAAGCGTCCCGGCATGTTCATCGGCGACACCAGCGACGGCACCGGGCTGCACCACATGGTGTTCGAGGTGCTCGACAACTCGATCGACGAAGCGCTGGCCGGGCACTGCAACGAAATCAAGGTGGTGATCCACAGTGACAATTCCATCAGCGTCGTCGACAACGGGCGCGGAATTCCGACCGGCATCCACCCGGAAGACGAGGAAGGACGATCCACCGCCGAAATCGTCATGACCGTGCTTCATGCCGGCGGAAAATTCGACAGCAACAGCTACAAGATCTCCGGCGGTCTGCATGGCGTGGGCGTGTCGGTGGTGAACGCGCTGTCCGACTGGCTGAAGCTGACGATCCGCCGCGGCGGGCAGGTGCATTTCATGGAATTCCGCAACGGTGACGCGGTTTCTCCTCTGAAAGTGGTCGGGATGACGGAACGTCGCGGCACGGAAGTGCATTTCCACCCGAACCCCGAAGTCTTCGGCAACATCGAGTTCCATTACGACATCCTGGCGAAACGCCTGCGCGAGCTATCGTTCCTGAACAACGGCGTGCGCATCGAGCTGAATGACCAGCGCAATGGCAAGGAAGAGACCTTCGCTTTTGCCGGGGGCGTCAAGGGCTTCGTCGAGTACATCAACCGCTCGAAGACTGTCCTGCACCCGAACATATTCCACGCGGTCTGCGACCGCGACGGGATCGGCGTGGAAGTCGCCATGCAGTGGAACGATTCGTACCAGGAATCGGTGCTGTGCTTCACCAACAATATTCCGCAACGCGATGGCGGCACCCATCTGACCGCATTGCGCGCCGCGATGACGCGCACGCTGAACCAGTACATCGAGGCCAACGAGCAGGCCAAGAAAGCCAGGGTCGAAACCACCGGCGACGACATGCGCGAAGGCCTCACCTGCATCCTGTCGATCAAGCTGCCGGATCCGAAATTCTCGTCGCAGACCAAGGACAAACTGGTGTCATCCGAAGTGCGGCCGGTGGTGGAAGACGCGATATCGCAGGCCTTGCACGACTGGCTGCTGGAAAAGCCCAGCGATGCCAAGATCATCGTCAGCAAGATCATCGACGCGGCGCGCGCGCGAGAGGCTGCGCGCAAGGCGCGGGAAATGACCCGCCGCAAGGGCGTGCTCGACGGATTCGGCCTGCCGGGAAAACTCGCCGACTGCCAGGAGAAGGATCCGGCGCTGTGCGAGCTCTATCTGGTCGAGGGTGATTCTGCGGGGGGCTCGGCAAAGCAGGGACGGGACCGGAAATTCCAGGCGATCCTGCCGCTCAAGGGGAAGATTCTCAATGTCGAGAGGGCGCGCTTCGACAAGCTGGTGTCTTCGCAGGAAATCGCCACCCTGATCACCGCGCTCGGAACCGGGATCGGCAAGGAAGACTTCAAGCCGGAGAAGCTTCGTTATCACCGCATCATCATCATGACCGACGCGGATGTCGATGGCTCCCACATCCGCACGCTGTTGCTGACGTTCTTTTACCGGCAGATGCCGGATCTGGTCGAACGCGGCCACATCTACATCGCCCAGCCGCCGCTCTACAAAGTCAAGCACGGCAAGGAAGAGCGCTATCTCAAGGATGATCACGAGCTGAAGGAATATCTGCTGCGACTGGCGCTGAAAGATGCCGAACTCAATCCTGGGGGTGACCGTCCGGCGCTGGCCAATGAAGCGCTGGAAGAAGTCGCGCGTTCCTATATTCTCGCCGAAGCGGTGATCGAGCGGCTTGGCAAACGTATCGATCCTGTCGTCCTGGCGGCTTTACTTAGAGATCCTGAAATCAGTCTTGCAGATGCTGCTGCCGCCCAGCAGTCAGCGCAGCGGTTGATGGCGTTGTGTCGCGTTGCGAGCCTGGTAATCGAGCCCCACTACGACCAGAAGAATGAGACGCAGGTGCTGGCGATCAAACGCATGCAGCACGGCAATCTGCGGGTGGGCTATCTGGACAGCGATTTCCTCGGCAGCGGCGACTATTCGCAGATCAAGCAGACCGCCCAGGTTCTTCAGGGCCTGCTCGGTCAGGGCGCCTTCGTCAAGCGAGGCGAGCATGAACATCGGATTACCGAGTTCAAGGAGGCCCTCGACTGGCTGCTCGAGGAGGTCAAGAAAGGAGTCTCGATCCAGCGTTACAAGGGACTCGGCGAGATGAATCCCGAACAATTGTGGGAAACCACCATGGATCCGAAGTCGCGTCGCTTGCTCAAAACCCAGATCGAAGACGCGATCACGGCAGATGAGATTTTCACCACGCTGATGGGGGACATGGTGGAGCCGCGCCGCGCGTTCATCGAGGCCAACGCCCTGGGCGTGCGCAACCTCGACGTCTGAGCGCCGCCCTCAGGCGGCTTTGCGTTTCGGACCCTTCGCCTTGGCGGGGGGTTTTTTCTTGCCGGTGGAACCCTTCGCGGACTTTGCGGCCAGCATTTCCACTGCCTCTTCCAGAGTCAACTTGGCGGGATCGGCCGAAGGCGGGATCGTGGCGTTGATCTTGCCGTGCTTCACATAAGGCCCATAGCGGCCGTTGTGAACCACTACCGACCTGCCGTCCTCCGGGTGTGCGCCGAGCGCGCGTCCACCGGAACCGCCGATCTTCTTTTCGGCAAGCAGCTGGAGTGCCCGCGCTAAGGCGATGTCGTGCACGTTGTCGGCTTTAGGAATGGACTTGAACATGCCGTCGTGTTTCAGGTACGGGCCGAAGCGTCCGATGCTGGCTTCGATCGGCTTGCCGGTTTCCGGATGCAAACCGAGCTGGCGCGGCAGCGCGAGCAGCTTGAGTGCGGTGTCCAGGTCTGCCGATGCGGCGGGAATGTTCTTCGGCCATGCGGCGCGTTTCGGTTTCACGGTCCTGTCCTGCGGTGTCTGCCCGAGCTGGACGTAAAAGCCGTAGGGCCCCTTGAGAAGCAGTACTTCTAGACCGGTTGCCGGATCGCTGCCGAGGATCACCGGGCCCTCGGGCTGGTTGCCCCAGGGCCGGGTGTAATCGCATTCGGGATAGCCGCTGCAGCCAATAAACATGCCGCGGCGGCTGTTCTGCAGGAATAGCTGCTTGCCGCACTTCGGGCAGGATTCGTCGAGCGGGCTGCCGCGAGCGACCTTTTCCTTGGACTTGAGGTCGCGGGAGAAATCTTTCCAGAAGTCCTTGAGCACCGGAATCCAGTCGCGCTCGCCGTTGGATATCTCGTCCAGCTCTTCTTCCAGATTGGCGGTGAAACCGTAGTCGACGTAGTGGTTGAAGTGCAAAGTCAAAAAACCGGTGACCAGCCGGCCGATGTCGGTCGGCAGGAAGCGCTTCTTCTCCAGCAACGCGTAGCCGCGATCCTGCAGCGTGGAAATGATGCTGGCGTAGGTCGAAGGCCTGCCGATCCCGTATTCCTCCAGGGTTTTTACCAGGCTTGCTTCGGTGTAACGCGGCGGTGGCTGGGTGAAATGCTGCTCGCCGAAAAGCCGGTCGATCGAAACGGTCTCCTTCTCTTCCAGCCGCGGAAGCTTGGCCTCCTCTTCCTGCTCCGCGTCATCGGCGTCTTCGAGGTAAACGGCCATGAATCCGGGGAACACCAGAATCTGGCCGGTGGCACGGAACAGGGTATCGGCGCGGCCGGCTGCGAGATCCACCGTCGTCGTATCGTACCTGGCCGGTGTCATCTGGCACGCGAGCGTGCGCTTCCAGATCATTTCGTAGAGGGCGGCCTGTTCCGAGGTCAGGTACTTGCGGATCGACTCCGGCGTGCGGAAAACCGAAGTCGGGCGAATCGCTTCGTGCGCTTCCTGGGCATTCTTCGATTTGCTGCGGTACTGGATCGGTGCGTGCGGCAGATAATCGGCGTCGAACCTCTTCTGGATGTAGTCGCGCAGCTCGTGCAGCGCCTCGTTGGCAAGCGCCAGCGAATCGGTACGCATGTAGGTGATCAAACCCACGGTGCTGCCGCCGGTATCCACACCTTCGTAGAGCTGCTGGGCGGTACGCATCGCGCGTTCGGTGGTGAAGCCCAGTTTGCGCACCGCTTCCTGCTGCAGCGTCGAAGTGGTGAACGGTGCCGCCGGCTGGCGGCTCTTGGGCTTGCGCTCGACGCGCACTACCTTGGCCGCGCCCTTTGCGGTCTTTTCGATGTCGGCGACCACCTGCCGGTGCTGCTCATCGGTAACGATCGTAAATTGCTCGACCTTGTCGCCGCGATACTGAATCAGGCGCGCGCCGAATTTCTGTTTTTCCTTGTGGCTGTCGAGATGTATGGTCCAGTACTCGCGGCTCTTGAACTTTTCGATCTCCTGCTCACGCTCGACGATGAGCCGCAGCGCCGGGCTCTGTACCCGGCCGGCGGACAGCCCGGGGCCGATCTTCTTCCACAACAGCGGCGACAGATTGAAGCCGACCAGGTGGTCAAGTGCGCGGCGCGCCTGCTGCGCGTTCACCAGCGGCATGGAAATCTGGCGCGGTTTGGCGACCGCCTCGGTCACCGCGGATTCGGTGATCTCGTAGAACACCACGCGGTGAAGTTTCTTGTTCTTGAGCAGCTTCTTGCCTTTGAGGATCTCGCCGAGGTGCCAGGCGATGGCCTCGCCCTCGCGGTCCGGGTCGGTGGCCAGATAAATCCTGTCGGCTTTTCCCACTGCCTTGGCGATTGCGTCCACATGCTTCTTGTTCTTTTCGACCAGCGCGTACTTCATATGGAAGTTGTCCGCCGGATCCACCGCGCCTTCCTTGGCCTCCAGGTCGCGGACATGGCCATACGAGGCGACGATATCGAAGCCGCGGCCCAGATACTTCTTGAGAGTCTTCGCCTTTGAAGGAGACTCGACGATCAGCAGATTTTGGGACATTGCACGTCCGGCCGAAAAAGGAGGGCGGAATGATAAGAACTTGCCGGCGGCGGAGCAAGCGCTGGCTCAAGCAACGGATGGTTATTGCAGATAGCGTTCCTGATTTGGCGCGACCAGCTCCTCGAGCACCAGAGAATCCACCGATTCGTTCTGGTTCCACAACACCATGAGGACAATGAGCTTTACCTTCTCGAGGTCCACTGCCGGCTCATCCAGCGCCAGCACCCGTTCGATGATAAGTTCGCGCTGCAACGCCTTGATCACGCCCGCCGTCTCGAGAAACAGCAGGAAGCCGCGCGCCTCGGCCGTCAGCCCGGCCAGTTCCTGCTCGGTGTAAAAACGGAATCCGTCGCTGCTGGAAAAGCGGGAGTTACTGTGGCCGACGCGCTCCAGGCCGCTCAGCCAGGTCAGGGCCTGTGAGATGTCCCTGCTGTCGAAACCGGCAGCGGACAGGCGCTTGGTAAGGGTTTGTTGATCAGGGTAGGCACCGGCATGAAAGTAGTTTTCGAACAGGAAGACGAGTATGTTGAACATGAGCCCCTGTCTGGAGGTATTGACGCCCCTGACGCTAGCGCACGCGCTGGAACTTGCCGCCCGGTAGCCGGCTGACAGTGCCGTCGAGTTCCAGTGTCAACAGCATCGCCGAAGCGGTTTCGGGCGTCAAGCCGCTGCGCGTACACAAAGTGTCGAGGTCGAGCGGGTCGAAACCGAGCGCCGCGAGCAGTTCGACGTGCTCGGGTAAGGCATCCGCCTTGCCGAGCGTTGCGGTCTGGACGCGCACCGACACGCCGAGTTCTTCCAGAATATCGTTGCTGCTTTCGACCAGTTTGGCGCCCTGCTTGATAAGCTGATGACAACCCTTCGACAGCGGCGAGTGGATCGAACCGGGGATCGCGAACACCTCGCGCCCCTGCTCCAGTGCATAACGCGCCGTGATCAGCGATCCGCTCCTGAGCGCGGCTTCGACGATCAGGCAACCGCGCGCCAATCCGCTGATCACCCGGTTGCGCCGTGGGAAATTCCCGGCCAGCGCAGGTGTCCCCAGCGGAAACTCGGAAACCAGCACGCCTTGCGCCGCCAGTTGATGCGCGAGATCGCGATTGCGCGCCGGATAGACGATGTCGAGGCCGGTGCCGACCACCGCCAGCGAAGAGGACGCGCCGGCAAGCCCGCCGCGATGCGCGGCGGCATCGATGCCGAGCGCAAGTCCGCTGATGACCGTGAAACCGCCGTCGGAGAGTTCGCGGGCGAAGGCCTCCGCGTTGGCGCTGCCCTGCGGGGTGGCATTGCGGCTGCCGACAACCGCCAGTGCCGCGCGGTTGAGCAATCCTGAATCGCCCTTCACATACAGCAGCGGCGGCGGGTCGGTGATCTCCAGCAAAAGCCGCGGATAGGCCGCATCCGCAAAACTGATGATGCGGTTGCCCGGCTCTTCGAGCCAGAGCAGCGCAACGTCGACGCGGGTGGTGTCCGGGCCGCGCAGGATGGCATCCGCGACTTCGTTCGGGACGATGCGCCCGAGCCCAGAGCGGCTCGCCGCACACACGGCTTCCGGGTCGCCGAATTCGCCGAGCAGCTTGCGAAAGGAAGCGGGGGTGAGCTCGGCGACGAGGCCGAGCTTGAGCCAGGCGAGGAGTTCCTGATCCGGCGGCATGCACCGTCGGCGACGGACTAGGGCGTTTGCACTGCGTCGAACAGGTTGACCGGCCGCGTGGTGTGCATTACCAGCGCGTAGGACACCTTCTCGAAAACGCGGAATACGAACACCACGCCGTAGCGCTCCGCGGGCAGCTTGATCCTCTCTTTCGGATCGGTCGCACCGGCCGGCCTGACCATGGGCAGATCGCGATACAGGGCCAGTACGTTGCCTGTTTCCAGGCCTTCGCGTGCGCCGCGGTTCAACACCACCACCATCTGCGGACCGATTTCCGTGACGCTGCTGTGCGGGGCCGCGATCACCTTGCCCTTTATCTGCTTGCTCGGCGCGCGCGGAATGTAGGGCAGCACCGGCGTTGGCACGATCTTTACCAAGCGGTCGCCGGGAGCAATTTCCAGGACCGACTTGGTAATCGCAACCCTGCTGACTTCGCCGAACTGGCTTACTTTCAATTCGCCCAGGTGCACGGCCTCACGCCCGAGCAATTCCCTGGTGTCCGGGTCGACCAGATCACGGCCCGGGCGATATATGTTCCACTCCGTGCCATCCTCCCAGACCACGCCTTTGGCGTAGGCGGTATCGCCCGCGGAGAGCACGACCCGGTTTTCCTGCCCGGCAACCAGAATCGGCGCGGCGGCCATTTCGCCCTCGCCAACCACCAGCGGCTTGGTCAGGAAAGGGGTGATGGCCTGCACGGGAATGCTGGGGATCGCGCCTGCCGCGAGATCCAGTTTGCGCATCGACGGGCTGATCTTGGTGACCACCAGACGCCAGTCGGTGGCGCCGTCGACGCCCTGCAGCCGCAGCCGCGGGGTCATGCCGGTGAAATCGAGCAGGATCACATCGCCGGGGTAGATCCAATGGGGATTCTTGATCTGGTCCTTGTTCAGGCCCCAGATATCCGGCCAGCGCCAGGGATCGCGCAGAAAACGCGCCGAGATGTCCCAGAGAGTGTCGCCCTTCACTACGACATAGCGATCGGGCACATTCTCGACTAGCGCGAGTTCGTCCCCCACGCTGGTTCCCGGCATCCACGCGGTCAGCAGCAGCAGCAGGGATATAATTGATTTGCCCATCTCAGGCCCCCATTTCTCTCGATCCAGAATCGCATCCCTCGCCGGCTACGCAGTCCCGCCTGGCGCCAGACTCGATACTTTGGTTTAAATTCTGCATCTAGTTTATTAAATTAGCAAGCAATTATGGCGATTCTCCAAATCCTTCGCTACCCCGACCCGCGGCTGCATAAAGTGGCCAAGCCGGTGATCGTGGTCGATGACGAAATCCGCAAGTTGGCGAGAAACATGGCCGAGACCATATATGCGGCGCCGGGCGTGGGCCTGGCGGCCACACAGGTGGACGTGCACAAGCAGCTCATCGTGATTGACCTCTCCGAGACCCGGGACCAGTTGCTGGTGCTGATTAACCCGCAGATCCTCGAGTCGCGAGGCAAGTCCGATTGCGAAGAGGGCTGCCTGTCGGTGCCCGGAATCTTCGAGAAGGTCGCGCGCGCCGAGTGGGTGAAGGTGCGGGCGCTCGATCTGGACGGCAAGTCGTTCACGATCGAGGCCGACGGATTGTTGTCGGTGTGCATACAGCATGAAATGGATCATCTCAAAGGCAAGGTCTTCGTCGAATACCTGTCCCGCCTCAAGCAGACCCGCATCCTCAGAAAGCTGAAGAAACAGCAGCGGCAGACGCTCTGATGCGGATCGTATTTGCCGGTACGCCGGCGTTCGCCGCCAGTGCGCTACAGGCGCTGATCGAGGCCGGGCATGAGATAGCGCTGGTACTGTGCCGACCGGACCGGCCCGCCGGCCGCGGTCTCAAGCTCGCCGCCGGCGAAATCAAGCAACTCGCCGAACAGGCTCGGCTCCCGCTGTTGCAGCCGCAGTCGCTCAAGGATGCGCAACTGCAGGCGCGCCTGCACGGCGCTGGCTCGCAGGCCATGGTAGTCGCCGCCTACGGGCTGATCCTTCCGCGCGCGGTGCTCGAACTGTTCCCGGCAGGCTGCATCAATATCCACGCCTCGCTGCTGCCGCGCTGGCGCGGCGCCGCGCCGATCCAGCGCGCCATCCTGGCGGGCGACAGCGAGACCGGTATCTCGATCATGCGCATGGAGGAAGGACTGGACAGCGGTCCGGTCTATCTGATGCGGCGCATCCCGATTGCCGCGGAGGACACCGCGGGAACCGTACACGATAAACTCGCGGCGCTCGGCGCGCGCTGCATCGTCGAAGCGCTCCCGGCAATTGCGGACGGGACGCTCAAAGCCGTGCCGCAAAGCGAAGCCGGCGCGACCTACGCCCCAAAGATCGCCAAGGACGAAGCGGCGATCGACTGGCGCCGCGAGGCGGTCGAAGTGGATCGCCAGGTGCGCGCGTTCAATCCCTTCCCCGGCGCTTATTCCACGCTGCGCGGCGAACCGTTGAAGGTGTGGCGCGCCGCGGTCGCGCCGGGTTCGCCCGCACCGCCCGGGACCATCCTTCGTGCCGATGCACAAGGCATCGTCGTCGCCTGCGGCAACGGCGCGCTGCGTGCCACCGAGTTGCAGCGTGCGGGCGGAAAGCGCCTTGCGGCCGCGGATTTCCTGCACGGGTTGTCGCTCGCCGCCGGCGAGCGCTTCGGCGCCTGAGCCCCGGACCGCGGTGCGCAACATCCAACGCATTGCAGCGCAAACCGTGGCTGCGGTGATTTCCGGAAGAAGCCTGAATCACACGCTGGAAGCGGCCTGGAAACGGGCGCACGCGCTCACGCGCGCCGAACGGGGAGCGATACAGGATCTCTCCTACGGGACGTTGCGGCATCTGGGCAGGTTGCGCGCGGTGTTGTCGCAGCTGGCGCCCAGGCAGGTGGAGAACCCGGAGCTGCAAACGCTGTTGCTGGTCGCGCTGTACCAGCTGGAATACAGCGACGCCGCGCCCTACGCGGTGGTGGATCACGCAGTGGAGTGCGCGGCGCAAATCGGCGGTCGCCACGTGAAGGCGTTCGTCAACGCCGTACTGCGCAATTTCCAGCGCGGCCGCGCCACGCTGTTGAAGGAAGCAGACAGCACCGACGCAGGACGCTACTCGTATCCCGCATGGTGGATCGAGCGGCTGCGGCGCGACTTCCCGTCCGAAGCACAAAATATCCTGGAGACCGGCAACGCGCATCCGCCGATGACGCTGAGAGTCAATCGGCGGCGCGGAACGCCGCAGGAATACCTGCATGAACTGGAGCGGGCAGGACTGGGTGCGCGCATGCTCGATGGCGGCGCGCTCACTTTGCTGCGCCCGGTGCCGGTCGAGCAACTGCCGGGGTTCGGCCAGGGCGTGGTGTCGGTGCAGGATGCCGGGGCGCAGTTTGCCGCGCGGCTGCTCGATCTTAGCGACGGCATGCGGGTGCTCGATGCCTGCGCCGCGCCCGGCGGCAAGACCGCGCACATGCTCGAGCTCGCCGACGTGGACATGACCGCGCTCGATGCCGATCCGGCCCGCCTCAAGCGCGTGAACTCGAACCTGGAGCGCCTCGGCCTGAGTGCGCGCGTCGCCTGCGCCGATGCCGCGGCGATCCAAGCCTGGTGGGACAACAGGCCGTTCGACCGGGTGTTGCTCGATGCGCCCTGCACCGCCTCGGGCGTGGTACGCCGCCATCCGGACATCAAATGGCTGCGCCAGCCCGGCGACGTGCGGCGCTTCGCCGAACAGCAGCAGCGTTTGCTCGAAGCGCTGTGGAAGGTCCTCGGCCGAGGTGGTAAATTGCTCTACGTGACCTGCTCGATTTTCATGGAGGAGAACCAGGAGAGGATCGGCGAGTTCGCGGCGCGGCACCCGGACGCGCGTGTTCTGGGTGCGATGCCGGGGCGCGACGGACTGCTGCTCCCGGACAACGAGCACGATGGTTTTTATTACGCCCTCCTGCAGAAAAATTAACTTGCTGCGGTGGTTGTCCGCCGTGCTTGCGCTGTCGTGCGGCGCGGCCCTGGCGACGACCGAGGGAATTCACGTCAAGTTGGCGGAACTCTCTCTGAACGGCGGTGAGTATTATCTCGAGGCCAACTTCGAAGTTGGCCTCACTCCCACCCTCGAGGACGCGCTCAACAAGGGCTTGCCGCTGCATTTCGTCGTCGAGTTCGAACTCATCCATCCGCGCTGGTACACCGCTTACCTGTGGAACAAGTCGGTGGCGGAACTGGAGCAACATTTCCGGTTGTCTTACAACGCGCTCACGCGCCAGTACCGGCTGAGCTTCGGTGCCCTGCATCAGAATTTCGACACGCTGAACGACGCGCTGGCCCTGCTCGGCCGGGTGCGTCCGCGTTTCGTCGTCGATGCCGATGCGCTGGACGAGGGCAAGGTCTACGAGGCCACAATCCGCATGCGGCTCGACGTCTCGCAATTACCCAAGCCGTTCCAGATCAATGCGCTGGCTTCGCGCGACTGGAACCTTTCCTCCGAGTGGTTTCGCTGGACCCTGAAGCGATGACTGCCATCACACGCACCCTCAGGCGTACGCTGATGAGCCGCGGCATGAAGTTCCTGATCGCGCTGGTGCTGCTGCTCGGCGCCATCATGCTGTACCTGCTTTCCAGCGCCAGCGCCGACACGCCGCTGTTCTCCAGCGACCTGCCGCTGCTGCTGGGGCTGGGCGTGGGACTGGTGCTGGTGCTCATGCTGGTGGTCGGCTACCAGTTGCTGGTGCTGCGCCGACGCCTCAAGGCGCGGGTATTCGGCTCCAAGCTGACGCTGCGGCTGGTGCTGCTGTTCGCCTTAGTGGCGGTGCTGCCGGGCGCGCTGGTGTACGGTGTGTCGGTGCAGTTCTTGTCGCGGTCGATCGAGTCCTGGTTCGACGTGCGGGTCGATAAGGCGCTGGAAGGCGGCTTGAGCCTGGGCCGGGTTACTCTCGACAACATGCTCAGGGAATTGCGCGCCAAAGCCGAGTCGATGACTCTGGAACTCACCGAACGCTCGCCGCAGCGCCGCCTGGCCACGCTCAACACGCTGCGCGAAAAGGCCGCAGTGCACGAAGCGACATTGCTCGGCCCTGACGGTTCGGTCATCGCATTCTCGGGTGCCGATCCCGCCGGTCTGGTCCCGGAACTGCCCTCGCCGTCGGTGGTGCGGCAGGTGCGCATGCAGCAGCCCTACAGCGCCATCGAGGCGGTCGGCGAAGGCGGGCTGCAACTGCGGGTGCTGCTGCCGGTGAACGACGTATCCGGCGCCACCTCGTTGCTGCAGCTGGTGCAACCCGTTCCGCCGCAACTTGCGCGAGACGCCCAGACCGTTCAGGAAATCTTCCGCGATTACCAGGAGCTGTCGCTGTCGCGCCAGGGCCTGCAGCGTCTTTTCGCGCTGACGCTGACGTTGTCGCTGCTGCTGGCGCTGTTATCCGCGTTGCTGCTGGCGATCGTGTTCAGCGAGCGTCTGTCCGCGCCCCTCGGCATTCTGGCCGCCGGCACGCGCGCGGTAGCGCAGGGCGACTTCAGCCCGCGCCACACGGTCAAGACCCACGACGAGTTGGGCCTGCTGACCGAATCGTTCAATACGATGACCATGCAGCTTGCCGACGCACGCGCCGAGGCGCAGCGCAACCAGGAGCAGCTCGCCGCCGCGAAGGCCTACCTCGAAAGCGTGCTCGGCAATCTGTCGACGGGCGTGATGTCATTCGACTCCGAATATCGGCTGCGCTCGGCCAATCTCAGCGCTGTTCAGATTCTCGGCGTCGACGTCGGCGCGCTGATCGGCACGCATCCGCATGAATGGGCGGAGCACGAGCCGCGGCTCGCGGCGGTCGGCCAGATCGTGCACGAAGCGTTCCGGCAGGCGCGCCCGGAGGTCTGGGAACAGCAGGCCGAACTATCCGGCGCCGCGGGCAGGCAGGTACTGCTGTTGCGAGGCTCACGGCTCGCCGCCGGCGCGGAATCCGGGATGGTGCTGGTGTTCGACGACATCACCCGTCTGCTGCAGGCGCAGCGGCTCGCAGCCTGGGGCGAGGTGGCGCAGCGGCTCGCTCACGAGATCAAGAATCCGCTCACGCCGATCCAGCTTTCGGCGGAGCGGCTGCAGCGGCGGCTTGCCGACAAGCTCAGCGAGCAGGAAGCCGAAATCCTGCAGCGCTCCACCCAGACCATCGTCAACCAGGTGGCGGCGCTCAAAGGCATGGTGGACGCGTTCAGCCAGTATGCGCGCTCACCCGATGCCGACCTGCAGCCGCTGGACCTGAATCAGCTCATCCGCGATGTGCTCGGGCTGTACGAGTCGTCGCGCCCGGCATTGCAACTCGACCTGGCTGCTGACTTGCCGCACATATCGGGCGATGCCGCGAAGTTGCGCCAGGTAATCCACAACCTGCTCCAGAATGCCGAGCAGGCGGTAGCGGAAGTTGCCGTGCCGCGCATCCTGCTGCGCACCGATGCGGCTCGAGACGGCGTGCGGCTAACCATCCAGGACAACGGTCCCGGTTTTCCCGAGGCACTGATGGGCCGGGTGTTCGAGCCTTATGTCACCACCAAGGCCAAAGGCACGGGACTCGGGCTGGCCATCGTCAAGAAGATTGTGGAAGAACACAGCGGCAGCATCGCAATCGTCAACCTGCCGTCGTGCGGGGCCAGCGTTGCCGTGACGCTGCCGCTGGCGCCGGCCGAGGCGGCCGCGCTGCGGGCCAACAGGCAGGCGGGAAGATGAGCCAGATCCTGGTAGTGGACGACGAAGTCGGCATCCGCGAGCTGCTTTCGGAAATTCTGCGCGATGAGGGCCACCAGGTGCGGCTGGCGCAGAATGCCAGCGAGGCACGCCAGATCCGCGGCCGCGTGCGTCCGGATCTGGTGCTTCTCGACATCTGGATGCCCGATACCGACGGCATCACGCTGCTGAAGGAATGGGCGAGCACCGGGCAGCTCACCATGCCGGTGGTGATGATGTCCGGCCACGGCACCATCGACACTGCGGTGGAGGCGACCCGCATCGGCGCCTACGCCTTCCTGGAAAAACCGATCGCGTTGCAGAAACTGCTTTCCACCGTCGGCACGGCGCTCAAGCAGGGCGCGCCCAGGGCCGGCGTGCCGGCGGTGCTGGCCACCGTCGGCAAGTCGCGTGCAGTGGATCAACTGCGCGCCCAGCTCGAGCGTTTGCGCGCATTGAAAACGCCCGCGCTTTTTGTCGGCGAACCGGGGACCGGGATGGAGCAGTGCGCGCGCCTGCTGCACCAGCCCAACACGGCGTGGGTGGTACCGGAGGATCTGGCTGCATTCGACCAGGCGGAGAACAACCTGGTCGGACAGGCGGCCGAGGGCATCCTGTACCTGCGCGACATCGATGCGCTTTCGCGCAGCCAGCAGAAGAGCCTGCTGGGACAGACGCTCAAGCTGGATCGCTATAACACGCGTATCGTTTCCTCGACTTCGGCGCCGCTGGTCGAATTGGTGGCGGGTGGCGCCTTCGATCCGAGACTGTATGCGCTGCTGGCCGGCGTGATCGTGCGCGTGCCCGCGCTGCGCGAGCGCGCCGAGGACGTTCCCGAGCTTGCCAACCTGGTGCTGTCACGGGCGATCGAGGCGAAGGAAGCGCCGCCACGAGCGTTCAATACCGCGGCGTTGAATGCCCTGCGCAATTACCATTGGCCCGGCAATCTGGTTCAACTCGAAAGCGTGGTGAAGACCGTGGCCCAGCTCACGCTCGGAGCCGAGATCGGCGTTGCCGACGTCACCAACGCGTTTGCCACGCTCGAGGCCCCGCTTCCCAGCCCCGCGCAGTCGCTGCCGCTGGACCGCGAACTGCGCGAGGCGCGCGATGCCTTCGAGCGCGTCTACTTCGAGTATCACCTCGGTCGCGAGGGCGGCAACATGAGCCGCGTAGCCGACCGGGTCGGTCTGGAACGCACCCACCTCTATCGCAAGCTCAAGCAACTCGGCATCAAGCTGCCGCGCCGCGCCGAGGAGTAGTCCGGCGTCCCGATGAATTATCCGGGCTAAAATACCGGCATTGTCGATCCCGGTTTGCCGGGATTTTTTGTGTTCTCGAAGGGGAGTCATGGCAACCAGGAAGGATCTTGCCAACGCGATCCGCGCGCTGGCGATGGACGCGGTGCAGAAGGCCAATTCCGGCCACCCCGGCATGCCGATGGGCATGGCGGAGATCGCCGAGGTCCTGTGGAATTACCATCTTCGCCACAATCCAGCCAATCCCAAATGGCCCGACCGCGACCGCTTCGTGCTGTCCAACGGCCACGGCTCGATGTTGTTGTACGCGCTGCTGCATCTCACCGGCTATCCGTTGCCGATGGCCGAGATCCGGCGCTTCCGCCAGTTGCATTCGATGACTCCCGGCCATCCCGAGTACGGCATGGCCCCGGGAGTGGAGACCACCACCGGCCCTCTCGCCCAGGGTCTTGCCAATGCGGTGGGCATGGCCATCGCGGAAAAACTTCTCGCCGCCGAATTCAACCGTCCCGGCCACGACATCGTCGATCACCGTACCTACGTCTTCGTCGGCGACGGTTGCCTGATGGAAGGCATTTCGCACGAAGCCTGTTCGCTTGCCGGCACACTGGGCCTGGGCAAGCTCATCGCGATCTACGACGACAACGGCATTTCCATCGACGGCCACGTCAGTGGCTGGTTCGGCGATGACACGCCGAAGCGTTTCGAAGCCTACGGCTGGCATGTACTGCGCGACGTCGACGGCCACGACGTCGCCGCGGTGGATGCCGCGATCGTCCAGGCCAGGCGAGTCGCAGACAAGCCGAGCCTGATCTGCTGCAAGACAGTCATCGGCAAGGGTGCGCCGAAGCGTGCCGGCACCGCCAAGGCGCACGGCGAGGCGCTGGGTGCCGAGGAGGTCGCGGCCACCCGCGAGAACATCGGCTGGAAATATCCCCCGTTCGAAATCCCGCAGGACATCTACGCCGGCTGGGATGCGCGGGCGAAAGGCGCCGAACTGGAAGCCGGCTGGAAGCGGAAGTTCGCCGCCTACGCCAAGGCCTTTCCGAAGGAAGCCGGCGAATTCACCCGCCGCGTGAATGGCGAGCTACCGAATCAGTGGCGCACGCATACGCAAGACTTGCTCGCCAGGGTCAATGCGAAGGCCGAATCCATTGCCAGCCGCAAGGCCTCGCAGAACGCGATCGAGAACCTGGCGCCGGTGCTGCCGGAACTCGTCGGCGGTTCCGCCGACCTCGCCGGGTCCAACCTCACGCTCTGGTCCGGATCCAAAGCCGTGTCGAAGGACGGCGGCGGCAACTACATTTATTACGGCGTACGCGAGTTCGGCATGTCCGCGATCATGAACGGCATGGCGCTGCACGGCGGCCTGATCCCCTACGGCGGCACCTTCCTGACGTTCTCCGATTACTCCAGGAACGCGCTGCGCATGGCGGCGCTGATGAAAATCCGCAACCTGTTCGTGTTCACCCACGATTCGATCGGCCTGGGTGAGGACGGACCCACCCATCAATCGGTCGAGCACGCGGCGAGCCTGAGGCTGATACCGAACATGGACGTGTGGCGCCCGTGCGACTCGGTGGAGTCCGCCGTGGCGTGGATCGCCGCGATCGAACGACGGGCCGGGCCGGCCAGCCTGCTGTTCTCGCGCCAGAACCTGCCTTTCCAGGCGCGCAGCGCGGACCAGATCGCACTGATCGGACGCGGAGCTTACGTTCTTGCCGATGCCGACAGGCCGCGAGCGGTGATCATCGCCACCGGCTCGGAAGTAGCGCTGGCAATGGGTGCGAAAAAGGAACTGGAAGGACAAGGCATCGCGGTGCGCGTGGTTTCGATGCCGTGCACCAGCGTTTTCGATCGTCAGGATGCAGCCTACAAAAACGCGGTCCTGCCCAAGGGGGTCAAACGCGTGGCGGTGGAAGCCGGCGTGACCGACTACTGGCGCAAGTACGTCGGGCTGGAAGGCGCGGTGGTGGGACTGGATCGCTTTGGCGAGTCGGCACCGGCCGGCGATCTCTTCAAGTTTTTCGGGTTCACCGTCGAGGGCGTGGTCAAGGCCGTCAAAGGCGTACTGTAACGGACGCCGGACGGCGCCCGTGCCGGTCCGAACGAGGAGAAGCGATGGGCAAAGCGGTGCGGCTGGTCGGTGACATCGGCGGGACCAACGCACGTTTCGCGCTGGTCGCCGACGGCTCCAGCCAGCCGCAGCAGGAGCAGGTGATGCGCTGCGCCGAGTTCGATGGCCTCGAGCAGGCGATCCGGCGCTACCTTGCCGATCACGGCAACCCCGGGATTCGCGAAGCCGCGCTCGATGTCGCCACCGGTATCACCGGCGATTTCGTGCAGTTGACCAACGGACCTTGGGGATTCTCGATCGAGAGGACGCGCCAGGCTCTGGCGCTCGATCGGCTGCATGTGATCAACGATTTCAGCGCGCTTGCGCTGTCCGTGCCTACGCTGCAGCCGCGCGAGTTGAGACAGGTTGGCGGCGGCAAGCCAGTAGCAGGAACCGCGATTGCGGTGATCGGACCGGGAACCGGCCTGGGTGTGTCCGGGCTGCTTCCCGCGGGCGAGGGCTGGATCGCGTTACAGGGGGAAGGCGGGCACACCGCATTCAGCCCGATGACCGAGCGCGAGATCGAAGTCCTGCGCTGGCTGATGCAGCGTTTCGAGCACGTTTCGACCGAACGCGTGGTGAGCGGCATGGGACTCGAGAACCTCTATCAGGGTTTGTGCGCGCTGGACCGCGTAACGGCGCAGGCGTTGAGCCCGGCGCAGATCACCGGGGCCGCACTCGCCGGCAACGAAGTGCATTGCCGCGAAGCGCTCGACATATTCTGCGCCATCCTGGGCGCGGCGGCGGCCAACCTGGTGGTGACGCTGGGCGCGCGCGCGGGATGTTATATCGGCGGCGGAATCGTGCCCAGGCTGGGAGAATATTTTGGGCGTTCGCCGTTCCGCGCCCGATTCGAGCGCAAAGGCCGTTTCTCGGCTTACGTTGCGGCGGTCCCGACTTACGTGATCCTGGCGGAAACACCCGCCCTGCGCGGGCTGGCTACGCTTTTTCAGCACACGGTGAAACCATGATGGGCATGACCGATGCGATCGGATTCCTGGCGGGGGTGCTGACGACCATCGCTTTCGTTCCGCAAGCACTGAAGATGTACACCACCAAGTCCGGCAAGGATGTTTCCGCCAGAATGTTGCTGTTCTTCAGTGCCGGAGTCATTCTTTGGCTGATTTACGGCATCATGATCGAATCGGTGCCGGTGATCCTCGCCAACGTCGTTACGCTGATTCTCTCGGGTACGATCATCGCGCTCAAGGTTCGCTACAGCCGCCCCAATCGCCGCGATACGCAGGACCCCGGACTGTCCTGATCGCGCGTTCGAGCCGGCCCGGTTCAGCCGATGCGTTTCCCGGTGTTCGGGTCGAAGAAAACCGCCTTCGACAGATTGAACGCCAGTTCCATCGAGTCGTTGGCCAGGCACGTCTGCTCGGGGCGCACGCGGCAGCACGCGACTTCTCCGTTGATGCGGATGAACACCAGCGTATCCGGCCCGGTCGGTTCCACCAGTTCCACCTTGCAGGTGCGGGTGTGGACGTTGCGACCGAAACGCTGGCTGCTGGCGCTGTCGGTGATCAGTTCCGGGCGGATGCCGAGGATGAGTTCCCTGCCGATCCAGGGGCGCAGCGCCTTTTCCGCGTCGTGCACCGGCAGCACGAAGGTTTCGTCCGCAGTCTGCAGCCGCACCCCGACGCTGCCCAGGTGCTCCACCGCTTCGGTCCTGATGAAGTTCATCGACGGCGAGCCGATGAAGCCGGCGACGAACAGGTCCGCCGGCTGGTCGTAGATTTCCTGCGGCGAACCGAACTGGCGGATCTCGCCGCCCTGCATGACCGCGATCTTGCTGCCCAGCGTCATGGCTTCGATCTGATCGTGCGTGACGTAGACGATGGTGGCCTTGAGCCGATCGTGCAGAAGCTTGATCTCCATGCGCATCTCCACCCGCAACTTGGCGTCCAGGTTCGACAGCGGCTCGTCGAACAGGAAGAGCTGCGGGTCGCGCGCGATCGCCCGGCCCATCGCCACCCGCTGGCGCTGGCCGCCGGAAAGCTGCGAAGGCTTGCGGTCGAGCAGGTGCCCCATCTGCAGGATCTTGGCGACGCGATCGACGATTTCGTCCTGCTGGTGCTTCGGCATGCGCCGCATCTCCAGGCCGAAGGAGATGTTCCGGCGCACGGTCATGTTCGGGTACAGCGCGTAGGACTGGAACACCATGGCGATGTCGCGATCCTTCGGACTCAGGTTGTTGACCACGCGATCGGCGATGACGATATCCCCCGAGGTCGCGGTGTCGAGTCCAGCGATGATGTTGAGCAATGTCGACTTGCCGCAACCCGAAGGGCCGACCAGGATCAGGAATTCGCCCGATTCGATCTCCAGGGCGATGTCCTTCAGCACCTCGACGTTGCCGAAGACCTTACGCACGTTTCTGACGGCGAGCGAAGACACTTGTCTCCCCGTTCTCAGCCCTTCACCGCGCCGGCGGTGAGTCCGCGCACGAAATACTTGCCGGCAACGACGTAAACAAAAAGCGTGGGCAGCGCGGCGATGATCGCCGCCGCCATGTCCACGTTGTACTCCTTGACGCCGGTCGAGGTATTCACCAGATTGTTGAGCGCCACGGTGATCGGCTGGCGTTCGCCGGAGGAGAACACCACGCCGAACAGGAAATCGTTCCAGATCTGGGTGAACTGCCAGATTACGCATACCACGATGATCGGCGGCGACAGCGGCAGGATGATGCGCCAGAAGATGCGGAAAAACCCGGCGCCGTCGATGCGTGCGGCTTTCGCCAGTTCTTCGGGCACCGACACGTAGAAGTTGCGGAAGAACAGCGTGGTGAATGCCAGCCCGTATACCACGTGCACGAAAATCAGGCCCGATGTCGAATTGGCGATGCCGAGCACGCCCAGCGTCTGCGCCATCGGCAGCAGCACTACCTGGAAGGGTATGAAGCAGCCGATCATGAGCAGCGTGAAGATCGTGTCGCTGCCGCGAAAACGCCACATGGTGAGCACATAGCCGTTGAATGCGCCGATCAACGTCGAGATCAGCACCGCCGGCACCACGAAGCTGACAGAGTTCCAGAAATTTCCCTTGAGACCGCTGCAATCGACCCCGGTGCAGGCGCTCGACCATGACTTCGCCCACGCTTCGAAGGTGATCTCCGCCGGCAGCGCGATCAGATTGCCGCCGCGGATGTCGTCCAGCGTCTTGACCGAAGTGCTGAGCATCACGAACAGCGGCATCAGGTAGTACAGGGCCAGCAGCACCAGCAGCGCATAGACCACGATGCGGCCGAGTACCTGCTGCCCGGCGATTTGCGTCTGCACGTGGTCAGCCACGGCGCTGCCTCCTCAGCTCCGAGTACATCAGCGGCACGACCACCGCAGCCACGGTCATCATCATCATTACCGCGCTCGCCGCGCCCAGGCCGATCTGATTGCGGGTGAAGCCGAAGGCGTACATGAAGGTAGCCGGCAGGTCCGAAGAGAAACCGGGCCCGCCGCCGGTCAGGGCCATCACCAGGTCGAAGCTCTTGATGGCGATGTGGGCGAGGATGATGAAGGCGCTGAAGAACACCGGCCGCAGGCTGGGAATGATGATGCTCCAGTAGATGCGCGGCATGCTCGCCCCGTCCACCTGCGCCGCCTTGATGATGGATTCGTCGATGCCGCGCAGACCCGCCAGGAACAGCGCCATCACGAAACCCGAAGACTGCCAGGCGCCGGCGATCACGACGGTGTAGATCGACATCTTTGGGTTCACCAGCCAGTCGAACGTGAAATTGCTGAACCCCAACTGCTGCACCACGCGTTCGAAGCCCAGGCCGGGATTGAGTATCCATTTCCACGCGGTGCCGGTGACGATGAACGACAACGCCATCGGGTAAAGATAGATCGAGCGCAGGAAGCCCTCCGCGCGGATGCGCTGGTCGAGCAGGATGGCCATCAGCAATCCAAAGGCCAGGCAAACGAATATGAACAGGCTGCCGAACACCGCCAGGTTGCGCACCGCCACCCACCAGCGGTCGTTGCCGAACAGCGAGATGTACTGCACCAGGCCGGCAAACTCGTAGCGCGGCAGCATGCGCGACTCGGTGAACGACAGCCAGCCGGTCCAGAGTATGAAGCCATAGACGAAGACCAGGCTTACCAGCAGCGTGGGCCCGAGGACAATCCTGGGGAGCGCGAGCTCGATGACGTCGAGCAGGCTGCGCCGCGGCGCCACCGCCGACGCGACCGCGCCGGCCCGTGCTGAGGCCGATGACTGCAACTACCCTCCCTTGGCGAGCAGGCGCGGCGGGCCTGCGCCCGCCGCGCCTCAGGTTTGGCGGCTTACCTGGATTTTGCCGCGGTAGCCATTTTTTCGGCCGCTGCCTTCGGCGTCATGTTCGAATTCATGAACTGGGTCACGACGTCGAACATTGCGCCCTGAACCGAAGCCGGCATGGCCATGCCGTGCGCCCAGCTCGGTACCAGTTTCTTGGACTTGGCGCTCGACTCGAACTCCGCGGATGAATCCTTGGCGCACTGGTCGAACTTGGCCATGGACATTCCGGTGCGGGCCGGGATCGAGCCCTTATTGAGATTGAACACCTCCTGGAATTGCGGCTCCATGATCGAGGAGGCCAGCGCCCGCTGTGCTTCCTTGGCATCGGCGCTCTTCTGTTCGAACATGATGAAGCTGTCGATATTGAAGGTGAACGCGCCCTTGGTGCCCGGGGCCGGCATGCAGACGTAATCCTTGCCCGGAGACTTGCCGGCGGCGGTGAACTCGCCCTTGGCCCAGTCGCCCATGAACTGCATCGCCGCCTTGCCGTTGATCACCATCGCGGTGGCGAGGTTCCAGTCGCGGTTGGCGGCGTCCTTGTCGATGAACTTCTGCACGGTGCGCAGTGTCGCGAACGACTTTTCCATCGTCGGGCTGTTGAGCGCGCTGGCGTCCAGATTCACGAAGGCTCGGTTGTACCACTCGGCACCCCCGACTCCGAGCGCCACCGACTCGAACACGGTGGCGTCCTGCCAGGGCTGCCCGCCGTGCGCAACCGCGATGAACCCGGCCTTTTGGATCTTGTCGGCAGCGACCGCGAATTCCTCCCAGGTGGTCGGTATCTTGGCGCCGGCCTTCTTGAATACTTCCGGATTGACCCACATCCAGTTCACCCGGTGCACGTTGACCGGCACCGCCACGTAGTGGCCCTGGTACTTCATGACGTTGCTGACTACCGCCGGGAGCAGGCCATCCCAGTTTGCCCCCTTGGCGACATCATCGATGTTAGTAAGCACTCCCTCCCGTCCCCACTCCTGAATCGACGGGCCTTTTACCTGTGCGGCAGTCGGCGGCTTGCCGGACACCACGCGCGACTTCAGCACCGTCATGGCGTTCTCCCCGCCGCCCCCGGCAACCGCAAAGTCCTTCCATTTGTGGCCCTTAGCCTCGAGGATCTTCTTCAGTTCGGCGACCGACTTGGCCTCGCCGCCGGATGTCCACCAGTGCAGGACTTCGACTTCGCCTGCACGGGAAAAAGCGGAGAACGCCAGCGTGCCCGCAAGCGTCAACGCGGTTAAGGTAAGCCTAGCCGTGGACTGCTTCATTTGCTCCTCCAGGTGTCATTGTTTATGGACGTCGCACCGACGCCTGTCGCCGGCGTTCAAGAGCGGTCTTGGTGATTGTTGCCGCTGCCGCCAGAGGGCGGCCGCTGCTCCCACTATAGGAGACGCTCCCGGGCAGCGCAATCACGCTCGCCACCGCGTCGCATCACTGCTGGGAGTCGGCGGCGCAGTACAGTAAAATTCCGTTTTTCAGGGGACTCCGTTCATGACCATCCGGGTTGCAATCAACGGCTACGGGCGCATTGGCCGCAACATCCTGCGTGCCCACTACGAGGGCGGCAAAAAACACGACATCCAGATCGTCGCGATCAACGATCTCGGTGATGCGAAGATCAATGCGCACCTCACCAAATACGACACGGCGCACGGCAAGTTTCCGGGCGAGGTTGCGGTCGACGGGGATTTCCTTGTCGTCAACGGCGACAAGATCAAGGTATGCGCGCAGAGGAATCCGGCCGAACTGCCGTGGAAGGAAATGGGCGTGGACATTGTGCTCGAGTGCACCGGGCTCTTCACCAGCAAGGCCAAAGCCGGCGCGCATCTAAGCGCGGGCGCAAAGAAGGTCATCATCTCCGCGCCGGGCGACAAGGACGTGGATGCGACCGTGGTGTACGGCGTAAATCACCACACGCTGAAAGCGGCGCATACCGTGATCTCCAATGCCAGTTGCACCACCAACTGCCTGGCGCCGATGGTCAAGGCGCTGAACGACCGCATCGGCGTGGTCAACGGCCTGATGACCACCATACACGCCTACACCAACGACCAGGTGCTGACCGACGTGTATCACACCGACCTGCGCCGCGCGCGCTCCGCGACCATGTCGATGATTCCTACCAAGACCGGCGCCGCCGCAGCGGTGGGCCTGGTGCTGCCGGAACTGAACGGCAAACTCGACGGCTTCGCGATTCGCGTCCCGACCATCAACGTCTCGCTGGTCGACCTCGCGTTCGTCGCCAAGCGCCCGACCACGGTGGAAGAGGTAAACAACGCGGTGAAACAGGCCTCGGAGTCCGACCTCAAGGGCATCCTGGAGTACAACAAGGATCCCCTGGTGTCGGTCGACTTCAACCACAATCCGGCTTCTTCGGTTTTCGACTCGACGCTCACCAAGGTGTCGGATGGTACGCTGGTGAAGGCATGCTCCTGGTATGACAACGAGTGGGGCTTCAGCAACCGGATGCTGGATGTGACGGTTGCGCT
>JBBPIT010000003.1:0-81774 GCA_038040175.1 Pseudomonadota bacterium | reverse complement strand
GGTATGACAACGAGTGGGGCTTCAGCAACCGGATGCTGGATGTGACGGTTGCGCTGATGAACGTGAAATAAGCAGAAGCATTTGCCGCAGCGGGCACAGAGGAAACAAAGGCCAGAAATTTCACGGACCTTTTTTCTCTGCGCCCTCTGTGTTCTTTGTGGCGGAAAGGTGTTGACTTGAGACCATGACGATCCTGCGCATGACCGATCTCGATTTGCGCGGAAAACGCGTATTCATTCGCGCGGATCTGAACGTGCCTCAGGACGACGCCGGCAACATCACCGACGACACCCGCATCCGCGCCTCGGTGCCGGCGATCCGGCACGCACTGGACGCCGGTGCAGCAGTGATGGTGACTTCACACCTCGGCCGGCCGGCCGAGGGCGAGTTCAAGCCCGAAGATTCGCTGGCGCCGGTGGCAAAGCGATTGTCGGAACTGCTCGGCATGCCGGTCCCGCTCAAGACGAACTGGGTCGAGGGCGTGGACGTGAAGCCCGGCCAGGTCGTGCTGCTGGAGAATTGCCGGGTCAACAAGGGCGAGAAGAAAAACGACGAGACCCTGGCCAGAAAAATGGCGGCACTGTGCGACGTTTACGTGAACGACGCATTCGGCACCGCGCATCGCGCCGAAGCGACAACCCACGGCATCGCCAGGTTTGCGCCGGTCGCCTGCGCCGGGCCGCTGATGGCAGCGGAGCTGGAAGCGTTGGGCAAGGCGCTGACCGCACCGAAACGGCCGTTGGTGGCAATCGTTGCCGGCTCCAAGGTCTCCACCAAGCTCAGCATCCTGGGCGAGCTGGCGAAAAAAGTGGATCACCTGATCGTCGGCGGCGGCATCGCCAATACTTTTATGCTGGCCGCGGGCCTGCCGGTCGGCAAGTCGCTGGTCGAGGCCGATCTGGTCGGCGAGGCGAAGAGGATCATCGAAGCGCTCAAGGCGAAGGGCGGGGCCGTGCCGATCCCGGTGGACGTGGTGTGCGGCAAGGAATTTTCCGCGCAGGCCAAGGCCACGGTGAAGGACGCGGGCGACGTTGCGGCCGATGACCTGATCCTCGACATCGGCCCGAAGACCGCCAGTAAGCTCGCCGACGCGCTCCGCAAGGCCGGCACCATCGTCTGGAACGGCCCGGTGGGCGTGTTCGAGTTCGACCAGTTCGGCGAGGGGACGAAAACCATCGCGCATGCGATCGCGGCTTCTCCGGCATTCTCGATCGCCGGCGGCGGCGACACGGTTGCGGCGATCGCCAAGTACGGGATCGAGAAAAAAATCGGCTACATTTCCACTGGTGGCGGCGCTTTCCTGGAGTTCCTGGAGGGCAGGAAACTTCCGGCAGTGGAAATTCTGGAACAGCGCTGCAAACAATAACCTCGCCACAATATGCAAAGAAGCACAAAAATCGTAGCCACCCTCGGCCCGGCATCCAGCGACCGCGATGTGCTGACGCGCATGATCGCAGCCGGTGTCGACGTGGTACGCATGAATTTTTCCCACGGCAGCGCGGAGGAACACCTGGCGCGCGCGGAACTGGTGCGCGAGGCAGCGCGCACCATGGAGCGCACGGTCGGCATCATGTGCGACCTGCAGGGACCGAAGATCCGCATCGGCAAGTTCGAGAAAGGAAAAGTCACCCTCAACAAGGGCGACGTATTCGTACTCGATGGCGAGGTTCCGCTCGGAAACCAGGAACGCGTGGGCCTGGACTACAAGGAACTGCCGCGCGACGTCTCGCCGGGCTCGGTGCTGCTGCTGGACGACGGCAGGCTGGTACTCGACGTGCAGAAGGTTCAGGGCAGCGAGATCACCACTACGGTGCGCGTGGGCGGCGTTCTGTCGAACAACAAGGGCATAAACCGCCAGGGCGGGGGGCTGACTGCCCCCGCTCTCACCGCGAAGGACATGGAGGACATCAAGACGTCGGTGGTGATGAAGGCGGATTTCCTGGCGGTGTCCTTCCCCAAAAGCGGCGCCGACATGTACATGGCCAAGGAGCTGATGCGCGCGGCCGGCGGCCGCTCGACGCTGATAGCCAAAATGGAACGCGCCGAGGCGATCGTCGCCATGGAGGAGATCATGGAGGCCAGCGACGGCATCATGGTGGCGCGCGGCGATCTTGCCGTGGAAGTCGGCGATGCCGCGGTGCCGGCGCTGCAGAAACGCATGATTCGCACCGCGCGTGAGCGCAACAAGCTCACCATTACCGCAACGCAGATGATGGAGTCGATGATCTCGAGCCCGGTGCCCACGCGCGCGGAGGTTTCCGACGTGGCGAACGCGGTTCTCGACGGCACCGATGCGGTGATGCTCTCCGCCGAGACGGCCAGCGGAAAATACCCGGTGGAAACCGTCGAGGCGATGGCGCGCATCTGCCTCGAAGCTGAGAAATCCGCCGAGGTGACGCTGGACCGCGAATTCCTCAATCGCGTGTTCACCCGCGTGGACCAGTCGATCGCAATGGCGGCGCTTTTTACCGCGTATCACCTGAAAGTCAAGGCGATCGCGGCGCTGACCCAGTCCGGCTCCACCGCCCTGTGGATTTCGCGCCTGAACTGCGGGGTGCCGATCTACGCGTTGACGCCGGAAATCTCCACGCGTTACCGGTTGAGCCTGTACCGCGATGTCTATCCGCTGATGATCAAGTACATCGGCCACGACCGCGACTATCTCTTGCAGGAGGCGGAGGACCAACTGGTCTCCGCCGGGCTGGTGCAGAAAGGCGACCTGATCGTGATCACTTTCGGCGAGCCCATCGGCGCGCCCGGCGGCACCAACACCATGAAGATCCTCAAGGTCGGCGAAAGCCACAAGCCATAGGCGGGTGAGGCGTGAGGCGAGAGGCGAGAGGCGAGAGGCGAGAGGCGAGAGGCGTGAGGCAAGAGGCGCGATGATCGTTGTCGGAATCATCGGACTCAAGATTACTTCGTCCGACTAGTTCAGGAGCAACCATGGCAACCAGGAAAGCGACCGCGCCACTCGTCTCGATCGTGATGGGCAGCAGCAACGACTGGGACGTAATGCAGCACGCGGCGCGGCAGTTGAAGGACTTCGGTGTGCCCTACGAAGCGCGCGCGTTGTCCGCTCACCGCACTCCGAAACTGCTTGCGGAGTATGTGAAAAAATGCGCAGAGGGCGGAACGCAGTGTTTCATCGCCGGTGCCGGCGGCGCCGCGCATCTCGCCGGAGTCATCGCTGCGCTGACCACCCTGCCGGTGCTGGCGGTGCCGATTCCCTCCAAGCACCTCGGAGGCCTCGACTCGCTGCTGTCCATGGTGCAGATGCCAAAAGGCATTCCGGTCGCCACGTTTGCAATCGGCGACGGCGGCTCGGCCAACGCCGGATTGTTCGCGGTAGCGATGCTGGCGCTGAACGACGCCGGATTGGCCAGGCGACTGCAGGCGTTCCGCATCAAGCAGGCGGACGCGGTGAAAGCGGCAAAGCTGCCCGAGCTATCCTGATCGAACTGTAACGAAGTCAAGATGAGTGCAACCCAACCCATCCACGAAACCAGCCTGAAATCGCTCGATCTGCTCCATCGCGGCAAGGTGCGCGACCTCTACGCGGTGGACGCCGAGCGTCTATTGATCGTGCAGACCGACCGCTTGTCGGCTTTCGACGTGATTCTTCCCACTCCGGTGCCGGGCAAGGGCCGGGTGCTCACCGAGATGTCGAACTTCTGGTTCAGGAAGCTCCGCCACGTGATCCCGAATCACTTGCTCGACGTGGCGCCGGAGACGCTGGTCGCGGCGGCGGAGCGCGGCCAGGTACAGGGGCGCGCCTTCGTCGTGCGGCGCTTGCAGCCGCTGCCCATCGAAGCGATCGTGCGCGGCTATATGGCCGGCTCGGGCTGGAAGGATTACCAGAAGACTCAGATGATTTGCGGCATTCCGCTGCCCGCCGGGCTGAAGGAGGCGCAACAACTGCCCCAGCCGATCTTTACGCCTTCCACCAAGGCTGCGATCGGCACGCACGACGAAAACATTCCTTTCCCGGAGATGGAGAAGCTGATCGGCAAGGCCCTGGCGGGACAAGTACGCGACAAGGCGATCCAGCTCTATTCCGAGGCGGCGGCCTATGCCGCCACCCGCGGCATCATCATTGCCGACACCAAGTTCGAGTTCGGCCGCGATGCCAACGGCAAGCTGTATCTGATCGACGAGGCGTTGACCCCGGATTCATCGCGCTTCTGGCCGAAAGACCAGTACCGGGTCGGCATCAGCCCGCCCTCGTTCGACAAGCAGTTCGTGCGCGACTGGCTGGAATCGCAGAAATGGAACAAGCAGCCGCCGGCGCCGGCCCTGCCCGCCGACGTACTCAGGAAGACCGCTGAAAAATACGAAGAAGCTCTCAGGCTGCTTACACAATAGACCAACGCTAACCGCAGAGAACGCGGAGGACGCAAAGTGGTGCAAATTGCAGAGCTATTATTCAGCGCACGGGAATTCTAGATGACTACCATCCCGAGTTCTCCTATTGTTCGGGTTTCCTCTGCGTCCTCCGCGTCCTCTGCGGTGAGAGGTGTTCGTGGTCTCTGAACAGGAAATCGAGAAAGCCGCAGAGATCCTCCGCGCGGGGGGGCTGGTGGCGTTTCCGACCGAGACCGTGTACGGACTCGGCGCGGATGCGTCCAATCCCGCCGCGGTGAAAAAGATCTTCGCCGCCAAGGGCCGTCCCGCTGACCATCCGGTGATCGTCCACATCGCCGACATGAGCGAACTGAAGCACTGGGCGGCGGAGGTGCCGCGCGCTGCATGGTTGCTTGCGGAGAAATTCTGGCCGGGCCCGCTTACCATGGTGCTCAAGCGCTCGCCGCATGTGAGCGACCTGATCTCCGGCGGCCAGAACACCATTGGATTGCGGGTTCCCGGGCATCCCGTCGCACAGCAATTGTTGAAGGCGTTCGGCGGGGGCATCGCCGCGCCGTCGGCGAACAAGTTCGGCAGACTTTCCCCAACCACAGCAGAGCACGTGCGCGAGGAACTCGGCAACGCGGTGGAGATTATTCTGGACGGCGGACCCTGCGACGTCGGTATCGAATCCACGATCGTGGATCTCACCCGTGAACCGCCGGCAATACTGCGCCCGGGACGTGTGAGCGCACAGCAGATCGCCGACGCGTTGCTGGTGCCGCTCGGCGAACCGGCCGTGGACCGGCCGCGTGTGCCGGGGTCGCTTGCCTCGCACTATGCGCCGCGCACACCGCTGAAAGTCGTACATCCGGACGAAATCGAGAGTTACGTGCGTCGGCAGGTCGTGCCTTCGCCAGTCGCGGTGCTGGCCCGCCGCGGCCGCCCGCGCGACTCGAAAGTGGCGTTGTGGCAAGTGGCGCCCGAAACTCCGGAAGAGTATGCGCGCCTGCTCTACGGCACTTTGCGCCGCCTCGACGACGCCGGGTGCCGCCTGATCGTGGTCGAGGCGCTCCCGCAGCTTCCCGAGTGGACCGCGGCGCGCGACCGCCTTGATCGTGCGGCCACGCCCGAACCCGCCGCACAGCCGACCGCGGCGGGCGCGAGTTAACTGAAAAAATGCGGACGATGATCCTTCACCCGCAGGCTTTCGTTCCAGACGATGCGGGCCACGCAAATGCTCTGCTCGCGGTGCCGGGACGGAACGCGCCGGCTATCAGCCTTTCGCCAGCCTAACGGCCGGCCGCGCGGCCGGTGCGCCCGCCAGGAAATCGAGTGCGGCGGCGACCCCTTCCCTGCGAATCGGCACGCCGGCGAGTCCCAGGCCCATTTCCACTCCGCACAGCGTGCCGGCGAGCGTCAAGTCATTGAAGTCGCCGAGATGACCGATGCGGAACACCTTTCCCTGCATCTTTCCCAGCCCTGTGCCGAGCGACATGTCGAAGCGCTCGAGGACGATTTCCCGCACCTTGTCGGCGTCATGGCCGGCGGGCAGCAACACCGCAGTGAGTGAATTGCTGTATTCGTCGGGATTCGCGCACAGGATTTCCAGGCCCCAGGCCCGCACCGCGCGGCGCGTGGCTTCGCCGTGCCGCGCGTGGCGCGCGAATACGTTTTCCAGGCCTTCCTCCATCAACATGTGCAGCGCCTCGCGCAGTCCATAGAGCAGATTGGTGGCCGGGGTATATGGGAAGAATCCTGACCGGTTCGGCCCGAGCATCTCGTCCCAGCTCCAGTAGGAACGCGGCAGCGCCGCTTTCCTGGACGCCGCGAGCGCCTTGGCGCCGACGGCGTTGAAGGAAAGCCCGGGCGGCAGCATCAGGCCTTTCTGCGAGCCTGCCACCGTGACATCCACACCCCATTCGTCGTGACGGTAGTCGATCGACGCCAGCGACGATATGGTGTCCACCATCAGCAGCGCGGGATGCGCGGCGCGATCCATCGCCTTGCGCAGCAGGGGAATGCGGCTGGTCACCCCGGTCGAAGTTTCGTTGTGGACCACGCATACGGCCTTGATGCGGTGGTCGCGATCCTCCGTAAGCCGCTGTTCGATCACCGCGGGATCCACGCCGTGGCGCCAGTCGCCCGGGATGAAGTCCACGCTGAGCCCGAGTCGGGTCGCCAGCTTCTGCCACAGCGCAGCGAACTGGCCGGTCTCGACCATCAGCACGCGATCCCCGGGAGAGAGCGTGTTCACCAGCGCGGCTTCCCATGCACCGGTGCCCGAGGCCGGATAGATGATGACGTGGCCGGTGGTCCTGAATACCTGCTTGAGTCCGTCGAGCACCTCGTGGCCGAGCGCAGCGAACTCCGGTCCGCGATGGTCGATCGTCGGCCGATCGATCGCGCGCAACACGCGGTCGGGAACGTTGGTGGGTCCCGGGATCTGGAGGAAATGGCGTCCACTGCGATGCGTCATCAGAACACCCTGAAGTAAACTTCGAGCCTACTCACTTTCCATCCCGGTCTCAAGCTGCTCCTAGTGTCCTGTTCCGCTGATTCTCGTCGGGTTTTCAGCCGCGAATCAGCGGAACAGGACACTAAGGCCTCGCGGTATCATTCGTGCTGTTTCCATTGCGAGACCTGCCAACCAGTGAATGCGCCCGCCGCTCCGATTTCCGTAAGCCCCGCACAGCGTTCCCCCAGCGTGCTGGCGCGGCGCCTGCAGCGCGAAGTGGACGGCGAGGTGCTGTTTGACGCGTTCTCGCGCGGCCGCTACAGCACCGATGCCTCGATCTACCAGATCGAGCCGGTCGGGGTGGTCGTGCCGCGCACCGAGGAGGCTGCGCGCATCGCATTGCAGATCGCGGCCGAGGAAGGCGTGCCGATCCTGCCGCGCGGCGCCGGGACCTCGCAGTGCGGACAGAGCGTCGGCGCGGCGCTGATCATCGACTGCTACAAGAGCCTGAACGCCGTTGTCGAGTTCGACGCCGGAAGGCGCGAAGTGACGGTACAACCGGGCATGGTGCTCGACCAGCTCAATGCCTTCCTGCGTCCGCACCAGCTCTGGTTCCCGGTGGACGTGTCCACCTCCGCGCAAGCCACCATAGGCGGAATGACGGGCAACAACTCCTGCGGGTCGCGCTCCATCCGCTACGGCAACATGGTGCACAACGTACTCGGTGTTGATGCGTGGCTATCGGGCGGGGACGAGTTCCATTTCGGCCCGAGCGACGCGGTCGCGGCCGCAACTTCCGCGTATCGCGCCCTGGTGGCGAAGATCCATGCCATCGCGCGGCGCGAAGCCGACGAGATCGAAGCGCGCTGGCCCAAGGTGCTGCGCCGGGTGCAGGGCTACAACCTGGACATGGTGCTGCCGGGCAGTGAATCGAACCCGGCTGCGCACAACCTCGCGCACCTGCTGGTCGGTTCGGAAGGCACGCTGGCGTTCTCGAAGCGCGTGACGCTGAAGCTCTCGCCGTTCCCCGCGCACAAGGTCCTCGGCGTGGTGCACTTCGCCAGCTTTTACCAGGCCATGGACCTGACCCGGCATATCGTCACGCTCGACCCCGACGCGGTCGAACTGGTGGACCGCGCCATGATCGATCTGGCACGCGGCAACGCCGCGTTCCGGCCGATCATCGCCAGGTTTCTCAAGGGTGAACCCGAGGCCATCCTGCTGGTGGAGTTCGCGGGCGAGGACAGGAACGCGCAGATCGCAAAACTTCAGCGCCTGACGCAGATGATGGGCGATCTCGGGCATCCCGGGGCCGTGGTGGAGATCACGGACGCGGCGCTGCAGAAGGACATCTGGGAGGTGCGCAAGGCCGGGCTCAACATCATGATGTCGATGAAGGGCGACGGAAAACCGGTGTCCTTCATCGAGGACTGTGCGGTGCCGCTCGAACACCTCGCCGAGTACACCGACAGGCTGACGAAGATTTTTGCCAAGCATGGCACCCGCGGCACCTGGTACGCGCATGCGTCGGTAGGCACGCTGCACGTGCGCCCGATACTGGATATGCGGCGCGATGGCGCGGAAAAGATGCGTGCGATCGCGGAAGAAGCCTGCGCCATGGTCAGGGAGTTCAAAGGCGCCTACTCGGGCGAGCACGGCGACGGACTGGTGCGCTCCGAGTGGATCGAGCCGATTCTCGGGCAGCGACTAGGCGCCGCGTTGACACAGATCAAGGACCTCTTCGATCCGAAGGGCCTGATGAATCCGGGCAAGATCGTGCGGCCGGCGAAGATGGACGACCGTTCGCTGTTCCGTTACAAACCCGGTTACCGGGTCGAAAGGCTGGACACCGCGCTCGACTGGTCGGATTGGGGCGGTTTCGGTCCGGCGGTGGAAATGTGCAATAACAACGGCCACTGCCGCAAATTCGACGCCGGCACCATGTGCCCGTCGTTCCGCGTGACGCGCGATGAGCAGCACCTGACCCGCGGCCGCGCCAACACGCTGCGGTTGGCGATTTCCGGACAGCTCGGCCCGGACGCACTGACCTCGGACGCGATGCGCGAAACCATGGCGCTGTGCGTCAGCTGCAAGGGCTGCAAGCGCGAATGTCCCACCGGCGTGGACATGGCGCGCATGAAGATCGAGTTTCTGCATCACTACAACAAGCGCCACGGCCTCACCCTGCGGCAGAAGCTGATTGCGTGGCTGCCGCGTTACGCTCCTCTAGCTTCAAGGTTCGCACCGTTGCTAAATCTGCGCGACGCGATTCCCGGCCTGCCTTTGCTGACTGAGAAATTGTTTGGTTTGAGCGCGAGACGGACTCTGCCCAAATGGAGATCCGGTGTGTCTTTCACACCCTCTCCGCATCTTGACCTTTCCTCCCTCTCCAATTGTGGAGAGAGCCCGGCCGACACGGCGTTCGCGGAACGATCCGGGGCGGGAGGCCGCGCAAAGATGCGCTACCCGCAAGCGGGCGACTCCGTCGCTAACGTGTCCGCGCATCGGGGTGACGCAGGGGGAGAGGGCCGGGGTGAGGTGGGCGCGGTGGGTGAGGTGGTCCTGCTGGTGGATACCTTCAATCGTTACTTCGAGCCGGAGAATGTCCGTGCCGCGCTGGACGTGCTGGAAGCCGCGGGTTACAAGGTCGAAATCGCTGCACCGCGCGACGGCGGTCGCCCGCTTTGTTGTGGCCGCACATTTCTCGCCGCCGGTCTGGTGGACGAGGCGAGGGTCGAGGCGCAGCGCATGCTCGACGCGCTGCGTCCGTTTGTCGATCGCGGCGTGCCCATCGTCGGGCTCGAGCCTTCGTGCCTTCTGACGCTGCGCGACGAGTTCCTGGTGATGGGACTGGACGGTGAAATCGGGCCGACTGCCGAGCGCGCGTTGCTGTTCGAGGAATTTCTCGCCGACGAAGCCGACGCCGGGCGCTTCAGGCTCGACCTGGCGCCGCTGCGGGCGCAGACCGCCCTCCTGCACGGACACTGCCACCAGAAGGCCTTCGACGCCATGCCCGCGGTACGCAAAGTGCTGGGGATGATTCCCGGCCTGAAAGTGCAGACGGTAGATTCCGGCTGCTGCGGCATGGCCGGCAGTTTCGGCTACGAGGCCGAACATTTCGCGATGAGCATGAAGATGGCGGAACAGTCGCTGCTTCCGGCAGTCAGAAAAGCAGGCCCGGATACGATCGTCGTCGCAGACGGCACGAGTTGCCGGCACCAGATTCACGACGGCGCGCGCAAGAAGGCGCTGCACGTTGCGCGTGTGTTGCAGATGTCATTGGAGGAACGGAAGCGGTGAAGCTGAATCTCAGGCGGTTTCTTCTCTACTACCTGCCGTTGCTTGCCAACCTGGGTTTGATCGCTTACCTGACCTGGCAGCTCAATCTGGTGCCCTATTTCCAGCGCCAGGGAGAGTTCCAGATTTTTTCCGTGCTTTATGCAATCGGAGGGCTGGTGGTCGCGGTATCGGGGGTCACCGCGTTCATTCATGCCGTATCGAACGAGAAAGGCCCGCGCAATCTGTTCGTGCTGTCTCTGGTGAATACCATCATCCCGACTGTGTTGCTGCTGGCCCTGCTGCAACTCAGGTGAGAAGGGGAGGAAAATGGCCGAATCGAAGTGGAAGTACCACGGCATCCGTATCGTCAAGGGATCCGAACTCGACACCAATACCGCGCAGACGCCGGGGATGAACCGTGCCGCTGCGATCACCTACGCGCGCTGCGGCGCCGAGAAGCTGTGGGCCGGCACCGTGGTCATCCATCCCAAAGCCAAGACCGGCGCCCATCACCACGGCCCGGTGGAAAGCGTCATCTATGTCGTCAGCGGCAAGGCGCGGATGCGCTGGGGCGACAAGCTCGAGTTCGTCGCCGAGGCCGGCCCCGGCGATTTCATCCATGTGCCGCCTTTCGTTCCGCACCAGGAGATCAACGCCTCCGACACCGAGCCGCTGTCCTGTGTGCTGTGCCGCAGCGGCCAGGAGCCGGTGGTTGTGAACCTCGACATTCCCGTGGTGGAGAAGCCGGAAGAAGTGCACTGGGTGGAGAACATCCACCACGATCCCGAAACCGGCAAGCGCGACTGAAGGGTGGTTCAATTCGCCTCTAGTGAATCTCGGGCTCCGGCGTCGGCGTGGTGCCTTCCAGGAAATCGAAATCGCAGCCGAGGTTGGCTTGCTTGATGTGCTCCGCGAAAATCTTGCCGTAGCCGCGCTGGAACTTCGGCGGATTGGGTTTCCACGCGGCGCGGCGTTTCGCCAGTTCCTCTTCGCTCACCTTCAGCGTGAGTTTCCTCCCCGGCACGTCGAGTTCGATGATGTCGCCGGTTTTCACCAGCGCCAGCGGTCCGCCCACCCAGGATTCCGGCGCCACATGTAAAACACAGGTGCCGTAACTGGTGCCGCTCATGCGCGCATCGGAGATGCGCACCATGTCGCGCACGCCCTGCTTGAGCAGCTTCTTCGGGATTGGCAGCATGCCCCACTCCGGCATGCCCGGCCCGCCGAGCGGGCCGGCGTTGCGCAGCACCAGCACCGAGTCGGCATCGACGTCGAGATTCGGATTATCGAACCGCGCCGCCATGTCGTTGTAATCGTCGAATACCATCGCCCGGCCGGCGTGTTTCAGCAGCTTCGGGTCCGCGGCGGTGGACTTGATAACCGCGCCGTCCGGCGCGAGGTTGCCGCGCAGCACCACCAGTCCGCCCTCTGCTTGCATTGGATTGTCCGGGGTGTGGATCACGTCGGGGTTGTGGATCTTCGCTCCGGCGATGTTTTCGCCGAGCGTCTTTCCGGTGCAGGTGAGCACGTCCGTATCGAGCAGCTTGCGCATGCCTTCCAGCATCCCGACCAGGCCGCCGGCATAATAGAAATCCTCCATCAGGTATTTGCCCGACGGCCGCATGTTGACCAGGTAGGGTGCGTGACGGCCGACTTCCTCGAAGCGCTCGAGCGGAATGTGAATGCCGGCGCGGCCGGCCATTGCAATCACATGGATCAGTCCGTTGGTCGAACCGCCGAGCGCCATCAGCACCTTGATCGCGTTGTCGAAGGACTTTTCGCTGAGGATGTCGCGCGGTTTCAGGTCCTCCCACACCATCTCGACGATGCGCCTGCCGCTGTACTCGGCCATGCGGCCGTGGTTGGAATCGACCGCGGGAATCGACGAAGCGTTGGGCAGGCTGAAACCCAGCGCCTCGGCAACGCTGGTCATCGTGGACGCCGTGCCCATGGTCATGCAGGTGCCGGGGGAACGCGATATGCCTTCCTCGATCTCGCGCCAGTCGCGATCGGTGATGTTGCCGGCGCGCAACTCGTCCCAGTACTTCCACACGTCCGATCCGGAGCCGAGCGTCTTCCCCTGCCAGTTGCCACGCAGCATCGGCCCGGCCGGAACGTAGATCGCCGGCAGGTTCATGCTGATCGCGCCCATCAGCAGGGCTGGAGTGGTCTTGTCGCAGCCGCCCATCAGCACGCAGCCGTCCACCGGGTAGGAACGCAGCAACTCCTCGGTTTCCATCGCCAGGAAGTTGCGGTACATCATGGTGGTGGGTTTCTGGAACACCTCCGCCAGAGAGATCGCCGGCATCTCCAGCGGGAAGCCACCCGCCTGCCACACGCCGCGCTTCACTTCCTGCGCGCGCTCGCGCAGGTGCGAGTGGCAGTGGTTGACGTCGCTCCAGGTATTGACGATCGCAATGACCGGTTTGCCCTTGTAGTCCTCGTGCGTGTAGCCCATTTGCAGGGCGCGCGAGCGGTGGCCGAAGGAGCGCAGGTCCTGGGCGCCGAACCAGCGCTGGCTGCGCAATTCCTCGGGTTTCTTTGCTTTGCCCATGATCCTCCCGGACTTCTTTTTGCGGTGATCGAACATCATGAAGCGTACAACAGGCAGGTAACACGGGAAAGGCGGGGACAAAAAGAAAGGCCCGGTGCGTTCGCGACCGGGCCGGAAAGCAAGCAGCCCTGGAGAGGCCTATTGCTAAACCGTGCTTGGGCGGCAACCGTTCATTTGACCTCGATCCTGTTCGAACCCACTCCGGCCTTCTTGGGGAGCGTCAGTTCGAGCACGCCGTCCGCGTACTTGGCCTGGGCAGCGCCTTCAGGTCGGCGCCTTGCTCGACTAGCGTCCTGATGTCGGTCGCCAAGTTGGCCACGGTGCGCGCCGCGTTGCGGTAGGCGCGAATGCGAAAAGGGTTGGCGCCCTGGATGTCGAGCAGGTCGGCGATCTCCTCGAAAATCGCGGCGATGGTGGCGTTGACGACCGGCATGGATGGATGAGGCTGAAGCCGAACTTGCCGGTCAGTTTTTTCCGTAGTCCAGCGGCCAGCGCCGGCCGAGATAATCGGCCACTGCAGACTCGAAGTTGCGCGAGAAGTACCGCCACAACGGGTCGTTTTTTTCCAGCTTGTTCAGTTTCGCGAAACGGATATTGACCCGCCCATGAGAAAGTTCGGCATCACGATAGGCCTGGGCCTCGCGGTCCGCATCGCGGTCTGTCTCGAACACCAGCCACTTGGCGGCGAAAGCGTCCTGCATCTGTTCGAGTTCGTGCGCCAGATCGGACTCCACGGCCATGGGGTCGATCGGCTGCGACTGTCCGGAGGTGAGATTGAAACGCCAGCCGCCGTAAAGATCCGATCCGTCGGTGGTGTACAGCGTGGTTCCGGCCCGGGTGTAGAAACCTTCCAGCCTGAAATACGCCGAGGCTACGTCGGCGCCGATGGCGCCGATCCACCATCCGCAGATATCGGGGTCCTTCTTGAGGTAGACAACCGCATGGGCGAGCCCCACGCCCCTTGGCGCATAGGCCAGTTGCACTTGCGGCGTACTCATTCGCTTTTGACCCGGCTAGAAACGGCCGAGCCCGGAGGGCGGGGCCACGTGGCGTTGCGCCCACTCGTGCGCACGGGCGATCGCAACCCGGATGGCGAACCCTTCGTCATGCCCTTCCCGCAGCAATGCGTTCGCGATGATGCTTACCTGCGGCTCTGGGCTCCGGTTTTCTCACGGTTGCTCCCACTCACACGATCTTTTTTCTGGTCTCGACTTCACGGACGTGTCCCGATGCGCGCACACTACCTCGCGACTGCAAATCTCTCCAATGGCCATGTTCACTGCTCCTTTCAAGATACCACCCCATTCTGACGCACGGGGATTCTTGCCACTTGACCCAGATCAGGCCGTATTCGGGAAATGAATCGACAGCCAGGCCGTTGGGAGCACTTTGCGCACGAGGCGGACGTCGGCGTACGCGGAATCGGCGCAGACATGCGGACCGCGTTCGAGCAGGCTGCGCTGGCGTTGACCGCGGTGGTGACCGATCCGGCCAAGGTGCGTGCCGCAGAGAAACGGGAGTTCGAATGCGAAGCGCCGGACGAGGAGTTGCTGCTGGTGGACTGGCTGAACGCGCTGATCTATTCGATGGGCACCGATTTCCTGCTTTACTCGAAATTCGAGGTGGCGATCGCGGCAACGCGGCTGCACGCCAGCGCGTGGGGAGAGAAACTCGATGTCGCCCGCCACCGGCCGGCGGTGGAAGTGAAAGGGGCGACGTTCACCGAGCTGGCGGTGCGGCAGCAGGCCGACGGCTCGTGGATCGCGCAATGCGTCGTCGATGTCTGAAGAAACGGTGAGCCATGGATCTTTCGCTGTTCAAGCGCAAATCGGATTACGAATGGGAAATCGCCCCGCAGGCCGGAATGCACGTGCCGGCGGTGATATTCGCGAGCCGCGAACTGATCAAGGCGATGGACGACAAGGTCTACCAGCAGGTAACCAACGTTGCCAGGCTGCCCGGGATCGTCAAAGCCTCGTATGCGATGCCCGACGCACACTGGGGCTACGGCTTCCCGATCGGCGGCGTGGCGGCGTTCGACCCGGACGCGGGCGGCGTGGTTTCCGCCGGCGGGGTGGGGTTCGACATCTCCTGCGGGGTGCGTTGCCTGCACACCGGCCTGACTTTCGAAGACCTCAAACCGCTGCAGACCCGGCTTGCGGACACGCTCTACCAGCGCATCCCTGCAGGGCTCGGCAGCACCGGCCGGCTGCGCCTGTCGGAAAAGGAAATGGATTCGATGCTCGCCGGTGGCGCGGCGTGGGCGGTGCAGCGGGGTTACGGCCGCCCCGAGGATCTGGAGCGTATCGAGGAGCGTGGGCAGATGCGCGGCGCGAAGACCTCGGCGGTGTCCGAGCAGGCAAAGAAGCGGCAACGCGACGAAATGGGGACTCTGGGCTCGGGCAACCACTATCTCGAAGTGCAGCGCGTCGTCGAGGTTTTCGATCAGGCGGTCGCAAAAGCCTATGGCGTGCGCGAAAACGACGTCGTCGTCAGCATTCACTGCGGCTCGCGCGGGCTCGGCCACCAGATCGGCACCGAGTTCCTGAAGGAGATGGCGATCGCCGCGAGGAGCTACGGAATCGTTCTTCCAGACCGCGAGCTCGCGTGTGCGCCGATCAACTCGGAGATCGGTCAGCGCTACTTCGGCGCAATGCGCGCGGCGATCAACTGCGCGCTGGCCAACCGCCAGATCCTGACCCAGCTCACCCGGGAGGCGTTCGGCGAAATCTTTTCCGAGGCGAAGATGCCGCTGCTTTACGACGTCTCGCACAACACCTGCAAGGTCGAGGAGCACGAAGTCGACGGCAAACGCAGGAAGCTCTTCGTCCATCGCAAGGGCGCGACCCGCGCTTTCGGTCCCGGACATCCGGAATTGCCTGCCGCGCTGATGGAGGCGGGGCAGCCGGTACTGATCGGCGGCAGCATGGGCACAAGTTCCTACATTCTCGCGGGCACCGCGTCAGGAATGGAGCAGGCATTCGGCTCCGCCTGTCATGGCGCCGGCCGGGCGATGAGCCGCAGTGAGGCAACAAAAAAATGGAGCGGGAGAAAAGTGGTGGACGATCTCGCAGCGCGTGGAATCCTGATCCGCAGCCCTTCGATGCGCGGCATTGCCGAGGAGGCGCCGGGTGCGTACAAGGACGTGAGCGAAGTCGTCGATGCGGCGGACCACGCAGGACTCGCGAGCAAAGTGGCGAGGCTCGAGCCGCTGGTGTGCGTGAAGGGCTGACGACTACGCCTCGTCTCCCGTCGCCGGAAGGCATTCGGCCGCAGGCGTGAGCGACAGCCGTTGCAACAGGGGCGCCCAGGCCTGCGGGCGCTGCGCCCGGTCGGCCGGGCGCGAAGCGTCGTAGCCGAATACGCAGCCGAACTCGTCGGGCTGCAGCGGTTGGTGCGTTGCAAGTTGATGTTCCAGCACTGCGAGGTCCGCGTCGGACGCATCGTCGTCCTGCACGATCCGCGAACGGATGCGACAGCGCAGGATCTCTTCAGGCGCAGCAAAATCCACGATCAGGAAGGCAACCCCTGCCTGTGCCGCAAGCTCACGGAACATGTCCCGCTGCCCGCGCTTCAGAAAAGTGGCGTCAACGATGACGCCGTATCCGGCGTCGACCACGACCCGGGCCAGGTCGAGCAGCCGCGAATAGGTCGAGCCGGTCGCGTCCGCGGAGTACAGACCGCCGGCAATGCCGGACTTCGGACGGTCCTTAGCCGCCAGTCCGCGGATGCGCTTTCTTTCGACGTCTGAGCGGACCCGGATCGCGCCGCTCAATTCGAGCAGCGGCTGCGACAATGTGGTCTTGCCGCTTCCCGAAAAGCCGTGGGTGATCAGCACGAAGCTGCGAGACGGCTGCGCGCAACTCGCCGCGACACTGAGGTAGCGGCTGAAAAGCGCCGTCGCAGAAGCCCGGTCCTCGGGCGTGCATCCATGCTGGCCGGCGCGCATGAGCATGACCTTCGCACGCACCATCGCCCGGTAAGCGCAGTAGTAACGCAGCACGCGCAAGCCGGCATAATCGCCGGTTGCTTCGAGATAACCGTTCAGAAACCGCCGCGCAAAGTCCGTTCGACCGGCCGCCTGGAAGTCCATGACCAGGAACGCGACTTCGTTCATGACGTCGATCCAGCGCAATTCAGGATTGAACTCGATGCAATCGAAGACGCGCGGCTCGTCTTCGAGGAACACGATATTGCCGAGGTGAAGGTCGCCGTGGCACTCCCGCACCAGGCCTTCACGCTTGCGCTCGGCAAGAATTTCGCGCAGGCGAGCATGTTCCCGCCGGGTCCACCCTTCGACTTCTTCGAGGACCGGCACGGACTCGGCTTGCACGGGAAGCATGCGGATCTGCGCGAAATTCTGCAGCGCCGGGGCAAGCACTGCTTCAGGTGTGCTGAAGCCATCGATCTCGCTTGAGCGGGGCGCATCGGAGTGAAACCGCGCGATTCCCGCAGACAGCGCATCCACTTGCCGCGAAGTCAACTCGCCGTGGGCAAGCACCCGGTCCGCCAGCGCCTCCTGCGGGAATTCGCGCATCCTGACCGCGTACTCGATAACTTCCCCGGTGCCGCCGATCCGCGGGGCCTCCGGCGTCCCGCAGATACGCACGACATCGAGGTAGATCTCCGGCGCGAGCCGCGAGTTCAGCCTAAGCTCCTCGTCGCAATAGAACCGTCTTTTCTCCAGAGTCGTGAAATCGAGAAAACCGAGATCGACCGATTTCTTGATCTTGTAGGCGAAAGTACCGGTCACGACGACGAACGAGATGTGTGTCTCGATGATGCGGATGGGGTGCACCGGGTGCGGATAGCACGCCGGATCGTGCAGCGCCTCAACCAGCCTGCTCTGGCTCCGAACGGGCCGACTCTGTGCCACAGGTTCACGGATCATGGTCGACCGAGGTCAGCGCGGGCAGGTACACGGGAATCGGCGGGGTATGCGCTCTTCGGTCGGCGCTTGCGGCGCCCGCCCCGCGCTGGCGGTCGCAAACGCGGCCAGCAGCGCCACGGTAGTCTTGTTCGTTGCCATGGCCGCCCCTTTCTTCACGCCGATGCGCGATACCCTCCAATGCAAAAAATACGAAAGCCCCATAGCGTTCCATGGTTTGCCCGGGCCCGGCCCGTGGTTGGCAGGCTGCGCCTGCTCCGGGCGCCCATGGTAGCAGTCTTGAAGACCTGAACCGATCGTCCCGGATTGACCAGGATCAAGCTGGCCAGCGGTCGTGGTCGTATCGTTTCCTCAAGAGTCGTCTACGCAGTTTGACCGCAGTCAATGGCTATTGGACCGCGCACGGTTAGCGTGCACCCATATGGATGACCACGACCGTTTGCCTCGCAAAGCGGGGATAGCTCTCATTGCCGGCGACGCGCATTCGCAGCTTGCAGATGAGATCGCCCGCCTGGCCGGCGCAGTCCCGATACAGGCATCGGTATCGGCTTTCGCGGACGGCGAAACCCGGGTCCGCATCGACGCCGACATTCAGGATGCGGACACCTACATCGTGCAGCCCACTTGCACGCCGACCAACGAGCGCCTGATGACTTTGGCGCTGATGGCCGATGCCGTGCGGGGCGCAGGCGCGGCGCGCATTACGGCGGTGCTGCCTTACTTCGGCTACGCGCGCCAGGACGTCATCAACAATCCGGGCGAACCGCGCTCGGCCCAGCTGGCGGCCCGCTTGCTGCGCACTGCGGGCGTCGACCGCGCAGTCGTCCTGGAGTTGCACTCGCCTGCGCTGGAAAGCGCGTTCGCGATGCCGATTCTCCATTTGCGCGCCGACGAGATCATGCTGCCGGCGGTGCGCGAGTGGGGAATTTCCGATCTGACGATCGTCTCTCCCGATGCCGGAGGGCTGAAGCGCGCGCAGCGCTATGCCGCCATGCTTGGAGCGCCGGTGGCGGTCGTGGCCAAGACCCGGCCTGCCCCGGATGTGGCCGCTGCGTTGCACGTTCTCGGCGACGTGCGCAAACGGTCCTGCCTGATCGTGGACGATATGGCAAGCACGGGACGTACGCTGGTCGGTGCAGCAGAAGCGCTGATGCAGGCGGGAGCCAGAGAGATTCATGCGCTGTTCATACACGCGATAATGGCGCCGGGCGCGCTGGAGCGCATCCGCGCCAGCCCGGTGCGGCACATCGTCACGACTGACAGCGTGCCGAGCGCGGCCGGCGCACAGCTTCAGGTCGTGTCCGTTGCCCCGCTGCTCGCCGGGGCAGTCAAGCGGCTTGCGGGCAAGGAATAAATGCACACCATCGAGATAAGAAAAGGAGACATGTCGTGCTGACGCCTGAACAACTGGCAAAACTGCGGACGATGATCGACGATCGCTACGAAGCATTCTCGGCGGAAATCCACCAGGACGCGGCGCGCTGGCGAGACGAGGCCTACGGCAAGCTGGCCGGGCCGGTGACCGATAGTGGCGACAAGGCGACCGCGGACCTGATTTCCGACCTCGATAGCGCGGAACTCAACCGCGACCTGGGTGAGTTTCGCCAACTCGAAGCCGCGCAGGAAAGGCTCGCCGGTGGCAGCTACGGAATATGTGTTGACTGCGGCGGCGAAATTGACTTTGAAAGGCTGCTGGCGCAACCGGCCGCGGCCGGCGACAGGCTCATGACAACAGCCTCTGGTGAATGAGCCGGGCGTCTCGCGGTTGAACGACACGAGTCCAACCGGGGCTTTTGACCTTGGTCAAGAGCCGGCACTTACCTTTGAGTATCATCTGCCCATGAAACCCAGAAGAGTGGTTGCCGCGCTGTTCATCGCGCTCGGTGCAGTGATGTTGTTCGCCGCCCCCGAGACGCTCGGCGGTATGCTCGCGATCGCCGCTGGGGTCATCATTGAAATCGTCGGCATAGCGCTGGAGAAGCGCCGATAGATTAGTTGACTAGAGAACGGTTCCCGCCGTGCGGGGTGCGTACCAGCGCAGCAGAATACGCCGAGGGTATTCGAGTAGCGGCAGGCGCATCGGTGTTTCCGTCTGCGCCACTTAATCGCAATACCCGTAGGGTGCTCAAGTACCTTTTTTGACTTCTCGTAACCGACAGGCAAAGCCGATGCAGATTCCCATCCAGATCACCTTCCACGATGTTCCCAGTTCTGACGCGCTCGAGGCGCATATCCGCCAGAAGGCCGAAAAGCTCGAGGAATTCCATTCACGCATCATTAGCTGCCGCGTCACCGTCGAAGAACTCGGCAAGCACCAGCACCAGGGCCGGCAGTTCCGCGTGCGCATCGATCTGCGGGTGCCCGGCAAGGAGATCGTTGCCAACCGCGATCATCACGAGGACGTGTATGTGGCGCTGCGCGACGCGTTCGATGCGGTGAAGCGTCAACTCGAGGACGCCGCCCGCGAGATGCGCGGAGACGTCAAGGCGCACGTTGTCCCGGAGCATGGCAAGGTCGCGCGTCTGTTCACCGATGAGGGGTACGGTTTCATCGAAACGGCGGACGGCCGCGAGCTTTACTTCAGCCGTGAGAACGTCGTGCATCCGACGTTCGATCAGCTCACACCCGGAACCGAAGTGCAGTTCATCGAGGAGATGGCTGCGGAAGGTCCGCAGGCGAAGCGGATAAGCGTTGGCAAGCACCACGCTTGAACGGCATTATGCCGCGGCGCGGTGGCTGCGAAGTGGCGCGCGTCACCGCTTTCGAGAGGGCGGCGACTGAGGCTGTTCCTCCTCGACGCTGTCCACCCGCGGCTCGTCGCGCTGCGGATGCTGCCTGATGATGCGCTTGAGCGCATCGTCCCTCGCCTTGCTGCGGCCGTCTCCCTGCTGAACCTCGGGCTCCGGCGCTTGTTCCTGCGGCCGTGTCTTCGGAGAGTTCATGGCGATTCCTCGATTCGAGATCGACGCCGATCACCGCTGCGCATGATCGAGTCGGTTCGGGTTGAAGTCAGATGACGGATGAACCACTGTCCCGCCAGGCGCGCGACCTCATCCAGCGTGCCGGGCTCCTCGAACAGATGCGTCGCGCCGGGAACGATTACGAGTTCCCGCTCGCTGTGCACGAGCGCATCGCTCGCCGACTCGTTGAGCTCGATGACTCCGAAGTCGAGCCCGCCGACGATGAGCAGCGTTGGGACCCGGACCTGCTGGAGCGCTCCGGGCCCCGCGAGATCCGGCCGCCCGCCGCGGGAGACCACTGCGCCAACGTCCTTTGGCATCGCGGCCGCGACTCGCAGGGCGGAAGCCGCTCCGGTACTCGCGCCGAAAAGACCGACCGGCAGTGTCTTCGTGGCAGCATGGCTGCGGACGAAGCGCACCGCATGGCCCAGCCGCTGCGTCAACAAGTCGATATCGAATCGCCGCTCGTAGTCGCGATCTTCGGTTTCCGTGAGCAAATCCAGCAGCAATGTTCCCAATGCGAGCTTGTGCAGCTCCGCAGCCACGAACTGGTTGCGGGGAGAAAAGCGTCCGGAGCCGCTTCCATGAGAGAACACCACCACACCGGCCGGCTGCGCAGGCAACTCCAGCGCGCCTTCGAGCGTGACGTCGCCGGCAGAAATCGCAACCGTAGCTTGGCGTTGTCGCGCGCTCATGACTCGTTTACTGCGCGCTCTTTTGCGCGCTGCGCCAGGATGGCGACGACTTCGTCGTCCTCGACCTGGGGAAAATCGCGGTAGAACTGCCCGACCGCGTAGAACTCCTCGGGGGCTTCGAGGCACACCACTTCATCGGCGAGCGGCCTGACACGCTCCAGGCTGTCCGGCGCAGCGACCGGCACGGCGCAGATCAGGCGCTGCGGTTGCTTCGCGCGAGCCGCATGCAATGCGGCGATCATGCTCGCCCCCGTTGCGAGCCCGTCGTCGACCACGATCACTATCCGGTCTTTCGCGTCGATCGGCGGCCGGGCAGGCGTGTACTGCGCCCGGCGTTTTCGCAACGTCTCGAGTTGCGCGCTCTTCTCGCGCTCAATGTACGTCGGGTCGGCACCCGAGCGGGCAGCGTGGTCGGCTATGTACGCCCAGCCCGATTCGTCGACCGCACCGACCGCGAACTCCGGGCTGAAGGGCGAGCGCAGCTTGCGCACCAGCACCACGTCAAGCTCGCCTCCCAATTCGTCGGCGAGCACTTTCCCCATGCCCACCGCTCCGCGCGGGATCGCGAGCACGAGGGGGTTGCGGCCGCGGTAGCGAGCGAGCGCCTTTGCGAGCTGCCGCGCGGCATCGTTGCGAGAGTCAAACTGGATCGTCATAGGACACAAATCATCCGCCACTGGCGGCGCCCGGTTTTGCGCCAGATCAAAGTCGGGCGAAAGCGTCGGCGCGTCCGGCAGACCTCAGATCGGCGGGGATGAGAGGCAGATGCGGTCCGCTTCCGCGGCAAGTGCTTTGAGCTGAGAGGAAATCGCGACAGGCAAAGGCTCTGCCCGCTCGAGCCCGCGCAGACGGGGCGGCAGTTTCCCCATTCCTGCAATCATTCGGCCTCGAACCTGATCGAGAGGCGGCGGTGGTGCGACACGGCGTCCGGCCGTCATCACAGGTTCCAGGAGCGGCTCGCCGGGACAGGCGTCTGTTTCCACGGTGATTATGTCACCCGCCAACCGTCCCGCCTGGTCGTAGTCCCGATAGACCTGTTTTCGTCCGGGCCATGTCGCTTTTCCTTCCGAGCGCTTGCGACGCGGCAGACCGGCGTACTCCTGCAGCTTGTAAGCACAGTCCAGCGCTGGCGCATCCTCCGATGTCACCAGACTGGTGCCGATGCCGAAACCGTCGATCGGCGCACCGCCCGCAAGCAGATCGTGCAGGACCCGCTCGTCCAACCCGCCGCTCGCGAAGATCCGGATTTCGGGAAAGCCGCCATCGTCGAGAATGCGGCGCACTTTGCGGGCGTGATCGCCCAGGTCACCGCTGTCCAGGCGCACAGCCTGGATGACAATACCCTCCTGCTTCAGCCTGCGCGCAAGCGCGACGACCTTGGCGGCGCCGGCTTCCGTGTCGTAGGTGTCGATGAGCAGAACAGTGTTGTCGGGATGCGCCCGTGCAAAGTGCTCGAATGCCAGGCTCTCGTCGGTGTGTGCCTGGATGAACGAGTGTGCCATCGTGCCGTACAGCGGGATTCCGAAGCGCTGTCCGGCGAGGACAGTAGCTGTACCGCCAAACCCGGCCAGGTATGCAGCACGTGCGGCGAGAAGACCGGCCTCCGCGCCGTGCGCCCGGCGCAGTCCGAAGTCGACCAGGAGCCTGTCCGGGGCGGCTAGAACGCAGCGAGCAGCCTTGCTCGCTACTATCGTTTGCAAATGGAGGATATTGATGATCCGGGTTTCGACGAGCTGGGCTTCGGGAAGCGGCGCCGTCACCCGCAGAATCGGTTCGTGCGGAAAGAAGATCGTGCCCTCTGGCATGGCATGTACGTCGCCGGTGAAGCGCAGCCGGCGAAGCTCATCCACGAAATCACGCCGGAAGCGCCGTTGCTCGCGCAGCCAGTCAAGCTCGTCTTCCGCGAAGCGCAGCTTCTCCAGGAACTCGAGTACCTGTTCGAGTCCGGCCGCGATAAGGAAGTTGCGTTGCGGCGGGAGCTTACGAACAAAGAACTCGAACACCGCCGTGTCGGCCATGCGCTGCTCGCGGTACGCGAGCAGCATGGTGAGCTGATAGAGATCGGTGAGCAGGGCGCTCGAGCCGGGATCCCGCTGGGCTGCCGCCTCGGGCATCGGATCAGGCCTCGACCGATTCCACATCCGCCGGGACCGCGCCGAGCCGTTGCATCTCCTCCTGCGCTCGGCGGCCGTCACCGGGTCTCAGGTCGACTGCCCGAATCGCATCCTGCAGGAGCACGACGTCGTAGCCGAGCGCACGGGCGTCCTTTACGGTATTGAGCACGCAGTAATCGGTGGCCAGACCGCCGACGAAGACTCGATGAACGTTTTCGCGGCGGAGCAGCGCGTCCAGTTCGGTTCCCGCGAAGCCGGAGTAGGCGTCCCGATCCGGCGTTGTTGCCTTGGACACCACGCGCGCCCCGGGCGGCAGGACCAGCTTTGGTGCGAACTGTGCGCCCTGCGTGCCGGCCACGCAATGCGCGGGCCAGGGTCCGCCCTGTTTACGGAAGGAGCAATGATCGGGCGGATGCCAGTCGCGCGTGGCAAACACCGGCAGACCCGGTCTTTCGAACAAGGCGGCATAGTGGTTCAGCGTGGAAACGACTTGATCGCCGTGCGGTACGGCGAGCGCACCGCCAGGCAGAAAGTCATTCTGCACGTCGACAATGATCAGCGCATCGCCGGTTCGAGGCCTCAGTGTGGACGTAGTGTTCATGCTCCTCCTTACCTATGGCGTCGACTATGCCTGCACTATTCTGCGTCGGGGCTTGACCAGGATCAAACACCGGTGCCGCAGACTCTTTTTCGCCGTGCTTGACCAGCATCGTTGATGGAGACACTTCACGACGCTGACCCCCCGATCAGCGCTTCCCTAGGTACGCAATCGCATCGATCTCCACCAGAATGCCGGGCAACTGGCTGCCGACGGTGGTGCGGGTCGGCTTGGGATCGGGGAAGTAGCTCGCATACACGCGGTTGTAACGCTCGAACAGCGACATATCGCTCAGGTGCGCGCTGACCTTGACGACGTCGGCCATGCTCGCGCCCCCGGCTTCGAGGATGGCCTTGATGTTTTCCAGCACGCGCGTGGTCTGCTCCTCGATTGAGGCGCCGACGACTTTCCCGGTTTTGGGATCGAGCGGCCCCTGGCCGGACACGAACACGAAGTCGCCGGCGCGCAACCCCTGCGAGTAGGCGCCGACCGGCTGTGCGCCGGTGGCGGTCGAGATGCGTTGCTTCTCCATGGTTTGTCTCCTCTGTAAGTCCGCTGTTATCGGTGGTTACATGGTCTTGGTGAAGTGACCGAGAAATGCCCGCAGCCGCTCCGATTGCGGTTGCTCGAAAATCTGCCGCGGCGCGCCTTGCTCGACGATCACGCCTTTGTCCATGAAGACGATGCGATGCCCCACCTCCCGGGCAAAGCGCATTTCATGGGTGACGACCAGCATGGTCATGCCGCTGTGGGCGAGATCTTCCATCACGCCCAGCACTTCCCCGACCAGTTCCGGGTCGAGCGCGGAGGTCGCCTCGTCGAACAGCATCACTTTGGGTTCCATCGCGACTGCGCGAGCAATCGCCACGCGCTGCTGTTGTCCGCCGGAAAGTTGCGCGGGATACGCTCGCAGTTTGTCCTGCAGGCCCACGCGTTCCAGCCATGACGTTGCGCGCTTCTCGGCTTCGTGGGGCGGCAGCTTGCGAACCCGGGTGAGCCCGAGCACAACGTTCTCCAGCGCCGTCATGTGCGGGAACAGATTAAAGCTCTGGAATACCATGCCGACGTCGGCGCGCATGCCGGCAATGATGCTGTCCGGCAACCTGACGAGGCGGCCGCCGCTGTCGCGGTAGCCCACCAACTGGCCGTCCACGTGGATCCGGCCGCCCTGGTACTCCTCGAGGAAATTGATGCAGCGTAAGAGCGTCGTCTTACCGGAACCGCTCGGACCGACGATGACCACCACCTCGCCTTTGGGAACCTCCAGATCCACGCCGGAGAGAATCTCCAGCGCGTCGAAGCGCTTGACGAGACCCTGGATCACGACAACCTTGCCGGTCATGGGCATCCTGTTCTGATGTTTGTCTTCAGGTGTAGGCGTAACGTTTTTCCAGACGCACGCCGATGGCAGAGATGGTGTAGTTGATCGCGAAGTAAAGCAATGCGGCGACGGCGTAGAACAGCAGGGCTTCGCGCGTCCGGCCCACTATCTGCTGAATCGCCATCATCAGGTCGACCACGCTGACCAGCGACACCAGCGAGGAAGCCTTGACCACCTCGACCGCGGTATTGACCCACGCCGGCAGAATGCGGCCCAGCGCCTGCGGAAAAATCACGTACCGCAGTCGCTGCGCGAAGTTCAGACCAATTCCCTGGGCGGCATCCATCTGGCCGCGCGGGATCGAGCCCACGCCGCCGCGTATCACCTCGGAAACATGTGCCCCGCAAAAAACACTGAGCGCGAGTATCCCGGCAACGATCGCCGAGACCTGCAGACCGAGGGCCGGAAAGCCATAGAAGATCGCGAAGATCAGCACCAGTTGCGGAATGCCGCGGATGGCGTCGACGTAAACGCGCGCGATCAGGCGCAGCGGCCATGCGCCGTACAGCAACGAAAGCCCGCCCATGATTCCGATGAGCGTGCCTAGCAGCAGCACCGCGACCGATACCTCGAGTGTGACCAGCAGTCCGCGCAGGATCAGCGGCCCGCTCGCGATCACGACATCCATTCGCCGGCTCCCGTGTGTCCGAACATCAGCGAACCATTCATCATCGAGCCGGGCATCATCGAATCATGGCGAATCGCCGTTCCAGCAGCCGCAGCCCGCCGGCGATGGTGTAACACGTGGCGAGATACAGCAACCCCACCACCAGATAAACCTCGATCACGCGCCAGGTATTCACGTTGATGCGTATGGCTCCGTAAGTCAGCTCGGGGACCGCGATTGCCGAGGCCAGCGAGGTGTCCTTGAACAGCGATATGAAGGTGTTGCCCAGCGACGGCAGCACGATCCGGAACATGAGTGGAATGGTGACGAAGCGGACTCGTTGCCACCGGTTCAGCCCGATCGCCTTGCCGGCCTCGATATGCCCTTTGCTGACGGCCTCGATGCCGGCCCGGAAAATCTCGGTGAGATAGGCGCCGGAATAGATCGCCAGCGCGAAGACGAATGACCACAAATTGTCCAGCACGCTGATGCCGATCAACGGCAGGCCGAAGTACACGAAGTAGATGATCAGCAGCAGCGGAATGTTGCGAACGCCTTCGACATACCCGGCGACCAGCAGCCGAATCGGCCGCGGGCCGCTGGAGCGGCCGAAAGCGGCGATCAGCCCCAGCAGGCTGCCGATCGCGAGCGCAAGCACGGCGATGCCGATACCGAGCAGCAGCCCCTTCAGAAGCAGGTCGAAGTTGTCGAAAACCGGGCGCCAGTTGAACTGGTACATCTTGTTCTTCTTTGCCCTCCCCACTTTCGGCGGAGAGGGCCGGGGTGCGTTGGTCTATTGGTGCCTGACCCCGAACTCCACGGGGAAGCCCACCGGCGGCGGGGCCAGTTTGACGCCGAAGAATTTCTGAAACGCCGCCGCGTAGGCATCGAACTCGACGCCTGTCATCCCCTCGTGCAGCACGGTGTTGACGAAATTCAGCCAGATCGGATCGCCCGGGCGCACCGCGGCTGCATACGTCTGCGGCGACCAGCCGTAGTTGCCTGCCTTGTACTTGTCCGGATTCTGGCGCACCAGCCAGCGCACCGTCGAATCGTCGATCGCGGCGGCGTCCACGCGGCCGGAATCGAGCGCCAGGATCGCGTTGGCGACCGAGTCGAACTGCAGCACTTCCGCTTCCGGTACCGCGGCGTGAACGATGCTCTCGGCGTAGACGTTCTGCAAAATGGACAGCTTGACCTTTTTCCCCCACTTGGCGAGATCGAGCGCGCCGGCATGCGGGCTGTCCTTGCTCAACAGCGTTCCGACGCCTTCGCGATAGTACGGAATCGAAAAGTCCGCAAGTTGCGCGCGCTGCGCGGTGACCGTCATGAACTGGAAGACGACATCGACCTGGTTGGTCTGCAGGTTGGGGATGCGCGCGTCCGAGGCTTGGCGCACGAACTGCACCTTAGCCGGATCGTCGAACAGACCTTTGGCGAGCAGACGCGCCATCTCGATGTCGAAGCCTTGGAGATTGCCCTGTTCGTCCTCGAAGTGCCATGGCGGGTTGGTGCTGCCGGTGCCGACGATCACCGTTCCCCGCTTGAGCACTTCGTTAAGTTTGCTCGCGCCGGGCCCGGCGCCAGGGCCGGAACTGCTGCAACCGGCGGCGCCGAGCACCGCCATTCCGGCCCCAAGCTTCAGGGCCGACGATTTCAGGAACCCCCGTCGCGACGTTTGCTCAGACATAGCTCCCCCGAATTAATTGTTGAATGACGGTGTCCTCCCGTGGCGGAGGTCAACGGATTTATAGACGACTTCGGATTGGATTTCCAGTGCCGCGCGTTGGGGATCCTGATCAGAGCTTCCCTAGTTCTTTGGCTCCTGTCCGGCCGACGCGATTTCCTTATCGACTCTTTGATGCATCGACTGCCACTGCTTTTCATCCAGGACATAGAGTTCGCGAAAAAGGCGCACCGCTTCCGCCCGCTGATTGCCGGCCGATTGTTCGCAAACCCTCATGAACGCCCCGGCAACGGCAAGCGACGAATCCCATGTCTCCCGAACTCCGTCACGCAGCACGGCCACCAGATACTCGTGTTCGTCCCTCTTGCTCCAGCCCCTGGCTCGCGCCAGGAGGTTCACTTTCTCTTCGAGCGCCAGCTTTTGTTGCTGCTCGAACTCCTCACCCTGTTTCATCATCCGATCCACTTCTGCCCGCAGCGGGTCGTCCGCAGCGAGCCGGCAGCCCGAGGGCGCGATTTCTTCGGCTCCGATCGCGAGGGCTGGGCAATGAAGCAGTGCGGCAGCGATGAATACCAACATTCCTGGACGACGAAGCATTAATCCCTCCTTGGCAATTCCTTCCCGGCGGTCCTGTTCAGCCGCTGATCGCTGATTCCTGCCGATCGGGTGAGGATACTGTAGACGATGAGGTAAACAATCGACAGGTTATCCCATGCTTACATTTGCGAGGTGATGCATATCACCTTCGGAGTGCTAAAGTCGGGACGCCCGTTTGACCCGACAATGAATGCCACTTGCACTTGATCAAACAAGACGGTATCTGACCCGGTTGCCTAGCGAGAATCGCCCACAATTCCTGGCGTGTCCGGACGGGCGCGAACTCGGGGTAACAGGCCTACCTCGCAGGCCTTTATCTGCAGCCCGAGATATTTGGAGTAGATGCGGCACTGGGCCAGACTGCCGGCGATAAACCAGAGGCCCGGCTGCGCGGTGCGCGTGAACATGTTGCGCAACTCCTGTTCATCGCCGAATCCCCAGATGGGGCCAACGCGGGCAGCAACTTCGTCGCCAAACAGCTTGCGAACCAGATATTCCTGGCCTTTGTAGCCGGTCGCCAACACGATCAGATCGGCGGCAAGCGTATCGCCGGTGCGCATCCGCGCCCCCTCTGCGACGAACGCGGCGATATCGGAAAATTGCGCCAGCCCTATCTCGCCTTCGACGATCAAATCGGAACAGCCGACATTGAAGTAGTAGCCGCCGCCGCGCGTGAGGTACTTGAACTGCCAGCCGGTTCCGTCTTCCCCGAAATCAAGCTTGAACCCCATGCGCTCCAGCCCATCGAGGAGTTCCCTGTCCATATTCTTCGCTTGCTCGGTCAAGACGATGTGGCTCTTCCTTGCCACTGGAAGCGGGATGGACATGGTGATGAGGTCGCAGTCCTCCAGGGGAGGTCCTTCCTCGTACAACGCGTAGGGAAGTTGCGCGCTCGGCTCGATATTGACGATCAGGGTCGGACTGCGTTGAACGAGAGTGACCTGTGCCCCGCTCGAGTACAGATCCTGGGCAATATCGTGGCCGCTGTTGCCTGTGCCGATGACCAGGACGTTCTTGCCCTTCCACGCCTCGCCGTCGTCGTATTGGCTGGAGTGCAGAACCTTTCCGCCGAAGTTACGCAGCGTCGGGATATCGGGAAGGCTCGGAATGCCACTGACTCCGGTGGCCAGGACGACGTGTCGCGGACGCATCTCCCGCTTTGTGCCGTCCGCCCGACGCAGCACAACGGACCATCGCCCCTCTCTTTCGTTGTACGCGCCGCCTTCGAATTCCGTGGCCGTCCAGTAGTTCAGCTCCATGCTGTCCACATAGGCCTCGAACCAGCCGGCAAGTTTGTCCTTGGGAATGTAGATTGGCCAGTTCGGAGGAAAAGGCATGTACGGAAGGTGGTTGACGTGCACCTGGTTGTGCAGCGTCAGCGCGTGATAACGGTTGCGCCAGTTGTCACCGATGCGCTGTTCACGGTCCACGATCAGCGTATCGACCTGCATTTGCGTCAGGCGTGCAGCGATCGAAAGCCCGGCCTGCCCGCCGCCGACGACGAGCACAACCGGATCCCCTTCGATATATTCGGCGTCGGATTTCCTGACGTCGAGCCAGTTGGGGCCCCGAAAATCGCGCGCGTAAGACTTACCGTTGGGCCGTGATCGCCCGACCTGCTCCTCGAAGCCCTTTATTTCGTCGAGCGTCGTAAGCAGGGTCCACGCTTTCAGCGTGTTGCCATCGTTGGCATCGGGGATCAGCCGCAGCACGCCGCTGCCGCGGCCCTCCGCGGTTTCAAATCTGAAGATCGCTTCGATCGCGTTAGTGCCCGCGCGCGTCACATGGCGGGGCGCAGTCCGATGGGGATCGGTCCTGAAATGATGTGGATTGGCTCGGCCGGCATACGCTTTGAACTCTCCAAGAATAGCGTCCCGGCCGTTGACCGTCCTGATGTGCCAGGTCAGGGCCAGTACGTCGCGCCAATGGCTGTCAGGATGAAACAGGGTCCTGAGCAGGACGTCGTCGCCTTCGGCAAGAGCGCTTTCGAACTGCGCAAGCCAATGGTCCGCAATCGTCGCGATGGTTTCTGTTCTAGCCAGCGTTGGCGTTTGCAAGCTATGGATCTGCACGGCGTCTCCAGGCTCTACAACTTACACCATTTGAGGCCACGCGGAGCGAAGGGGTGATGGATGCGCGCTACGACCGGCGCGCGGCAACTGATGCACGACCAAAGCCGCAACGCATCCTGCGCGTCCGGTTGAGCAGCAAGTTAGGCACCAGTGCCTCCAAGGGCTGCTACACAAGCGGGACAAAATCGTACTCACCGATGCCTTGCAGCACCAGGAAGGTAGCCGAATTGTCCCCGCCATTGGTCACCAGGTGCGGGCGGCGAGCCTTTACGGTGCACGTTTCACCAGGACCCAAACGCACCTCCTCTTTGGGCTCGCGGAGGAAAATTCTGAGATTTCCACCGAGTACATAAAAGGTATCTTGAACGTTGTTGTGGTAGTGCCAAGGCACCTTTTGAGTTGAAGAAATCTGGAGCTCAGTAATGCGAAATCCTGGCCGCGCGGCGTGCTCGGCTCTGCGCTCGACTTCGTAAAGATGGCTGGCGTCTTTCATCGCCTCCATAGTTGTCCTCCGTCTACACCCAGAAGCGCGAGGACGCCCAGTGCTTCAAAGGGGCCTGCTCTTGCCGGCCTTATGCTCCGCCAATGAATCCTCGATGAGGCGATCGAGCTTTCCGGCCGCGGAGTCGGCCTCAATCTGACGGTCCCTTGCTTGAGCGTCGAATTCCGCAAACCACGCACGTAGCTTCGCCAGCTCTTCGGGCGAAAGGCTCTTGATTCGGCTTTCAATCTGTTCGACTTCGCTCATTTGAGGCTCTCGCGCTGACGCGCGACTAAATTGTAGGCCGGCTATTCCTCGTCGGCTAACGCCGACGCCACCAAGCGCCGGAGCCGCCCTTATGTTACGGCCTTGCATCGCCAGATCAATACGTTGCCTTTGCCCCCGTTCCTGAGTACGTGCGGGGTGATGCGGGCGTGCGTTTCCGGGTCGTCCATCGCCAGGAATCCCAGCGCCTGTTCGGAAAACACCACCCCGAGGCCGAACGTAGCGTTGGCGGGATTCTGTTCGACCAGATGAATGTCGGCTTCAGGCCGCGCGCGCTTCCGCAAATAAGCGCAGTACAAACCTGCCGGTCCGCCACCGATGATCGCAACTTTCACTCTTTGGGTCGATCTGTAATCAGCGAGGAGCAGTGCAGCGCTACCAGATCAAGTACGCACGGTCGTATATCAGATGTCATCCAGCGTCTGCGCCAGGGAATATACAATTATGCAGGCCAGACCCCGCAGACGGACCCAGACTCCGCAGACGGACCCCGCAGACGCCGCAGACGATTATGCAGGCCAGACCCCGCAGACGCATGTTAGGTGGTACGCGCTTCAGAACCCGAACAGCATCCTCCGGGTTTCGGGCAACGCTGTCCCGAAGATGATGAAGCCTGCCAGGCCGAGACTGAACCAGCGCCAAACGGCCATCCTCGTCCTGTAGGCGCGGGTATCGAATGATACAAACGGCTTGACGAACGTTCCCGTGGCGGCGTACCAAAGTAGGCCGACCGTAATCAGCCCGCCAACTCCGGCAATGTTACGGTTGGACAAGGCGGCGGTCACAGTGGCCGTCAAGGCCATTCCCGTGAGTAGCCAGGCAAGAGGCTCGGCCCCAATAAATGGATGGAAGAAACCGCTGAGGGTGCGGTGCTTGGCTATGATGCCACCCACGCTTTCCTTCACAACGATCACCGACTCCCGCGCCTGCTCCCCCTGAGCCTCAATCGTCAGGCGGGAAACTCGAAATATGCTCGGGTCGAACTTCAGCGCAATGTCCAGCCCGAGTTTGGCACCGTAAGGGGATCGCCAATCCAAACTAATCCCGGATGTACTGTCGAGGAGGCCGGCATACCCGATTTCGTTCACCGAGGCCAGCGTCTCTTTGCCAAGTGCATCTTCGATCGTCAACTTGAACGTCGCGCTCTTGTCGCCGGTCACGGCCGTGGGGATCACCCGTGGCAGCTGCGTTGCAAACCACTGCTCGAGCGCCGCGATGAGGTCGCGATCTACATGGCAAGCGCGTATCGGGTCTTCTGCTTTGTATGAACTCATGGCAAAGTAAGGGAGAGGGCAATGTCTGCTGCCACCTAACGAGGCTGTAGAAAAAGCCCTAAAACAACCATGATTGATGGTCCAACGAAACGACCTCGATTCTGTTGGTGCCTGAAAATGTTGCCGCTGCCGCGCTCGACGATGCGTTCTGCGAGGAGATCGCAGTGCGGTCGATCGTTGCTGTCCAATTTTATCGAATCGCGGCTCATATCGCGTCCAATTCTCGTGTCGATCGACTTCGGACTTTTTCTACAGCCTCAACGATCGCCTTCAGCTGCCGCGAAGGGCCAAGGGCCCGAAGGTACCGCACGTGCGCTTGCGGCGGTCAGCTGCAAGGCGGGGTTAGGTGTCGTTGTACTGCGCAAGAATTGGCACGTCATACATGACCCTCGAACCATCGGGCTCCTCGGCAAAGGACACTGCTCGAAGCCCACGCGAATCCAATAGATCGGACCGACTGGCGCCCTTGAAGAAACGTGCTGTTCCCCGAATTGCAGGAGGAATCTGAATAGGCATCGTCGTGTACACGACCCACACGGTCTCGCCGGTTGCTAAAGAAAATGAGCCAACAAGCTTTGATTTCATTGATCGCTTCGCTGGCCAGCCAGACACTACGCATGTGGGAGATGTTATGAGGATCGCAAACTCGATGGCATGCCCATCGGCCGCAGGAGCTACCCAAACTACACCCGTCTCGTCCTCTTCCTTGACCTCGACAGTCGCGCCGAACCAAGGGACGACAACGCGAAACGCCAAGGTAACCCCAGGTCCAATCTCGGTTGGACGGGGCCACGTGTCAAAAAAGCGCGAGTTGGGGCAACTTGATTCGTCGGCGAAGCCCTCCTCGTGGAACCTCTTCGAAAAGCTTATGTGCCACCTCCCGGATTGATGCAAGCTCGCCTTAAATTCGCCTTTCAGTTCGCGACACGCGAGGTAGACATCGTGTTTCGCGACCCCTTGAGTCCAAATCTTCCAGGTCGCCGCGCGGTGTCCGGACGATGCACGAACACCAAACCGAACTGCTTTCTGAGGCACAGAAGTGACCATGCTCGACGGTAGCTCAAATGACGCAAAACAAAGCGTCAATTGACGGATAAACCGACTTCGCATTCGTGCACCTGCTCATCTTTTCCTCGGATCATCCGCAGGATTGACGTTCATCCCACATGGACCAACGGCGAAGATCTGTAGCACAACCGGCTCGTCCCTGGTGAGCGAGTAGTGCGGCATACCCTAAGGGTCCTCTTCGCCCGGCAATTGGCATCGAACACTTACTCTTTTCGTTCCGACTTTCTCTGCGTCTTTTTCTTGCTCTTCCTCTGCGCCCTCTGCGTCAACGCTTCTAGTGCCGGCCATCGGCCGGCTAACTAGTCACCTGTCACCTGTCACTGGTCACGGCTTCTTCTTGTGAAACTCCGACCAGGCCTTCTCATAGCTTGCGTGCAGCGCCTTCCAGGCACTTTCGACGCCTTTGCTGACTTCCTGCCACGCCGTCTGGCTGGCCTCACCAGTTTCGTTCAGGCGCTTGACGGTTTCGTCGCGCTGTTTTTCCAGCGCCTTGATCTGCGCTTCGTACTGCGCCTTGACGTGGGTCTGTGCCTTCTGCACTTCGGCGTCCCACTGGGCAAGCTTGGTGTTCCACTCGTCTATCTGCTTCTTCATGCGCTCCACATATTCGTCGCGATTGATCATTTCCTCTCCTCCTTGGTCCTCGGGTAACTCCCTTTTCAGGTATAGAACATGCCAACGCATTCCGCCAGCAGTACCGGCTCGAGGTGCCGCCCATTTACGGAATCTCGATAACGCTCCCCAGGCCGGCGTAAAGGTAATTATCGCCCCACATCCGGCGTAGGGCAGCGAAGGCCGGCTCGCCGGTGCAATGTCCCGGCGCAAGCCGATCGACCCTGAAGCTTTCGTGCAAGGCGCCGGCGATGCGGGAAATCTGCTCATCGGAGGCGGTCGGCAGATGAAAGCCGCCGAAAATGACTTGCACATGCCCGTCTATTGCCGTGGCCGCTTCGACGATCCGGTCGATCCCGGGATGAGAACATCCGACCACCAACACCGAGCCTTCGGGAGTGCGCAGGACCAGAGAAAGTTCGCGCAGCTCTTTGGTGCCGGGTGTTTCGGACACCAACGCAATGATGGTGATGCCCGGGGCGACTTCGAAAGTCTTTTCAACCAGTTCGAAATGAGCGCCGACCCAGACGGTGCCGAACTGCATGGTGTCCGGCGGGTGGCCGCCGTAATAGCGCATGGGTTCGGGCAGGGACTCGTCTTTGCGGTAGAACCCGCTGGGCAGCGAACTGCCGAATGCCCCGAACGCTTCCTTGGGTGCGTAGATCGTCACGCCGGGATTTACTGCGAGGAGGTGGGAAAGGCCCGCAGTGTGGTCGAGGTGGCGGTGGGAGATCACGACGAAGTCGAGCTTGCGCAGGTTCACCCCGGCTGCATCGACATTGTCCGCGAAGGTCCGGGCGTTGTTACCGGTGTCGAAGAGGATGCGCTTGCCGTGATATTCGATCAGCGCCGCGAATCCCCAGTCTTTCTTCATGGAGGGGCGGTCGCCGAAGGCGTCGTAAAGGATCGTAACCCGGTCGCCAGTGTCGGCGGGACTTGAGACGGCGCTCAGGAGCAGAAATCCGAACGCGAACAACCTGAGACAAATCTGCATGCCTGATCCTCCGTTGCGGAAAAATGGGGGCGCTACGAGTTTCCCGTCACATGGTCATGTTCGACCCGGGATTACGGGGTGTCAACCTGGCAGCGGTTCTACCGTGAGTTGCAACTTGACCAAAGAATTCCCGGCAGGCGTGTGAATGCGGAGGCAGACTGCCTGCATTATTTTTTCGAAGCCATCTTCGGACTGCGAGACGGTTTTATGCGGCGCAGCGCTGAGGCTGACCGGCTCGCCAGTAGTGAGCGTCACTTTGCCGCCAAGCACCCCGTCTTCCAGCGTCAATGACCTAATGCCTTCCCAGTTGAAAGCCTGTCCGAAGCCTCCCGGCACTTCGCCGTTCACGACATAGCGGCCGAGGAAGCCGTCGCAGCTCGGCATGGCCAGGTTGATCTCGGTCTCGAAGCCCGCCGATTCGCGTTCCAGCCGGTACTCGACGGTCAGTGTGTCGCCTTTCACCGAAATCTTCTTGATCAAACCGGGCCCGGCCAGTTCGACGGCGTTCGCGCTTACGGAGCGCAGTGCGTAGCGAATCGGGCGCGGCCGATCGCTGATCCGGTCGACGAACATCATGCGGGGGTATGCGTCCGGAGTAAGGTCCTCAGGAGAAACCGGATGCTTGAAGTTGACGCGGTCGTGAGCGGAGGCGATGCCGTCTCCGGAATGACCGCCATGACCGCCCTCGCGGATCTTGCGGTAGTAATGTTCCGTACGGCGCGTCAGCGTGTCGCCGAAGTTATGGCGCAGCGGATAAAAGTCCAGTTCGTGGACCGCGCCGAGGCCGTCGTCGCGGACCACGGCCTGCAGCTTACCGCTGTTCAGGAAGATCTCGTCGTGGCCGTCTAAATCCAGATCGAGCGCCGTTTCCTTGCGCGGGGATGCCTTGTCGAGCAGCGCCTCGAGCTCGACGATCGCATTCCACACCGAGCGGCGCAGGTGCGGCAGATAAATTCCGCCGAACAGTCCGTGCCAGTAGGCGTCGTTCGACTGCGTCAGGTGCAGCAGCTCGCGCATGCGCGGCGTCGCCTTTCTGCCCAGGGCGGCAACCCGGCCGGAAACCTGCAGCATGCGCTTGTGCATCCAATTGGACTCGGCGTAGCGCGAGATGAAGTTGCGCCAGATGCCGCCGCGCAGGAAGGGCTTGCTGCTGTCGTACCGGTTCTGGTCCTTCTCCTGCTTCACCAGCGCGGCGAATGCGTCCGCCCTGTCCGCGTCCAGCGTCCACTCGTTCATCTCGATGTACGACGTGGCGGGCAGATACACCACGCCACGCGTGCGCTGCTGTTTTTCGAAGTCGCGGTAGAGCATCGGCTCAATCAGCGGCGAGGCCAGCACGCCCTCGATGAACAGCTTCAGCCACTCCTTCTCGTACACCCATTGGTGGGTCTCGGGCCACATCCCGAGCTTCTCGATGTCGTCGAAGTAGATCGCAGCGGCCGCGCCGTCTTCGGTGGCGCGCGATTCGAGATACTGGATCGCCTCGGGGGCGGTGGAAAAAGGTATCCGGTAGCGCAGCGCCTCGGAGATCGGGAACAGATCCAGGCGGATGCCGCCTTCCTCGGTGCTGAAGTAGCCGGTCAGCTCCCCGCTGCGCTTGCCGGCGCAGAGGAAATGGTAGTCGTCCACGGTGACATAGCGGATGCCCGAGTCGGCGAGCGACGGGCCGACCGCCGATTCCCACACCCGCTCGGTGAGCCAGGCGCCGCTCGGGCGCTGTCCGAAGGCCGCTTCGAGGCGATCGGACAATGCAACAAGCTGAGAGCGGCGGTCGCGCTCGGGAATCGAGGCGAGTACCGGTTCGGTGTCGCCGCCGCCGAACATCTCCACCTGGCCGCGCGCCACCATCTCGCGCAGCTTCGCCATATCCTCCGGGAAATGCTTAAGCAGATAGCCCAGCAGCCAGCCGCTGAAGTGCACCGACAGCTTGAAGTCCGGATAGCGGTAAACGGTTTCGATGAATGGTTTGTAGCAACGCGCATGGGCGTCGTTCAGCACCTGTTCGAAATTGCCCGCGGGCTGGTGCGCATGCACCCCGAACAAAAGCGAAACCCTTTTAGCCACAGAGGACACAGAGGTCACAGGTCGAAACTTGGACGACGCTTCTCATTTCGCGCTGACATTGATTATTGTTCTTCGCAGTTCTCTGTGCTCTCTGTGTACCCCTCAAGGGGGTATAGTGAAGAATCCTATGTGGCAAATAGGCGTTTCAAGATGCACGGCGCATGGCGCCGCCTAGCTCGGCCTGGCCGCCGCCCTGGCTCACCGGTACGTCGAGTTCCACCGGAACCGGCAGTTTGAGTAGCCGATAGAAATGGGCGAGTTTCTGGCGATAGAGGCGATCGAAGGCCAGCACCGCCTCGGCAGGGTTGTAATCACCGAACCACCAGAACCAGTCCGAAGCTTCGCAGTCGGCGAGCTGGCGGGTCGCATCCGCGAGTTCCTGCGCGTTCAGGCGCCCGCTCACTGCCACCAGATCGAAGCTCTGCTTGGCGGCACACAGTAGGTCCCAGGCGCGATTTTTTTCCGGGGTGCCGATCCAGGTGGTGAGATTGCCGTACACCCAGCTTCCCGCGACCATCGGGGGCATCGGTTCCGCGTGGCGCCCCTCGTCCAGGAGCCGCGCAAAAGTCGTGGTCTCGATTCCGGGGTGCGTTTCCAGTGCGCCATACAACTCGTCGAGAAAGAAATAGCCGTTGTAGGGGTAGTACTCCCAGGCGTTTTCGCCATCCAGAATTACGCTGACGACCCGGCGCTCGGATGCATCGCCCTGCTCGATGATTCCTTTCAACTCGCCCAGGAAATGCGCGGCCGCGTCTTTGCCGTGCCACTTGCAGTACTCGAAACCGATCAGGTCCGACAGACGGTCGTCGCGAAAGAAACAGGTCACCGGCGCATGACCGCCGTTGAGCCGGTAAGGCCGGTACAGAAAATTGTGCCGCTCGGGAATCGGCGCGTTGTTTTTGCGCAGGCTGTTCACCAGCACGCCTTCGCTGCTGGCGATCCATTCGCACCCGCCCTCCGCCAGAAGGTCCACGAACACCTGCGATACGGCGCCTTCGGCCGGCCACATGCCCCGCGGCGGCTGGCCAAAGCGGCGCGTGTGGCTTTCCCTGGCCGCGGCGATGTGCGCGGACGCGCGCGTGCGCCCGCCCGGGTAATGCGAGCTTTGCGGCAGCGTTGCACCGGGCACGGTCTCACGCGCCGCCTCGAAGGAGATCAGCAGCGGGCCGATCGGGTGAAATGCGGGGCTGGTCGTGAGTTCGATGCGCCCCTGCGCGGCGAGCTTGCGGTAGCGCGGCACGACGGCGCTGACTTCGCGGCCAATCAGCTCGACGAGCTGCATGCGGTCGGCGTGGGAGAAGTTCTGCGCCTTCGCCAGCAATTGCGGAACGGTCTGGTCACGGCGGCGCACCGTTTCGCCCACCCACGCGAGGTGATACCAGGTCAGCAGATCGCCGAGGTACTGCGCGGAAAGATAGCCTTCGCCGGCGGTTCCGGGTTGCTGCGTCAGGGTATAGAAGTTCCATAACCGCCGATAAGCCGGATACGGCTCGATCATCTTGTGATGATTGGCCTTGAAGCAGCAGCGCAGCACCAGGTCGCGCTCGGCGGCGTCGAGGCGGTACAGATCGGGATGGGCAAGCAGGCGCAAGAGCGGATCGTGAAAGCGCCCGGCGGCGAACTGGTCGGCGTAGTCCTCGAGCTGGTCGAGCAGCACCGGAGTGAAATTGACCACCGCGCGCACCTTGGGGTGATTCTCCAGGTGCGCGGCCATGTCGCTGTAGTCCTTGATCGCGTGCAGATACACCCAAGGCTGGGCATATTCGCCGGTAGCGTGGTCGCGGAAATCCGGCTGGTGCATGTGCCACAGCAGGACCAGGTCCAGCTTTGAATTGCTGCTCATCGCGTCCGACCCGTCAGCGCTGGTGCAACACTTCCTGGCCCAGCATCTCCGGCGTGATCAGCGTGATGCCCCGCTCGGAGACGTGGAAGCGCTTGCGGTCCTCGGCGGGATCGAACCCGACCACGAGTCCTTCGGGGAGGGTGCAGTGCTTTTCCACCACCACACGCTTCAGGCGCACGCTCCGGTGCACTTCGACGCCCGGAAGGATTACCGAGTCCTCGATGCTGCTGTAGCTGTGCACGCGCACGTTCGAAAACAGCAGCGAACGCGCGATCTTCGCGCCGCTGATGATGCAGCCGCCGGACACCACCGAATCCACTGCCATGCCGCGCCGTCCGTCGTCGTCGAAGACGAACTTGGCCGGCGGCAGTTGCTCCTGGTGCGTCCAGATCGGCCATTCGGTGTCGTACATGTTGAGATCCGGCGTGACGCGGGTTAAATCCATGTTCGCTTCCCAGTAAGCATCTACCGTGCCCACGTCTTTCCAGTACGCGGGCTTGCCGTCCATTCCGACACAGCTGTCGTCGAAACGCTGCGCAAACACGCGGTAACGCGGCACCAGGTGGGGAATGATGTCCTTGCCGAAGTCGTGGCTGGAATCGGGCGTGTCGGTGTCGCGCGCGAGCTGTTCGTACAGGAATGGTGCATTGAAAACGTAGATGCCCATGCTGGCGAGCGACAGCGCCGGATTGCCCGGGATCGAGGGCGGCTGGGCCGGTTTTTCCTGAAACGCGGTCACGCGCCAGTCTTCGTTCACCGCCATCACGCCGAATGCCTTGGCTTCCTCGACCGGCACTTCCAGGCAGGCCACCGTCATGTCGGAATTCTTGGCCACGTGATACGCGAGCAACTTGCCGTAGTCCATCTTGTAGATGTGATCGCCGGCGAGGATCAGGATGTGGTCCGGGTCGTAGGAGAGCAGGATGTCGAGGTTCTGGAACACCGCATCCGCCGTGCCCTGGTACCAATTTGCCTCGTCGGTGCGCTGGGAGGCGGGCAGGATGTCGATGAATTCCTGAAAGCGTCCGTCAAGAAAACTCCAGCCGCGCTGGATGTGACGGATCAGGCTGTGTGACTTGTACTGGGTGGCGATGCCGATGCGGCGGATGCCGGAGTTGACGCAGTTTGACAGCGGGAAGTCGATGATGCGGAATTTGCCGCCGAAAGGCACCGCCGGTTTTGCCCGCCAGTCCGTGAGGTTCCTCAAACGGCTGCCGCGTCCGCCGGCAAGCACCAGTCCATAGGTGTTCTTGGTGATGAGGCTGACGAAGCGGACGTTCGCGTCAGTGTTGGACACGCATTGCTCCTGGTGCACACGTTGAAGGATCGGAAGCGCCGGCCGCGTTAGTCATAAACCTTTGACCGGTCTCATAAAAGCAGAGGAGCGGAAGGCGCCGCCCTTTATAATAGGTGCACCCTCGCCCGCAGTCACGGATTCCATGCATCGCCTGGTCGAGATTTTCCCGCCATTGCCCATGAAAGCTACTGTTTCCGCCACCGCCGAAGCGGACCTCGACGCCCTGGCCGGCGCGCGCCATCACGATCCGTTCGGCGTGCTCGGTCTGCGTCGCGACGGCAAGGGCTGGATGCTGCGCGTGTTCCGGCCTTACGCCTCCGAGGTTGCCGTGTCCACCGCTTCCGGATTCGTGAAGATGGAGAAGGTGCATCCCGACGGCGTGTTCGCATGGCGCGCAACCGAGCTGCCGCACCAGCCGGTGCGGCTGCGGGTGAACGAGTCGGGGCACAGCTTCGAAACCTTCGACCCTTACGGTTTTCGTCCCATCATCAGCGCCGACGAACTGTACCTGTTCAACGAAGGCCGTCTCGAGCAGGCGTATCACATGCTCGGCAGCCGCACCGAGGTGCGCGAGGGCGTGGCCGGGGTGCGTTTCGCCTGCTGGGCGCCGAATGCGGAAAGGGTCAGCGTGGTGGGCGACTTCAACCGCTGGGACGGGCGCGCGCACCCGATGGCGACACACGGGGTGAGCGGCGTATGGGAACTGTTCATCCCGGGGTTGGGCGACGGCACGCTCTACAAGTATGAGATCCGCAACCGCAACACCGGCGAAATCCTCGTCAAGACCGACCCCTACGCACGCGCCTATGAATTGCGCCCCGGGACCGCCGCGCGCGTCACCGCGGATCATCCCTACGACTGGCGGGACGGCGGCTGGATGAAGGCGCGCGCCGGCGACGATTGGCTGCATGCGCCGATCAACGCCTACGAAGTCCACCTGGGTTCATGGCGGCGTCATCCCGACGGGCGCTTCTACAGCTACCGCGAACTTGCCGAAAGCCTGGTTCCCTACGTGAAGGAAATGGGTTTCACCCACATTGAGTTGCTGCCGGTGTCCGAACATCCGCTGGACGAGTCCTGGGGTTACCAGACCACCGGTTACTTCGCGGCGACCAGCCGGTTCGGCTCGCCGGAGCATTTCAAGTTCTTCGTGAACGCCTGCCACCAGGCCGGGATCGGTGTGATCCTCGATTGGGTACCGGCGCATTTCCCGACCGATGCGTTTGCACTGGCGCGTTTCGACGGCACCGCGCTTTACGAACACGAGGATCCGCGCCTCGGGTTCCACCAGGACTGGGGCACGCACATCTTCAACTACGGCCGCAACGAGGTGAAAAGTTTCCTGCTCTCGAGCGCGCACTACTGGCTCGGCGAGTGCCACGTGGACGGGCTGCGGGTGGACGCGGTGGCCTCGATGCTCTACCTCGATTACTCGCGCAAGGCCGGTGAGTGGATCCCCAACAAGTTCGGCGGCCGCGAGAACCTCGAAGCGATCGATTTTCTGCGCCAGTTGAACGTCATGGTCCATCGCGACTTTCCGGGTGCGCTCACCTTCGCCGAGGAATCCACCGCATGGCCCATGGTGTCGCGGCCGACCTACATCGGGGGCTTGGGCTTCTCGATGAAGTGGAACATGGGGTGGATGAACGACACGCTTTCCTACATGCGCCAGGACCCGGTGCACCGGCGTTATCACCACAACCAGCTCACCTTCGGCCAGCTCTACGCCTATACCGAGAACTTCATGCTGCCGCTGTCGCACGACGAAGTGGTGCACGGCAAAGGTTCGCTGCTGGGCAAGATGCCCGGGGATGCCTGGCAGAAATTCGCCAATGTGCGCCTGTTGCTCAGCTACCAGTTCACCTCGCCCGGCAAGAAGCTCAACTTCATGGGCAACGAACTGGCCCAGGGCCGGGAATGGCGCACGGAGTGGGAGCTCGACTGGGGATTGCTCGGCATCGACTGGCACCGGGGCGTGCAGACGATGCTGCGCGACCTGTCGCGCCTTTACCGCGAGCAGCGCGCGCTGCACGACCAGGACTTCGAATCCGCCGGTTTCCGCTGGATCGACTGCCACGACGCCGATCAGTCCATCCTCGCTTTCGAACGCTGGGGGCGCGACAGTTCGGTGGCGGTGGTGGCGCTGAACTTTACCCCCGTTCCCCGCCATTGCTACCGCATCGGCCTGCCGAAGGCGGGCGGCTGGCACGAAGCGTTCAACAGCGATTCGGCGTTCTACGCCGGCGCCAATGTCGGCAATTCCGGCGCCATCGAAACCCAGCCGCTGCCGTGGATGGAGCGCGGCCAGTCCGCAGAAATCACGCTGCCCCCGCTTGCCGCGCTCATCCTTCTGCACCAGGGACGAAGCGCGTGAATGCCGCCAATGCCTGACGAGAAACTCAAAGTCCTGTTCGCCACTTCCGAAGTCGCGCCGCTGATCAAGACCGGCGGGCTTGCCGACGTGAGCGCCGCGCTGCCGGCGGCTTTGATGGGACTGGGTGCGGACATCCGGGTGCTGGTGCCGGGGTATCCGCAGGTGATGGAGGCGCTCAAGACCAAAGGCCGGGCGGCCACGCTGCCCGCGTTGCCGGGCGTGCCGCCGGCGCAACTGATCGCCTCCAAGCTGCCTTCGGGAGTGCCGCTGCTGGTGATCGAAAGTGCGATCTACCAGCGCAGCGGCGGGCCGTATCAGGATGCCGCCGGCAACGACTGGCTCGACAACGATCTGCGTTTCGGCCTGCTTTCGTATGTCGGCGCGCTGCTGTCCACGCCGGATTCGCCGTTTCCGTGGAAGCCGGACATCGTTCACTGCAACGACTGGCAGACCGGCCTGACGCCGGTGTACCTGTACTACGTACCGGGTGCGCGGGCGAAAACGGTGATCACCATCCACAATCTGGCGTTCCAGGGGATTTTCCCCGCGGAAACCACCGCGCGGCTTGGGCTGCGGCCGCAGGCGTTCTCCGTAAACGGCGTCGAATACTACGGCAAGACGTCGTTTCTCAAAGGCGGACTGCAATTCGCCGATCGCATCACCACGGTCAGTCCGAGCTACGCGGAAGAAATTCAGCAGGAACCGCTGGGGATGGGACTGCAGGGGTTACTCTCGCACAGAAAGGACGTGCTTACCGGAATTCTCAACGGCATTGACACCGATGCCTGGGACCCGGAGTCCGATCCGTATATCGAGCGTTACTACAACGCCTCCAGGCTCGCCGCCAAACAGGACAACAAGCGCGCTCTGCAACTGCGCATGGGCCTGCGCGACGAACCGGAAATACCGCTGTTCGGCACGGTGAGCCGGCTTACCCACCAGAAAGGCCACGACGTGCTCGCCGACATTGCCGCCGAGCTGGTGAAGCTGCCGGCACAATTGGTGGTGCTGGGCTCCGGAGATGCGCAGTTGCAACGGCGTTTCCAGGAACTGCCCCAGTCGCACCCGGGCAGGATTGCGGTGCAGATCGGCTTCGACGAGGGTCTGTCGCACCAGATCGAGGCCGGCGCGGACAGCTTCGTGATGCCCTCGCGCTTCGAGCCCTGCGGCCTGAACCAGATGTACAGCCAGCGTTATGGCACGCCGCCGGTGGTGCATGCGACCGGGGGCCTGCGCGATTCGGTGGTGGATTGCACGCCGGAGACGCTGAAGAAGCACACCGCGACCGGCTTCATGTTCGCACCACTGAATCGCGACACGCTGCTGGAAGCCTGCCGGCGCGCGGTGACGGCCTACCACGACAAGAGAATCTGGCGGCAACTGCAGAAGAACGGCATGAGCCGCGATTTCAGCTGGGAGGCCCGGGCGCAGCAGTATCTGGACCTCTATCGTGGACTGCTGGAGTAAAATGCCGCTTTCCTGCCCGCCGCGCTCGTTCGCGTTTGCGGCGCAACAACACCAACCGACGGAGGGTCTTTAGTCATGATCGGAGATCGAATTGAAGTCAACATTGCCGGCGGGCTCGATATCGCGCTGCCACGGATGGTGCACGTGCGCCAGAAGTTCCAGACCAGGAAACTCGACAGCGTCACCAAGGCGGTCGTCGAGCAGTTCAAGCGTCCGGAAGTCCGCAGCAAGGTGAAGCCCGGCATGAGCATCGCGGTCGGCTGCGGCTCGCGCGGCATCAACAACATCGCCGAGTGCGCGAAAGCGGTCGTCGCCGAGCTCAAGGCGCTGGGTGCGAAGCCCTTCATCTTCCCGGCGATGGGCAGCCACGGCGGCGCCACCGCGGAAGGCCAGCGCGAAGTGCTGGAAGGCTACGGCATCACCGAAAGCTACGTCGGCTGCCCGATCCGCGCCACCATGGAAGTGGTCGAGCTCGGCAAACTCGAAGACGGCATGCCGGTATACATGGACAAGTTCGCCGCCGAGGCCGATGCGGTGGTGGTGATTCCGCGCATCAAGCCGCACACCAACTTCCGCGGCCCGATCGAGTCCGGCATCGTCAAGATGCTGGCCATCGGCATGGGCAAGATCATCGGCGCCACCACGCTGCACACTTACGGCATGGACATGTTCGGCGAACTGCTGCCGAAGACCGCCCGGCTGATCATGGCGAAAAAGAATTTCCTGTTCGGCGTGGCGATGGTGGAGAACGCCGCCGACGAGACCGCCATCATCGAAATCGTGCCGTCGGAACAGGTGTGGGATCGCGAGCCGGTGCTGCTGGCGAAGGCCAAGGAGTTGATGCCGCGCCTGCAATTCGACGAAATCGACGTGCTGGTGGTGGAACGCCTCGGCAAGAATATTTCCGGTTCGGGAATGGACCCCAACATCACCGGGCGCAACTGCCGCTTCATCGAATGGAACATGAAGCCGCTGGTGAAGAAGATCGCAGTGCTCGGGCTGACCCCGGAGACCCACGGCAATGCCACCGGACTGGGCGCGGCCGATGTGATCACCATGCGCCTGTACAAGGAAATCGACATCGCCAAGACCTACGCCAACATCATCGCTTCGACGTACCTCGACGGCGCCGCCATCCCGATCATCATGAACACCGATGAGGAAGCCATCCGCCTCGCGGTCAAGACGGTGGTGCGCATGAAGCCGCAGGACACGCGCATCGTGCGCATCCCCAACACGCTCGAGATCATGGACATCCACGTCTCCGAGCCGCTGCTGCCGGTCGTCAAGGCCAACCCGTCGATGTTCGAGATCGTCGGCCAGTCCGAAGCGATGAAGTTCGATGCCAAGGGCACGCTGTATCCGATGCTCGCCAAGCACAGGGAGCACGCGACGGCCTGAGGCTATTCCGGAGGCTGTCCGGACATGCATATCCACCTCGATGCGGTCGGGGGCGTGGCGGGCGACATGTTCATCGCCGCCATGCTCGATGCGTTTCCGAATCTGCGCGACGGCATGGTATCGGCGATCCGTGCCGCGGGCCTGCCTGCCGAAGTGCACATCGGCGTGGCCGAGCATCGCGACCACGCGCTGACCGGGTTGCGTTTCCGCGTCACGGAGCCGCGCGAGGCCGGTGCGCTGCTCGGTGCGCATCATCATCCGCACACGCCGTTCGCCGAAATCCGCGCGCACCTTCAGGCGTCGGCGCTCAAGCCCGCGGTGAAGGAGCACGCAGTCGGCATTTTCACGGTGCTCGCGGAGGCTGAAGCCAGGGTGCACGGCAAGACCGTGGAGACGGTTAGTTTCCACGAAATCGGCGAATGGGACTCGATCGCCGATATCGTCGGGGCCGCCTTCATCATCGACGCGCTTGCGCCTGCCACCTGGTCGGTGAGCGCGCTGCCGCTGGGGAGCGGCCGGGTCAGGACCGCGCATGGTTCGCTTCCGGTTCCTACCCCCGCAACCGTGCTGTTGCTCGAAGGTTTCGAATTTGTCGACGACGGACTCGAAGGCGAGCGCGTCACGCCCACCGGGGCGGCGATCCTCAGGCATCTGGGTTGCGCGCAGGTTGGCGATCGCAAGTCGCGCAAGTTGCTGCGCACCGGCATCGGTTTCGGCAACCGCACCTTCCCGGGTCTCAGCAACGTGCTGCGCGTCCTGGCCTTCGAAGAGGCGCGCGCCGGCTCGGGCGGCGACGAAGTCGCGCAGATCCTGTTCGAAGTCGACGACCAGACTCCGGAGGATCTGGCGATTGCCATCGACAAGCTGCGCGCGCAGCCGTCGGTGTTCGACGTGCTGCAGACGCCGGCTTTCGGCAAGAAAGGAAGGATGACCATGCACGTCCAGGTGCTCGCCGACCCGGCGGACCTGGAAAACGTATTCGACGCCTGCTTCAACGAAACGACAACCATCGGCTTGCGCTACCAGGTCCTGCAGCGCCGCAAACTGTCCCGTGCCGGCAGGACGGTGGAGGCCGGCGGAAGGCAGGTGCGGGTGAAAGTCACCGAACGGCCGGGGAAGAAGACCGCCAAGGTGGAGGCCGACGACCTGCTCAACGTGACCGGTGGCCGCGTTGAGCGCGAACAGTTGAGGCGGGAGGCGGAGCAGGTCGTGTTGAGAAAGGAACGCAAGTGAACGAGGTCGGACACAAGCTCGGTGAACTGGAGCGCGTGCTGCGCGAGCTCGGCCCCGTTGCCGTCGCGGTAAGCGGCGGGGTGGACAGCCTCACGCTGGCGACGTTCGCGCACCGGACTCTCGGCGAGGATGTGCAGATGTTTCACGCGGTGTCGCCCGCCGTGCCGCAGGAAGCCACGTTGCGGGTGCAGGCGCTGGCAGATAGCGAGGGCTGGGCCCTGACGGTGATCGACGCGGGCGAATTCGACGACGCGGATTACCGCAGCAATCCGGTCAACCGCTGCTTTTACTGCAAGACCAACCTGTATGGCGCGTTCGCGCCGCGGACCACGGCGCAGATCGTCTCCGGCACCAACCTCGATGATCTCGGCGAATACCGGCCTGGTCTCGCGGCCGCGAAGAACTACGGCGTGCGCCATCCTTTCGTCGAGGCCGGTATCGACAAGAATACGGTGCGCGCGATTGCGCGGCATCTCGATCTGGCGGAGGTCGCCGAACTGCCGGCGGCACCCTGCCTGTCGAGCAGGATAGAAACCGGCATCGCGATCGATCCCGGCATGCTCAAGCTGGTGCACGCGGCCGAGCGGCTGGTGTCGCAGGCACTGACGCCGCGCACGGTGCGTTGCCGGGTCCGGGCAAAGGGTGTGGTGGTTGAACTGGATGAACAGAACCTTGCCGCGCTCGATGCATCGCGGCGGGAGTCACTGTCGGCGCAGGTCGGCCGCCTGTTCAGCGATGGCGGCTTCGACTATCCGGTGTCGCTTGCGCCTTATCGCAGCGGTAGCGCCTTTCTGGTGCGCGTGGAGCGCGACGCCGCTTGAGCGAGGGCAAACCTCTCTTAACACGAAGGGTCACGAAGGAAAAACGAAGCTACACGAAGGAAAGGCAACAATAGGAAAACGAAAATCAAAGTAGGGTAACGAGTGACTTCCAGCCACCCTCAGATTGGATCGAAGAACGTTGTTAGTGTTCTTCGCCCAATTTACAGCTTGGATTTCTTGTTTCTACTTCGTGTTCCTTTTCTTTTCCTTCGTGATCCTTCGTGTTGAAAGAGTTTCTTTATTTGGTTTTTTGATCGATGACACTGCATAAAGACGTGATGCTGGATTTCGCGCGCGATGCCCGCACCGGGCTGGACGAGGCGGTGATGTGCGCGTCGAAGTCCGTGCTGCATCTGACCACGATCCTCGACCAGGTACAGGAAAAGGGCAGGCGCATCCTGCTTACCCGGCTGCCGCCCGATCAGTTCGCCGAGCTGCCGGCGCAGCATCGCAGGAACATCGACTACGAACCGCTGTCGCGCACCGGCTATTTCGGCGGCACCCACCAAGTCAGGACCGAAACGCAGATCGCTGTCGTGGCTGCCGGCACTTCGGACGTGGCGGTCGGAAGAGAGGCGGCGCGCACGCTGCGTTTCTACGGTGAGCCGGCCGTCGAAATCAACGACGTCGGCGTGGCGGGATTGTGGCGCCTGCTGGAACGCGTCGAAGAGATGCGCAAGATGAAAGTCGTGATCGCAGTCGCCGGAATGGACGCCGCGTTGCCCACAGTGATCGGCGGGCTGATTTCAAGCGTCGTGATCGGCGTGCCGACCTCGGTCGGCTACGGGGTCGCCACCGGCGGCGAAACCGCACTGCGCTCCATGCTGGCGAGCTGTTCTCCCGGGCTGCTGGTCACCAACATCGACAACGGTTTCGGCGCCGCCTGCGCTGCACTGCGCATTCTGCGCGCCGCATAAGAAAAGCCCGGTCGCGGCAAGGCGACCGGGCCGTCTTTTTCTCCAGGACTTACTTCAGATCGTTTTTCACCGCATCGAGCCCGGCCTGGGCGCAGATGCCGTCCTGCTCCGCGGACGCGCCGGACACGCCGATCGAACCGATGTGCTTGCCGTCTGCGGTCATGATCGGCAGGCCGCCCTCAAATGTTGCAATTCCGGGAATGTGAGCGATGCCGGGCACTCGGGTCGCCGCGATTTCCCCAACCTGCTTGGTCGAGAACGGCAAACCGGCCGAGGTCTGGGCCTTGATCATGGCGATTTCGATGCTCTTCAGGAACGAGTCGTCCATGCGGGAGAAATGCTTCAGATCCCCGCCGGAATCCAGGATGGCGATGTTCATCTTCCAGCCTTCCTGTTTGGCTCTGGCTTCGCATGCCGCCGCCATCTTCTTGGCGACTTCCAGCGTCAGGATCGGGCGCTGCTCGATCGCGGCAGCCGCGCCCGCGGCAACCAGCAGCGTTGTCAAAGTCATGGATAGCAAGGTTTTCTTCATGGTCATTTTCCTCTCTGGTTTGAATACCGCCGAAGTACGAGACGCGAATCGGACCCGATCCGCGGTGTCCCCCGAAAAACGGGGTGTCAATCCACCCCGGGGAGTTTGATGCGTCGATTACAGAAAGTTCCCCTTCGCGTCGTCCCACTTTCCTTTCGGAACCGGGGAAAAAGCGCTAAGGCGCTGCATTAACCGCGACGGATCGGTATCTGCAATGACAAGTTCGCGGTGTGCCGGACGCAGGAAGCGTTCGGCGACGGCGTGGTCGAGCATGGCGAGCAAGTTGTCGTGAAACCCGGAAACATTGAGCAACCCGCACGGTTTTGCGTGGAAGCCGAGCTGCGACCAGGTGAGAACTTCGAAGAACTCGTCCAGGGTGCCGAATCCGCCCGGCAGGGCGATAAACGCGTCGGAAAGGTCGTTCATCAGCGCCTTGCGCTCATGCATGGTTTGCACGATGCGCAGTTCGGTAACTCCGTGGTGTGCGACTTCCTTGGCTACCAGCAACTCGGGGATCACACCGATGACTTCGCCGCCACGCCCGAGCGCCGCGTCCGCGAGCACGCCCATCAGCCCGACATTGCCGCCGCCGTAAACGATGCCCAGCTTGCGCTCGACCAGAACGGCGGCCAGCGCGCGCGCTGCTTCCGCATATTCGTTCCGGACCCCGGCGTTCGAGCCGCAGAAAACGCAGATGCGCCTCATCCCGGTTTCAGAATTCGATCCACTCGCCGTCGCGATAGTAGAGGACGATCGCGGCCTTCTGGATCGCACCGTCCTCGATGCCGTCGTGATCGAACTGGGGCAGCGATTCAGTCAGCTTGTCGCGGATGGCGCGCTTCTGCAACACGAACGCGGTGGCGGTGTGGATGATGCGGTAAGGGTCGTGGTCTTCGCTGCGCACCATCTGCACGTCCGCGGTGGCGCTGCCCGGGTAGATCAGGATGCTGCTCGTGTCCTGGTGCCGGCAAAGCACCGCCCAGTCCCGCTGACCGGGTTTGAGGAACTGGCCCTGGATTACGTTGTGCCGGGCATCCCACTTGGTAAACCTGGGAATTTTGCAGCCACGCTTCTCCAGGTCGGCCTTGATGACCACCGGCAACTCCCGCACCTGCTTCGGTTCGAGATAGCGGAAATCGGGCCATTCCTTCTGGATCTCCTTCAACGCAGTCTGCGCGCCTGCCGCTGCGGCAAGCACAGCCGAGATTGCCAATGCGAGTCCGAGTTTCATCATTGCGCGGCCTCCTGCGAAACGCTCATGCGGCCAAACGAATCCCCATGAACTGCCAGCGGTCCTGCGGGTAGAAGAAATTGCGGTAGCTGGCGCGGATATGCGTAGCCGGCGTGACGCAGGAGCCGCCGCGCAACACCAGCTGGCTGACCATGAACTTGCCGTTGTACTCGCCGAGCGCGCCGGCAGGCGGCCGGTAGCCGGGATACGGGCTGTAGGCGCTTTGCGTCCATTCCCACACGTCGCCGAAGAACCGGCTGGCGCCGTCGCGGGCCGGTTGCGGATGGAAGCGGCCGCTTTCCAGAAAATTGCCGCTGAGCGGTTGCGTGCCTGCGGCGGCTTCCCACTCGAACTCCGTGGGCAGGCGCTTGCCGGCCCAGCGTGCAAACGCATCGGCCTCGTAGTAGCTCACATGACAGACGGGTTCGCTCGGCTCCACGCGCCGATACCCGGCAAGCGTCATCTGCCACCACTCGCCGTCCTGCTGCTCCCAGTACAGCGGCGCAGTCCAGCGCGCCTCGTTGACCTTGCGCCAGCCGTCGGAAAGCCAAAGCGTCGGTTGCCGGTAGCCGCCGGCTGCGATGAACTCGATGTACTCGGCGTTGGTGACCGGTCGCGACGCCAGGGAGAATTCGTCCAGGTAGCGGCGGTGGCGCGGCGTCTCGTTGTCGAAGGCGAATCCGTCTCCGCCGTGCCCGAAGGCGTACATGCCGGCCGGGAGGCGCAGCCAATCGAGCGGCGGGCTTGCGCACGCGTCCGGCGATATTGCCTCGCGATACGCGGGCTTTAGAGGATTGCAGGCGAACAGGTGTTTGATGTCGGTGAGCAGCAGTTCCTGATGCTGTTGTTCGTGATGAATTCCGAGCGTGGCGCGGGCTCGAATCTCTCCTGCATCGGCGGTGTCGGGCGCCTCGAGCAACATGCCCATGTGCTGATCCACGTGCATCCGGTATGCCCTGATCTCCTCCAGCGAGGGCCGGGACAGCAGGCCGCGCTGAGGCCGGGGATGGAATTCGCCCACGCTTTCGTAATACGAATTGAAGAGGAAGCCGAAGCGGGGATGAAACGGCCGGTACTTCGGCAGATACGGGGCCAGCAGGAAATTCTCGAAGAACCACGTGGTATGCGCCAGATGCCATTTCGCGGGGCTGGTTTCCGGCGCGCTCTGCACTACGCAGTCCTCCGCCTGCAGCGGGTCGCACAATCGGACCGTGAGGCCGCGGACCCGATGCAAGTCCTCGAGCAGTCCGTTGGGGCTCAAGGCATCGGAGTGAGAGTGGAGCGGACGATTCATCTTGCTTCCCCGGGCGATGTCTGCAAGTGTAAGTCCGATTGTGCGGGGCCGACAAACGCCGTGTCGTCGCCCCCGGCGACATTCCATCAAGTATCAGTTGGTTACAAATCCGGCTTTTCTCCGCACGGAGTTCGGCGTACTTTTGGAGCCGCAGCGCCAAAAAGGACTTCAATGAAAACCCTACGCGAACCGTCGGCGGCACGGCGTCCGGCCAATGTTACGGTGATTTCACTCGGCAGCGGTGGTCAAATCGATGCCGACGAAGTGATTGCCGGCCTCACCCGCGAGCCCAAGCGCCTGTCACCCAAGCTTTTCTACGACGCCCGCGGCAGCGAGCTTTTCAACGCCATCTGTGAAACCGACGCGTATTACCCGACGCGCACCGAGCGCGGCATCCTCGCCGGCCATGCCGAGGCAATCGCGCAGGCGGTCGGACCGGACTGCGTGGTTTTCGAGTTCGGCCCCGGGGACATGTCGAAAGTGCGCCTGCTGCTGCCGAGACTCTTGCCTGCGGCCTATGTCGGTATAGACATCGCGAAAGTGCAGCTCATTACAGCCGCGGAAGCGCTTGCGTTCGAATATCCGTGGCTCGAGGTCTTCGCCGTCTGCGCCGACTTCGGCGTCGAGCTGCCGGGGCAACTGCCGCTGCCGCCCCGGCGTCGCCGCGTCGTGTTCTTCCCCGGCTCGACCATCGGCAACTTCGAACCCAATGATGCGCGTGCGTTCCTCGGATTGCTCACGCGCATGGTGGGAGCGGACGGCGGTGCGATCGTCGGCGTCGATTTTCAGAAACAGACGGCGCTGCTCGATCGGGCCTATAACGATCCGGAAGGGCTGACCCGCGCGTTCAATCTCAATGTCCTTACCCGGCTCAATCGCGAACTGGGGGCGGATTTCGACGAACGCCGTTACCGCCATCACGCCTTCTACAACGAATCCCTCGGGCGCGTGGAAATGCATCTGGTCAGCATGGTCTCGCAGGTCGTGCACCTCGCCGGAAGACAGATCCGCTTCGAAGCCGGTGAAGCCATCCACACCGAGAATTCCTACAAATACACGCCGGAAAGCTTCGCCGCACTGGCAAACGAGGCGGGATTTAGCGCGCACCGGCTGTGGACCGATGCGCGTAACTATTTCGGGGTGTTCTTTCTGAGCGGCGTTTAGCGGATAGCGCGTCAGTAGTTGGAAACCTCGATCAGGTTGCCGTCCGGGTCGCGAAAGTACACCGAGAGTATCGGCCCGATCGCACCGGTTCTTTGCACGGGGCCTTCGATGATCTCCACTCCGCATTCGAGCAAGTGCCGGATCACTTCCGCCAGCGGCGTAGCCGCGATCAGGCAAACATCGGCAGAACCGGGGCCCGGCCTGGCGGCCTTGGGTTCGAATTCCCTGCCTTGCTGGTGCAGGTTGATCTTTGCCGCACCGAAATGGAGCGACCGGCGGCCATCAGCAAACGTCTTCTCTTCCATGCCGAGCACGCGCGAGTAGAACGCGCAGGTCACCTCGATGTCCTTGACTGTCAGAACGAAGTGATCGAGGCGATCGATCCGCACCGGCATCCGCGCCGCTTCCCTAGTGTCCTGTTCCGCTAAATCGTGGGACAACTTGCGAACTTTGGAAGGCAGATCTCATATCCATTTGACGACAATCCATCATCGATCGGAAAACCCGCGAAATCGGCGTCAGGCAAGGCGCGAGTCCTTGACAGTGGCGGGCACCACGGCGAGGACTCGTAACACAGCATGGCGCCGATTCTCGTCGGGTTTTTAGCCGCGAATTAGCGGAACAGGACACTAGAGCCAGCGCATCATGCCCATCTCGAAACGATGGGTCAGCAGTTCGTGATGCGGATAGATGCGGATGCGGTATCCGAGCTTGCCGCAGTGCTCGGGGCTCAGTTCCAGCACGAAGCGATGTTCGCCCTTCTCGGTGCGCACCCCCTCCGACTGGAACTGATAGCAGGTTGCCTGCGCTTCGTTGTCGCGTCTCATCTGTTTGGCGATCAGGAGTTCGACGCTCACGTCCTCCGGCTTCAGACGGTCGAGGTCCACACCGACTTCGAAACGCACGTTGTCGCCGAAAGCAATGCGTTTCTTCGGCGCGTCCAGTCGGCGCATGCCGACCTTGGACCAGGAACTGCGCACATGCCTCTTCCACTCGGCAAGCAGGCGCGCCGCCTCGAAGTTCGACTCGGCGTAGCGCCGGCCCTGGCGGGTGGCGGGAAGATAGAATTTCGCCAGGTACTCGCTCACCATGCGCGTGGACGAAAAGCGCGGCAGCAGCGTGGCGATGGATCGCTTCGCCATGCGCAGCCAGTCGGCCGAATAGCCCATGTCACCGCGCCGGTAGTACAACGGGATCACCTGGTCCTGCAGCAACTCGTAGAGGGTCCGGCTTTCCTCGAAATTTCGGCGCGCCTCGTCCAGGCTTTCCGACACCGGCTTGATCGCCCAGCCGTTCTTGCCGTCGTAACCCTCGTCCCACCAGCCCTCGAGCATCGAGAGGTTGAGCACCCCGTTTATTCCCGCCTTCATGCCGGAAGTGCCGCTCGCCTCCAGTGGATACACCGGGTTGTTCAGCCACACGTCCACCCCGCAAACCAGGCGCCGTGCCAGCCGCAGGTCGTAATCCTCGATCAGCAGAATTTTGCCCTCGAAGTCCGGCAGGCGCGCCATCTGCGTGAGCCGGCGGATGATGTCCTGGCCGGGCACGTCGGCTGGATGCGCTTTGCCGGCGAAGACGAACAGGACCGGGCGCTTTTCGTCGCCGAAGATCTGGCGCAGCCAGTCGAGATCCTCGAACAGCAGCGCCGCGCGTTTATACGTAGCAAAGCGGCGCGCGAAACCGATGGTGAGCACGTTCGGATTGACCGGATCGGCGCAGCGCAGCAGGCGGTCGAGGTGGGCCTGGGAACCGCGGTTGCGCAAGTGCTGGCGCGACACCCGGTGGCGCACCAGGTGCAGCATTTGCGCTTTCAGGGACTGGCGCACGCTCCAGAACAGATGGTCCGGCATGTCGTCGATGCGCTGCCAGAATGCCTCGTTGTTGGCTTGGTGCGACCAGTCGAAGCCGAGAAACTTGTCGAACTGGTCGGACCACTCCGGCGCCAGGAAAGTGGGCACATGTACGCCGTTGGTGACATACGAAAGCGGATTCTCCTCCGGCTCCAATTCCCGCCACAGCGGCGCGCAGATGCGCGCGGACACGCTCCCGTGAATGCGGCTGACGCCGTTCTGGAACCGCGATCCGCGGATCGCCAGCGCGGTCATGTTGAACTCCTGGTTGCCGTCAACGCGGCCGAGCGCGAGCAGATCTTGCTCGCTCATGCCCAGTTCCTTGCGCAGCCAGGAGAAATAGTCGCGCATCATGTCCGCGCTGAAGTGGTCATGGCCTGCGGGTACCGGAGTGTGGGTCGTGAACACCGTGTTGGCGGCGACCGCTTCTAGCGCGGCGTCGATAGTCAGTCCCTGGCCGACCAGCATGCGCACGCGCTCGAGTACCAGGAATGCCGGGTGGCCCTCGTTGATGTGCCAGGCGGTCGGTTTCAGTCCCAGTTCAACGAGCGCGCGCACGCCGCCGATGCCGAGAACGATTTCCTGCTGGATGCGCGTGGTCCGGTCGCCGCCGTAGAGGCGGTGAGTGATGTCGCGATCGTCACCGGAGTTTTCGTCGAGGTCGGTATCGAGCAGGTACAGCGTCACGTGACCCACCTTTGCCTGCCAGACTTTCACTTGCACGGCGCGCCCGGGCAGATCGACCTTGACCTTTACCTCGGAGCCGTCATCGCGCAACACCGGCGACACCGGCAGGTCTTCGAAATCGGAATCGGAGTAAAGCGCGTGCTGGTTGCCTTCCATGTCGATGGTCTGGTGGAAATAGCCCTGGCGATAGAGCAGGCCCACGCCGATGAAGGGCAGACGCATGTCGCTTGCCGACTTGCAATGATCGCCGGCGAGAATGCCTAATCCCCCGGAGTAGATCGGAAGACTCTCGTGGAATCCGAATTCGGCGCAGAAGTACGCGACCAGATCGCTCTGACTCAGCCACTCGGAGCCGTCCCTGCGCATAGGCTCGCCGTGATAGGTATCGAACTCGGAGAGCACCCGGTTGTAATTGCCGAGGAACACCGGGTCGGCGGCGGCGTCCACCAGATTCTGCTCGTCGACCCGCTTCAGGAAAGCCTTCGGGCTGTGACCGACTTCATCCCAGAGCAGGGTGTCGAGGCGCGAGAACAGCAACCGCGTCTGCCGGTCCCAGCTGTACCAGAGGTTGTTGGCGAGTTCCTCCAGCCGGGCGAGGCGGCGCGGCAGCTTGGCATTGACTTCGAGTGTAAACGTCGTGCCTTTTGGCATGGTTGAACCGGGTCAGCAATCAGTCTGTGGGATTATGAGGAAAAGCCGCGTTTTGGGGAAATGGTGGGACGGCACCGGATCGGTGCGCCGGGCACTGTAATCCCTAGAGCACGTATCGCGCCAGATCTTCGCTCTGCGCCAGATCCTTGAGCCGCGCGTCGACGCGGGCGGCGTCAATGACGATCTTCTGCCCCTGATGGCGGTCGGCTTCGAATGATACGTCCTCGAGCAATTTTTCCATCACGGTGTAGAGCCGGCGCGCGCCGATGTTCTCGGTCTTTTCGTTCACCTGCCAGGCGATCTCGGCCAGCCGGCGGATGCCCTCCTGCCGGAATTCGAGCTGGACGCCTTCGGTTTCGAGCAGCGCCTGGTATTGTTGCGTGAGACAGGCATCGGTCGCGGTCAGGATTCTCTCGAAGTCTTCCACCGAAAGGCTGCCGAGCTCGACGCGGATCGGAAAGCGGCCCTGCAGTTCCGGGATCAGATCGGACGGCCGGGACAGATGGAATGCGCCGCTGCCGATGAACAGGATGTGGTCGGTCTTGATCATGCCGTACTTGGTCGAAACCGTGGTGCCCTCCACCAGCGGCAGCAGATCGCGCTGCACTCCGTGGCGCGACACCTCCGCGCCCAAGGTCTCCTGGCGGCTGGTGATCTTGTCGATCTCGTCGAGAAAGACGATGCCGTTCTGCTCGACGTTGGTGAGAGCCTTGAGCTTGAGTTCCTCGTCGTTGACCAGCTTGGCCGCCTCTTCCTCGGTCAGCAACTGCATCGCCTCGCGGATCTTGAGCTTGCGGGTCTTGCGCCGCGTTCCGCCGAGGTTCTGGAACATGCTCTGAATCTGCGAAGTCAGGTCCTCCATTCCGGGAGGCGCCAGGATTTCCATCTGGGTGTGCATCGCCGCGACTTCGATCTCGATCTCCTTGTCGTCGAGCTCGCCTTCACGCAGCCTCTTGCGGAATTTCTGCCTGGTCGCGCTGTCGCGGTCTTCCTGTTCGGCCTGGAAGCCGATTTCGCGCGCCGGCGGCAGCAGTACGTCGAGGATGCGCTCCTCGGCCTGGTTTTCCGCACGGTGGCGCACCTTGCGTGTCTCCTGCTCGCGCGTCTGCTTGATCGCGGTCTCCACCAGGTCGCGGATGATCGAATCCACATCCTTGCCGACGTAGCCGATCTCGGTGAACTTGGTGGCCTCTACTTTGATGAAAGGCGCGTCCGCAAGCTTGGCCAGCCGCCGCGCGATCTCGGTCTTGCCCACGCCGGTGGGCCCGATCATCAGGATGTTCTTGGGCGTGATCTCCTGGCGCAACGGCTCGGCCACCTGCTGGCGCCGCCAGCGGTTGCGCAGCGCGATCGCGACGGCGCGCTTGGCGGCGTCCTGGCCGATGATATGTTTATCCAGTTCGTGAACGATTTCCTGCGGGGTCATGTGAGACATTGAGTGCGTGAATGCGTGAACGCGTGAATGTGTGAATGTGTGAAGGAGCGGGAAATGCTGTGGTGTATCCGGTTTTACCCTTCACACCTTCACTTCCTTCACCCTTCACTCAAGAACTTCAATCACATGATTCTGGTTGGTGTAGATGCAGATATCGCCGGCGATCGTCAGCGATCTCTTGACGATGTCCTGCGGCGACAATTCGGTATTCTCGAGCAACGCGCGGGCGGCGGCTTGGGCGTAGGGGCCGCCGCTGCCGATTGCCACCAGTCCCAGCTCCGGTTCGAGCACGTCGCCGTTGCCGGTGACGATCAGCGAGGTTTCGCGGTCCGCCACCGCAAGCATCGCTTCGAGCCGGCGCAGGATGCGGTCGGTGCGCCAGTCCTTGGCGAGTTCAACGGCGGAGCGGAGCAGATTGCCCTGGTGCTTTTCCAGCTTCGCCTCGAAGCGCTCGAACAGCGTGAACGCGTCCGCCGTGCCGCCGGCGAAACCGGCGAGGATGCGCTCGTTGAATAGGCGCCGGACCTTGCGCGCGCTAGCCTTGAGAACGACATTGCCGAAGGTCACCTGTCCGTCGCCGCCGAGTGCGACGCTGTTTCCGCGGCGCACCGATACGATCGTCGTGCCGTGAATGTTGTCACTCATAAGGATCTGGACCGGAAGGAGTGAAAGCGGCTGTTCGGGAGGCCGGTTTACTTGCCGACCAGGACGGCATTCTCGTCCACTTTGAGCAGGCGCAACAGCGTCGTGACCAGGCTGTTGGCGTGCAGGACACGCACGGTCTTGCCGTTGCCCTTCAGCGCGGCGATGACGTTGGCAAGGTTTCCGGCGCACACGAAGTCGATTCGGCGCAGCCTGGCCATGTTGATGTTCACGTACTGGCGATGAGTGGCAAAGCGCTGCAGTGCCTGCAGCTGCGGATCCTTCAGGCCGGTCATCTCACCGGTGATATTCATCAGCTCGGGCTGGTAACGCGGTTCTCCGCGCTTTTCTTCGACGGTTTCGCAAGGCAGAACCGGCATCAGCATCGGTTCCCATGCCGGCGGATCGGTCTCGACGTACAAGGCATACTCGAGCGCGATGCTTTCGAATCTCTTTTGATTTCCCTGCAGCCGCTGCAGATCGAGCAGAAGCTGCCAGAATGCGGCCACCTTGGGCATCGTATCCACCGCCTGCCGCAGCATTTTCTCGATGCGCTCGGCGCCGCTGAACAGGACGCCGTTGCCATTGCCGGCGAGAAACTGCAGTTCCCGCGACAGCAGCGCGCAACCTTCTTCATGGAGTTGCGGGATCTTGGTCAGATCGATGTGGACCACCGGATGCCTGGCCGCCGCGCCGCGAATCCGTGCCAGATTCGGCGCGGAAGCTGTGCCAAGCGGCCCGCCGATCTCCACGTAGGCCGCGCCGCCGGCCCGCAGTTCCGCGGACAGGCCTTCGGGCAGCATGTCGTCGCTGAGCCAGTCCGGCGCAGTGCGTCCGAAGATGGCCGTGTAGCGTTTCGACAGACCCTCGAAGTCGGTCCATCGTCCCTGTACCCTGAAAAGGTCGATTAGCATCAGCCAGGCGGGTGGTGGCGCAACTTTTTCCGCCTTGAGCGCTTCGACCAGGATTTCGATCGCAGCATCGGCATGGCCGTTAGCGTACTGCACCGCGGCTTCCTGCTCTGCGCGGGACAGCTGGGGCTGGATCTCCGAGACCTCGATGTTGGCGGACCTCATACCGATTCGGCGCTGCAACCGGCGCGCGGTGGGACGACGGAAGGCCCGCCGCTCCGGCGGTGGGCCTGACAATAACAGCAAGATAGTGATTGTACTGGAGACTATCAAGCTGCGGCCGCGGACGGACGGCCACGCTCGACTGCGGAAAACGCGATTCCCACCACCGCCATGGCCCAGACGATGATCGCGCCGGTGGGCAGATCGAACACGATCGATGCGATCAACCCGAAAAGATATCCCAGCGCACCGACGGCGTAGGCCTTGGCCAGGCGCAGTGGCGTGGCATTGCGCGAGGCAAGAGCCGGGATGATCAGGCTGCTGAACACAAGATAGATGCCGACCATCTGCACCGACGCGGTCACCGCAAGGCCGAACAGAAGGTAGAAACCCACGCGGCCAAGCCGGGCCATGCCGATGCCGAACCACGCGGCCAGAATGATGACGGTCAATGCTGCAACGACTGCAAGTTGATGATGACCGACCCAGAGAATCTGTCCGACCAGCATGTCCTTCAGGTGCTCGCCGGCATGCGGATTCCCCGCCAGCAGCAGAATCTCCAGCGTTGCCGCCAACACGAACACCGAGCCGATGATCGCCTCCTGGACGGCAGGCCAGCGCCTCTCCGTCCAGGTCAGGAGCAACGCGCCGAGGAGCGCCGCCGACAGCGCAGACACCTGCACCGCGAGTACTTGCTCCTCAAAGCCGAAAAACGCCGCCGCGATCACCCCGACGCCGGCAATCTGCGCGATGGCGATATCGATGAAGACGATGCCCCGGTTCAGCACCTGGATCCCGAGCGGGACGTGGGTCGCGATGACGAGCAGACCCGCAATGAAAGCTGGAATCAGAATGCTGAATTCGAGGTTGGCCATGTTATTTTTTCACCTTCTTCAAACGGGCAATGGTGTCGTCGAACAGGCCGAACAAGTCCTTGGCTTCCGGGGTACCGCCTACCGTGTAGGGCAGCTCGACCAATGGTGTCTTCATGCGTTCAGACAGCCACTGTGCCGCTTTGGGGTCGTTGTACATCGCCCGCGTGACCCCATCTACCGGTTCGGACTGTAGACGGCCGACGAGGTCAGCGAGATGCCTCGCGCTCGGCGGAACCCCGGGCTTGGGCTCTAGATTGCCGACTTCGACTATCCCCAGCCAATTGAACAAGTAGGTCATGCTCTTGTGATAGCCCACGACCTTCATGCCGCGCAACGGTGTCGCTTCCTTTTCCCAGATGGTGATCGCCTGCTGCCAGCGCGTCTGAAAATCCTTTGCGCGCGCTTCGTAGTAGGCGGCGTTGGTGGCGTCGATCTGCGCCAGTCGCTGGGTCACGACTTCGGCGACTTTTGCGATGTTGTGCGGATTCATCTGCACGTGCGGATTTCCCTGAGGGTGAATGTCGCCCTCGCTACGATCGAGTCGCGTCGGCACCTCGAGCCGTTCGACATGCTCGGATGCGAACAGGAGCCCGGGAGCCCCAACTTGAACCTTCCGGTTTCCGGCCGCCTGAAGCAGAACCGGCAGCCAGCCGACTTCCAGGTCGGAGCCGGTGCAGATTGCCAGATCGGCGCTGCGCATGCGCGCGATCAGGCTGGGACGTGCCTCCACGCGATGCGGGTCCTGCAAGGCAGTTGAGGCTTGATAAACCGAGACCTTGTCACCGCCGAGTTCCTTAGCCAACGTGGCCCATTCAGGCACGCAGGCAAAGATGTTCACTGCAGCGATTGCCGGAAAACACGCGAGCGGCAACAGTGCTGAGCCGGTTAGTGCTAGCCATTTGTTCATTTGCGTTTCCTCATGTGTCCGCTGCGTGCCGGAGCGCCCAGCGGAAAATTTACCTGTCTTGACGCTGGGGATTCGATTAGAACTTGTGTCCGCCGTGGACCCCCAGGCTCATGATGTACTGCAGGAAGATCTGGTTGTCGCTCTCGCTGAACCGAGCCTCATCCCGCGAAAACTGTAGCCGGAAACGAGAAAACTCCGATGGCGAGAAGTCCATCATTGCCGTGATTCGCTTGGGGTCGTGCTCGGCAATCAATGGGAAATCCGACGCAGTCAACCCGTTTATGCCGTTGTTCACCAGCCCGTTATCCACCGTACCGTAGTCGAGTTGGTCGTAGCGCAGACCGACACGCCAGCGCGGCATGAACTGATACACCGCCTGCGCATACCAGCCGGACTGCTTCGCTTTGTAGGAGTCGGTTCCGGTCCCGGGCGTCGAGGTGCCGTCCGCGTCGTAGGTCAGAGTGCCGTTTTCCTCCCGATGCATATACTCGGCTTGGAACTTGAAGTGGCGTTTCGACGGATCGCCGTTCTGTGCCCATTTCCAGACAAGGTCCAAGCCCCACATCTTGCTGTCGCCGTCGAATGCGTTGATGACGTCCTCGTCCAGAGAATTGACGTCTTCATACTGGCGGCCGGCGGCTGTGGTCTTGCGATAGGACGCGCCGATGCGATAGCTGTTGCTGGCACCGACATCGTCGCCCACATGGAAGAACACTTCACCCGAGTTGGAGCCGTTCTTGTTGCGTTCCGAACCCGGGAAATTCGCGCCGCGGCCCGCCTCGACGCCCACTTCGAAAAAGATTGGCGTCGGCGCCAGCCAGCGTGCCTGGATGCCGTCTTCCTTGAGTTGGCCGCCGAAGAAGGCCTGGTGCACCAGGGGCACGTCGACGAAGTCCCAGGCGTGGGCGTGGATTTCGTTCAGATAGCCGAACGCTGACAGGAAGCGTCCGGCCTTGAACGTGGTGCCGGGAACGAAGCCGGAGTTCTGGAAGTAGCCTTCTTCGATCTCGACTTCATTCTCCGGCGTTACTGCCGCGATGAATACGCCCGAAAAGTACGGATCGATATTGGCAGAGACCGTCAACTCGGATTCCCCGAGATTGAAACTGCGCCCGCCCGGGCCGATTTCCTCGCCGCCCGGAATGAAGCCGCCGATCTGGTAGGTCTCCGGGTCCCGCTGCAGGTTGTTGATCTGGCCCCCGAGGATCAACGAGATCGCAGGATTGAAGGCGTTCGCTGAAGCGGGCGCGGATTGAGCTGGTGCTGTGGGCTTTGCCGTGCCGGCGCCTTGCTCGGCTTTTTCCAGGCGCTGCTCAAGCTGACGGACACGCGTTTCGTAGCCGTCCTTGATGGATTCAATTTCTTCCCGAATCTTCTTGATTTCCGCATTGTCCGCGGCGCACGCGAACGCGGGTACGACAAAGACGCTGGCAACGGCCGCCGCCAGGATGTTCTTCTTGAACATGAATGTTTCTCCTCATGGCAATCCAATACTGCGCGACGCGATTTAGTCGCGGGCGGATTCGACTTGCGTTGCTAGAGGAGAACGGGAGGGGCGCGGCTGTGGAATGCGGCAACCTGGCGCGGGCGGTAAAAGTACCGGGCGCCGGCAGGTTGCTGGAAGATCAGATCTAGCGTCAGGACCGCTGCGCCGCCGCCGGGCACCGCGTGAGCCAGATTCTCGAAACTGGCGCACTTGGCGCAAAGATTGGAGTGGGCGAGCTGTTCCTTCGCCAGCGGCGGCTTGCCCGAGTGGGTGACGCCGTGCGCGAACACGGCCTGCTGCGCCGCGAGCAGCAGCAGCGTCAACAGACCGAAAAGTAGGCGTCTAAGTTTCATGTTGTTCTGGAAGGAACGCCGGGCAGTGTAGCGCGTTCGCCGGAAATTGTCAGGACTCAGGTCATGCGCTGAACTATAACAAACCGATCAGCGCAATTGGACGCTCGTGGTGTTGTCGTGCCGGTTGCGGTACTGGTGTTTGCGGCAATGGCTGCCTGAATCGCGTGGATCGCGGCTCAGTGGCATTTCGAAGCGGAGCGCGTGGAGGCTTCCGACAGTAATGGTTGTTACAAAACATACACGGACAGGCAGATGCGCACCGACATATGCCCTCCAACAAGGTTTTTCAAGTAACTTTTCTAGCTTCAAGCACCAAACCGCCTGAATGTCACCTTTCCTAGCCGTAAGCTTCCATAGCTGGAGGTGACTCAACTTTTCTCTCCAGGCTCCGGCAGCTTTGAGGCGAGTACCTTGTCGACTCTTTGCTTATCCATATCCACCACTTCGAAGCGCCAACCGTTCCAGTCGAAACGGTCGGCTACAGCGGGAACGCGCCCCAATTGGTGCATGATTAGCCCGCCTACCGTATGAAATGTTTCTTCGTCCTCACCTGGCAGCTGTTCTTCTATTCCTAGATCGGTTTTTAGCCGCTCTAGGGACACGCCTCCGTCCAACAGCCACGATGATTCGTCGCGCTTTATGATGTCGCGTTCGCTCTGATCCTCTACCGTCGCAATGTCACCCACCAGCGCTCCCATGACATCATTGAGGGTGACCAGCCCGCGTATGTCTCCGTGCTCGCTTATCACGAGCGCCGCGGTTTGCCGATATTTCTTGAATTGCTCGACTGCTTCCATCGCGCTGATACTAGCTGGAACATAGAGCGGCTTGCTTAGATGTGCGCGAAGATCGATTGGCTTACCGGTGATCGCATCTGCCAAGAGGTTTCTCGCCAGGGTAATCCCCTCTACACGGTCCAATACGCCTTTTACTACTGGATAGCGCGAATGGCTGTTTTCCACTATCCATCTGATGTTCGCCTCCGGTGGGTCTTCCAGGTTGAGATACACGATATCGGCGCGGGGCGTCATTATGCCGGCCACTTTGATTTGGTCCAATCTAAGAGCTCGCGCGACAAGTTCTTGCTCGTGCTCTTCAAAGATTCCCGCTTCGGCACCCTGTTCCATCAGCACGTTTATTTCTTCTTCTGTAACAAGCGGTTCGACGGAAGCGCGAACGCCAAACAATTTTAAAACGCCCTCGGTAGCGAGGCTAAGCATCCGGACGAGTGGATAAGCAATTCTCGAGAGAACGCTCATAGGCTTCGCTACAGTGCTTGCAATGGCTTCCGGGTTCAGCAATGCAAGCCGCTTTGGAACCAATTCACCGATGATGAGCGAGGCCAGTGTGATACCGGCAACGACTATCGTCAAAGCAAGACCGTCTGAATAGGGATCGAGCCAGGACCATTGAGATAGCCAATCGGAAAGCTCAGTTGCCAGAGTGGCTTCACCAAATGCGCCACTGGTGATGCCAATCACTGTGATGCCAACCTGAATGGTGGAGAGAAACATGGACGGCTCGTTTGCCAGAGCGAGTGCCGCCATGGCACCAGGCCGCCCCTCGTCTGCCCATTGCTGCAGGCGCGTCTTTCGCGATGAGACGACCGACATCTCCGACATGGCAAAAAGCCCGTTCAACACGATCAGAAACGACAGGATTAAAAGTTCCATGGCGGGATATGTTATGCAGTAGTGAAAAGAGCGGTCGCGCGGCGAGATTTCGACTTATCTTAATGAAGTCTTCTCTATTTCGAGCCATTCACACATTTCGCAAACGCCGCGTCACTACATACCTTGTACGGTTCGCAGCTGTTAAACTCATCCTGGCTCGCAGATGTCGACAAATGGCATTCTCGTACGACGTGAAGCGATAGGCGTGAGGTGCGCCGAATTGCATCAGCACGGCACCCGCCTCGACAATGAAGCGCGGGTAATTTGGCAGAACACACACTTGCATTCGTGTTCCTAGCCTGAATTTCCCCTCACCCCTCACCTATGTATCGTCCATCGCCAGTTCCCGGGGCAGGTGGCTGACGTCTCCCCAGGATTCGACGGTCCAGGCGCCGCCGCGGTGGCGCAGCACGTTGACCGACGCGTTGTAGATCGGGAAATTCCGTGGCGCGTTCAGCGGCAATGCGGTGGCGTGGCGGTAAGCCGCATCCAGTACTCCGCCATGGGTGACCAGCAGGAGCCGGCTGCCCGCGTGGGCCCTCAACAGATACTCGATCAGTCCGACCACCCGCCGCGAAAACTCGGCCAGCGTTTCCCCGCCTTCGAGTGCCGCATCCGGATTGCGTGCCTTGAACGCTTGCCACGCTTGCGGTTGGCGCATCGCCGCTTCCTCGCCGGTCAATCCCTGCAACACGCCCAGATGGCGTTCGCGCAAGCGGTCCTCGCGAACAAGGGTCTGCTCGGAATGATGCACGATCTTCCGTACAGTCTGCAGCGCCCGTTCGAGATCGCTCGACAGGATGGCATCGAAGGCTTCGCCGCCCAGCCGTTCACCAATTGCCGCGGCCTGCGCCAGTCCGATGTCACTCAACGGAATGTCGAGATGACCCTGAATCCGGCCCGCGGCGTTCCACTCGGTTTCCCCGTGGCGTACCAGGGTCAGTACGGTTTCGCTCATCGCGGCGGAAACCCATGGTGACGCGGCAATGCGTCCGTGATTTCGAACCACGGCGCCTTCGAGCCCACGAACAAATGCAATTCCGGCCTCACGCCCGGATCGGAGTCGAGGCATCCCAACGGCAATCCGTAGACTTCCGGGCGGGAGTCGAAGCGACTGAGCAGCGGCGATCCGCAGCGGCTGCAGAAGCCGCGATGATTGCCGGGTGACGATTCAAACCAGGTTATCAGTTCCTCGCCGCTCACCCAGCGGAAATCCTTCGCACGGATCCCCGCGCGGGAGCGGAACGCCGCACCATGCGCCTTGCGGCACATCGAACAATGGCAGTTCCTCGCTCCGTCGAGCGGCCCGTCGATTTCGTAGCGCACACTCCCGCACAAACAGCTTCCTTTCAACATGGCAAGACCTCCTTTCAATTCATCCGACACGGCACAACAGCCCCTTCAGATACTCGCCTTCGGGAAAAGCCAGCGATACCGGATGATCCGCCGCGGCGTGGAACTGACCGATCATCTGCGCATCGGCGCCCGCGTCCAGCGCCGCGCCGGCGACGATCTTGCGGAACAGGTCCGCCGAGACCCCGCCCGAGCACGAAAACGTCGCCAGCAAGCCGCCGGGACGCAGCAGTTTGAATGCGAGCAGGTTGATGTCCTTGTAGCCGCGTGCTGCGCGCTCCGCGGTTGCCGATGTCGGCGCAAACTTGGGCGGATCGAGGATGATCAGGTCGAATTGTCGTCCCTGATCGCGCAGCTTTCGCAGCAACTGGAACACGTCGGCTTCGATCCACTCGCAGCGGTCCTCCGGCAGGCCGTTCATGCGCACGTGTTCCTGCGCGAGCTGCAGCGCGTCCGCGGAGGAGTCCACCGAGGCCACCGATTTCGCGCCTTTCGCCAGGGCGTGCACGGTGAAGGCGCCGGTGTAGCAGAAGCAATTCAACACATCCCGACCGGCCGCAAGCTTGCCGACGAAGTGCCGGTTGTCGCGCTGGTCGAGATAGAAGCCGGTTTTGTGTCCGCGCGCGACATCGACCCTGAATCTCGCGCCGTTTTCCAGGATTTCCACCTGCGGCGGGTCGAGCGTGCCGCGCACAACCCCGGTGCGGCTCTCCAGTCCTTCCAGTTCGAGCACGTCCGCATCGGAGCGCTCGTAAAGCGCACGCGCGCCGGTCAGTTCATCCAGCGCTGCCGTGATCGGGTCGCGCCAGCGATGGCAGCCGGCGCTCGAAATCTGCATCACCACCACGTCGGCGTAGCGGTCCGCGATCAGTCCCGGGAGGCCATCCGACTCGCCGTGGATCAGGCGCACCGCCCCACCCGCTTCCGTATCGAGCAGCGCCTCGCGCATCTGCATCGCCGTTGCGATCCTTTCCCGGAAAAAGCCCGCGTCGATGCGCGTGTCCTCGTGCCAATCCCAGACCCGCGCCGAAATCCGCGACTCCGGGTTGTAGGCGGCGAGCGCGAGAAAGCGCCCGTCCTGCGCGACGATGCGCACGGTGTCGCCCGCCCCGGGAGAGCCCTCCACGCGCGCGATCGCTCCCGAAAACACCCACGGATGCCGGCGCAGGAGAGACTTCTCCCTGCCTGGTTTCAGAATGATCTTGTTCACTTAGAGCAAAGCAAATTGGCCACAGAGGATTCTTTTCAATACCCCCTTGAGGGGTACACAGAGAACACCCACCTCACCCCGATGCGCGGACACGTTAGCGACAGAGTCGCCCGCTTGCGGGTAGCGCATCTCTGCCCGGCCTCCCGCCCCGGGTCGCTCCGCGAACGCCGTGTCGGCCGGGCCCTCTCCCCCCGCAAGCGGGCGGAGAGGGTGAGCAAAGTTCATGGTAGGACCGTCATCTTCTTGCCGTTAGCTCCCTCTCCACAAAATGTGGAGAGGGCGGGGGGTGAGGCGGGTGGCTCAAGGTTTAGACAGTTTTCGTTTTGCCCGAGGATGCGCGGCGTCATAAACCTTCGCGAGGTACTGAAAGTCCAAATGCGTATAAACCTGCGTGGTGGAAATGCTGGAGTGGCCCAGCATTTCCTGCACCGCGCGCAGGTCACCGCTGGATTGCAGCACGTGCGAGGCGAAAGAGTGGCGCAGCATGTGCGGATGAACGTGAACGGGGAGCCCCTGCTTGATGCTCCAGGTTTTCAGGCGTTGCTGAACTGCGCGCGGTGTGATGGCGGTGCCGTGCTGGCTTACGAACAGTGCGGTCTCGTCCTGTTTCGCCAGCAACTCCCTCACTGTCATCCATGCTTTCAACGCCTGCAATGCGTGCCTGCCGACCGGCACCACTCTGGTCTTGTTGCCTTTGCCGGTCACGCGCACGGTTGCATCCGCGAAACTGACGTCGCCTGACTTGAGCGAGGTGAGTTCGGAAAGCCGCAGGCCCGAGGAGTAGAACATCTCGAAAATCGCCCGGTCGCGTACCGCCAGCTTGTCGTTGTCGGCAATGCTGACAAGGCGCGTGGCTTCGTCGGGCGACAGCGCCTTGGGCAGCGACTTCGGCGACTTTGGCGCCCGCACGCCGGTGCAGGGATTGCGGCTGAACCCGTGATCGCGCGCGAGATATTTGAAGAAGCCACGCCAGGCAGACAACAGGCGTGCCAGCGATTTGCCGCCAAGCCCGCGCCCGTGCAGCTGGGCTACGAAGCGGCGGATCTGGTGAATCTGCAGTTCCGCGAGCGGCGTCGTCCCCGCCAGCTCGAGCAGCGCACGCACGTCGCGTGCGTACGCATCGGCGGTGTGGCGCGATAAACGCCGTTCCTGCCGCAAGTGGGACAGGAAACCGGCAAGGTATGGATGTTCGGGCTCAGCGGCCTCGGGTGGGGACGGGGAAACTGTTGCGCCGGCCATTTACAGATATCTGCCCAGCCCGGTGCTGACCAGCTCACCGAGACGCTTCAGGTACAGCGTGCCCATTTCGGGGTAGAAACGCTGCGGGTCTTCGCTGGCGAGTATCAACAGGCCGAACACTTTGTCTGCCCGCAGCGGCACGTAGGCAAACGACTTCACGATGGTTTCCGCCTCGCCGAACCACTGTCCGGTTTCGAACATCGGTTTGCCGCTGCAATACGGATGATTGAGGCTTTCGGCGAAAACCCGCACTTCCTGACTGGCCGGTCCGAACTCGGCAAGAGGCGGATGATCCGTTTCGCTCCAAAGGCGAATGCTCACATGCGGCACGGCAAAGTCTTCGCGCAGGTCGTAGTAGATCACCCGCAACATCGCCTCGAGATCCGGCGCCTTGATCAGCTCTATCGCCGCGCGATGCACCCGCTCGCCGAGCGCATCGTTTTCCTCGCCGAATTGCACCAGTTCCCGCAGCTTCGCCTCGAGGACCCTGGTTTTCTCACGCAGGTTGGCAATCTGCCGCGCGGAAAGCGGTATCGCCCTGCCGCCATGCGGGTGCGGAATGTGGATTTCCGCCAGCACTTCGGCATGTTCTTCGAAGAATTCCGGGTGATCCTGCAGGTAGCTGGCAACGTCTTCTGGTCTCATTCCGAATCTTTCCTTACAAGATGATTTCACCTTCGTAAACGGTTTCAGCCGGCCCGGTCATCATCACCGTATGGCCTTCCCCCTGCCACGCGATTTCGAGCTTGCCGCCGTGGGTGTGTACTTCCACCGGGGAGTCGAGCAGACCGCGCGCGATCCCCACCGCGACTGCGGCGCAGGCGCCGGTGCCGCAGGCGAGCGTTTCCCCGCTTCCGCGCTCGAAGACCCGCAGCCTGATGCGGCGCCGGTCGTCGATCTGCATATAGCCGGCGTTCACCCTTTGCGGAAAACGTGGATGCTTTTCGATCAACGGCCCATCGGTCAGCACCGGCGCGGCCTCGACGTGAGCCACCACCTGCACCGCATGTGGATTGCCCATGGACACTGCGCCGATTTCGATCGACCTGCCGCCGAGTTCAAGTGCATAGGTTAGCGCGCGACGATCGGCCACGAACGGAATTTTCGCCGGCTCGAACTCCGGCGCCCCCATGGCCACCGTTACCCGCCCGTCTTTCTCCAGTCGCGGCTCGATCACGCCCGAGTCGGTCTCCACCCGGAGCGCGGACTTGCCGGACAGTCCTTTGTCGTGCACGTAGCGCACGAAACAGCGTGCGCCGTTGCCGCATTGATTCACCTCGCCGCCGTCAGCGTTGAAGATGCGGTAATAGAAGTCAGTTCCGGGTGTGCGCGCCGGCTCGATCACCAGCAACTGGTCGAATCCGACTCCGAAGTTGCGATGCGCCAGCTTGCGGATGGTCTCCGGTTCCAGACGCAGCGGTTGGCGCGTGGCATCGATGACCACGAAGTCATTCCCGGCGCCCTGCATTTTGGTGAACTTGACTCGCACGAGGCTAGAGGCGGGAGGCGAGACGCCTTACGTCCTTCGCCATCACGTAATCGTCCATGTAGAAACCGCCGCCGATGTCTGTCTTGACCCTGTCCATCACTTCAAATCCGAGGCGCCGGTATACCGCTATCGAGTCGAAGTTGTTCTTGTTGACCTGCAGGTACATCTGATCGCAGCCCTGGGCGCGAGCGGCCTGCTCGATGTGCCGGACCAGCGCCGCTCCATAACCCCTGCCGCGGAACAGGCCGTGCACGTACAGTTTGTCGAGCTTCACCGCGCGCCGCACGCCGTCTGCCTCGTAAGAGGCGAATCCGCCGAGTTCGCCGTTCACCAGCAGTTTGACCCATTGGGCCGCACCGCTCTCGATTTCGGCGCGAATCGTATCAGGCAAGTAGCGCTGCTCGAGCATGTATTCTATCTGCTTGACCGTGATGATACCGGGATAGTGCTGGTGCCAGATTTCGCGCGCCAGCGCGGTGAGCGGGTCGATGTCCGCAGGCACGAGCGGAGAAATGCGGCAGTCGTCCGGCACCGCCGGCATCACGATCCGGAAACGCCGGAGCCGTTCCGGGCGCGTTGGTTCATCTCAATAGATCCTCGGTTCGCCTTCCGGGCGCGTCTTGAACCGCTTGTGCACCCAGTAATACTGTTCGGGCATCTCCAGGACCCGCTCTTCGATGAACGCATTCATGCGGCGCGTGTCGGCCTCCACACTCTCGCCGGGATAATTCTCCCAGGCCGGATACATGCGCATCACGTAGCCCTCGCCGCCGGGCAACTGGCGCACCACCACCGGCACGATGACGGCATCGGCAAGCCGGGCGAGCCGCGACAGCGCCGTGACGGTCGCCGCCTGAACGCCGAAGAACGGCACGAATATGGCGTCGCGTGGACCGAGATCGAGGTCGGGCGAAAGTTGCAGGACCACACCGTCCTTGAACCCGCGCAGCAGCGTCTTGACGCCCTCCTGCCGCGCTACCATGCGCGTGCCAGGAAAGCGGCTGCGCACGCGCACCAGGAATTGGTCGAAGACGCGGTTTTTCTGGTGGCTGTAAACCGCCATGCCCTTGCAGTCCATCGACACGCGCAGTCCCTCCATCTCGATGCCGGCGAAATGCGGAACCAGGAGGATGATGCGCCGGTCGCCCTGGGCGCGCGCGTGCTCCTCGCCTTCGATGCGCACAATGCGCCGGATGCGTTCTTCGGAACCCCACCAGACGATACCCGCCTCGAAAAAACTTCTGCCGATGGCGCGGAAATGAGCCCGCAACACCGCCTCACGGCGTGCTTCGTCCCATCCCGGAAAACATAGCGCCAGATTGGTTCGCGCCACTTCCCGCCGCTCGCGACCGAAGGCCATGAATGCGAGACCGGCGACCGCCCCGATGCGCGCCAGAACTGCGAGGGGCAGAAAGTGCAGCAGCCAGAACACGCCAATGGCAAGGCGAGTCAGCATCAGCCCTGCGCGCCTTTCGCAGCAGCGCTTGCGTCGGGAGGCGGGGCGCCGGCCGGCGCCTTATAACGGTTATAGCTCCACAGGTACTGCGCGGGGCAGCGGCGGACCCGCTGCTCGATCGCTGCATTGAGGCGACGCACGCCCTGTCGGCCCGACAGGTCATCTTCCACGAGCGTGAAATCGAGCGAATAACCGCGGCCATTCGGCAGCCGTTCCGCGGCGGTCATGATGACTGCTGCGCCGGTGGCTTCAACGAGCCGCCCAACCAGGGTCATCGTAAACGCAGGACGCCCGAAGAATTCCGCCCACGCGCCTTCGCCAACACCGGGTACCTGATCGGGCAGGATGCCGACCGCTTCGTTGCGCCTGAGAGCCTTGAGCAGTCGGCGCACGCCGCTGAGGCCAACCGGTGCCAGGTGCACGCTGTCGCGGCCGCGCCCGATTTCGATGAGCGGCTGCAAGCTTTGCATCTTCGGCGGCCGGTACAGCACGGTGATCGGATTGCGTTGTGCCAGCCACAAGGCGACAACGTCGAAGCAGCCGAGATGCGGCGTCAGGTAGATGATCCCCTTGCCGCGTCGTTCCGCTTCCTCGACCAGCGATAGCGACTGAACGGACACGACCAACTTGCGCGCTTCAGACGCCGGACGAAACCATACGGGCATCAGCTCGGTTCCAGCCTTGCCGGATTCGGCAATGTTCTCGTGGAGCAGGCGCTGGTACTCGGCTTCATCGCGCCAGACGCCGCTCTGCAGCAGGTTCTCGCGCAGACGCGCAGCGTACGAAGGAGAGAGGAGATAGACGATCCAACCGATAGCGGCGCCTGCCGAGTGAATCCAGGACAGCGGCACTCTGGCAAGCAGCCGCATCAACCCTATGAGCATGAACTTATTCGGTTTTTCGCTTTGTTCTTTTGGCGTGTTTTTGCTATCCTGACCAACTTCCCAGATCGAATGCAAGGCTTACGAATGAGCGACTTCCTGTTTACGTCCGAGTCGGTATCCGAAGGTCATCCCGACAAAGTAGCCGACCAGATTTCCGATGCAGTTCTGGATGCCATCTTAACCCAGGACAAGTATGCCCGCGTGGCGGCGGAGACGCTGGTCAATACCGGTCTGGTGGTGATGGCCGGCGAGATCACCACCAATGCGGTGGTGGATTTCCAGCAGGTTGCGCGCGAGACCATCAAGCGCATCGGCTACGACAACACCGACTACGGCATCGACTACAAGGGTTGCGCGGTGCTGGTGGCGTACGACAAGCAAAGCCCGGATATCAAGCAGGGCGTGGACAAGGCGCATGACGACCCGCTCAACCAGGGCGCCGGCGATCAGGGCCTGATGTTCGGCTACGCCTGTGACGAGACCCCGACATTGATGCCGTTGCCGATTCATCTGGCGCACCGACTGGTGGAGCGCCAGTCGGAGTTGCGCCGCGACGGCCGCCTGCCGTGGTTGCGCCCCGATGCGAAGTCGCAGGTGACCATCCGCTACGTCAACGGCAAGCCCGACTCGATCGACACCGTGGTGCTGTCCACCCAACATTCGCCGGATATTTCGCTCGAGCAAATCCGCGAGGCGGTGGTGGAAAACATCATCAAGCCGGTGCTGCCCAGGAATCTGGTCAAGGGCCAGATCAATTTTCTCGTCAACCCGACGGGCCGCTTCGTGGTCGGCGGGCCGCAGGGCGACTGCGGCCTCACCGGGCGCAAGATCGTCGTGGACACCTATGGCGGTGCCGCTCACCACGGCGGCGGCGCCTTTTCCGGCAAGGATCCTTCCAAGGTCGACCGCTCGGCGGCCTATGCGGCGCGTTACGTCGCCAAGAACATTGTTGCGGCGGGGCTGGCCAGCAAATGCGAAGTTCAGTTGTCCTACGCGATCGGCGTGGCGAAACCTACCAGCGTGATGGTCACCACCTTCGGTACCGGAAAAATTTCCGACGAGAGGATCGGCCAATTGATCGACAAGCATTTCGACCTGCGTCCCAGAGCGATCATCCAGATGCTCGATCTGCTGCGCCCGATCTACGAAAAGACCGCCGCCTATGGCCACTTCGGCCGCGACGAGCCGGAATTTACTTGGGAGAATCTGGACAAGGTCGAAGCGTTAAAGTTGGACGCGGGTATCAAGCAAACGGCAGCGGCCTGACCGGCCGCCATAAGAGCGTTGACGCAGAGGCCGCAAAGGAACGCAACGGATGCAAAGGAAAGCAAGTCGGACAAATGAAGGGAGAACCGGGTCACGGGTTCTCCCTTTTTCATTGGCAGCCTCCCATTGCAATCGCTGTGCAAGGGAAACCCGGCCGCCCGGAACATCCTCTCCCCTTTTCAGGTTTTCCTTTGCGTACATTGCGTCTTTGCGTTGAACGCCCTTCTTGCGGCCCCTTGGGCCGCTTTTCAGGAAGCCCCCGCCGGCCTATAATTCGCCCCTGCTGAGGAGCGTTGCGACCTGACCACCAAAAGGACCGTATCCCCACGGCAGTTGTCGGGTTCTTGAAGTCCTTTTGGTGGTCAGGCCAGGCTCAGCAAGGAAATAACGGCGCTCACAAACCTTTGATTGGTTTGGAGCGCCGTTGTCATTTCGGCGCTCCGTTTTGACTAGGAGAGTGTCGATGTCTGCCGTTCCGAATTCCATGAAATCCGCCGATTTTCACGTCGCCGACCTGTCGCTCGCCGGCTGGGGCCGCAAGGAAATCCGCATTGCCGAAACCGAGATGCCCGGTCTGATGGCGATCCGCGAGGAGTATGCCTCGACCCAACCGCTGCGCGGCGCGCGCATCACCGGCTCGCTGCACATGACCATCCAGACCGCGGTGCTGATCGAGACGTTGCAGGCGCTCGGTGCCCGGGTACGCTGGGCCTCGTGCAACATCTACTCGACTCAGGATCACGCGGCCGCGGCCATCGCCGCCACCGGAACGACGGTGTTTGCCTACAAGGGCGAATCGCTGGCGGAATACTGGGACTACACTCACCGCATTTTCGAATGGCCGGACGGCGGTTTCTCGAACATGATCCTCGACGACGGCGGCGACGCGACGCTGCTGCTGCACCTGGGCACGCGCGCCGAGTCCGATTCATCGGTGCTGAAGAATCCGGGCAGCGAGGAAGAGACTTTCCTGTTCGCCGCCATCAAGGCCAGGCTCGCCCGGGACCCGAAGTGGTATTCCACGCGGCTCGCGCACATCAAGGGCGTGACCGAGGAGACCACCACGGGCGTCAAGCGCCTGTACCAGATGGCCAAGGATGGACTGCTCAAGTTCCCGGCGATCAACGTCAACGACTCGGTCACCAAGTCCAAGTTCGACAATCTCTACGGCTGCCGGGAGTCGCTGGTTGACGGCATCAAGCGCGCCACCGACGTCATGATCGCCGGCAAGATTGCGGTGGTCGCGGGCTACGGCGACGTGGGCAAGGGCTCGGCGCAGGCATTGCGCGCGCTTTCGGCGCAGGTATGGGTGACGGAAATCGACCCGATCTGCGCGCTGCAGGCGGCGATGGAAGGCTATCGCGTGGTGACCATGGACTACGCCGCGGACAAGGCCGACATCTTCGTCACCGCCACCGGCAATTTCCACGTGATCACCCATGATCACATGAAGAAGATGAAGGACCAGGCGATCGTCTGCAACATCGGCCATTTCGACAACGAAATCGATGTTGCCGCGCTCAAGAAGTACACGTGGGAGAACATCAAGCCGCAGGTGGACCATGTCATATTCCCGGACGGCAAACGCATCATCCTGCTGGCCGAGGGGCGGTTGGTGAACCTCGGCTGCGCCACCGGGCATCCGAGTTACGTGATGTCCTCATCGTTCGCGAACCAGACCATCGCGCAGATCGAGCTGTTCAACAAGCCCGACAAGTACCCCATGGGCGTGTACGTCCTGCCCAAGCACCTCGACGAGAAAGTCGCGCGGCTGCAATTGCGGAAACTGGCGGCGCAACTCACCGAACTGACCGACGCGCAGGCGCGCTATATCGGGGTCAAGAAGGAAGGCCCGTACAAGCCGGAGCACTATCGTTACTGAGCGGCGCAGCCGCTCAGTAACGGGTGAGGCGTGAGGCGATAGGCGTGAGGCGCAAGCACCACGAACTCGTTGCCTGGCAGGTTTCGGTCGAGCTCGTAAAGGATCTCTATGAGCTCACCGAGACGTTTCCCGCCAACGAGGTTTACGGCCTTGTCAGCCAGATCAGACGAGCGTCTGTTTCGGTGCCGTCAAATATCGCCGAAAGTGCCGCACGCACCACCAAGCGTGAGTTTGCACACTATCTTTCCATGGCCCGCGGCTCGCTCAGCGAAATTGATACCCAACGTACCATTGCCAAGCAACTCGATTACATCGACAACGATGAAGAAGTTCAACAGAAGCTCGACCGTGTTTTTGGATTGATCGGCGGTCTGCTGAAATCTATTCGCACTACGGACTGAAGCACTTCACGCGATGAACGCCTCACGCCTATCGCCTCACGCCTCACCTGTATTCAGTTTCGAATTCTTTCCGCCGAAAACGCCGGAGGGGAAGGAAAAGCTGCGCGCCACGTGGCAGCAGCTGGCGAAGCTCGAGCCGCGTTTTTTCTCGGTGACCTTCGGCGCCGGAGGTTCCACCCAACAAGGCACGCTCGAAACCGTGCTGGAGATCCGCGCGGCGGGCCTGGACGCGGCGCCGCATTTGTCCTGTGTGGCCTCAAGCAAAGCGGAAATCGCCGCAGTCCTGTCGCGCTACAAGGAAAACGGCATCCGCCACGTCGTGGCACTGCGCGGCGACCTGCCCTCGGGCATCGCCTCCAGCGGCGAGCTGAGGTACGCCAATGAACTGGTGGCTTTCATTCGCGAGACCACCGGTGACTGGTTCCAGATCGAAGTGGCATGCTACCCCGAGTACCACCCGCAGACGCGCAACGCCGCCGACGAGGTGAAGAACTTCAAGCGCAAGCTGGACGCCGGCGCAAACTCGGCGATCACGCAGTACTTTTACAATGCCGACGCCTATTTCCGCTTCATCGACGAATGCGAGGCCGCGGGCATCACGGTCCCCATCGTTCCGGGCATCATGCCTATCGGAAATTTCTCGCAACTGGCGAGATTTTCCGACGCCTGCGGCGCGGAAATCCCACGCTGGATGCGCATCAAGCTCGAGAGTTTCCGCGACGATACCGCCTCGATCCGCGCCTTCGGCCTGGATGTGGTGACGGCGTTATGCGAGAAGCTGCTCGCCGCCGGCGCGCCGGGGTTGCACTTCTACACGCTGAACCAGGCCGGCGCGACCACCACCATCTGGCAGCGTCTGGGTCTTTAGCAAACCGCGACCCAACGCCAGGATCCCACCACGAAGTCACGAAGACACGAAGAACACCGAAACAAGGATAACGGTGGGGCATCCCAAGTTTGCCCGTCCAGCTTTCGAGCGCGCTTCAGTTCACAACCAGCGACTAACCGGAAACTTTTTCAGGCCTGCCAGCCGCTGCAAAAGATTCAGTGCCGTTGGTTTACTTCGAGGTACTTCGTATTCTTCGTGTCTTCGTGACTTCGTGGTGAGAATTCCGGTTTTCCAGCCCGTTGTCATCGCGCGAGTCATTCCGTAGACTGCGCCGGTGTCCCGACTGGCCGCCAAACCCCTCGTCATTGTACTTGTCGCCTTCATTGCGGCGACGCTCCTCGAGTTCTCCTGGCTGAACGGGCTGCGTATGCTGGAGGCGCGTTTCTCCGACCTGTTCGTCGCCGCCCAGGCGAAGAACATCAGGCAGGACCCCGATATTGTCGTGATCGCCGCCGATGAAGGCAGCCTGGCGCGCATGGCCGACTACGCCGGCCGCTGGCCCTGGCCGCGCTCGGTGCATGGAGAACTGGTGCAAGGCATTGCGGCGCAGAAACCGCGGGCGATCGTTTTCGACATCATGTTCTTCGAGCCGGACACCTACCGGCTGGATGCGGACGAGCTGTTCAACAATGCGGTCTCGCGGCTGAAGAACCTGTACTTTCCCACCGTGCGGCAGGATCCCGCGGCAGACGCCTACGGCGTGCCGATCGCGGAAATACAGGAGGCGCTGGGCGCGTTCGCAACTAAAGGCGCCGACCGTAACGCCACGCTGAACATCGGCCTGCCAAAGGCGCTCGCGCCGGAAAACTGGCGGCTCGGAACGATAGATTTCCTCGCCGATGCGGACGGAATCGGCCGCCGCTATTTCGTCTACCAGGATGCGTACGGCTGGAAAATTCCCTCGCTTCCCGCAAGGGTGGTGCAGGACCTCGGACTGGCGGTGCCCGACGTCGAGTCGATCCTGCTGAGCTGGCCGGGCGGCGCAAAGGCAAGGGAGCACGTCTCGTACGCCGACCTGTACGTCGATTTCAACAGCCAGAAACGCAAGCGCGATCCCCGGGAATTCACCGACAAGATCGTGGTAATTGGCGTCACGGCCAGCGGACTGCACGATATCCGCCCCACGCCGGTGGATATCCGCTCCGACGGGGTCGACATCCTCGCCACCACGATCGACAACCTCAAGAACGCCAGCTATCTTCGCGAAGCTCCGGCGTACTGGCCGGCCGCCGCCGCATTGCTGCTGCTGGGCCTGCTGTTCGCGGCATTCACGCTGCGCGTTAACACGATCCGGATCGGCGCCGGTCTTGCCGGCGCCACGGTGGTGTTGCTGGCGGGGCAGTATGTCGCCGTCGGAAAACTGTTGCTGGTGCCGCTGCTGCGGCCGCTGATTATCGGCTGGGCATTCTTCTTCGCGGCCGCCCTGCGCGAGTACCTGCGCGAACGGCGCGAGCGCGAACAGGCGGTCCGGGAGTTCTCGCGCTTCGTGAATCCCCACGTGGTCAATGAACTGATCGCGCACGGCGGGCTCTCCCGCGAAGGCGAGAGCCGGCAGGTGACGCTGCTGTTCTCGGACATCCGCGGCTTTACCACGCTGTCGGAAAACCGTTCCCCGCAGGAAGTGGTGAGCCTTCTGAATCGTTACTTCAGCCGCCAGGTCGAGGTCATCTTCCGCAATGGCGGCGCGCTCGACAAGTTCATCGGCGACGCCATCATGGCGATCTGGGGAGCGCCGCTGGACGACGCCAGGCATGCCGAGCACGCGGTCGGCTGTGCGCTTGACATGGCCGACACGCTCGCGGCGTTCAAGAAGGAACTTGGCGCTGCCGGCGAGAATTTCGACGTGGGCATCGGCATCCATTCCGGGCCGGCGGTGGTTGGCCTGATCGGCTCGAAGCAGCGGCGCGAATACACCGCGATCGGCGATACCGTGAACCTCGCCAGCCGGATCGAGGGTTCGACCAAAGGCGTGGCGCGCATTCTCGTATCCGAGGATACAATGAGACTGTGCGGCGAGGGCTTTGACTTTATTCCACGCGGACTCTATAAAATGAAAGGCAGGGCACAGGAGGTTGAATTGTTCGAGCCGAAGAGAAAGGACGAGGGGAAATCCGCGTGAATTGCCGGGCATGGCTGGTCGCCGCACTCGTTTTGTTCCTTCCCGCGGCATACGCCGCGGAAAGCGGCTACACCCTCAAGCCTACCGAGCTGAAGGACAAGCCCTTCCTCGACGCGGCAACGGTGGTCACGCTTCCCGAAAAAACCCAGGTCGAAATCGTCACCCGTCAGGGTGCGTGGATGCAGGTCAGGACCAGCGACAAGCAGCAGGGCTGGGTGCGCATGCTGTCGGTGCGGCTGGGCAGTCCCGAACAGAAACCCCAGGGCGGCGGCAACCTCTTGTCGGCGATCGGCATCGCCGACCGCCCACGGCCGACGACAACCGCAACGGTCACCACCGGCGTGCGCGGCTTCTCCGAAGAGGATCTTGCCAAGGCCGCGCCAAACGCCGCGGAGCTGGCAAAGATGAAAGGTCTTGCGGCAACCGCGGCCGATGCGCAGCAACTGGCCGCCCAGGGCAAGCTCGAGCCGCGCCAGATCGCCTATTTCGACGCCGATGGCAAGCCGTCGAAGGAGAAGAAATGAGTCCGGCGCGCTGCGTTCTCGTTTCCCTGGCGCTGGCGGCGCTGGTCCTCGGCGGCTGTTCACAGCAGCAGGCCGATGCATTCATGCGCAACATCAACGAATCGGGCGGCCTGAAACAAACGCTCACCATTCTGCGGGAGCCCACGCAGGCGGAGGAAATCGAGATTGGCGACGGCGTTGCCGAGACGCTGCTGGGTGCCCGCCCGCTGCTCGACGACCCGGACCTGCAGCGTTACGTGAACGCCGTGGGCATGTGGGTTGCGCAGCAATCGGAGCGCCCCGACCTGCCTTGGCATTTCGGCGTCAATGACTCGGATCACATCAACGCCTTTGCCGCGCCGGGCGGCTACGTCATCGTCACCAAGGGCATGATGAAGCAGCTGCGCAACGAAGCCGAACTCGCCGGCGTGCTTGGCCACGAGGTCGCGCACGTGACGCAGAAGCATCACCTCAAGGCATTGCGCAAAGCCGCGGTGATGAATCTGCTGAGCGCCGGTGCGGCCGCCGCTACCGCGGAAAGGCGGCATGCCGAACTGGTGCAGAAACTGTCGGGACCGACCAAGGAACTTTACGCACGCGGCCTCGACAAGGCCGACGAGTTCGAGGCCGACCGCATGGGAGTGGTGTTGGCCGCACGCGCCGGCTATGACCCTTACGGATTACCGGCGGTGTTGACCACGCTTGCCAGCGCCGATCCGAAGGATAATTTCCTGACGTTGCTGACCAAGACCCACCCGCTGCCGCAGGTCCGCCTCGACAGGCTCGCGCCCGGGCTGGCCACTCTGGACGGCATCAAGGCGCCACAGAATCCGACGCGCTTCCAGCAATACACGAAGAAGTTGCACGTCGCATCCCAGTAATCCGGGCTGCAAATGGGAAGCCGAATTTCTCTCCTGATCCTGTTTGCAGCCTTCTGTATGCCTGCCCAGGGCGCCGATGCCGGCTATGCGGGGAAGGCAGTCGATCTCCTCGATCGTCCCGGCTCGCAAGCCAAAGTCGTTGCCAGGCTGGCCAAACGGCAGCCTGTGCAAATCATCGGCCGCAACGGCAGTTGGGCCAATACCAAATCCGCGAATGCGACCGGCTGGGTCAGGCTTGCCGACCTGAGGCTCCATGTCGCCACGTCGAAATCGCCGGCATCGCCGTCGGCGCGTGCGAACCCCGGGAAAAAGGACACCGGCATCCGCGGCTTTTCCGAAGAGGAACTGCTGGTCGGCGCGCCCAACCAGGCCGAAGGCGAAAAGCTCAGGCGCCTGGGGGTGGCCGCCAAGGATTCAGCCATCTTCGCGCGCGCCGCCAATCTCAAGCCGCGCGAACAGGACTACATCCAGGTGCGCGAGTACATGCCGGAGGGGGGATTCCCCGAAGGGTTCTTCGATGAATAAGGCCGCGCTGGGAATCATCCTTATGTGTGCGGGCTGTGGGGTCCACACCGGCCCATTGCCACGGGAAATGCAGGCGATGCAGGAGGCGCAGACGCAGCAGGCGCTGCAAATGATGCGAAGCCAGATGGAAGGAGCGCGGGACGTCATGGCGGGCAGGGACACCGAGGCTGCCCGGGCCTACAAGAGGCAGACGGAGGCGATGAAGCTGCAGGGCACGGAAATGATGGAGGCGATGAAGCTGCAGGGCAAGCAAATGGAAGAGCAGATGCGCAAGGATCCGCGCTACGCCCGCGCTCAGGAGAAGAAGGAGCGCGAGGAACGCGAGTTCCTGCGCAGGAATCCTTCCGGAATGGAAACCGAGTTCAACCTGAGCGATGCCGAAGAAGCCGAACTCGGCTTCGGCATGGCCCAGCAGTTCCTCAGCAATCAGCGGCTGGTGGCGGATGAGGCGTTGCAGCGCTACGTCAACTCGGTCGGCGTGTGGGTGACCCAGCAGTCGGAGCGGCCGAACCTGCCGTGGCGCTTCGCGGTGATCGAAGGCGAAGCGCCGAATGCGTTCGCGGTGCCTGGCGGCTACGTGTTCATCACCCGCGGGATGCTCGCGCTTGCCGAAACCGAATCCGAGCTTGCCGGCATCCTCGGGCATGAGATCTCCCACGTGGTGCGCAAACACCATCTGCGCTGGATCTACATGAACAAGGAGCTCGCGGTCTCGGTACGGCGTGCCGAAGAACAGATCGGCCAGACCAGCGCGGCGTCGCGGGAATTGTTTCAGGAAATGGGCAAGGAAATGGGCAAGTTGATGCAGCTCCCGATCGAGCAGATGATCGCGCCGGAGACTAAGGCCAATCTGTCGAAGTCGGAAGAGTTCGAGGCCGACACCGACGGCGCGATCCTCGCCTGGCGTGCAGGCTACGAAGCCTGGGGACTGGTGGCGGTGATGCAGCGCTTCGAGGCGGTGAGCCGCGATCGTTACAGCGCCGATATGGCGCTCACCGGACATCCCGAGGCGCTGCAACGATTCAAGTTGCTCGACCTGGCGCTGCGTTCGCAGGACGAGAAAGACACTCTGGGCGAGGTGGCGTCGGAGCGGTTTCAGCGCGCCACGCAGAGCCTGCGGCAGCGCGAAGGTTGATACCGGCGTTGGCCGATCCTCAGAAGAAGAGAGCGCTGATAGCCGGTGCGACCGGCCTGGTCGGCGGCTATGTCCTGAGGCGCCTGCTGGCACACCCTTCGTACTCGCGCGTGGAAATTCTGGTGCGTCGCGAGTCGCCGATCCGAAAAGACGCAAAGATCAACACGCGAAGAAACGCGATAACACCTGAAAACCGGCACCGTTGAAGCGTCAAGGGTACGGTTTGACCTCAAGCATCCCTGTTTTTCTTGTTTTCTTTTGCGTTCCCTCTGCGTCTTTGCGCCTTTGCGGTGAAAAAGGTTTCGTTAAGCGGCGACGGCGCGCACC
>JBBPIT010000002.1:0-122167 GCA_038040175.1 Pseudomonadota bacterium | reverse complement strand
CTGCGGAGCGACGCCTAGCAGTCATCCGCACCTGGCGCAACGCGCGTCGTGGGACTTATGCAGAGCTTCCCTAGGAGAAGTGATGAAGACCGATTACCTGGAAAGAATCCTGACTGCACGCGTCTACGACGTGGCGGTCGAAACTCCGCTGGAGTTAGCGCCGGCGCTTTCCGGCCGGCTGGGCAATACCCTGCTGCTCAAGCGCGAGGACATGCAGCCGGTGTTCTCCTTCAAGTTGCGCGGCGCCTACATGAACTTCGACCGCCTGCGCTTTGTCGCCGAGCGCTCCGAGCTGGGCGAGAAGCGCGAAGCAATTCTTGCGGTGACGATTCCCGAGCGCCCCGGCAGCTTCAAGCAGTTCTGCTCGCTGCTCGGCTACGCGCACTGGGACGAGGCCAGGAACCCTGCCTATTCGCTGTTTTTGGCCTAAATCGTGCTCTATTTCTCCGGGCGCTCTTTTATAATTGCGAGTTGACTGACTCATCCTTGCTGCGCATAGATTGACGCCGTGAAAAGAAGCCTTGCCGTACTGCTGTTCGCCTCCTGCGCCGCATTGGCCGCGCCAGACGACGAAGTTTTTCTCGACGCGCGCGAGGCGTTCCAGCGCGGCGACATCGCACGGCTGGAGCGGCTTGCCACGCAGCTCGACGATGACTATCCGCTCGCCCCGTATGTGCAGTACTGGCAACTGCGTTCGCGCCTCGCCGACCTGTCTCCCGGCGAGATCCAGAACTTCCTGGCCCGTTACAACAACAGCCTGGTCGCCGACCGGTTGCGCGCGGACTGGCTGCGGCAACTGGCGAAAGATCGCGACTGGCCGGGGTTCCTGCGCGAATACCCGCAACTCACCACCGAAGACCCCGAGCTGGTCTGCTTTGCCTATCAGGCGCGCCTGGCGCGGGGCGAGTCCGGGATTCTGACGCAGGCACGGCCGCTGTGGTTCACCGCGCAGGTCCTCCCGGAAAGCTGCCTGCCCTTGTTCGAGTTGATGTTCAAGAAAGGCATACTCACCGCCGAGGACAGCTGGACCCGGATCCGGCTTGCGCTGGAGATCGGCAACCTGAGCGGCGCCAGGATGCTGCTCGGTTTTCTGCCGGCGGCGCAACGCCCGGATCCGAAGACGCTGGATTCGATAGCGCGCCGGCCGCAGCATTTTCTGGACCGCGCCCCGCTGCCGTTGAAGACCCGCGCCCAGCGCGAATTGGCGATCTACGCGCTGTACAAGACCGCTGAGGGCTGGCCGCAGACCGCCGCCGACCGGCTGCACAGAATCGCCAAGGAGTTGCCGGACGCCGAGCGCGAGTACGCGTGGACGCAAATCGCCTCGGTCGCCGCGCGCAACCTTCATCCGGATGCGCTTACCTGGTTCAGGAACGCGGGCAACGGCATCAACGATCGCCAGCTCACCTGGCGTGCCCGCGCCGCGCTGCGCGCCGGCAACTGGAACGAGGTGCTCGCCGCCATCGAGGCGATGTCGCCGGCGGAGTACAAATGGCCGCAGTGGCGCTACTGGAAAGCGCGCGCGTTGTCGGCGCTGGGCCGCCAGTCGGAAGCCAACGCGCTGCTGGCACCGCTTTCCAACCAGTTCAACTTCTACGGCCAGCTCGCCGCAGAGGAACTCGGCACCTCGATCAGCACGGTGCCGCAGACCTACCGCCCCGACGAGGTCGAAATCGAGGCGATCGCCAAAGACCCCGGCATCGTGCGCGCGCTGACGCTGTATGGCATCGGTCAGCGCTACGAAGGCGCGCTGGAATGGCAGTGGGCCGTCAAGGACTATGAAGACAAGCAGTTGCTTGCCGCCGCTGAACTGGCGTCACGCAACCAATGGTACGAGCGCACCATCGACACCGCAGAGCGCACCGTGTTGCTGCACGACTTCGGGTTGCGCTACCCCACCCCGTATCGCGAGGTGGTGCAGGATTACGCCAGCCAGCTCGACCTCGACGAAGCCTGGGTCTACGGCCTGGTGCGCCAGGAGAGCCGCTTCGTGCACACCGCCCGATCCACCGCCGGCGCCAGCGGATTGATGCAGTTGATGCCGTCCACCGCACGCTGGGTCGCGAAGCGCCTGGGCTTGAGCGGCCACCACGCCACGCTCACCGCAACGGCGGACTCCAACATCGTGCTGGGCACCTACTACCTGCGCCAGATGATGGACTCCCTGGACAACCAAATGGTGCTCGCCTCCGCCGGCTACAACGCCGGCCCGCGCCGCGCGCGCGAGTGGATAGCCGGCCGCCCTCTCGAGGGCGCGGTCTATATCGAGACCATCCCGTTCGCCGAAACGCGCGAGTACGTCAAGCGCGTCATGAACAATACGCTGTACTATGCGCGGCTGCTGCGCCAGGCGGGACCCAGTCTGCGCGAGCGGCTCGGCACCGTGCCCGCCAGGACGCTGCAGAACAACTGACCGTAAGCGGCAATCGCCGACTTATAATTGCTTCCCCGCGGACTCTCGCCGCGCAATTCCGTCGCGTCGACGACATGAAAATCAGTTCGGTTTGCGTAATCGGCGGTTCAGGATTTTTAGGCAGCCACATCGTTCATCTGCTGGCGGCGCAGGGAATCCAGGTACGGGTGCCGACCCGTCATCGCGAGCGAGCCAAGGCGCTGATCGTGCTGCCGACGGTAGATGTGGTGAACGCCGACGTTCACGATCCGGCGACGCTTTCGCGCCTGGTCGCCGGAACCGATGCGGTGGTGAGCCTGGCCGGCATCCTGCACGAGAGGCGCAAAGGCGACTTCGCCCGCACGCATACCGAACTGCCGCGGAAAATCGTGGACGTCTGCCGTGAACAGGGCGTGCGCCGGCTGCTGCACGTTTCCGCGCTCGGGGCGGCGCACCATGCCCCCAGCGAATACCTGCGCTCGAAGGCCGGCGGTGAACAGCAGATCCGCGTGGCGCAGGCCGCCGGCATCCGCACCACGATCTTCCGCCCCTCGGTGATCTTCGGGCGCGAGGACAGCTTTCTCAATCTGTTCGCGCGCCTGGTGCGCAGTCTGCCGGTGATCGTGCTGGCAAGCCCGCAGGCGCGCTTCCAGCCTGTGTTCGTCGAGGATGTGGCGCGTGCCGTGGTGCTGAGCCTCGGGGAAGCGCGCACCGCCGACCAGAGCTATGAACTTTGCGGCCCCGGGATCTACACCTTGCAGGAGTTGGTCGAGTACGTCTGCCGCGTGCTCGGACTGGAGCGGCCGATCATCCCGCTCAACGACCCGCTTTCCTACCTGCAGGCCTGGATGATGGAGTGGCTGCCGGTGAAGCTGATGACGCGGGACAACTATTACTCGATGAAAGTGGACAGCGTCTGTGCTTGCCCGTTTCCCGGCGTGTTCGGCTTCGAGCCGACACCGCTCGAGGCAGTGGTGCCGCTTTATCTCGCCGAGAATACCCCGAGGGCGCGGTACCGGTGGTTCCGTTTCCGCGCCCGCCGTTGATTTTCAAACCGCACGTTCCCGCCCCGTGCGTCTGTTAGGAGCTGTTCGATGTCCGATCCCACCCTGGTAATCGGCAACAAGGCCTATTCCTCCTGGTCGCTGCGACCGTGGCTGCTGATGAAGCACGCCGGCATCGCCTTCGACGAAGTTCGCGTTCCGCTCTATCGCCAGGACAGCAGGGAGACCATCCTGCGTTACTCGCCCGCCGGCCGCGTACCCGTGCTGGTGGACGGCAGCCTGACGGTGTGGGACTCGCTGGCGATCTGCGAATATCTCGCCGAAAAGCATCCAGAGAAACGGCTCTGGCCGGCCGACACCCGGGCACGGGCCAACGCGCGCTCGATCAGTGCCGAAATGCATTCCGGATTCGTCAACCTGCGCGGCCAGATGGCGATGAACGTGCGCCGCCGGATGCCGGGGCGCGGCAGAACCCCTGAGGTGCTGGCAGAGATTTCACGCATCCAGGCGATGTGGAACGACTGCCGCGCACGCTTCGGCGCCGACGGGCCGTTTCTCTACGGCGAGTTTTCCGTGGCCGACACCATGTATGCCCCGGTGGTGTCGCGCTTTCACACTTACGAAGTAGAACTGGAAGGCGGCGCGCGCGAGTATGCCGAGTTCGTGTGCGCGCTTGCGGCAATGCAGGAGTGGATCACCGGGGCGAATGCCGAGACCGAGGTCATCTCCGAATACGAACCATGAAGATCTACGCCGTCGGCGGTGCGGTGAGGGACCGTCTGCTCGGGCGCGATGTGGCGGACCAGGATTACGTCGTGGTCGGTGCCACTCCCGAACAGATGGAGCGGCTGGGCTATCGGCCGGTGGGCAGGGATTTCCCGGTTTTCCTGCATCCGCAGACCCACGAGGAATACGCGCTGGCGCGAACCGAAAGGAAGACCGCGCGCGGCTACAAAGGCTTCGATGTCTACGCTGCGCCGGAGGTGACGCTGGAGCAGGACCTGGCGCGCCGCGACCTCACCATCAACGCGATCGCCCGCGACCAGCAAGGCAACATCATCGATCCCTTTCACGGCGTGGCCGACCTCAAGGCCGGGATACTGCGCCACGTCAGCCCGGCCTTCGTCGAGGACCCGGTACGGGTGCTGCGCGTGGCGCGCTTTGCCGCCCGCTTCGGATTCACCGTTGCGCCGGAGACGCTGGAATTGATGCGGGAGATGGTCCGCAACGGCGAGGTGGATCACCTGGTTGCGGAACGCGCATGGCAGGAAATCTCCCGCGGACTGATGGAAACCGCGCCGTCGCGCATGTTCCGGACGTTGCGCGAGTGCGGGGCGCTGGTGCGAGTCCTTCCCGAAGTCGATGCGCTGTACGGCGTGCCGCAACCGCCGGAGCATCACCCGGAAGTGGACACCGGGGTGCACATCATGCTGGTGGTGGATTACGCTGCCGCCCGGAACTTCCCGCTGCCGGTGCGCTTTGCCGCGCTCACCCACGATCTGGGCAAGGGCGTGACTCCGAAGGCGCTGTGGCCGAAGCACCATGGCCACGAGCACAAGAGCGTCGAGCTGGTCGAGAAGTTATGCCAGCGGCTGCGCGCGCCGAACGAGTGCCGCGACCTGGCAGTGCTGGTGGCGCGCTACCACGGCGACGTGCACCGCGCCGAAGAGTTGCGTCCGGGCACGATACTGAAGCTGCTTGGCGCAACCGACGTATTCCGCAAACCGGAGCGATTCCAGGAGTTCCTCGGCGCCTGCGCCTGCGACTTTCATGGCCGAACCGGCTATGAACAGCGCGCGTATCCGCCCGCGGATATTCTGCGATGCGCCGCCGCTGCCGCCCGCGCGGTGGACGCCGGCGCAATTGCCCTTGAAGTTGGAGACCCAGGCCGGATTCCTGCTGCAATCGAGGCCGCCCGCCTGAAGGCCGTCACTGAAGCGCTCGATTGCGCACGTCAACGCTAATCCTGAGTTCCAGGTTACCCGGACAATCACGTACGAAACGCTCTCACGTGCGGAATGTTCAGCACCGTGTCAGGCAGCTTGCGCAGCCTGACCGGCATCGTTGCCCCCCGCCGGCTTGAGCGAACGCTCTGCGCTCAGTACCGACGACGCAGGTGGCTTGATCAACTATTTGGCCACGCGCTGGTTGTCCAGTACATCTCCAAATAACACCCAGTGTGTCCCATCGAAGCGCTGCAACTGCATCTGCTCAATCGGTTGGTGGTCGTTCGGGCCGGTGTCGATCTTGATGCCCGGCAAAAGCATCGGCAGTTCGAAGCTGTTCAGACTTTGCGCTTGTCGCATCACGTTCTCGCGCGTGAGATCGTCACCGGCCTGCTTCAATACGTGCACGGCGGTTTGCGCAAGACAATAGGCGTAGACGTTGTACGGATCCGCGATATCGCCTTCGGGATAATATTCCTTCATGAATGCGAGCCAGTCCTTCAATCCGGTATCGTTTCGCCACGCGTTATCGGCCGGATCTTTCATGAACGTGGCGCTGATAATACCAACGGATTTCTCCAGGCCGGCCGGCCTCAGCACGGTGGCAATCGACGCCGCCGGATTGCCGACGAACTGCAGCGGACGCCATCCGATGTCGTAGGCTTTCCTGATCGCTTGCGCGGCCGCCTTCGGCGTGCTGAAACTGAACAACACATCGGCGCCCGAGCCCTTGAGGGTCACGATTTGCGAGTCGACGGTCGGATCGGAAATCTCGAATGACGCGGTGGCCACGATCATCTGGTCGGTTTTGCCGCCAAACCCCCTCCTCAAGCCCTCGAGATAATCTTTTCCGACATCGTCATGTTGATACAGGACCGCAATCCTGGCATTGGGATGATTCTTCAGAACGTACTTGGCGTAGATCCGTCCCTCGGTAACATAGTTTGCGCGCCACCCCATGCTCCACGGGAAAGTCTTGAAGTCGCCGAACTCGCTAGCCCCGGAGGCGACGAATAAATGCGGCACTTTCCTGGCGTTGAGGTACTTTGCGACAGCGATATTGGGCGGGGTACCGAAGGAGCTAAAGATGAACAGCACCTGTTCTTGTTCGACGAGTTTACGCATCTGCTCCACCGTCTTCGGCGGGGAGTAGCCGTCGTCCAAGCTGGTCAATTTGATTTTTCGGCCATGGATGCCGCCCTCGGCGTTGATTTTGGCAAAGTACGCGGCTTGCGCCCTGCCGGTCGTTGCGTATGCGGACGCCGGGCCGCTATAAGGCATGGTCTGGCCGATCTTGATTTCGGAGTCCGTGGCACCAGGGCCGTATCTCTTTTCGGCGAACGCATTGCCTGCGCCGAAGGCGGCCACACACCATAGTAGAGAAACAAAACGCCCGAACCAAAACGAAGACATGGAACTGCTCACCCCCCGTTGTCACGAGCTGGAACGAGCCATTCGCGACAATCTCTGCACGCCACCCTAACCGGATGCCTAGGGAAGCTCTGCATAAGTCCAACGACGCGCGTTGCGCCAGGTGCGGATGACTGCTAGGCGTCGCTCCGCAGATGCGGCTGAAGCCCCAGCAAGGAGCGTAACAACGCAGGCGCCGCACCTGGCACAACCCAATGACATTTCGACTCTTTCGAGGGACCGGGCGATTCGGGCCGATGTCTGCGTCGGCTCCTCCTTATGTAGGCCGGCTACACGGCGTCCTCGCCGTCTTGCCCTCGACCCGAATCGCCTCGGTCGCGCATGCGGGACTTATGCAGAGCTTCCCTAGCAGGCTGGCTCACCGTCTTTGATCGAACCGCCTGCCCACCAGGGCAGAAGCGATGTTGGTTTTTTGCACGTCGATGGTCCCTCCCGCGATGCCCCAACCCCACCCGTCCCGCAAACGCTGCTCCATCCCGAATTCTTTGTTGTACCCGTATCCGCCCATAAGTTGCAGTGCCGCGCCCGTCACCTCACGCACCATTTCATTCGCATAACACTTGGCAATGGAACTTTCCTTGATCGACGGCAAGCCTTGCGACGAATTGACCACGGCGCGATGGATGAGCAAGCGGCAGGCTTCCACTTTCATCGCCATTTCAGCGAGTTTGAGCTGCACGGCCTGAAATTCCACAATGGGCTTGCCGAACTGCTTGCGCTCTTGGACGTAGTTGAGAACATAGTCGAATGCTCCTGCCGCGATGCCAAGGCTCATGGTGGAATTGCCGCAACGCTCGAGATCGAACGCCTCCATCAGTTGCCGAAACCCGCCCGCGGGGACGATCAGGTTTTCGAGCGGAACGATCACATTGTCGAAAAACATGTCCGCGCTGGCGATGCCGCGAAAGCCCATCAGCCGCTCGCGTTTTCCGAAGCTCAGTCCGGTCGTGGCCCGCTCGACATACACTGCGCCGATGCCTCTGGCGCCGGGATCGTCCGAGAGTTTGCAGTACACCACATAGCCGCCCGCGTGGCCTGCGCCCGAACACCAGCGCTTCTGCCCGTTGATGACAATCTGATCGCCGCGAACCTCGGCACGCGTGCGCAAATCGGTGAGCGCGGTTCCTGCATCGGGTTCGGACATGCTGACCGCGACCATCAGATTTCCGCTGCATACCTTCTGAATCACCTTTTGCCTGAGCTTCTCGTTCGCAAAGTGCTGAATGGCGAGCATCGGGCCAAAACTCGCTTCGAACACCGGCATCGCGACGGCCGGCGAGATCTTGGCGAATTCTTCCAGCACCAGCACTGCGTCCAGATGGCTCAAGCCCTGGCCGCCATACTTTACGGGAGTGTTGATACCCAGAAAGCCCATGTCCGCAAAGCGTTTCAGCCACTCATGGGGCACGGGTTCGTCGCGTTCCTCTACCTCGCGCGCCAGCGCGGGCAACTCACGCTGCGCGAATTTCCGCGCGGCCTCTTGAATGGTCCTTTGGTCTTGGGAAAGCTGGAAGTCCAAATCTCCTCCCCAGGCAATGTATCTGGTGATGGTCGTGAATATACTACTGCCGCGGAATTATGCATTGCCGTCGCACACGCAATCGACGACGGGGGACCAACGGCGGCCGCATGACGGTCGAGCCAATCGGAAAGGAGTACTGCTGTCCGCGTTGGACGCCGGCGCAATTGCCCTTGAAGTTGGAGAGCCGGGCCGGATTTCCGCTGCAATCGAGGCCGCCCGCCTGAAGGCCGTTACCGAAGCGCTGGCGGCGGCGCGTCAACGCTTAACCGGCGCGAGCCGTTGTTGCGGGGTCATCAACCCCACCGGAGGCTCAAATGACCGTATCCAGGCTTGCAACCGCGCTCGCAGCCGCAGTCGCGCTTTCCATCCCCCTTCTTGCCGTGTCCGCGGAGGAACACGGCTCCCGTATGGAGGCACACTTCAAGGCGGCCGACAAAGACAACGATGGCAGCCTGACCCGCGAAGAAGCCAAGGCGATGCCGCGGTGGGCGAAGAACTTCGACGCCATTGACGCCGACAAGAGCGGCACGGTCACGCTGGCCGAAACTCAGGCCGCGATGAAAAAAATGGCCAAGGAAGCGCACCAACGCGGCATGGAGGGCTTCACGGCGGCCGACAAGAACGGCGACGGCATGCTCGACAGGGAAGAAGCCAAGGCCATGCCCAGGGTGGTGAAGAACTTCGATGCGATCGACGCCGACAAGAGCGGCACCGTCACCGGGAAGGAAATTCACGACTACATGAAGGCGCACCGCCAGGAGCGCAGGAAGAACTGAACACGGCGACAGCCGTACGAAAAACGGACAGGCTCGCCTGTCCGTTTTTCATCTCAGCATCCAGTAGATCAGGCTCGCCAGCAGCGACAGCATCACCGTGGGGCCGATCGGAAACGAGTAGCGCTGGCCGTTACGCTGGATGTCGATGTCGCCGGGCAGGCGCCCGAAACCGAATTTGCGCAGCCAGGGAGACAACACACCCAGCAGCAACAGCGCGATGACCAGCGTCAGCAGCCATTTCAGCACTTCGCTCTCCGTTCGTCCGGAAAAACAAGAATCTCACCACGACGACACGAAGAGAGGCAAAACAAAAACCAAACTTCTCAACGCAAAGACGCAAAGAACGCAAAGAATTGAGAAGAAATTCCTGTTTGCGACATATCGGTTAGGCATGGCCTGAAGCTCATGTCTGCACCAAAACCTGGTTTTCTTAGTGTTCTTCGTGCCTTCGTGGTAAGCAACCGAGCCTCGCATTATACGGGCGCGATTCCTGCTTTCCTTTAAAATTCGGCACACTTCCCTCAGCATTCATCAGGAGAAATCGTTGATCGACCTGTACACCTGGAGCACGCCAAACGGCCGAAAGGTTTCCATCATGCTCGAAGAACTGGGATTGCCCTACACCGTACACGCGATCGATATCGGCAAGGGCGATCAGTTCAAGCCGGAATTCGTGGCCGTCAGTCCAAACAGCAAGATTCCGGGCATCGTGGACAGCGAAGGACCGGAGGGCAAGTCTTATGCGCTGTTCGAATCCGGCGCGATCCTGCTCTATCTGGCCGAAAGGACCGGCCGCTTCCTGTCCACGCGGACGACCGAGCGCTTCGACGCCATTCAGTGGCTGATGTTCCAGATGGGCGGGGTCGGCCCGATGTTCGGGCAGACCCATCACTTCCTGCGCGCCGCGCCGGAACCGGTTCCTTACGCGATCGCGCGCTACAGCAAGGAAACACGCAGGCTCTATGCGGTACTGGACCAGCGTCTGGCCGGCCGCGACTGGCTCGCCGCCGATTATTCCGTGGCCGACATCGCCACCTATCCGTGGGTCGCCCGTCATGACTGGCACAAGGTCGAGCTGGCCGATTTTCCGAACGTCAAGCGCTGGTTCGACGCGATCGGGGCGCGCCCAGCGGTGCAGCGCGGCATGAAGGTCCCGGCGCCGCGCTGACACGACGCCGCCGTGAATCCATGAACGACGCGATTCCATCCAAGATAGGCAAGTATCCGGTGATCCGCGAGATCGGGCGCGGCGCGACCAGCCGGGTCTATCTGGGCCGTGATCCGTTTGCCAACCGGGATGTGGCGATCAAGTTGGTGAGCTACGAGGCCGGCGTGGATACGGATATGCGACGGCGCTTCCACAAGGTTTTCATGAACGAGGCCTCGCTGGTCGGCAAGCTGATCCATCCGCACATCATGGCCATCTACGATGCCGACGTGGCGGACGCCTACAGCTACATCGTCATGGAGTACGTGGATGGCCCGACCCTGGAACAGTACTGCAACGTAGCCAGCCTCCTGCCGGTGGAGCGGGTGGTGGAAATTGCGTTCAAGTGCAGCCTGGCACTGGAATTCGCACACCGGCGCGGGGTGATACACCGCGACATCAAGCCGGCGAACATCCTGATCAGCGCGCAGGGCGACATCAAGATCAGCGACTTCGGCGTGGCACTGCAGGCGGAAGCCGAGCACACTCACCTCCAGGGCGTCGGTTCACCGTCGTACATGTCTCCCGAGCAGGTGCAGGACAAGGAGTTGTCGCACCAGACCGACATCTACTCGCTGGGCGTGGTGATGTACCGTTTGCTGACCGGCAAGCTGCCATTCATCGCCGCCACCAAGGCCAGCCTGCTCTACCAGATCATCAACATCGAGCCGCTGCCGCCTTCCACGCATCGCACCGATATCGCGCCCGACCTCGACCGCGTGGTGATGCGCGCGCTCAACAAGGACGTAAGAAACCGCTACCAGACCTGGGGGGACTTCAGCCGCGACCTTACCCAGACTTACCGCCACCTGAAATTGCCGCCGGAGTCGATCTCCGACACCGAGAAATTCAACGCCATCAAGGCGCTGCCCTTCTTCCGTGATTTCCGCGACGTGGAGATCTGGGAGACGGTGCGCATTGCCTCCTTCCGCCGCATCCAGCCCGGCAAGACGGTGATCCGCGAGGGTGATGTCGGCGAGAGTTTTTACATCATCGCCTCCGGCGAGGCGCGGGTAGCCAAGGCAGGGAACCTGCTCGACACGCTGCGCGCCGGCGATTGCTTCGGCGAAATCCTCTACTTCGAAGATACCCGCGCGCGGCGGATCACCACCATCTCCTCCACCACGCCTCTCGCCCTCATCGAGATCAAGGCCGCGGCGTTGCAGAAAGCCACCGACTCCTGCCAGAAGCAGTTCAATCAGGCGTTTCTGCGTATCCTCGTCGACCGGCTGACCTGGGCAAACAGCCGGCTCTCGGCACGAAGCTAGCCGGCAGTACGCAACACCGGTTGACTGAAAGAAAAGTCAAAACCTTGCACTACAGAGAACACAGAGGGCACAGAGTAAGAACAAAACGAGTTGAGGAATTCTGTGTGGTTCAAGACTTCCGGGTTTCCCCTGGGGCCCGCGCTTGAAAAAGCGCCCGGAGCAGGCAAGAGGCTACAATGGCGCCTTTTTTTGCCACGGCCGTCCTGATGCAGGCATTCATCACTTCGACGACGCTGGGAATGATGATCGCCAATGTTCCGGCGGTGTGGATCGGCGACCGGCTGGCGCAACAGATCCCCATGAAAGCAGTGCGCATGCTTGCCGCCGCGCTGTTCATCCTGGTCGGCGTGCTCACGCTGTGGAGCACGTTCGTTTCGGCATGGCGCTGACGAAAAATCCCGTGGAGAACCGGCGCTGCCTGGACTGCGGCCGGGCGTTCCATTGCGGGATCGCGAATGACACGCCGTGCTGGTGCGCGACCGAATTTCCGGCACTGATGCCGCTAACCGATGCCGCAGCCGGCTGCTACTGCCGGGAATGCCTGGGAAAGCGGATCGCCGCGCGGCAGGAGGCCGCGCGCAAGCCCCTCACTTGATCAGCAGTACCGGCATGTCGGCGAGATGGATGACCTTGGTGGTCACCGAGCCGAGCAGCGCGCCGGCGAAGCTGCCGCGCCCACGCGTGCCGATCACGATCTGCCGGCACTGCTTCTCTTTGGCGTAAGACACAATGGTGCCGGCCAGGTCGCCCACGCCGATGTGGTGCTGGTAGGAAACGCCGGCCTGATCCAGCAGCGCACGGGCATCCTTCAGCGCCGCCACGCCTTCGTCGCGGTAGAAGTCGTTCAGTTGCTGCTGGCTGATGAACATCTTCACCGCGCCGGAAACGACTGGAAGCTGCACGTTGAGCAGGTGCACCTCGATTGGGTCTCGGTATTGCTCTTTCATCGCGATGACGTGCCGCACCGCAGGCAACGAGTTTTCCGAGCCGTCCACCGGCAGCAAAATCTTCATCATCTCTCCCTCATTCAGGATTGCGGCGGCGCCGGGCGGTCCCGTTCGGCAAGGTCGACCACGCCCTCAGGCCGGGCGCGGCCGGGAACCGCCCGCAGCGACAGCAACTTGCCGACCGCCACCACCAGAGCCGCACCTGCAGCCGGCGCCACCCAATTCAGCCACGCGGCCTGTGCCACCACCCAGTCGTTCACAACAGGGTCGTGCATCGCCATCGACAGCCCCACCCATCCCAGCAAAGCGCCGCCCAGTACGATGATCGACGGGAAGCGATCCATCAGGCGCAGGATCAACTGGCTCGCCCATACCATCAGCGGAATGCTCAACGCCAGGCCGAAGATCAACAGAAACAGGCTGTCGCGCGCCGCGGCCGCCACCGCGATCACGTTGTCCAGGCTCATCACGAAGTCGGCAATGATGATGGTACGAATTGCGCCGAGCAGGGTTCCGGCAACCCTGATCTCGTGCCCCTCGCCGTCGTCCTGAGGCTGGATCAACTTGACGCCGATCCAGAGCAGCAAGGCCGCGCCGACGATCTTGAGATAGGGAATGGCCAGCAGGCTCACCGCAAAGAAAGTGAGCGTCACCCGCAGGATGATGGCGCCGGTCACGCCCCAGAAGATGCCGAGCCTGCGCTGGCGCGGAGGAAGATTGCGGCAGGCCAGCGCGATCACCACCGCGTTGTCGCCGGATAGCAGGATGTCGATCAGGATGATCTGCAGAACGGCGATCCAGAACTGCGGACTGCTCAGATCCATGAAGGTTTCGAGTGGAACCGTTGCGGAAAAATCAGGTGCTCAGCGCAACACCGACTTGAGCAGCTTGCCCATCTCGGCGGGATTGCGGGTCACCCTGATGCCGCACTCTTCCATGACCGCGAGTTTCTCCGCCGCGGTGCCCTTGCCGCCGGAAATGATCGCGCCGGCATGGCCCATGCGCTTGCCGGGAGGGGCGGTGACGCCGGCTATGAAGCCGACGATCGGTTTCTTCATGTTGTCTCTGGCCCACAACGCCGCGGTTTCCTCGTCCGTGCCGCCGATCTCGCCGATCATCAACACCGCCTCCGTCGCCGGATCGTCGTTGAAGTGTTTGAGCACATCGAGATGTTTGAGTCCGTTGACCGGATCGCCACCGATGCCCACCGCGGAAGACTGGCCCAGTCTCAGCTCGGTCAGCTGCCCGACCGCTTCGTAGGTGAGCGTGCCGGAACGCGATACCACGCCGACCGGTCCCTTGCGATGAATATGTCCGGGCATGATGCCGATCTTGATTTCTTCCGGCGTGATCACTCCCGGGCAGTTCGGGCCGACCAGGGCGGTCCTGCGATTCTGCTTGCGCATGCGATCGCGCACTTCGATCATGTCGCGCACCGGGATGCCCTCGGTGATGCAGATCACCAGGTCGAGATCGGCCTCGACCGCTTCCCAGATCGCCGCCGCCGCGCCCGGCGGTGGCACGTAAATCACCGACGCATTGGCGCCGGTCTGCCGTTTCGCCTCGCGTACCGAAGCGAAGATCGGAATGCCTTCGAAATCCTGTCCGGCCTTGTTCGGGTTGACCCCGGCCACAAAGCAGTGCTTTCCATTGGCGTAATCGCGGCAGGCGCGGGTGTGAAACTGTCCGGTCTTGCCGGTGATGCCCTGGGTGAGAACTTTGGTGTTCTTGTCGATCAGGATCGCCACGATCAGTTTTTCCCCTTGGCAGCCGCGACGACCTTCTGTGCGGCTTCGGCCATGTTGTCGGCGGATATGATCGGCAATCCGGAATCCGCCAGGATCTTTCTGCCCAGGTCCTCGTTGGTACCCTTCATGCGCACCACCAGCGGCACCCCGAGCTTCACCTGCCGGGCCGCCTCGACCACGCCGGTGGCGATCACGTCGCATTTCATGATGCCGCCGAAAATGTTGACCAGGATCGCCCTGAGGTTGGGGTTGCGCAGCATCAGCTTGAACGCTTCGGTCACTTTCTCGGTGGTGGCGCCGCCGCCGACGTCGAGGAAGTTGGCCGGCTCGCCGCCGAATAATTTTATGGTATCCATGGTGGCCATCGCCAGGCCGGCGCCATTCACCAGGCAGCCGATATTGCCGTCGAGCGATATATAGGAAAGCCCGTGCCTGGACGCTTCGACCTCGGCGGGGTCTTCCTCGTCGAGGTCGCGCATGGCGACGATATCCTCGTGCCGGTAGAGCGCGTTGTCGTCGAAATTCATCTTGGCGTCGAGCGCGACCACGTCGCCACCGCCGGTCAGGATCATCGGGTTGATTTCGGCGAGTGACGCATCGGTGTCCCAGAACGCCCGATACAGGTTCTTCAGCACCGCGCGCGCCTTGGTGATGCTGGCAGCGGGAATGCCGATCCTGCGGGCCAGATCGTCGGCCTCGGCATCAAGCAGGCCCCGCTCGGGATCGACGAACACCTTGTGGATCTTCTCGGGCGTGTGCGCGGCGACTTCCTCGATGTCCATGCCGCCTTCCGAGGACGCCATGACGCACACCGTCTGCGCGCCGCGGTCCACCACCATGCCGATGTATAGCTCCCTGCTGATGTCCGCGCCTTCCTCAATCAGCAGCCGCCGCACCCTCTGGCCCTGCGGTCCGGTCTGATGGGTTATGAGTTGCATGCCGAGGATCTTTCCAGCCCAGTCGCGCACCTCGTCGATGGATTTCGCCACTTTCACGCCACCGCCCTTGCCGCGGCCACCAGCGTGGATCTGCGCCTTCACCACCCATACCTTGCCGCCGAGTTTCTTCGCCGCGCTCACCGCTTCCTCTACGCTGAAGCAGGGCGTGCCGCGGGGCGTAGGGACACCGTACTTCCTGAGGATTTCTTTCGCCTGGTATTCGTGGATTTTCATCGCCGGCCTTTGCCTGAATCGGACCCGCGGCGGGCCGGCACGCCGGATTCCCGCGTGCATGCGGCGCACGCCGGAACGAACTTAGGGAAGCTCTGATCAGGTTCCACATGCGCGGCCGCGGCGATTCGGGTCGAGGGCAAGACGGCGAGGACGCCGTGTAGCCGGCCTACATAAGGAGGAGCCGGCGCAGACATCGGCCCGAATCGCCCGGTCCCTCGAAAGAGTCGAAATGTCATTGGGTTGTGCCAGGTGCGGCGCCTGCGTTGTTACGCTCCTTGTTGGGGCTTCAGCCGCACCTGCGGAGCGCGAGCGCGCAGGCGGAGCAGGTTCCGCCGGCCTTGGCCGGTGGATGCGACCCGGAGTCGCTCGCATTGCACGCCGGTCATGTGCGCTCGATGGCACGCCTACGCGGTCACATCCCCGGAGGGGCCCCTGTTCCGCGCTCCGGCGTGCCTAGCAGTCATCCGCACCTGGCGCAACGCGCGTCGTCGGACTTATGCAGAGCTTCCCTAGTTACAGCGCGGCTGCCGTTCAGCGTTGCAACATCACTTCGAGCACGAATTTGCTGCCGATGTAGGCGAGCACCAGCGACAGGAAACCGGCGAGCGTCCAGCGCATCGCCACGCGCCCGCGCCAGCCGTAGAGCGCGCGCCCGGCGAGCAGCGCCGCGAAGATGATCCAGGAGAGGATGCTGAACACCGTCTTGTGGGTGAACGACATTGGCTTGCCGAACAAGGCTTCCGAAAACAGGATGCCGCTGCCCAGCGTGAGCGTGAGCAGCACGAAGCCGGCGGCGATGATGCGGAACAGCAACTGCTCCATAGTCAGCAGCGGCGGGAGCCCCTGCAGGAATCGCGGCAGATTGCCGCGGTGCAGGCGGCGCTCCATCATCGCCATCATCAGCACGTGCAGCGACGCGATGGTGAACAGGCTGTACGCCAGCAGCGCAATGACCAGGTGCGCCGTGAACGCGGCGAATTGGGTGTTTGCAAGCGGATGCACCGGCGGCAACGCCAGCGGCAGCAGGGACAGTGCCGCCGCGGCAGGCACGACCAGCACCTGCAGGCCTTCGAGCCGGTAGAAGAAACTGCCGGCCCAGTAGATCAGCACCGTCAGCCAGATGATCACCGAAACCGCGTTGCCGACACCGAGATAAAGGCCCTCCGGCCCAAACGCGGCGCGCGCCAGCAGCCACGCGTGCAGCGACAACGGCACGATCAGCGCCGCATGCGCCCAGCGTGCCCTCGACTGCCCGCCTTGCGGCGGTGACGGCAGCAGCGCATCGCGCCAGAGGAAGAAGGCCAGCGCGGCGTAGCCGAGACTCACCAGAAGATGAAGTAAAATGTCGCCCATCTAGCAAGGTTCACGAGTTTTCCCACGCATCAGCGAAACAGGAAACTGGCTGATACGTGGACCTGGCTTGCGCAGTCTACATTATCCCCATCTGCTCCACATTCCAGGAACATCACGGATGCTCGACAGCCTCACCAGCCGGCTCGCCGGCGTCGTCAAGACGCTGCGTGGTCAGGCGCGCCTGACCGAAGCCAACATCCAGGAGGCGTTGCGCGAAGTGCGCGTTGCGCTGCTCGAGGCCGACGTGGCGCTCCCGGTAGTCAGGGATTTAATCGCACGGGTGAAGGAGAAGGCGGTAGGCGAGGAAGTGATCGGCAGCCTCACGCCCGGGCAGGCGCTGGTGGGTGTGGTGCAGCGCGAGTTGACCGAACTGATGGGCACCCGCAATGACGCTCTTAACCTGGCGGCTGTTCCTCCTGCGGTGATCCTGCTGGCCGGCCTGCAGGGATCGGGCAAGACCACGACCGCCGGCAAACTGGCGAAGCTGCTCGGCGAGCAGAAGAAGAAAACACTGTTGGCGAGTTGCGACGTCTATAGACCTGCCGCGATCGAGCAGCTTGCGAGCCTGGCGCGCCAGCTCGGCGTCGAAATGTTTGCGTCCGACGCTGCGCAAAAACCCGAGGAGATTGCCGCTGGAGCGCTCGATTACGCGCGCAAGCACTATCACGACGTGTTGATCGTGGACACGGCCGGCCGCCTGGCGATCGACGAGGCCATGATGCGCGAGATCCGCCAGCTTCACGCCGTGCTCAATCCGGTGGAAACGCTGTTCGTGGTGGACTCGATGCAGGGCCAGGACGCGGTGAACGTGGCCAAGGCCTTTGCCGATGCGCTGCCTCTCACCGGCGTGGTGCTCACCAAGCTCGACGGCGACGCGCGCGGCGGCGCCGCGCTTTCGGTCCGTCAGGTGACCGGCAGGCCGATCAAGTTCGTCGGCGTATCGGAGAAGCCGAGCGGGCTGGAGCCGTTCTTCCCCGAGCGCCTGGCCGCGCGCATCCTCGGCATGGGCGACGTGCTGGCGCTGGTGGAGGAGGCGCGCAGAAACGTCGACGTCGAGGAAGCCGAAAAACTTGCCAGGAAAGTGAAGGCTGGCAAGGGCTTCGATCTCGAGGATTTCAAGAACCAGATGCAGCAGATGAAGAAGATGGGCGGCCTGTCGGCGCTGATCGACAAGTTGCCCGCGCAACTCGCGCAGGCCGCGCAGGGCGCGCCGATGGACGAACGCGTGATCGGCCGCACTGTGGGCATCATCGAATCGATGACGCCGCAGGAACGCGCCAAACCCGAGATCATCAAGGCGTCGCGCAAGCGCCGCATCGCCGCCGGCGCCGGGGTGTCGATTCAGGAGGTCAACCGCCTGCTCGGCCAGTTCGAGCAGATGCAGAAAATGATGAAAATGATGGGCAAGGGCGGGCTGCAGAAGATGATGCGGGGGATGAAGGGCGGATTCCCCGGGATGCGCTAGCGCCTCGCCTGCGTTCCCCATTCCTATCGTCAGCGCCGAACCTCCTCTGCGTCCCGGCGGTCTTGCCGGACACATGCCCTCCGGTACAATGCCGGTCCCCGCCAAAGAAAGCCCCACCCGATGAATCGAGCGTTGATTGCCGTTGTCATGTTGTTCTCGTGCTGTTCCGCCGTCCTGGCGATGGACTACGAGCGCGAGAAACGCTGGTCTGACCAGATCCTGCCCGCGATCCTGATCGGCGAGCCGGTCTGGCTGAAGCAGAAAAACGGTCACGAGTTCCTGACGCTGTACACCGAGGCCGAGAAGGCGCGCGGCGCCGTCATCATCGGTCACGGTCGCGGCTGGAACCCGGACTTCGAGCTCTACGGCACCTTGCGCGTCAAGCTTGCGGAGGCCGGCTACGCCACGCTTTCGATCCAGTTGCCGGTGCTCGGGCCGGGGGCAAAGGTCGGCGATTACATTCCGACCTATGCCGACGGAGCGGACCGCTACGAGCTGGCGGCCAAATTCCTGCGCGAGAAGGGCTACCGCAACGTCGCCATCGCTTCGCACAGCCTGGGGGCGACCATGGCCAACCAGTATCTGATCAAGGCCGACGAAACCACGGTCAAGGCCTGGGTGTTCGTCGGCATCATCAACGGCCTGGAAGAGATGTTCCGCATCAAGATCCCGGTGCTGGACGTGTTTGGCACCAAGGACTGGGAGATCACCCAGGTCGGCGCCTACGAACGCAAGCGCCAGATCGACAAGGTGCCCGGTTCGCAGCAGGTCATCGTCCCCGACGCCCTGCATTTCTTCGAGGGCAAGGAAGACGAACTGGTCAAAGTGATCGTGAGTTTCCTCGATCAGGTGTTCCATTCCGGGAAGCCCGGAGAAGCCGAAAAATAGCCCCAGGGCGTGGCGCCGGACCTCTTCCATGCCGGCACTTGCAACCACCTGCCGGGCCTGGCGGAGCCGTTTCGCGGACCCAAACTTCCCTTGCAAACCGCGGAATAACCGGCGTAAAATCGCGCGCTTCGCTTTTGAGGGTGGACGTCATGGTAGTGATTCGACTTGCACGCGGGGGCGCCAGAAAGCGCCCGTTCTTCAATATGGTGGTGGCTGACTCGCGCTTCGCCCGCGACGGCCGTTTCATCGAGCGCGTCGGCTTCTACAATCCGAAAGCGCCCGAGGGCCAGGAGTCCTTGCGCATCCAGCTGGACCGTGTGGCGTTCTGGCGAGGCAAAGGCGCCAAGCTGTCGGACACGGCGGTGCGTCTGGTAAAGCAGTTCAGTGAGTCGGCCAAGACCTGAACCGATGGTGGTAATGGGGCGCGTGAGCGCCCCGCACGGACTCAAGGGCTGGATCAAGGTCCAGCCGTTTACCCAGGAAATTGACGGCCTGCTTGGCTACCCCCAGTGGTGGTTGGGCAGGGACGGCGAGTGGCGGCAGCACCGGATCGCCGAATCGGCGGTGCACGGTGCGCTGGTGCTCGCGAGGCTTGACGGCTGCACCGACCGCGAAGCGGCGGCGGCGCTGAAGGGCGCAGAGGTTGCGATACCGCGCCACCTGCTGCCCGAGAACCGGGAAGGCGAGTATTACTGGAGCGACCTTCTCGGCATGGAAGTGGTAAACCGGCGCGGCGAGCATCTTGGTCGCGTGGCGAAGGTGCTGGAAACCGGCGCCAACAATGTTCTGGTGCTCGAAGGTGAGCAGGAATTGCTGGTCCCGTTTGTCGACAGCGTGATCCTCGCTGTGGACCTGGCCGGCGGGCGCCTGTCGGTGGACTGGGAACTCGATTACTGAGCGTGCGGCAATGATTCACCTTGACGTCGTCACCCTGTTCCCCGAAATGTTCGAGGCCATCACCGGCAGCGGCATCACCCAGCGGGCACGCGACAAGGGGTTCTACGAACTGGTGCTGTGGAATCCGCGCGATTTCAGCACCAACACCTATCGCAGCGTCGACGACCGTCCTTACGGCGGCGGTCCCGGCATGGTGATGATGGCGCAGCCGTTGTCGAAAGCCATGGCGGCGGCACGGCAGCGGCAGCTCAGTTGCGGCGTAAGGCGTACGCGAACCATCTATCTGTCGCCGCAGGGCAGGCCGCTGACGCAAAAGATAGTGGAAGAGCTGGGCCAGCTGGACGGCCTGGTGTTGCTGGCGGGACGCTACGAAGGCGTGGACGAGCGGCTGCTGCAAACCGAAGTGCAGGACCAGATCTCCATCGGGGATTACGTACTTTCCGGCGGCGAACTGCCGGCGATGGTGCTGATGGACGCGCTGATCCGGCGCATTCCCGGCGTCCTGAACGATGCCGAGTCGGCGCAGCAGGATTCCTTCGAAGAGGGCCTGCTCGATTTCCCGCATTACACGCGGCCGGAGCTGTACCAGGGCGAGCCGGTTCCCGCGGTGCTGTTGTCGGGACATCACGTGGAGATCGCCAGGTGGCGCATGAAGCAGTCGCTGGGGCGCACCTGGGAGCGGCGGCCGGATCTGCTGGCGAAGGTGAAGCTGAGCGCCGATCAGGCGGCGCTGCTGGAAGAATACAAGGCGGAACGCAACGAAACGCAGGAGCTGATCAAATGAACCTCATCAAGACAATCGAACAGGAAGAAATCACCCGGCTGGGCAAGAACGTGCCCGACTTTGCGCCGGGCGATACCGTGGTGGTCAACGTGAACGTGGTCGAAGGCGACCGCAAGCGCGTGCAGGCCTACGAGGGCGTGGTGGTGGCCAAACGCAACCGCGGCCTGAATTCTTCGTTCATCGTGCGCAAGATTTCCTCGGGCGAAGGCGTGGAGCGCACTTTCCAGACTTACTCGCCGCTGATCGCCAGCATCGAGCTGAAACGCCGCGGCGATGTGCGCCGCGCCAAGCTTTACTATCTGCGCGACCGCTCCGGCAAGTCCGCGCGCATCCGCGAAAAACTGGAAGGCGGTCCTGCCGACCCGCAGTAAGCATTTCCAAAGGTACGAAAGTCAAAGGCGGCCAATGGCCGCCTTTGTCGTTTTCCGGATCGCATTCCCGCTGCGCTGCGTTGTTTTTGCGCCGCAAAATTTTCACACGACGCGCGAGCGGTCGTCGAGCAGCACCTGCTGAATGTAGCTTTGCAGCAGCAGACCCTCGGTTGAGCGCAGTTTGGCGAAGCGCACGCCATGGGTGAACACTTCGTCCAGTTTGCGCTCCCTCCTGGTCTTGCGCACGCTCTTGATTTCCACCGGCGTAGCCAGCTTCACTTCGTAATTGTTCGGCTGCACCAGGAACTTGAACGCGAGTTCCAGCGTCTCGCCCACCTCGCCCAGGCTCTTCTCCGCCTCCAGCAGCGCCCCCGAGATGCTCAGGTCGGCGATCGTCAACGCCGACGGCAATGCCTCGCCCTGTTTTGCCGCATTCAACGCCGTGGCGGTCAGGTTCACCCGCACCCGCAGCGCTCCGCGAATCAGCGTCTGCTGCACCTGTGCGGGGTAGGCAAGATGGAGGTAGGGATACGGGATGCGGCAGACACGGTCCACCCTGGATTCGAAGGTGTAGGCGTGACGGCCGGAGAAAGTTCGCACCAGCACCGGCTCGCCCTCGCGCACCGGGATCGGCAGGTTCTGGACCTGCGGCGTGCGCATCAGCACGCTGTGACCGGAAACGTATCCGATCAGCGTGGCGTAGTAGTGGCTGCGCGTGCTGTCGGTCAGCAACTCGAGTTGCAGCCGGTCTCCCACATGCAACTGCATGCTCTCCAGGCTGCAAGTGGAGATCTTGGACGGATCGAGAGTAGTCACGTGGGCCGGTTGTGGAATGGGGCGCAACGCAGAGTATAGCCAAGTCGCGCCGCGGCCTGCAGCCGGCATCGTTGCTACAATGCCGGGGCCCAACACAGATCGCCGTCTCCCCCCGTGCATTCAAGCCGATGAACCCGATGCTCGAATCTCATCAGGCGAAGATGCAGGCGCCGTTCGCGGTGCTAGGCATCCGCGTCATTGGCGAGCGTCTGACCGATATCGAGTACCTGCCGCGCGGCGCGGCGACGCTGAAACCGCAGACGCCGTTCGCGAAAGAAGTGTGCCGGCAGCTCGCTGCGTACCTGAAGGATCCCAGTTTCGAATTCGACCTGCCATTCGAATACAACGGCACGGAGTACCAGCGCAAGGTCTGGCAGACGGTGCATGCCATCCCGCCCGGCAAGGTGCTGTCCTACCTGCAGGTGGCCAAGCGCATCGGTTCGGCACCGCGGCCGGTGGGCAGTGCCTGCGGCGCGAACCGCATCCCGATCCTGATTCCCTGCCACCGCGTCATCGCCAGCAACGGCATCGGCGGCTTCATGCACACCCGCCGCGGCTCGCCGATCGAGATCAAGCGCTGGCTGCTGCATCACGAGAATCCGGGCGCCTACTGATGGCCGCGGACGACGGTCTTCTGGACGAATTCTGCGACGCGCTCTGGCTCGAGGACGGCCTGTCGCGTAACACGCTGGAAAGTTACCGCCGCGACCTGCGGCTGTTCGCCGTATGGCTGGCGTCGGAACGCGGCAAGACGCTGATGAATGCCGAACGCGTCGACCTGCTTGGCTATCTCGCTCACAAGTTCCAGCGCCATGCCAAGCCGCGCTCCGCGGCGCGGCTGCTCTCCAGCCTCAAGCGTCTTTACCGGTTCCTGTTGCGCGAAGGCAGGATCACGGCTGATCCGACGCTGCAGGTGGAGGCGCCGAAACTGCCGCGCAGCCTGCCCAAGAGCCTGACCGAGGAAGACATCGAACGGCTGCTCGCTGCGCCGGACGTTGAGACGCCGCTGGGCCTGCGCGACAAGGCGATGCTGGAGGCGCTGTACGCGAGCGGGTTGCGGGTCTCCGAACTGGTGTCCGTGAGTGTTGCGCAAGTAAGCCAGGACATGGGCGTGGTGCGCATCGTCGGCAAGGGATCGAAAGAGCGGCTGGTACCGCTGGGTGAGGAGGCGCTGGCGTGGATCCGCCGCTACGTTGCGCAGGCGCGCCCGGAGATCCTCGACGGCAAGCGCACCGATGCGCTGTTCGTCACCGCGCGCGGCGAATCGATGACGCGCCAGGCGTTCTGGTATCTGATCCGGCGCTACGCCGCCCAGGCGGGCTTGAGCAAGCTGATCTCGCCGCACACCTTGCGCCATGCGTTCGCCACCCACCTGCTCAACCACGGCGCCGACCTGCGCGTGGTGCAATTGCTGCTCGGCCATACCGACATTTCCACGACCCAGATTTACACTCACGTCGCGCGCGAACGGCTGAAGCAACTGCACGCGAAACATCATCCTCGCGGCTGATACTCAAGGAGAACCGAACTCGATGGCTTCCGCGCTGTTCGTCCTGGTTGCCTATCTCATCGGCTCGATTTCCTTCGCGGTGGTGGTGAGCTGGTTCTTCGGGCTGCCGGATCCGCACACCTATGGCTCGGGCAACCCGGGGGCGACCAACGTGTTGCGCACCGGGAAGAAGGCCGCAGCGGTGCTGACGCTGATCGGCGATGCGGCGAAGGGCGCGTTCGCGCTGTGGCTGGCGCAGCAATTTGCACCACAGTTCGGTGTCGGCGAAGCGGCGCTCGCCGCAGTGGCGCTCGCGGCGTTTCTCGGGCACTTGTTTCCGCTGTATTTCCGCTTCCGGGGCGGCAAAGGGGTCGCCACCGCGGCGGGCATCCTGCTGGCGATGGACTGGCGCATCGCGCTGACGCTTCTGGTGGTGTGGGTGCTGGTCGCGGTGGTCTCGCGCTATTCGTCGCTGGCGGCGATCGTCGCGGCGGCGCTGTCTCCGCTCGCGGCTTTCCACTTTCTCGGCTGGGGGCCGATGACCTGGGCGGTGCTGGTGATCGCGGTTCTGCTGGTATGGCGCCACCGCGGCAACATCGAAAGGTTGCTCGCAGGCAACGAAAGCAGGATCAGGCTGTTGAAACGGTCTTAAGATCTTCCAGGTCCCAGCGCGCCCGCACCGTGAATCCTGTGCCGCCAGGCGCGCCGGCCGCGAGACGCAGCGCGCCGGCGAAAGCGATCATTGCCCCGTTGTCGGTGCATAGATCCTGCGGCGGGTAGAACACCTCGAAGCCCTCGCGTTGGGCCTTCTTCGACATCGCCTCGCGCAACGGGCGATTGGCGCCGACTCCGCCGGCGACCACCAGTTGATCCAGTCCTTCCCTGGCGACGGCGCTGACCGACTTGGCGACCAGGACTTCGACGATCGCCTGCTGAAACGATGCGGCGATGTCGGCTTTGGTGTGACTGTCCGCATCGGCCCCGCGCACCAGCGTCAGCACCGCGGTTTTCAATCCGGAAAAACTGAAATTCAGATCGCCGCTGGCGAGCATCGGCCGCGGCAGCTTGAAGCGCTTGGGATTGCCGGATTGCGCCAGTTGCGACAACGCAGGACCGCCGGGGTAGGGCAAGCCCAGCAACTTGGCAGTCTTGTCGAAGGCCTCGCCGGCGGCGTCGTCCACCGTCTCGCCGAGCAATTGGTAGTCGCCCACCGCGCCCACCCGCATCAGTTGTGTGTGGCCGCCGGAAACCAGCAGCGCGATGAAAGGAAACCGCGGCGCCGGGCTGGCGAGCAGCGGCGAGAGCAGATGGCCTTCGAGATGGTGCAGTCCGACCACCGGCACGTTAAGCGCATAACCCAGGCTCGCTGCCACGGCTGCGCCCACCAGCAGCGCGCCTGCCAGCCCCGGCCCCTGGGTGTAGGCAATCGCGTCGATATCGGCAAGACGGCGTCCGCAGCGCTCCAGCAGCTGCCGGGTCAAAGGCAAAAGCCTGCGCACGTGATCGCGGGACGCGAGTTCCGGCACCACCCCGCCGTACTCGGCGTGCATCGCCACCTGTGAGAAAAGCGTATGACCGAGCAGCCCGGCCCCGGTGTCGTAGAGGGCGACCCCGGTTTCATCGCAAGAGGTTTCGATCCCGAGAACCAGCATAAGGCATTGAGTTAAAGGGGAATGGTCGGGCGTGACAGGCGTATGCGGGCACTGCGCGGCGCCGGGCGCAAGGTCGGTCAATCGTCTGGTTGTATTTGCAAATCAGGGGATTATTGCTAGAATGCGCCCCTTCGTTTTGGCCGACAACTTTCAGGACTGCTTTACTTCACTTTCTATGCCGACGATTCGAGTCAAGGAAAACGAGCCGTTTGAAGTGGCCATACGCCGCTTCAAGCGCACCGTGGAAAAGACCGGTCTGCTGACCGAACTGCGGGCGCGCGAATTCTACGAGAAGCCCACCGCCGAGCGCAAACGCAAGCTCGCTGCTGCCATCAAGCGCCATCACAAGCGCCTGCGCAACCAGCTCCTTCCACCCAAGCTCTATTGAGCAATCCGGTGAAGGGTGAACAGTGAAGGGTGAAGGATAAGACCTTCACCCTTTTCGCTTCTACTCTTCACGCATTTACCCTTTACCCTTCACATGTCTTTAAAGGCCCGGATCACCGACGACATGAAAACCGCGATGCGCGCGAAGGATGCGCAGCGCTTGTCCGCCATCCGCTTGCTGCTCGCGGCGATCAAGCAGCGCGAGGTGGACGAGCGCAAGGACATGAGCGATGCCGACGTGATGTCGGTGATCGAGAAGATGATCAAGCAGCGGCGCGATTCGATCGAACAGTTCCAGAAGGGCGGGCGTCAGGACCTGGTGGACGTCGAGCAATTCGAGCTTTCGGTATTGCAGGCCTACATGCCGCAGGCTCTGTCCGATGCCGAGGTCGCGGCGGCGGTTGCCGCCGCCATCCAGTCAAGCGGCGCCAAGGGCATGGCGGACATGGGCAAGGTGATGGCCGTGCTCAAACCCCAACTGGCCGGACGCGCCGACATGGGCAAAGTATCAGCGTTGGTGAAATCGAAGTTGTCGGCGTAATGGAAGGCTGCGGCGCGCTGGCGCCCCTTCCCGCTCCGGGTCGCTCCGCGACTTGCGAGCCCGGGATGCGCCGAACTCGGTGAGGTGTCGGCCCAAGTCAAGGCCGCTGTGATCGGGCAAGTGATTCAAAGATAATACGAAATCGCCTGATTCCGGCGATCGTGGCTTTTCCGGAAATCCGTGGAAAGTAACCTATAATTCTTCGAAAGCCCCGAGGAGTTCCGCTGACGGCAACAAGCCCCGGTTGTCAGGGGAACCGAGCGCGAGACGATCCCGACGAAATGATTCCACAGTCCTTCATCCAGGACCTCCTCAACCGGGTGGATATCGTGGACTTGATCGAGTCCTACGTGCCGCTCAAGCGGGCCGGATCCAATTACGCCGCCCGCTGCCCCTTCCACAGCGAGAAATCCCCGTCGTTCACGGTGAGCCCCACCAAGCAGTTCTATCACTGCTTCGGCTGCGGCGCGCACGGCACCGCGATCAGCTTTCTGATGGAGTACCAGGGCATGGGCTTTGTCGACGCGGTCAAGGAACTCGCCGGTCGTGCCGGCATGACCGTGCCCGAGCAGGCCCCCGACCCGCGCCAGAAGGAAAAGATCGAGGCCGCCGAAGATCTCACCGAAGTCATGCTCAAGGCGGCGCAGTACTACAAGGCGCAGCTCAAGACCTCGGAGCGGGCGGTGGCGTATCTGAAGGGCCGCGGGCTCAGCGGCGAAATCGCCGCCCGCTACGGCCTCGGTTACGCCCCCGACGGCTGGCAGAACCTGGAGTCGGTGTTCGCCGATTATCAGTCGAAGTCGCTGAGCGAGGCCGGGCTGGTGATTGTGAACGAGCAGGGGCGGCGCTACGACCGCTTCCGCGACCGCATCATGTTTCCGATCCACAACCAGCGCGGCGTGATCATCGGCTTCGGCGGGCGCATCATCGATCAGGGCGAGCCCAAGTATCTGAACTCGCCGGAAACGCCGCTGTTCGAGAAAGGCCGCGAGCTTTACGGCCTGTTCCAGGCGAGAACCGCAATCCGCGATGCGGAAAAAGTGATCGTGGTCGAGGGCTACATGGACGTCGTCGCGCTCGCACAGTATGGGATCGGCTACGCCGTCGCCACGCTCGGCACAGCGACCACGCCCTGGCAGGTGCAGAAGCTGCTGCGGCAGAGCGATGACGTGATCTACTGTTTCGACGGTGACGAAGCCGGGCGGCGCGCCGCCTGGCGGGCGCTCGAGAACAGCCTGGCGCAGTTGCAGGACGGCAAGCAGGTGCGCTTCCTGTTCCTTCCTGCCGAAGACGATCCGGACACCTTCGTGCGCAGCCACGGCAAGGAGGCGTTCGAATTGCTCTTGCAGCAGGCGCAGCCGCTGTCGGAGTTTCTGCTGCAGCAACTGGCCTCGCGGGTGGACATGCGCACCGCGGAGGGCAGGGCCAAGTTCCTTCAGGACGCAAAGCCGCTGGTCAAACAAGTAACCGCACCGATGTTGTCGCTGGTTCTGCGCAAGCAAGTCGCGGAACTGGCCGGTGTTGCCCAGTCCGAACTCGAACACGGTTTCGAGATCAAAGCAGTTGTGCGAGGCCGGGCCCCGGAGCGGCGCACTTCGGTAAAGCCTTCGCTCACCCGGCTGCTCTGCGAGATGCTGGTTTTCCGTCCCTCTCTTGCAGCGCTGGCAGATTCCACTCAGCTTCAAGCCAACGCCGATCTTGCCTCGATCGAGCTGCCGCCGGCGGAAGTCGCGTTGCTCGAACGGCTGCTTGAACTCTGCCGCAGCCGCCCCGACTTGCGCAGCGCCGCCGAACATTTTCGTGGCGGCGAGTTCGAAGCCTTGGCGCGTGATATCGAGGTCGGCAGCCTGCGCTGGGAACGGTTGGAAGACGAGGCGTTGGAGGCGGAATTTACCGGCGCGTGGGCGCGGCTCACGGAACGGTTCCGCCATGTACGCATCACGCTGCTGCTGGAGAAGAGCAAGCGCCAACGCTGGACGCCGGAAGATGAGGAACAGTTCCGGCGTTTGCAGCAACGTACGGCGGCAGAATGAAGGCGCGGGGCGAGTCCGGTATAATGCGCGGTTCTTTTTTGCTCGCCTTTTTTTAAGCAGTTGTTTCTAAAGGACTAAGGGACATGGCAAGAGAAAGACGCAAGGACCAGGTCAAGGAGCAGGTGCAGGTTCAGCAGCCGATCGATGCTGAAGCCCGGCGCATGCGCCTGAAAAACCTGATCGTCCTCGGCAAGGAGCGCGGCTATCTCACTTACGCGGAGATCAACGACCATCTCCCGGACGACATGCTGGATGCCGAGCAGATCGAGAACATCATCAGCATGATCAACGACATGGGCATCCACGTCTACGACGAGGCGCCGGATGCCGAAACCCTGCTGATGAACGAGGCCACGCCGGCCGTGGTTCCCGATGAAGACGTGGTCGAGGAGGCGGAGCAGGCGCTTTCCACCGTCGATTCCGAATTCGGGCGCACCACCGATCCGGTGCGCATGTACATGCGCGAGATGGGTTCGGTCGAACTGCTGACGCGCGAGGGCGAGATCGAGATCGCCAAGCGCATCGAGGACGGCCTGAAGCACATGATCCAGGCCATTTCGGCCTGCCCGACCACGATCGCCGAAATCCTCAACCTGTCCGACAAGATCGATCGCGAGGAAATGCGCATCGATGAAGTGGTGGACGGCCTGATCGACCCGAACGCGCCCGCGGAGGCGCTGGCGGAGGAAGTCTCCGACGAGCAACTGGAAGAGGATCTGGAGGCCGAAACCGAAGAGGATGACGACGGCGCCGCGGTGCAAAACGCCAGCATGCTCAAGCTCAAGGCCGATGCCGGCGAACGCTTCGCCAAGATCCGCGTGCTCTACAACAAGATGATGAAGGCGCTGGCGAAGAACGGCTCGCGCAGCCGCGCTTATCTGAAGACGCAGGAGGAGATCTCCGCCGAGCTGATGCTGATCCGCTTTTCCGCGAAGCAGGTCGAGGCCTTGTGCGACGGCCTGCGCAGGCTGGTGGATCAAGTGCGTTCTTACGAGCGCTCGATCATGGAGCGGTGCGTGGAGAAGTCCGGCATGCCGCGCTCCTATTTCATCAAGACCTTCCCCGGCAACGAGGAGGATCTCAACTGGGTCGGCCGCGAAGTGACCGGGCGCAAGCCTTACAGCGAGGTGCTGGCCCGTTTTGCGCCGGCGATCCTGGAACAGCAACAGGCGCTGATCGATCTGCAAAAGCGCGTCGGCATCCCGGTCAAGGACTTGAAGGAAATCAACCGGCAGATGTCCACCGGCGAGGCCAAGGCGCGCCGCGCCAAGCGCGAGATGACCGAGGCCAACCTGCGCCTGGTGATCTCGATCGCGAAGAAGTACACCAACCGCGGCCTGCAGTTCCTCGACCTGATCCAGGAAGGCAACATCGGCCTGATGAAGGCGGTGGACAAGTTCGAATACCGCCGCGGCTACAAGTTCTCGACTTATGCGACCTGGTGGATCCGCCAGGCGATCACGCGCTCGATCGCCGACCAGGCGCGCACCATCCGCATTCCGGTGCACATGATCGAAACCATCAACAAGATGAACCGCATTTCGCGCCAGATCCTGCAGGAAACCGGACAGGAACCGGATCCGGCTACGCTGGCGGTGAAGATGGAAATGCCCGAGGAAAAGATCCGCAAGATCCTCAAGATCTCGAAAGAACCGATCTCGATGGAAACCCCGATCGGCGACGACGACGATTCGCATCTGGGCGATTTCATCGAAGACCAGGCCACCATGGCGCCCTCGGACGCGGCGGTCTACACCAGCTTGCGCGATGCCACCAAGGAAGTGCTGGACACGCTCACCCCGCGCGAAGCCAAGGTGCTGCGCATGCGCTTCGGCATCGAGATGAACACCGACCACACGCTCGAGGAAGTCGGCAAGCAGTTCGACGTCACCCGCGAGCGCATCCGCCAGATCGAAGCCAAGGCGCTGCGCAAGCTGCGCCATCCGTCGCGCTCCGAGCGGCTGCGCAGTTTTCTAGATAATAATTAGAGAAAGGCGCAATGCGCCAAAGTAAAATGGCCGGGTTCAACACCCGGCCATTTTTCTATCGCATTTTTTCAGGCGGGCCTGTAGCTCAGCTGGTTAGAGCAGAGGACTCATAATCCTTTGGTCGATGGTTCAAATCCATCCGGGCCCACCAATTACTCAATAACTTATAGATAAGAGGCATCGGCCGTCTTTTCAAGTAAGCGGCGAGTAAACGGGAGGGGAACTACTCTCTATCTTATCCGCCTAATTCACTTCCCCTCTGCATGAAAGGACCGTGTCGTGACCAAATTCAACAATGGAAAACCCTACCACGGATCTTCCGACGTCCAAGACGGAAAGCTTCGCGGTTCCACCGATGGTAGCGACTACTTCTACTTTCTCTGTCCCAAGTGCCCCGACGATCATATGCTGCGCGTCCTGGAGTACGCCGAGCACGACAAGCAGGAAGAGAACCCGTACAACGGGATGGTAAAGAAACCCGCGAAGCAGGCGTTCACGCTCGCCTTCCACGTTACCTGCGACAACTGTGGCTTCGACGACTTCGTGAAACTCTCGAACACGGGGTGGCAGGGGGGAAAGCTGCAGAACGCGATACGCAGAGTTGCGTAACGACGAGATGGAGGGCCTGTAGGCGGAAGAATAGTCTCCCGCCCACAGGTTACGTGCAACTGCTGTTAACGCTTCTTCGCCGGCACCCGCTGCGTTAATGCGGAACCGGCAGCCGACTTCGCAGCGGCTGACGACTTCGGATTACGGAGGACCTGTGAAGCTGCAGAGGCGGCCTTGGCCGACGTAGTCTCATTGCTGGTCTTACGTTTCATGTTACGATTTCCTTGTAATAGCAGTAAGATAGAAGCGGCGTTAGAAAATCAGCGCCGTTAGTAGGTGCCACACCGGCCCGAACAGTCCTGTCCCGCAAAGACAATTTCTGGACTGTTCGGGCCTTTTCCATTTGGGCCAGGCGTCGGTGGCGTTGACCACCCGGCCGCCGAATTAGTCTGTCATTTCGGCCTCCATTGTCCGGCGACTTCGTCTGACAATATTTCCTCGATATAACGCTCGGCATCGCGGCGAGCATGAGCATCCAGCAGCAGGCTGTCGCTGCTCCGAATGATGCCCCGCTCCCGGGCCAGCTTGGCGCGGACATTCCCGGTGTACAGACGCCACTCCCGCAACAGCGGCGTCAAACCCTTCCTAGAGGAAAGCGGCTGACCGGTGAGACGTTCGTGGGCGTAAATGGCGATGTGGGCGAGACGTAACGCCGCGTCAAGGCCGCTTTTTGCCTTCAGATCGCGCGCGGTGATCCTCAACTCTCCGTTGTCGGTAATCCGGGCAATGCCATTCAACTCCCTGGCAGTAGCGGCAATCAATGGGAGCGGCGTGGAACTTGAGCTAACGCCTGAGGATAGCGACGAACTAAGCGGAAGAGGCAATGAGCTATCCGACAGCGTGAAGGCGGCGGTGCCGGCCAATAGCTGCGGGCGGTATCGGGACCATATGTAATTGAGAACTCGAAGCCGCGCTTCTGAGTCCGTCACCTTGGCTAAGGCGGCGTTGATCGCGCTGATCGCCGCAATCTCGGAATCGTCATCAATTGGATTAGTCGACATTGAAACATTGTCGATGATTTTGGCTACAAATGCAAATAGACAAAAAAGGCAGAAAACTAGGCGAGTCGGTCTAGTCGCGCGTGACGCGAAGAATGAACGACATTTTAACTATATATAATAGGTAGTTATGAAACATTCATCATGGGAGCTATTAGGCTATCTCGCTTGTCGAAGAGCTTTTTTATCCACTTTTTACCCTCGGCGGAGGGCATGACCTCGCTTTTCACGGGCTAAATCCCGCTCAGCGCCACCTTGATTAGTATATGCGACTCCAGAAGACATCCATACCGGACTGCATCAGCAGCATGGTCTGGCACCGGCCTGCCGTACTTCAACCCGCACAGCTTTAGAAACACGCTCGTCCGGCTCGGTCAGGCTGTCTGCCAGACGCCTGAAGACTTCAAGGCGTGGAGCCAGAATCTTGCGCATGAAAAGGTTTTGACGACCTTCCTTAGCTATGGCCAAGTTGAAAGTACCCGCCAAGGGGAGATCATTCGAGATCTGACAACACCGCAACTCGCGAAGCAGCCGGATGTCAGCGAGCTCGCAAAGGCTTTGGTCCGTGAGATGCGCGGATTAGGGCAGGTTGGCTAATCGGCAATAGCGGTCGAGACCGAGCAGTGGGGTCCAACGTGACTGGCGAGGAGTGGCCCAAAGATGGGCACAAGTAAGGGTAAGACAAACGAGCAACGCATGGACAGCCTAGCGTATTAAACCTACGTTACTTAACGGGCAGCGGCACCTTGATTGCCGCGGGGCGTGCGGCTTCCAATTTACTTTGGTAGCGTGGCAATCAGGCGCCGCACACGCTCGACGTCGGGAGCGAATCGGTCGGGATTCATTGTCGCGAACTGTTCGTAGATGCCAAGCGCCTCCTCGTAGGCCTTGTGCGCCGCGTCGTAGCGTTTCTGATCGCTGTGTAGGTTGCCGAAGTTACTTAGCGTCGTCGCAACAGCAGGCCGATACTTGTCGGGATTTATTAGGGCGATATCGCGGCGGATCGCGAGCGCTTCCTCGTAGGCCTTGTGCGCCTCCTCGTAACGGTTTTGAACGCTGTGCAAGACGCCAAGGTTGTTCAGCGTGGTTGCAACATCAGGCCGATAGGTGTCGGGGTTCACTAGGGCGAGGTCGCGACGGATCGCGAGCGCTTCCTCGTAGGCCTTGCGCGCCGCGTCGTAACGTTTCTGTTTCCAGTGCAGGATGCCGATATTGTTCAGCATCATCGCGACATCAGGCCGATAGGTATCCGGGTTCACCAGCGCGAGGTCGCGGTACATGACGAGCGCCTCCTCGTCGGCCTTGCGCGCCGCGTCGTAGCGTTTCTGATCGCTGTGCAGGACGCCGAGATTGTTCAGCGTCCCTGCAACATAAGGCCGATAGGTGTCGGGGTGCACGTCGGCGAGGTCGCGGTACATGGCAAGCGCCTCATCAAAGGCGCTGCGCGCCGCGTCGTGGCGGCTCTGAGTGCTGTGCAGGTTGCCGAGATTGTTTAGGGTCTGCGCAACATCAGGCCGATAGGTGTCGGGGTTCGCCCGGGCGAGGTCGCGCTCAATGTCGAGCGCTTCCTCGTAGGCCTTGCGCGCCTCGTCGTAACGATTCTGAACGCTGTGCAGATTGCCAAAGTTGTTCAGCGTCTTCGCAATATCCGGCTGGTTCGCCTGCCCGCGCGCAATCCGCAGCGCCTCCTGGTAGCCTTTCCCCGCCCGATTGAAGTGATTCAGCTGCTGATGAAAATACCCATAGGCGAACCACGCCTCGAAGGACTGCGGAGCGAGCTTCGTTGCCTCGTCGTAGGTCTTGGCCGCTTCCTCGAACTGGAACTTGAGCCCCAGCAACTGCCCACGCAGAAGATAACTGCGCATTGCCTGCTCCAGGGCCTGCTTGGCGCCCTCAGCTTCGCGGCGCAGCCGCTCCTCGCTCAGCAGCGCCAGCGCATCATCGAGTTGCCCATCGAGAAACAGCCTTGTAGCCCGCTGGTAAGTGTCGCTGCGCTCCGTCGTCTTCACGGAGGCCAGCTCCTTGGCTAACTCATCCGCCTGCGCCAGGGCCTGATCGCGCTCCTTGCGCAACCGATCGCGCTCCTGCACGGTGGAAACGCGGTCCTTCTCCAGCTCCTGCAGCTTACGTTTGTAGATGGCTTCGGCGACTTCGCGGCCCTTGAGGCGGTAGAACTGCAGCGCCCATTGCTCCCGTTCGGCCGCCTTGCTGATGAGGATTTCGAGTGGGCGACGATTGGGGTTATCCGGCAGCTCGCGCTCGAGCTGAATGTCATTGACGACCACCCAGCCCTTGCGCACGACGCGCAGGCGAACGCTCTCGCCGGGCTTGCGGTTGGGGAAAGCCAGCAGAAACCCACCGGTGCTGTCCGAGACCGTGGGGTTGGCGCCATCGGCCGCGACCTGCACATTAGCCTCCGGCTGACCCCCTAACTGATTCAGCAGCACCACACCCTTCAAGGTGGCCGCGGCGTGCCCCAGTCCGCACGCGCAAAGCATCAGAAGGGCTACGCCAGCGCGATGTGCTCTCGAGTCAGCATTGCGCATGGCGATCGAGAGCTGGATTCTGTTTTTGTAGTGCATCACACGCCGGCAAGGTGGCTTTTTACCGGGGATGGATGGATGAGTAGGTGAGTGGCAGGTACCCTGACCGGAGCCTGACTAGCGACATGCAGATTGACGGCATCCAAAGTAGCAGTGGCCACTCAGGGCAACAAATGTCGCAACGATCGCCGCCAATTATTGAAGTTATTCCCATGTTCTTTACTCCCATACTGCTGTTGCGCTCGGCGGCGCAAGCAGGCCGGCGAATTCTTCGGCGAAGGCTCGACGGGTGGTCGGTCGCACCGCAGATCTCTCTGACATAGGTTGGTTTGGGGTTCGTTATGGCACTTTTCTCTTTCGAAATGTGCTCCGGACCTCCGCCGGCGTCAATCCCGTTTTGACGAGAGCGCCCAACCCTCTGTGAACAGTGACTTGCGATAAGGAGCATCAGACCATGACAACGCACAACCCCGATAACGAACCGATCAAGCGCCGGTATTTCGCCTAGCACCGCGGAGGATGTCGCGATCTCTCCTATATACCCGGTAACGGTGCTTCCCGGTGCCGGCCACCGGCAGCGGACGCACCAGAACGCGCTTGATTCGGACGGAACTCTCGTCATCCACTTCGGCACTCTCACTGGGGGTACACGCGAAACCGTGCGTTTCTGCGAGCGTTTCGGGAAACCCGCGCTGGTTGTTGATGGTAACGCGACCGATCCGAAGGCTACCGCTGAACAGACAGCCAGGTTTCTGTCCGAGCACTCCATCAGCGTGCTGAATGTGGCGGGGCCGCGGGAAAGCCGACACCCTGGGGCGCGTGCATACGCGGAAGCGGTTATCGAGACTCTGTTACAACAACTGCGGAAGGAACTTTAGGAAGGTCAAAGCGAGCAAGCGGGGGTAACGTTGGGGGTAACAACAGATGGAAGGTCGGTAGCATTTGAGCAACGATGCGGCTTCCCAAGCGGTATTTGATTGCAGCCGGGCCACCATTTCTTCCACGTCGGCAAACGAAGGTCAGAACTTGTCTTCTTCCTCTTCCTCGTCGTCGAGTTCCTCCTTCTCTTCATAAGGATCCTCCTCCTCTTCCCGCCAGTCGCCGGAATCGATCACTTCGTTGACGATGTCTTCGATGCGGTCACGCACATCCTTCTCGGCCTGGCCGCTGACGCCATCCACCTCGGTGTAGGGTTCCTCGTCGTCCTCTATCGACACAATCGCGTCGGGCCACTCTTCCTGGAATGCCTCCAGCAACTGGTTCTTGAAGCGCTGGTATTCCTCGTCCGAGACGATTCCGAGCGGCTCGTGTGAGGTGTAGTGGGTGATCGAAAGGGTCGAGGCCATGTTTGTCGGTCGCTGCGCTGATCCCGATGTCAAAAGGATACCGAAGTTTCGACCGGATTTTATCCGCGGCCGCGAAATTCGGTTCTCCCGCTTCGGCGGAGCAAATGTCGTGCCGTTGTCCGTAGCAATGCGTCGGCGGCGCCGTTGGCCACCGGTTGCGGGATGATCAGCCGACGCGCTCGAGCGCCTCGCGATCGACCTCGGCAAGCGTCGGGCGGCCCAGCAGGGTCAGCGTGATGTCGATCTCGTCGCGCAGGATTTCCAGCGCGCGCTCGACTCCCGCCTGGCCGGCGGAGGCCAGCCCGTAAAGCCAGGCGCGGCCGATCATGCAGGCCCTGGCACCGAGGGCGCGGGCGCGCACCACGTCGGCGCCACGGCGAATGCCGCCGTCGAGCACCACTTCAAGCCGGTCTCCCACCGCATCGGCGATCGCCGGCAATGCGTGCACTGCGGATACCGCGCCTTCGAGTTGCCGCCCGCCGTGATTGGAAACGATCACCCCGTCTGCGCCGTGCGCGGCCGCGAGCTTCGCATCCTCGGCGCTCAGGATTCCCTTCAGCAGGACCGGACCGCCCCACGCCGACTTGAACCACTCGACGTCGCGCCAGTTCACCGTGAGATCGTACTGGTCGGCGATGAACTCGGAGATGGTGACCGCGTCGGTGGCGGTGGCCTTGGTGCCCTCGAAATTCCTGAAGGCGATGCGCGGACCCAGTCCCACGTCGAAGAGCCAGGAGAAATGGCGGGCGAAGTCGAGGATCGTCGCAAGAGTGAAACGCGGCGGCACGGTGAAGCCGTTGCGCATGTCGCGCTCGCGCGGCCCCTGCACCTTGGTGTCCACGGTCAGGACCAGCGCGGTGCAACGCGACGCCCGCGCGCGCTCGATGAACTCCTTGGTGAGACCCCGGTCGCGCAGCACGTAGAGCTGGAACCACTTCGGCTGGGTGGTCTCGGTGGTGATCTCCTCGATGCTGCAGGTGGCCATGGTGGACAGGCAGTAGGGCACGCCGTATTTCTCTGCGGCGCGGGCTGCGGCCAACTCGCCGCGGCGCGATAGCAGCCCGGCGAGTCCGGTCGGCGCGAGGATCAAAGGCGAGGCGCAGCGCTGGCCGAACAGGGTGATCGACTGGTCGCGCCTGGAAACGTCGGTCAGCACCCGGGTACGGAAGCGCCACTTCTGGAAATCCTCGCGGTTGGCGCGCAGCGTGGTCTCATCCTGGGCCCCGCCGTCGATGAACTCGAATATCACTTTCGGCAGACGCCGGCGCGCCCGGCTGCGCAGATCGTCGATGTTGATTGCTTGCATGGATTTTTTTATTGAAGGTGGAAAAGAGGCTATGGTCTGATCGGGTTCTCACCCCAGTACATCGGGGCGTCGTACTTTCTCGGTTTCAGCAAATCTTCCAGGTAAAGCGACGGCGCCATCTCCCAGGCGTACTCGTTGAAGCGCGCCAGCATCTCCTGTACCCGTTGCGGTTCGCGCTCGGCGCGGTTGTCTTCCTCGGACGGGTCGTCCAGGGTATTGAACAGTTCGTAGCGCACCGGCAAGCGCGAGTAGACGATGAGCTTCCAGTTCTCCATCAGCAGCGCGCCGCGGCTGTCTTCCATTGCCAGCAGCAATTCCTTGCGCGCACTCGGCTTGCCGTCGGCAATCGCGGCCCATTGATCGATGCCGTCGATTCGCCGGGTCTGCTCGAGCTTCGCACCCGCGAGCTTCAGCAAAGTCGGATACATGTCGGTGACGTGGATGCGTTCGGCGACCACACCCGGCTGGATTCTACCCGGCCACGCGGCGAACGCCGCCACCCGCATCGAACCTTCGTGCAGTCCGCCCTTGCCATCCTGGAAGGGGCCGTTGTCGGCGGCGGGTTTCCTGACATCGCCATCGCCGGTCGCATACTTGTTCGGCAGCGCCCCACCGTTGTCGCTATGGAACACGATCAGCGTATTCGCCGTCATGCCTTTCGATTCCAGTGCCGAGATCAGCCCTCCTATGGCGTCGTCGAGTGCGGTGACCATCGCCGCGTAGGTGCGGCGACTGTCGTCGGCAACGTCCTGGTACATTTCCAGGTATTCCCTCGGTGCCTGCAACGGCACCTGCGGCGCGTTGAAGGACAGGTAGAGGAACAACGGCATGGCCGCGTCGTGCTTTGAAATCAGGCTGGCTGCCTCCCTGCCCAACAGGGTCGTGACGTAGCCCGCTTCCTTCACCTGCCGTTCGTTGCGGTGCCAGTCGGGCTCGCCGATCCTGTTGGTCTTCTTGAAATAGTCGATCTCGCCGTTGAAGCTGCCGTAGAAATTGTCGAAGCCGCGCCGGGTCGGCCAGAATTCTTTCTTGAAATGCCCGAGCTGCCACTTTCCGAGCATCACGGTGCGGTAGCCGGCTTCCTTCAGCGCCTGCGGCAACATCCGTTCATCGGCCGGCAATCCGTACCGGCTCCACGGCAGGATGGAAAGCGTCTGCAGGCCGTAGCGCATCGGATAGCGGCCGGTCATCAATGCCGCGCGAGTCTGGGTCGAGTAGGGAAGGGTATAAAACTTCTCGAGGCGTGCGCCGCCTTGCGCCAGCCTGTCGATGTTGGGCGTCCTGATCGGGCTGCCGTGGTAACCCACGTCCTTCCAGCCGAGATCGTCGGCGAGGATGTAGACGATGTGCGGCTGCTGCGCAGCACCGATGCATGCATACGCGCAGCCGAACAACGCCGCCGCGAGTCGCAGAGCCACCTTCACTTGCTCCTCCGTCGTTTAGCGCCAGATGTTACCTGAGATCGCGCGGCGCAACCCCGCGAGCCCGATGCCCGCGGGGCTCCTCCGCGCGCTTGCCTCGCATGGGGCTTCCCGGCTGCGCTACAATCGCCCCGGTCATGAAAGATAGTGAAGTCATACTCAGTGTTCTGCGCAGCATCGAGCGCCGCCTGTGGTTGCGCCGGGCGCTTCAGGAGATCACCTACGGCGCCTGCGTCGTCCTGTTCTCCCTGATTGCCTTCCAGTTTGTGGGCGTCGCGTTGAGCTCGGCGGTTCCGGCGGTCGGAACCGGCGCCCGGACGGCGGTCGTTGCGGCGGTGGTGATGCTCGGGGCTTACGTCGCGTGGCGCGCATTGCGTCAGGTGACGCTGGCACAAGCCGCAGGGGAGGCCGATGCACGCGCCCGGCTGAAGGACGAACTGAAGTCCGCTTACTGGTTCGTTTCCACGCCCGAGCCGTCGCCATTCGCGCAACTGCAAATTGCCCGCGCGGCCGCGACCGCACGCCGGCTCGACCCCGGCGCAATCGTCCCCGGCCGGCCGCCGCGCAGCCTGTACGCTGTTGCCGGTCTGGGCGCGGCCCTGCTGCTGGTCACCTGGATTGCGCCGCGTCAATCGCATTCATGGGACGGGGCCGATGCTGCGGCCGTGGCCGCGGCCAGGGAGACGCAGGACCTGCGCGCACTCCTCGAAGGCGCGCCGCGGGACCCCGAGCTCGAGAAGCTCGATCGCGCGCTCGAGGAATTGCAGCGCGCCGACGCTACCGCCGAAGAGAAAGCGCGCGCAGCCGCGCAGGCGCGCGATGCGATCGAGCAGGCCAACATGGAGGCCGCCGCTGCGCGCGAGGGGCTGGTCAGGCTGGCCGAGGCCATGAGGGCGAACCCGCGCTTCGAGAAGGCCGCGGAAGCGCTTCGGGCCGGGCGCAACGAAGAGGCGCTGGCGTTGCTGCGGCAAATGCGCGCCGAGGCCGGAAACCAGGACGCGCGTGCGCCGGAGAAGGATGAGCCCCGGCTGCTGTCAGACAGTGAAAAGGGCCTCGACCGCGGCATCGAGGAAAGACTCGCGCAAGCCGGCCGCGACCTGAACAGCATCAATGCCAGGGTCGACCAGGATGCGATCGACCGCGTGGTGAATGCCCTCCAGGAGGCGAACCAGCAGCTCGAGGTGCAGAGCCGGGTAACCGAGGTCAAGCGGCGGATGCAGGATGCGATGATCCCCACATCGCAGAGGAGCGCGCTGACCGCGAGCCAGTTCGATTCCAGCGACAACGCTCCCAACGCGACCGCTTCGCCGGATACCGGCAACGCGGACATCCGCGGCGGCACCATGTTTCGCCAGGGCGCGGTGACGCGCAGAAATGACGATGATCCGGCCCGCGACGGCAACATGAGCGGCAGCGCCGCCGGCGACTCCGAGGCCTTAGCGCTGGAGGGTGCGGCGACCCGGCGCCTGGATGCGCAACTCAAGCTCGAAGCCATCCAGCGCCGCGACGACGCCGGCAACGACGACGAAAAGGCCGACCAGGGCTGGTTCTATTCCGCCAGCCAGGAGCAGAAATCGCTGCTCGGATTCGAGGACGTGCGCGCGCGCCTGGACTTCGACCGCGAGAATGCGATGAGCTTCGAGCGCATACCGATCCGCCAGAAACAGGCCGTCAAAGATTATTTTCTGAACCTGCATGAAAGTGAGAAGAAATGAATACCGTCGTCGACCGCCAGATCCAGGCCTTCCGCGATCAGTTCCAGCTTGTCCGCGACGAGATTTCGCGCATCATCGTCGGTAACGACGAGATCATCTCCGGGGTGATGACCTGCCTGCTTGCGCGCGGCCACGTGCTGCTGGAGGGGATCCCCGGCGTGGGCAAGACCAAGCTGGTGCAGACCATGGCGGACGTGCTGCACCTGAAGTTCTCGCGCATCCAGTTCACCCCCGACCTGATGCCGGGCGACATCATCGGCACCAACATCGTCCGCGAAGACGAATCCGGCCGCAAAGCCTTCGAGTTCCAGCACGGTCCGATCTTCGCCAATATGGTGCTCGCAGACGAAATCAACCGCGCCACCCCCAAGACCCAATCGGCGTTGCTGGAAGCGATGCAGGAAAACAGCGTTTCCGCTGCCGGCCGCACCCACGCGCTGGACCAGCCCTTCTTCGTTCTGGCAACGCAGAACCCGATCGAGATGGAAGGCACCTATCCGCTGCCCGAGGCGCAGATGGACCGCTTCTTCTTCAAACTCAACCTCGACTTCCCGAACGTGGAGCAGCTGCATCTGATCGTCGACCGCACCACCGGGCAGAAAGAACCGGTAGTGCGCCGGGTGCTGCAGCAGGGCGAGATTCTGGAGATGCGCGAAACCGCGCGCGCCATCCCGGTGGCGCGGCCGGTGCAGGAATACGCGGTCAGGCTGACGCTGGCGACCCACCCGGAATCGTCCCAGGCTCACGAAATGAGCAGGAAGTATGTGCGTTTCGGTTCCAGCCCGCGCGGAACGCAGGCGCTGATCCTTGGCGCGAAAGTGCACGCGCTGATGAATGACCGCGTCTATGTGTCCTGCGAGGACGTGCGCGCAGTGGCGTTGCCGGCGCTGCGGCACCGGATCCTGCTGAATTTCGAGGCCGAAGCCGGACGCATCGATACCGACACGATCCTCGACAGGATCCTCGAGTGGGTACCGGAACCGAAGGAATGACTGCCGTTTGAGGATATCCACCGGCTCCATGGCGGCTGCCATGCGGCCCCACTGAGGCATTTCAACTTGGTCCAGGAAAGCCTGCTGTTCAGCGAAGAATTTCTTCGCCAGCTCGAGCATCTCACCATGCTTACCCGCCGTCCCGTGGCGGGCCCCCTGCGCGGCCATCATCGCTCTCGCCGCACCGGCTCGGGGATGGTGTTCACCGACTATCGGCCGTACTCGCCGGGCGACGACACCCGCAACCTCGATTGGGGTACGTACCTGCGGCTGGACCGGTTGATCCTGAGGCTGTTCGAGGAAGAGGCGGAACTGCCGGTCTACATATTCCTCGACGTCAGCCGCTCGATGGATTTCGGCGCCCCGTCCAAGTTCGACTTCGCCCGCAAGTTCGCCGCAGCGCTGGCCTGCATAGGCCTGATCAACCACGACCGGGTCAGCATCGTCGCCTTTTCCGACGGGGTGGTAAGGGAGATGCCGGCCCGGCGCGGCAAGAACCAGGTGTGGCGCGCGCTGCATTTTCTCGAGCGCATCGAGGCCGGCGGCGGCACCAGCCTGCAGTCGGCGTTCCGCAGCTTCTTCGGCGCCCGGCGCACCCGCGGGCTGACGGTGGTGATCTCCGACTTCCTCGACCGCGAGGGTTTCGAGCGGAGCTTCCAGGTGATACGCCAGTTCCGCCACGACGTGTTCGCGGTGCACGTGATGAGCCCCGACGAACTCGACCCGGTGCTCGCGGATGAAGTGCTGCTGGTGGACTCGGAGGAAGGCGGCGCTGCGCGGGTGCGCGTGACGCCCGACCTGGTGAAGGCCTATCACGACACTTTCCTGCGCTATTGCGCCGAGATCGAAGCCTTCTGCCGCAGTCACGGCTGGGGCTATCTGCGCACCACGACCGCCACGCCGTTCGAGGACCTGATGCTCAAGGCGTTGCGCGAGCAAGGATTGTTGCGATGAACCTGCTTTCGGCTTCGCCTCTGTGGGCCGCGATTGCGGCGCTTGCCGCCGCGCTGGTCGTAACCACGCTGTATCTGCTGAAGCCGCCTCCACGCAGGTTGCTGGTGCCCTCCAGCCTGATCTGGGACCGGGTGTTGCGGGAGAGCCATCGCAACAGCGACCGCCTGCGCTGGTGGCTGTCGTTGCTGCTGGCCGCGGTCATTGCCGTAAGCATCGTTGCCGCCGTGACCAGGCCGCAGTTGACCGGCGCGGGAGAGGCCGCTGACAGGCTTGTCCTCGTGCTCGACAACTCGCCGACGCTGGCCACCCGCACGACCGACGGTGCGACCCGCTGGAGCCACGCGCTGGCCAAAGCGCGCGCGACGCTCGCAGCGCGCAGCCCGGGTACCCAGGTGCTGCTGGTCGATACCATGCGGCGCATTGCCATTCCCGGTTTCGAAGACCGTGACGCGGCGCTCGAGCGCCTGCGGCAACTCCATGTCGCTAACGGCGGCACGCCGCGGGTGCCGGACATTGCGCAGGCCGGCGAAGCGGAAACCGTGGTGATCAGCGACGGTGTGCAGATCACCGGGGTGCCGAAGTCGGCCAGGCTCGAGTCGGTGTTCGAGCCGGTGGAGAACGCCGGCATCACTGCGTTCGAAGTGCGGCCGCTGCCTGCGGATCCGCGCCGCTACCAGGCCTTCGTCGAGGTCAGCAACGCCGGCGGCGCGGACAGGAGCATCGAGATCGCGATTGCCGGTGTGGAAGGCCGGCGCATCGCCAGGACCGTGAACGTACCCGCCGGCGGCGCGCGCGCGCAACTGATCGACATTTCCAGCCTGGAGGCCGGTCCGGTGCGCGCCTCGCTCACCATGCCGGGAGACGGCCTGGAGGCCGACGACGTCGCTTATGCGTTGCTTCCGATGCGGCGGGTGGTGAGAGTGGGACTGGTGAGCAACGGCAATCCCTATCTCGAAAAGTCCTTGCGCGCGCAGCCGCGGGTGCAGCTCACGGCGATGTCGCCGCGGCGCTTCGCCGAACGCCGCGACATCGATGTATGGGTGTTCGACCGCTTCGCCCCCGCGACGCAGCCGGGCGCGCCGGCACTGCTGTTCCGGCCAAACTCAGTGCCGTGGTTGCCGGCGCCGGGCAAGGAGATCGCCGACGTCACGGTGGCGGCCTGGGATGGCGCGCATCCGCTGCTCGAGAACCTTTCGTTGCGCGATCTCGTCGTCGAGCGTGCGGTGGCGACGCGCCCGGCAACCGGCGCCCGCGAGCGCGACGTGGTGGTGGTGAGCGCGCGCGGCAACACGCCGCTGGTGGTGGCGCACGAGGGTGCTGCGCGCCGGGTGTCGTTTGCTTTCGGGCTGGAGGATTCCAACTTCGCGCTGCACGCCGAATTTCCGATATTCCTCGGCAACGCTCTGGACTGGCTGGCGGGCGAACGCGGCGCTTTCGCAGCCGGATTGGGTGTGGTCGAAGTGCCCGTGGCAAAGGCGCGAGTCGTTGCGCCGGACGGCACCGAATTGCCGGCGCAGGCCATTCCCGGCGGCACGCTGTTCGAGGTCACCGAACCGGGCCTGTTTACCGCCGTCTCCGCCAGCCAGCGGCTGCGGGTGGCGGCCAACCTGCTCGACCGGCGCGTGACCGATGTCAACCGTTCGCCGCTGGCGCCGGTGCAGTCCGCCGCCATCGAACCGGCGCTGGCGCCGCGATTCCCGCTCGATCCCTGGGCGGCCTTGCTGTTGGCTTCGGCGCTATTGCTGGTATTCGAGTGGTGGACGTGGAACCGGCGGGTAACGGTATGAGCATGGCGATCTCCATTCAGAACACCTGGCCGTTGCTGCTGCTCACGGCGATTCCACTGCTGTGGTGGGCCGCGCGGAGAACCCGCACCAATCTCGGCCGCAGGCACCTCGCAGTCGTTACCGTTTTGCGCAGCCTGTCGGTTGCCATGCTGGCGCTGGCGTTGATGCGACCGCAGTGGCACGCCGGATCGGACGATGTCGCGGTGGTGTACGCGCTGGATATATCGCGCAGCGTGTCATCGTCCTTCATCGACTCGGCGCTCGCCTGGATCGGCGATGCCGATCGCGAAGGCAAGCCGGCGCAGGCGCGCTACCTGGCGTTCGCCGATCGGCCGGTGCTGCTGGAAAATCTCGAACAGGTGCGCAATCTCGCGGTCACAGAAGGCAGTCCGCGTGAAGGCGCAATCGACCGGGCGGCGACCAACCTCGAGCGCGCCCTCGACGAAGCGCTGCTGGGGCTGGATCGCGATCGCGTCAAGCGCCTGGTGCTGCTTACCGACGGCAACCAGACCGAAGGCGACGTCTGGCGCGTGCTGGCGCGGCTTAAGGAAGCCAACGTCCGGGTTTTTCCGATTCCGGCGAAAGTGCGCGATGACGGCGACGCCTGGCTGGAAGGCATCGAAGTGCCCCAAGGCATGCGCCAGGGCGAACCGGTAACGGTGACCGTGCGCGCGTTCTCGCCGGGCGAGGCGCGGGCGCGCGTGGTGCTCAGGACCGGTAACACCGTGCTCGGCAACCGCGCAGTGGGCCTGACGGCGGGGCTGAACCGCGTTTCCTTCGAGATTCAACTGTCCAGCGCCGGCAGCAACACGCTGGCGGCGGAACTCGTTGCCCAAGGCGACCATGTCCCCGACAACAATCGTGTGCAGCAGTCCGCGTGGGTCGCCAAGGCGCCGCGGGTGCTGTACGTCGAGGGCCAGCCCGGCAGCGAAGGTTACCTGCGCGATGCACTGGCGCGCGAAGGCATCGAAGTCAGCGTCGCGGCACCCGCTGAGATTCCCGAATCTGCCGCCGCATTTGCGCCGTACGACGCGGTGATCCTGAGCGATGCGCCGGCAAAGGCGATCGCGCCTGCGAAAATGCAGGCGATCGAGTCCTACGTGCGCGATGCCGGCGGCGGGCTGTTGTTCGCAGCCGGCGAGAATGTCTACGGCGAGCAGGGTTACAGCGGCACGCCGGTTGAAAAAGTGCTGCCGGTGCAGTTCCGCGCCCAGGAGAAACGCAAGGACCTTGCGCTGGTGATTGCGCTCGACCGCTCCTACAGCATGAGGGGGCGCAAGATGGAACTGGCGAAGGAGGCCACCCGCGCGGCGCTCGATCTGCTGGAAGAGCAGCACCAGTTCGCGGTGGTGGCATTCGACTCGCAGACGCACATTTCGGTGCCGATGCAGTACGTGCGCGCCAAGCGCAAGGCCGAGGACCAGATCTCCCGCATCCAGGCGAGCGGCCAGACCAACATCTATCCCGCGCTCGGCATCGTCTACCGGCTGCTGCAGAAGACCGATGCCAAGGCCAAGCACGTGATCCTGCTCTCCGACGGCGATACCCACCCGGCGGATTTCGAGGGAATCCTCAAACGCATGACCGAGGAAAAGATGGTGGTTTCCACGGTGGCGATCGGCGAAGGCGCCAACCTCGAACTGATGAGCAACATCGCCAAGTGGGGCGGGGGCCGCGCCTATGCCACCGTCAGCGCCGAAGCAATCCCGCAGATTTTCGTCGAAGAAACGCAGCGTGCGGTGCGCTCGAATCTCTTGGAGGATGCGTTCAAGCCGGTGGTCAAACGCCGCATGGAGGCTTTCCGCGGCGTGGACTTCGAGCAGGCGCCGCCGCTGAAGGGCTACGTGAGCGCCACGGCGCGCGACAACGCCGAAGTCTTCCTGGTCTCGCAATCCGGATCGCCGGTGCTGGCGCGCTGGCAGTACGGGCTCGGCAAGGTGGTGGTGTTTACTTCCGACGTGAAGAACCGCTGGGCGGTGAACTGGCTCGACTGGCCGGGTTACGGCAAGCTGTGGGCGCAACTTACGCGCGAAATCATGCGCCGCGATTCCGGGGAAGAACTCGATTTCCGCGTCTTGCGTGAAGGCGGTGAAGCCGTGGTCAGCCTGAATGCGCTCACCGCGGACGGCCACTTTCGAGATGATCTGGCGCCGCGGGTACGGATGACCGGGCCCGACGGTTCGACGACAACGGTGGAACTGCGCCACAGCGGAGCCGGCGCGTACCGGCTGCGCGTGCCGCTGGCGAGCGGCGCGGCGCTGCGCTTCGAACTCGCGGATTCGCCCGGTCTGTCGCGGCTGGCAGTGAGCCGCACCGGCAGCCGCCGGCTTTTTTACGCTTACCCGGACGAATACCGCGCATTGCCGCCGAATCTTGAACTTCTGCGCACGCTGGCCGAGGAGACGGGGGGCAAGCTTGCGCCCAGCATCGCCGAAGTGTTTGCGCAAAACGGCGACCACAGCCGCGTCTCGCGCACGCTGTGGCCATCGCTGGCGGTGCTGGCGTTGCTGCTGTATCTGCTGGATATCGCGGTGCGTCGTGCAGCGCTGGCGTGGCGCTGGCTGGGGGATGATGCCGCGCCTGCTACTCGCGGCTCGGCACCAGGGTGAGCGAAATGCGATTGCGGCCTTCGACGAACCGGTAGTCGGCGCCGTCGGTCAGGCCGATGGTCAGGAACACGCCGAGGCCGCCGTCGCGTCGCTCGTTGATGGTGGATTCGATGTCGGTGCGCCGGCTGGCGGCCAAGGGATCGTACTGCGGTGCCGAATCCTCGTAGGTCAACCGTACCCCGCCCGCGGTGTCTTCCAGGGTAACCTGCACCGGAGCATTGCTGTCCCCGCGGTGCCCGTGGGTCACGGTATTGGTGAACAATTCCTCGACAATTAGCGTCAGTTTGTGGCGATCCTCGCTGCCGAGTCCGGCCGCTTCTCCGAATTCGTCGATCAGCGCCTTCACCTGCTCGAAAGCCCTTAATCGGGCGGGAAATGTGCGGCTCAGGCGCTTCACGCTTTTCCTAGATTGGACAGGCATTTGCTTTTTGCAGCAAAGGCCGGACCCGCGATTGTCATGGCAATGTGCATGTATCTTGCTGAATAGTCCGTGCGCCGGCCCAGCTACCCACAGAGGGGATACAAATGAGCAACGTACTGACTTTACAACGGGGTTTCCTGGTTTTCAGCTTCCTTCTGCTGCTGTGCGCGATAGTCGCCATGCCCGCGCTGGCCGGGGAAGCGGGGCGCGTCAAAGTGTCTAAGGGCGAAGTGCAGATCGAACGCGACGGCAAACGCCTGCCGGCGCCGGTCGGCGCCGCGATCCATGCGCGCGACACCGTGAGGACCGGCCCCGATGGTTCGGTGGGCATCACCTTCCAGGACAACAGCCTGTTGTCGGCGGGCCCCAACAGCGAACTGGTGATCGAGCGCTTCGTGTTCGACAGCACCACCCACAAGGACGAGTTCGATACGGCTCTGAAGAAAGGTACGCTGGCGGTCGTCTCGGGCAAGATCGTCAAGCAGTCGCCTGAAGCCATGCGGGTAAAAACGCCGGCGGCAATCATGGGCGTGCGCGGCACCGAGTTCGTCGTGAAAGTTGACGAATCGGCCACCAAGTAACGATGCGTTCTTTATTTCCTCGATGGCAAAGACGAACTTACCCCTGATTCCGAGCGCGAAGTCGTGCGCATTTTTGCCGAGATCGCGGCGCGCCCGGACCCGGAGATATCGGTCATCGGTCACACCGATGCGGTCGGGACCATGCAGTACAACGACCAGCTTTCCTTGCAGCGCGCACAGCGGGTGCGCGAAGATCTGACCCGTCGCGGCATCCCCGGCAAATACATCGAAATCGCCGGCCGCGGAAAACGCGAGCCGGTGGTGCGCACTGCCGCGGATGCACCCGAGCCCAGGAACAGGCGCGTCGAAATCATCGTGCGCTGATCTTCCTGCGCACATTCCCTGCCTCGTCGTCCCCGTTTTTCTCACAGACTGCCGCCGTTCCAGCGCAGCGCCAGGATGGTGAGATCGTCCGAGCGCTCGGTGGCGCCGACGAATTCGCGCACGTCATTGCGCACCGCATCCACCAGCTTCACCGCATCGCCGGCAGCGCGGGCCACCGTTTCGCGCTCGAAGCGGTAGCCGTAGGAGTCGCCGGTGTGCCGCTGCAGCTTCGGCGTGACCCTGAAACTGGCGACGTCGTAACTGGAGACGGCCTTGAGTTGCACGAATTCGATATCGGCGGCGAGCCGTGAAAAATCCACCGGGAAGCAGGGCGCCGACTGCTGCAGCCGGAACGCCTGCTCGATTTTGTGCCGGATGTCGGCGGAAGTCAGCGCGACCGGGATCGAGCCGCGCGTCCCCCAGAAGCGTACCCGCATGGTCACTAGGCGGCGTCGAAGGCCTTTAGCGCGGCGGGCGAGACCTTCGCCAGGGCGTCGCGCACCGTGGCGAAAGTTTCGAATACCAGGGTAAAGCGGCTGATCTCGAAGATCTCGTTCACCACGGGCTGCGTCGCCGCAACCACGATAGTGCCACCCTGGGACTTGGCCTGCTTTTCCGCAGCATGAAACAACGCAGTCCGGCGCTGCTGACGTAGTCCACGCCGGCGAGATCCAGCACCAGGCGCTCGTCGTTGGCGCTGCAGCGTTCGATCAGCGGATTGAGGGCCCGGAATTCTTCACTGTTGGCGTGGTCGATCCTGCCCTCGGGTGAGAGCACCAGCACATCGCCGTATGTCTTGTTGCGGATATCCATTTTTTTTATTCGCATGCGGCGATGGGCCGCCGGGTGTTCGGAAGTTACGCAAGGGGCATGCCGGTCCGGCCGGGGCACGTTGACTGCGAGGCCGATGCGTTCCGGGATGGCGTGCCGCGATTGGGCCGGCTTGCTCGGGGAAATTCTGCCGGGCGCAACGTGCGCGCAACCTGGTCAGAACCTGCCAAGGCAATATTAAACCCGAAAACGGCGCGGACCGGCTGCCCGCGCCGCCGGCTCAGCCGAAGATAGGGAAAGTTTCGAAGTTGCCGGAGAGCAGCTTGCGCGTGTCGCGGTAGCCCAGCCAGCCCTCGATGACGCTGGCGTAGACGCGGCGGAAATCGGTGGTGAACACCAGATTGTCGCCTTCGTCGAGAGCGTCGAGCTTCGGTGGCGTGCCGTAGTGGCCGCCCTTCACCGGCTTGCCGATCAGGTACATGTGATTGGCGGTGCCATGATCGGTGCCGAGGCTGGTGTTTTCCGGCACCCGCCGTCCGAACTCGGAAAATACCAGCATCACCATGTCGTCGGCGCGGCCGATGCGCTGCATGTCCTTCATGAATCCGGCCACCGCGTCGGAGACGTAGGTCAGCAGCCGCTGATGCAGATCGGGCTGCTGCACGTGGGTGTCGAAAGCGTTGTGGCGATACGAGGTGTAGTACAACCGTGTCGGCATGCCGGCGGCGATCAGCGACGCGATCTTCGGCAGATCGACCGGGACGATGCCGTAATCCACCGGCGTCTTGTACTTCACCCACGCGTCGCGCACCAGTTGCGAGGCCTCGCGCGCGCTTTTCGCCACGTCGAGCAGATAGCGGCGCGAGGGGTTCGCGTCATGCGCCGCGTCGGAAACCTGGTCCAGCAGCGGACGGGTCTGGTACAGGCCCTTGCGGCCGAAGCGCTCGGGATCGTCGAACACCACCGGAACGTGGTTGCGCGCGCTCACTGCCAGAGACTGCGCTTCATCGATGTTGACGATGAAATTCGGGGTGGGCTGCGGGTCGATGGCATCGGCAAGCCGGCCGACCCAGCCGGTTTCCTCTCCGCTGTTGGGCGCGCCGGTGTGCCAGTAAGCCATCGAGGTGAAATGCGAGAACGACGGCTGCGCGTAACCGCAGCCGTGCACCACCGCCATCCTGCCGTCCTTGTATAGGCCCTCGAACCCGGCCATTCCCGGATTGAAACCGAAGTGCTCGTCGATCCTGCGCAGTTTTTCCGGGCGGATGCCGATTCGGGGGCGATGGCGGTAGTAGGCGTCGTCGCCGTAGGGCACCAGCGTATTGAGGCCGTCGTTGCCGCCGGATAGCTCGAGGACCACGAGGATCCGATTCGAGGCAGTGGCGTCTGCGGCAAGCGCGCGCGAGAACACCAGTGGTATGCCATTGAGTGCACCGGCCCCTGCGCCACACAAGCATGCGCGCAGCACATCGCGTCTTGTCCAGGGTTTCATCAGAGCATGAGTTGTTTTCATCGGGTTTCTCGTTTCCCTCTCCGCATCTTGACCTTTCCTCCCTCTCCACTTGTGGAGAGGGGCGGGGTGAGGTCAGGGGGAGAGGGCCAGGGAGAGGTGGTGGTTTATCCCAGTTGGTACTCCGGCAACGACAGAATCAGGTGCAGCGTTGATCGCAACGGTTCTTCCAGGAAAGTCCCGGCCGCGACCAGGTCGCCGGTACCGAGTTCGCCTTCGAGATATTTCCCGATGCGCGCGCGGGTGGCGGCATCCACCGGTACCGAAAGGAAGCGTGCCAGCAGCACGTCCACTGCCTGCTGCGCGTTGCGGCAGCCGGCCGCGCGCACGATGCCGGCCAGATCGAGTTGCGCAGTCGCCCTCGGGATCGGCTTTACTTTTTGGATCGCCATCTGCCAGCCGCGGTAGCTCGCCAGCCGGGTGTTGAAATCCTCGTCGCGATCGGCCATCTGCATCGACATCGAAGTCACCTCCTTGGCGTCAGGCTTGGTCGCGGTCGTCACGTCGAAACCCATCGCCAGCTTCTCGCTCACGGCGGCGATCTGGTAGTCGTTGCCCGGGTAGCGATCGGGCGGGAGGAAGTTGATGTCGGGATACACCGTGTCGTACACGAAGTTGCCGCGTGCCAGCAGCAGGCCCAGCGTGATCCAGCTTCTGCCGTGTGCCCAGCCGGCCACCGTGGGCGGGTAGAACAGCTTCTGGCCGAGCATTTCCGTCACTTCATTGAAGTCCGGCACCCCGGGGATTTCTTTCAGCCCCATTTTCCTGTAAGTCGACACCACCAGCTCGACCGGCGGCTTGATGCGGGTGCCGGCCGACGCCGGACTGTAGAAATCGCGGGAAAGAAATATCGTCTCCAGCAGCGGCGCGACCTGATAGTTCGCATCGCGCAGCTTTGCGCCCAGCTTCTTGCGCAGCTCCGGAGAAATCTCGTCGCGCACGAAATAGCGGTAAATCTTGCCGCCGATGTACTCGGCGGTCACCGGATGGGCGAGGATGACGTCGATCACGGCCACGCCGTCGAAATTGCCGCTGCGGCCGAGCACCGTTTTCACCGTGCCGTCGTGCTTGTCAGGTGCGATCACGAAGTTCAGGTCGACGAAATTCCATCCGGTAAAGGCGCGGGCGGCTTCGCGGATGTCGGTTTCGGTGTAGTTGCCGACCCCCATGGTGAACAGCTCCATGATTTCGCGCGCGAAGTTCTCGTTCGGCGCGCCCTTCACGTTCACTGCGGCGTCGAGGAACGCGAGCATGGCCGGGTCCTGCGCCACGCCGATCAGCAGCTCGCGGAAGCTGCCGGTGCCCTCGTCCTGGAACAGCTCGAGCTGCTTGAGCATCTTGCGGTAGTCGCGCACCTTTTCTTCGCTGGTGGCGAAGTGTCCGTGCCAGAACAACGCCATCTTTTCTTCCAGCGGGCGTTGGCTAACGAGCATGCGGTTCGCCCACCAGTAGGCGAGGCGATGCGTCTCCAGCCGGCTGGCGCGCAGCCAGTAGAAAAACCGGTCGGCAACCGGCTGCAGGCGCCGATTGCCCGCGGGTTTGACTTTGACGCCGAGGGATTCGCCGGTCTTCTTGGCGAGATCGGTTGCGGCCGGACGGGAAGGCGGGAAGGGTTCGAGCCCGGGATCGTGAGCACCGGAGTGGTCGAAGGCCGGCAGATCATTCGGGATGGGCTTGTGGTAGACCAGCCGCCGGACCGCGGCCTGTGGCGTCATTGCGGCGTACAGCGCGATCTCTTCCGGTGTGCCGCCGAAGCCGGCGCGCTCCAGCAGATGCGCGGCCCGTGCGGCATTCCATTCCTGCGTTCCGATCGGCGTGAGGTCGCCCGCCCACTCGGCGGCGTTCACAGCAAAACCCGACAGCAGTAGCGCGGCGTGGCCGAGTCCGCGCGCGGCTGAGCATGTCTTCATGGCGTCTCCCTGGCATATGGTCTTGCGGTCCGGCATCGGCTGGCGACCGCGAGGCCTGCAATTATCCTCTACCCGGACCGCAATGCGGAGCCAGCGCAAAACCCGCAGAAGCATTGCATGATTTTCATGACGTCGCTTGACGCCCGGGCGCACCGGGAGTAGCTTCACGCCCCACAAAACCAAATCAATCAGGCTGTTCCGGTCTTGATCACCACGCTCTCCCTCCTTGCAGTCGGCTTCTTTCTCGGTATGCGTCACGCCACCGATGCCGACCATGTGATCGCGATCTCGACGATCGTCAGCCGCCAGCGCTCGTTGCGCGGCGCGGCGCTGATCGGCGCGTTGTGGGGAGTGGGCCACACGTTGACCGTGGCGATCGTCGGCGGCGCGATCATTCTTTTCTCCATCGTCATTCCGCCGCGCACCGGGCTGGCGATGGAGTTCGCCGTAGGGGTGATGCTGGTCGTGCTCGGCTTCCTCAACCTGACCGGCCTCAACCAATGGATCCGCGACAACGTGGCGCCGGGTTCCGGCTCCCTTCACGCCCATACCCATGCCCATGGTGACTATGCGCATACCCATACGCACGGCCATGGCGAGGCGAACCACGGGCACCCCGAAGACCGGACACCGCAGGCTTGGCTGGACGGCAAACTGGGCGGGATCGGGCTCTATCAGATGGTGCGCCCGCTGGTGGTGGGCATCGTGCACGGACTGGCCGGATCGGCGGCGGTGGCGCTGCTGGTGCTCACCGCGATCAAGGATCCGTTATGGGGCATGGTGTACCTGTTCCTGTTCGGCGTCGGCACCATCGCCGGCATGATGCTGATCACTGTGGCGATCGCCGCGCCGTTTTCCTATTCGATCGAGCACTTTCCGCGCTTCAACGCCTATCTGCGCGTGGCTTCCGGGCTGCTGTCGCTGGGTTTCGGACTGTTCCTGATCTACTACATCGGGTACGTCGATGGCCTGTTCACGGACAACCCGAAGTGGTCGCCGCAGTGAGAATGCCTTCGCTGAATATTTCAAACTGAAACTTAAGAATCAGTGCTTGTAAATTAAGAACTAATTACTGCGGCGCAGCATTGACGCTAAGTCGTTCGGGGACTAAATTTTCACAATGCAAACAGAAATGAGCGGACCGCAGCGTACGGCCCGCGTGGCAGCGTTGAAAGGTTTTGGTGTCGGCGCACTGGTAGTCGGGTTGATTGCGCTGGTGGCGATAGCGGCGGTTCGCGAAACTGCCAAGCCGAAGGAAGAGGGGGCCGAGGTCAATTCGGCGTTCGGTGGGCATACGGAGCGCCCGGCGATGACTGCGGCCGAAGAAGCTTACGCGCAGGCGTTGTGGCCGATTCACTCGCTGGTCAAGCAAAACGCGGTGAAAATGACCTTCGCCGGACTCGCCTACAAGATGGGCGATATAAAGCGCACAGGGGTGAAGGAGCGAGTGGCGCCACTGACGCCGACGTTCGACACGGCGTTGGCACAGGTGAATAAACTGCAGCCGCCGACTTCGATGCGGGAATTGCACCAGAACTATACTGACGCCATCAAGCTGTATCGCAGTTCATCGGTGACGATGATCAAGGTGGCGGGCGACGGTCGCGATCAGCACCTGATCGAGGCGCACGAGATGTCGGACAAGGCGGCAGGTCTGACGCTCAAGGTGGGTGACGCCTTGTGGCCGGGCGAATACAAGCCGAACTAATCAAAGTTTTCCGGACCGGTGTCGGTTGGCACGGGCCAGAGAAAAAGAAGAAGTCGCATCGAGCAGTCCAATTGTCAAGGAGGGGTAAAAAATGAAGATTAGTATGAAACACGCGTTGGTTGCCGCGGGCCTTGCTGCTGCGGCGACGCTGGCGGCACCGGTTGCGCAGGCGCAAGTCTGCTCGGCGTGGCTTGTTGAGAATAGCCGCTTCATGAACGTGCCGTTCGGCATGTTCCATCCTGACCGCTCTTTCGTTCAGGGCAGCGACAGTCCGCGCAACAACGTCAACAAGGTTGACCTGCCGGTAAACGTCGGCGTCATCAAGTGTGGCAAGGAACTGATCCTGTACGACAACGGCTGGAACGCCACCGACTATCACAAGATGACCGGCACCGGACACTGGTCGCCGCTGTCCAAGCAGATCGCTCAGCTTGGCTTTGACGCCAAGGACGTGAGCAAGGTGATCGTCGGCCACGGTCACTGGGATCATGCCGGCTCGCTGGACGAGTTTCCGAATGCGATCCTGTACATCCAGAGGGAAGAGCTGAAGGGCATCGAGTGGGCGCTCAACTATCCGCACCCGCGCATCAGCGCCGTCAACGACTCGCCCGGCAGTTGCAATCGCACTCCGGCCTGCGGCTATCCCTCCAAGACCGTCGCCTCGATCTACGGCAAGGTTCTCGCGGGCAAAGCCGTGATCGTGGATGGCGATATGGAAGTGATACCCGGCGTGAAGATTCATGCCGCGCACCGCGCTCATACCGCCGGCTCGCAACTCCTGGAAGTCAACACTCCGATCGGCAAACTGATGTTCGGTTCCGATGCCTACTCCTCCTGGGAAGCGATCCGTGACTGGGAAGTGGCCAACATCCAGCAGACCGACTCGGTGCAGCAGTTCCTCGCCTACGAGAAATGCTACAAGGTTACCGGCGGCTACCAGAACTGCGTTTCGGCTCACGAGCCTTTGTCCTACTCCGACAAGTACCCGATCACCAAAAACAACTGGGTGGGTATGAACGGCGGACGCCTGGCGGAGATCACGCTGGCGCCCGGAGAAAGGTCGCGCAAGCCGTAATTGGCTGGACGCAAGTAGTAGACTCCGATGCGAGGAGCCGAGCCAATCGGCTCCTCGTATTTTTTTGCTCGCCCGGTTTCTGTCATCGTGTTTATTCGATCCGCAACGACTCTGCTGACGCTTCTGGCTGCCCTGCTGCCGGCCGCCGCATCTGCTCACGATGCGAGCGCGTGGGGGGGGCTGTTCCGCTCCCGCGACAATGGGGCCACCTGGTTCCCGGCGGATGCAGGGCTTTTCATCGGCGGCGCACTCGCGCTCGCTGTCAACCCGAAGGACGCCAACCATCTGCTCTACGGCACCGACACGCGGCTGTTGCGGTCGAAGAACGGCGGTCGCGACTGGGTACAGGAACCGGGAGTGCAATTCGATGATTCCGCCTATGCAGTGCGCTTCAATGACGACGGGAAAGGTGCAATCGCCTCCACTGCCAACCGCATCTATTTCAGCGAGGACGGCTCGATCTGGCTGGATACGCTCGCGCCGGCCGGCGCGGCTCCGGCGCGGGCGATCGCGGTGGGGTCGCGGCGCCTGTATCTTGCCGGCGAGCGCCGGGTGTTCGCGAGTGACGATCGTGGCCGCAGCTGGTCGGCGTCGGACGGGGGTCTGCCCGAGGCCGCGGTCACCGCGCTGGTCGTGGTCACGCAGCCGCAGGAAATTGTTCTGGCGGTTATCCAGGGAGGCATCTGGGCCAGCCGGGACGGCGGGGCGTCATGGCAGTCACGCGATGCCGGACTTCCGCGAGGGCGGGTGGAGGCACTGGCGTCCGACAGCAAGCTGTGGGTGGCTGCCTCGGATCAGATGTTCGCGAGCGAAGACTATGGTGTGAGTTGGAAGCCGCTGGGAAAACCGCTCCCCGAGCGCGACACTTCGATTCGCGGCATCGTCGTGGCCGATGAGGGAAGGACGATCGTGCTTGCTACCCACCGCGGCGTCCTGCGCAGCACCGACAACGGGCAGACGTGGCCGTTGGTCGAAGGCAATCTCCCCGTGCACCTCGAGGCCGGCCCATTGGTTCGCGACCCGCACGACGCCAAAACGCTTTACGTCGGCTTTTCGCTGGCCCCTTACACCGAGATGTGGCGCCGGGCCCAGGGTGGGGCCAATCTGCTCGCGCAACTCGATCCGGTGAGCCTTGCAGGCGGTGCCGCCTTGCTTGCACTCCTGATCGTACTGGGCGGATTCGGAGTGCGTCGGCTCATTCGCGCCCGCGCCTGACCGTCACTTTGGAAGAGAACTGGAGATTTACACAGTGAGCAACAACAGATTCTATGCGCTTATCGCGGCAGCGGCGATTGTCGTACTCGCAGCCGGATACGCATATTGGAGGTATGGCCCCACGCCGAAAGGCGAATTCGCCGAATACGCGATGCTGGAGAAGACCGACATCCCGACCGCATTGGCCATCGCGCCGGACGGCTCGGTCTGGTTCACCATGGATTCCGCCAACGCATTCGGCAGACTGCGCGACGGCAAAATGGAACGGGTAGTCACCGGTAAGCGCAACAACGTCGAACCGATCGGCCTCGGTGTGGATGGCAACGGCGTCGTCTGGTATACCGACGCTCTGAGCCAGGCGATCGCAAGCATGTCACCGGACGGCAAGCTGGCATCGTTTCCTCTCGATACACCGATCGCGCGCCTGGGGCGGTTGGCGGTCGCGCCGGACGGCGCGATCTGGTTCGCCGAGGGTACTGCCTACAGCATCACCCGGCTCAAGGACGGCAAACTCACCCGCTACGAAATAAAGAACGTGCGCGGCGGTCCTTACGGCGTGACCGTGGATGCGAAGGGCAACGTGTGGGCGACGCTGCAGAGCGGCAACCAGTTGTTGCGGATTACGCCCGCTGGCGCCATGACGGAATACGAAGTGCCGACTCGTGGAAGCTCGCCGACCGACATCGCAGTGGATCAAAAAGGCAGCGTGTGGTTCGTGGAGTTCCGCGGTAACAAGGTTGGCAGGTTTGCCGACGGCAATTTCACCGAATTCGAAGTGCCTGGCGCCAATTGGGCGGGGTTGTCGGGGATCGCGATCGCGCCGGACGGCTCGGTCTGGTTCGGGTTGCTGCGCCACCACGCCATCGGCCGATTGCGCGACGGCCAGATGAAGATTTTCCAGCTTCCGCGCCCGGACGCGAGGCCTTATACACTCGCTGCGGATAAGGCCGGCAATATCTGGTACGCCGACATCAGCGGCTATGTGGGAATGCTGAAGGCGGAATCTGCGAAAAAATAAGAACCAGTGAAGACGTGAATGTCGTGAATGTCGTAAGTGCTGAAACCGGCTTCGCTTCTTTAACGATTCACGAGCCACGAATCACGAACCACGATTCACGGCATTTCACGCCAGCGTACTGAGCGTGGTCCAGGCCTTGAAGGAAAGAATCACGCCGACCAGCACGATCAGCAGCGAGGTCGAGATCTGCAGCCGCGCCGCCCACGGTCCCGCCAGCCAGTCGAGGATCTTCTGTCCAACTTTCGCCGCGATCACGCCGACGATCACCAGCGTGGATGCGAAGCCGATGCTGAACACCACCACGGTTCCCAGGCCCAGCATCACCTTGCCCTGAGCCAGCGCGTTCAGCAGGATCGCCAGCGCCGCCGGGTCGGGCAGCAAGCCGCCGGCGATGCCCAGTCCGATCAACACCCACAGACTGGGGCGGTTGGTGGTCGCCAGCTTCAGATCATGCGTGTGCTTGAAGCCCCAGCCGTGGCTGTGCGAGCCCGCTTCCGCGTCGTGATGCGGATGCGCGTGGTCGTGCGCGTGATCATGGTCGTGGGAATGATCGTGCCCGTGTGCGTGATCATGTCCATGTTGATGGTGGCCATGTCCGTGTTCGCCATCGTGGGTGTGCGGGCGGAAACGCATTTCGGCGTGCTCTTGCGCAGGCTCATGCGCGTGATCGTGCGCGTGCCGCGGAGCCGGCGCCACGCCCTGCAACTGCAGCATCAGTTCCCGCTGCGTCCATAGCGTCCAGAAGCCGATTCCGATCACCAAAATCCCTGTTATCAGCGCCATCCACGCCTCGATGCGTTGCGGCACCATTCCCGGCAGTCCGAGCGAGGCCAATATTCCCACCAGCACGATGCCGCTGGTGTGCGACAGCGTGACGAACACGCCCAGGATCACGGCGTCCACCGGCTTGCCGCGCGCGCCGACAATATAAGCGGCGGCGATGGTCTTGCCGTGGCCCGGTGTCGCGGCGTGCACGGCGCCGATCCAGAAACTGGTGGCCAGATAGATGATTGCGTCGGTCATGGGAGGCGAATCGGAACTGCGCGGTGGTTGTTATCGTTGTCCGCGCCCGAGGATAGGTGCCGCCCTGTGCCCTGTCAAGGCGCGCACGGGCGACGGGTGAATCGGTTTAAACTTGCGGTTCCGAACAATCCGGAATACCCGGAACGCGCGATCCCGCTGCCCGTCAATCGCAGCCATCGCGACGAAAACACATAACGAATTATTTCACGCGGTACTTCTTCACGATCCTGGGATCGAGCTCGACGCCCAGTCCGGGGCGGTCGGGCAATTCGATTTCGCCCTTCTTGTCCACCACGAAAGGCTCCTTGACCAGCTCGGTCATCAGCGCGTGCGCCGGATACACCGTTTCCGCCATCGAACCGTTCCTGACCGCACCCAGAAAGTGCACCGCCGCCGCGACGGCCACCGCCGAACCGTGGATGTGCGGCGCGATCGGCAGGTTCGCCGCCTGCGCCATGTGCGCGATCTTCAGCGATTCGGTGAGCCCGCCCGCCCACGCCACGTCCGGTTGCACGAAATGGACCGCGCGCGCCTTGATGTATTCGTTGAAATCGACGATGCCGTAGCTGCAGGTTTCATAGCCCGCAACCGCGATGCCGACTTTGGCGGCGACCTCGGCGCTGCCGGCGACGTCGTCGGGCCACACCGGCTCCTCGTACCAATAGATGTCGTGGCGCTCCATCGCACGGCCCATCTTCACCGCGGTGGCGACATCCCAGGCGCCGTTGGCGTCCACCATCAGCTTGATGTCCGGCCCGATCGCATCGCGCACCGCGGCTACGCGCTCCAGGTCCTGCGCCAGCGTGACTTCGCATTGGCCGCGGTTGTCCATCACGCGCAGCGGCGACAGCTCGATGCCGGCGTTGCGTCCGACTTTCATTTTCACTGCGCGGAATCCGTGCCTGACGTAGGACTCCATCTCCTTCGTCAGTTCGCGCACGCCCTTGCCTTCGGAATAGAAGCCGCCGGTCGCATACGCGGGGACGCGCTTGCGGTATCCGCCGAGCAACTGCCACAACGGCATGCCCGCCATCTTGCCGCGCAGGTCCCAGAGCGCGATGTCGATTCCGCTGATCGCGGCGATGACGATGCCGCCGCGCGCGTGCTTGTATGCGCGCCGGTGCATCATTTCCCACAAATACTCGATCTGCCGCGGATCCTGGCCTATCAGATATTCACGCAGCTCGTGCTCGATCACTTGCGCTGTCGAAGCCATCGGTCCGCCGAAGTGCGCCGCTTCTCCGAGACCGGCAAGTCCCTGATCGGTTTCGACCTCGACCAGCAGCGCGGGCTTGGTCGCCATCGTGTAGTTGGCGTCGAACACCGGCTTCGGCAATTTGACTTCGACGGCAATGGTGCGGACATCGGTGATGCGCATGGGAAAAAATCCTCCGGGAGAAATTCTTTTTTTGTTTGTCGTCGCGAGGTGACAGTCCTGCTGAATAATTGAGCAGCACAAACGAGAGAAACGAGAGGATAAGCAGCAAAGCGGTTTTGCGCAAAATGCCGCAAGCCATCCACAAGGTTATCCACAGATTTTGTGGATATCCGGGGCGCCGAAAAACTTGTGAACGTTCCCGACCGCGAGGACTGTCTACTCGGTCAGTTCTTTCGGCAGAAGTGCACCGATTGGAAACCGAGCCAGCTCCAGGTGGTTGCGCGCTGCGGGTCGTCGTCTTCGACCCGCCAGTCCTGCGGTCCGAAGAAAGGCCCGAGGATCAGATGCTCGCCGGACATGCAGTTTTTGCCGCAATCGTGCTCATGCTTCTGCGCCGCTTCGAGCGCTTTTTCGCGCCTCGACTCCCAGGCGCGCCGATAGGCTTCGACCGCGTCGTTGACTGCGTCGTCGCCGATGCCGTTGCCGACCACCAGTTCGTAGAAGAACTTGGCCGACGGCGGGCAGGCGAGCGCGTCCTCGATCGGCAGCGAAACGGCGCCTTTCTTTTTCTTTCCGCGCTTCTTGCCCTTGCCGTCGCCGTCGGGTTTCCTGTTGTCCTTCTTACCCATGTCCATCCTCCGATGGCGTGTCCAAAGAAGTGATCACTGACTTTTACCGAGTCAGTGCAATGTATACACAGAAAGCATTGCCGTTGCCACCGTGATCGGGTGGCCGCTGCGCCGTCCTTATAATGATTGCGCGTCGGACTCGAAGTTCGATGAAGTTCGTTCCCCCGTTCCCGATCCCGAAAACCATGCCAAAGTTCGCCGCCAACCTGCATTACCTGTTTTCCGAAGTCCCCTTCCTTGACCGTTTCGAAGCCGCCGCCCGCGCCGGCTTCAAGGGCGTCGAATTCCAGGTGCCTTACGACCATCCGCCGGCCGAGCTTGCGGCACGGCTGAAGGCGCATGGGCTGAAGATGGTGCTGTTCGACGCGCCGATGGGGAACTGGGATGCCGGCGACCGCGGGCTGGCCGCGGTGCAGGGACGGGAAAAGGAATTTCGCGCAAGCCTCGCGCGCGTGGTCGAGTACGGCCACGCGCTGGGTTGTGACACCGTTCACACCATGGCCGGGGTGGTCGGGCCAGGCCAGGACTACCAGGCCGCCGAACGCACTTATGTGGAGAACCTCCGCTACGCCGCCGGCTTCCTGGAAAAGCACGGCATCGCGGTGGTGATCGAGCCGATCAACAAGAAAATGGGCGTGGTCAAGAACGGCCCGAGTTACACCACGCAGGGCATGCACGGCTATTTTCTCAATCACACCGAACACGCGCGGCGGATCCTGGAACGGATCGGAAGCCCCAACCTCTACCTGCACCTCGACGTCTATCACATGCAGATGCTCGAGGGGCACCTGGCCGAAACCATCGAGGCGAACATCGGCTTCACGCGCCATTTCCAGATCGCCGGGGTGCCGGGCCGCCACGAGCCGACGGTCGGCGAAATCAACTATCCCTACCTGTTCGATTTGCTGGATTCACTCGGCTACCGCGGCTGGATCGGCTGCGAGTACCGGCCCAGGGGAAAGACCTGGGAAGGGTTGGGCTGGGCGGCGCGGTACGGGATTCGCGCCCCCGAGACCCTGCCCGCCAAGTTGGTCCAAACCAGCCTTTCCCGGCAGACAAAAAAAGAGGGGCGCCACGAAAAAAAGAGGGGCGCCACCAAAAAAAAGAGGGGCACCAAGGCGCCCCTCTGAAAACCACGTAGCTCAAGGAGGAGGAGAGAGATACGTGGGGGAGGAAATCGTTTTCCGGTCTGCACTGTCCGGGCTTTCCCAGGCCCGGCCATCCCGCCTAATCCGCTGATTCGACAGCCTTACTTACGGCAGGTAAGGGAAGGTGCCGTGATCCCTGGACGCCAGGTCCAACAGCCGTGTTTCGATCCTGACGGTCGCGTTCGAATCGAACTCGACCGGCTCCCGGCGCGCGTGCCGGACCATGCGTAAAAAAGTTTCAAGCAGCGTTTCCATATCGAACCTCCACTATCTAGGGATTGCCATGGATGAAATATAGGCTTATGCATAATTAATTACAAATTATAAGGTTTGAATAGGATTTATGCAAAATCAGTGATAAATTGATTTCCCGATGGATCGACTCTATCAAATGCGCCTTTATGTTCGCATCGTGGAGACCGGGAGCTTCTCCGCGGTGGCCCGCGAACTGGGCACCATCCAGCCCACCGTCAGCAAGCAACTCACTGCTTTGGAAGAACATTTGGGTGTGAGGCTGCTCAACCGCACGACCCGGCAGTTGAGTCCGACCGAAGCCGGCCGCAAGTACTACGACCGCTGCCGGCACATCCTCGACGAGGTCACCGATCTCGAAAGCAGCCTCGCCGATCTGCAGAACCGCACCACCGGGCTGCTGCGGGTCAACGCCCCGGTGGCCTTCGGCCAGCTCTACATGCTCCCACTGGTATTCCGCTTCCGGCAAAAGTACCCGGGGCTGGCGGTAGACCTGACCCTGAACGACCGCTACGTGGACCTGGTGCAGGAAGGGGTGGATGTCGCGATGCGCTTCGGCGATCTCGCCGACTCGCAGGTGGTGGCCCGTCGCGTGGGCGGGGTCAAACGGGTGTGCGTCGCCTCGCCGGACTACCTGCGCACGCGCGGCACGCCGCACTCGCCGGCCGATCTGTCCGCGCACAACTGCATCACCTACAACTATCTGTTCAGCAACGAGTGGCAGTTCGAAGGGCCGCAGGGACCGCTGTCGGTGCGCGTCAAGGGAGACTTCCGCGCCAACAGCGCCATCACCATCCGCGCCGCCGCGCTCGAAGGCATCGGCATCGCGCACATGCCGGCCGTGTTCGTGCAGGAAGACATCGACAAGGGCCGGCTCACGCAGGTGCTGGCCGACTACGGGCCGCCGCCGGTGGACATCCATGCCGTGTATCCATCGGCGCGTTTCCTGTCGAGCAAGGTGCGCCTCTTCCTCGATTTCGTGCGCGACGAGTTCCTGGACATTCCCGCGTTGCAGGTCAGGACCGACAGGCCGAAACGGGTGCCGCGCATCCGCGCGAAAGTTGCATCCTGAAATCACGCTGATCGGAGTCGCGACATGAACGAAAAAGCGGCACCCGAATTCCACATCCGTCCCGCCACTCCGGAAGACATTCCGCTTGTGCTCGCTTTCGTCAGGGAGCTGGGCGAGTACGAACGCCTCAGCCACCAGGTTTCTGCGACCGAAGCGCGCCTGCGCGAATCGCTGTTCGGCGAGCATCCGGGCGCGGAAGTCCTGCTCGGCTTCGCAGGCGACACGCCGGCGGGCTTCGCCGTGTACTTCCACAATTTCTCCACATTTCTGGGCGTCAAGGGCCTGTGGCTTGAAGATCTCTACGTCCGTCCCGCGTTGCGCCGGCACGGCTACGGACGTGCATTGCTGCTGCACGTCGCGCGCATCGCGCGTATGCGCGGCTGCGGGCGCTTCGAGTGGGCGGCGCTGGACTGGAACGAAACGGCGATCCGTTTCTACAAATCGCTGGGCGCGGTGGCGCTGGACGACTGGACCATCTTCCGCGTGACCGGACCTGCACTTGAGAAACTCGCCAACATGCGCTGACGAATACGCGTGATGGAACCTGTGGGACGCACTACAATACGCGCCGTGAGTCGTACCGCAGCGGACCGCAACACCTCCCGGATGGCCAGACCGGCCCTCCACGGATTCCTGCCCTCCGAACTTTCCCCACACTCTGCATCGGCCGCCCGTGCGGGCGGCCTGTTTGCATTGAAGAAACGCGTGACCTGAAAACCGAAATGGCAACGAAACCCAACGCCTACACCGCCGAAGATATCGAGATTCTCGAGGATCTGTCGCCGATCCTGCACCGGCCGGGCATGTACACCGACCCGTCGAACCCGAACCACGCGCTGGTCGAAATCATCGACAACGCCGCCGACGAAGGTCTCGCCGGATTCGCAAAAATTGTCGCCGTCGTGCTCTACGAAGACGGCTCGGCGGAAGTCACCGACGACGGCCGCGGCATCCCGGTGGACAACCACCCTAAGAAAAACGTGCCTGCGGTGCAGGTGATCTTCACCACGCTGCATTCCGGCGGCAAATTCCGCAAGACCGACAAGGACGCGGCCTACCGCATCGCCGGCGGACTGCACGGTGTGGGCGTGTGCGTGCCCAACGCGCTGTCCACCCGCCTCGAAGTCGAAGTCAAACGCGACGGCGAGAAGCATCGCATCGTGTTCGCGCCCAACGGCACGGTGAAGGATCCGCTGAAGAAACTGGGCCAGGTCGGCGCGCGCGACACCGGCACCCGCGTGCGCTTCTGGCCGGACGCCAAGTACTTCGATTCGCCGAAGATCGTCACCGCCGACATCGCCGCGCTGTTGCGCGCCAAGGCGATGCTGCTGCCCGGGGTCAAGTTCAGCCTCGGCACCGAGAAGAACAAGAAGATCGAGACCCAGACCTGGCACTTTCCCGAGGGCATCAAGGGCTACTTCGAAGCCGCGATTGCCGGCTTCGATCCGGTGGCGAGCACCTTCCTCGGCGAGCGCTACATCGCCGCGCAGTCCGAGTCCGACAACTTCGCCGAAGGCGAAGGCGCGATGTGGGCGATCGCCTGGACCGCGGAAGGCGATCCGGTCACCGAGTCCTACGTCAACATGATCCCGACGCGCCACGGCGGCACCCACGTCGCCGGCCTGCGCGAAGGCGTCTATAACGCCATCAAGAATTTCATCGACCTGCACGCGATGGGCCAGCGCGGACTGAAAGTGGTGCCGGAGGATGTGTGGTCGCGCGCCTCCTATGTGCTGGCGGTGAAGATGCTCGATCCGCAGTTCAAGGGGCAGGTGAAGAACGATCTGATCTCGCGTGACGCGGTGAAGCTCATCGCGCAGATGGTGCGCGATCCCATCGAGCTGTGGCTCAACCAGCACGTGGACGAAGGCCGGCGCATCGCCGAGCTGGTGATCGCCCAAGCCAACGCGCGCACCCGCGCGGCGCAGAAAGTGGAGCGGCGCAAGACCTCGGGCGTGGCGGTGCTGCCGGGCAAGCTGACCGACTGTGCTTCCGAAGACCCGGACCGCAACGAACTCTTCATCGTCGAAGGCGATTCCGCCGGCGGCTCGGCGAAGCAGGCGCGCGACAAGGAGTTCCAGGCGGTACTTCCACTCAAGGGCAAGCCGAAGAACACCTGGCAGGACAGCGCCGATACGCTTTACGCCAACAAGGAGATCGAGGCCATCGCCCTGGCCATAGGCGTGGACCACCACAAGCCCGGCGATACGGTGGACCTTTCCGGGTTGCGCTACAAGAAGATCGTCATTCTCGCCGATGCCGACGTGGACGGCGCGCACATCCAGGTACTGCTGCTGACGCTGTTCTTCAGGCACTTCCCCAAGCTCATCGACAACGGCAACGTGTTCGTCGCGCAGCCGCCGCTGTTCCGCATCGACGTGCCTTCGCAGGGCAAGGGCAAGCCGGCGCGCAAACTTTATGCACTGGACAAGCAGGAACTCGCCGGCATCGAGGAGAAGCTCGAGGACGAGGGCGTGAAGTCCGGTTCGTGGACGGTGAGCCGCTTCAAGGGCCTGGGCGAGATGAACCCCGAACAGTTGTGGGAAACCACGCTCAATCCCGATACCCGCCGCATGCTGCCGGTCATGCTCGACGACGGCGTGGACGTCTCGGTGGACATCTTCAACATGATGATGTCGCGCGAAAATGCCTCGCAGCGGCGCGAGTGGATGGAGACGTACGGGAATCTTGTAGAGGCGGATATATCGTAAAGAGACAGGCTAGAGGCGAGAGGTAAGAGGCGAGAGGAAAGGTAAAAGGTAAAAGGGAAAAGTGGAAAGTAAGGACGAACCTCCGGTGATCGGGTTTGCTTTCACCTTTCACCCTTCACCCTTCACCCTTCACCCTTCACCCTTCACCCTTTACCTTTCACCTTAATTTTTTTATGTCAGATCAACCTGATTTATTTGGCAACGGCGAGACTCCGGTTGCCGAGAAGAAGAAGATGAAAAAAGAAACGCCGGCGCAAAACGGCGGGGGCGGCGGGCTGCCGCCGCATTTTGCGCCGATCTCCGGCGAGTTCGGCGATTCGCTCCCGCTCGGCAAGTACGCCTCGACGCAGTACCTGCAGTACGCCATCGCCACGGTGAAGGATCGCGCGCTGCCGCGCGTCGGCGATGGGCAGAAGCCGGTGCAGGGCCGCATCCTCTACTCGATGTGGGAGAGCAACACCCGCGCCGGCACCAAGCGCACCAAGTCCGCAGCGGTGGTCGGCGACGTGCTCGGCAAGCTGCACCCGCACGGCGACCAGTCGGTGTACGACGCGCTGGTGCGGCTGGCTCAGGACTTCACCATGCGCTACCCGCTGATCGACGGCGAAGGCAACTTCGGTTCGCGCGACGGCGACGAAGCGGCGGCCTACCGCTACACCGAAGCGCGGCTGACGAAGTTCGCCGAAGTGCTGCTGGCCGAGCTGGACCAGGGCACGGTGGACTTCGCGCCCAACTACGACGGCACGCGCGAGGAGCCGACGGTGCTGCCGGCGCGGCTGCCGGTGGTGCTCCTGAACGGCGCTTCCGGCATCGCGGTCGGCATGGCGACCGAGATCCCCAGCCACAACCTCAACGAAGTCGCCAACGCCGCGATCGCGATGATCCGCGATCCCGAGATCAGCATCGCCGGCCTGATGAAGCACATCAAGGCGCCGGACTTTCCGGGCGGAGCACAGATCATCACGCCGCGCGCGGAACTCAAGGAGGCGTACGCCACCGGTCGCGGCTCGGTGCGGGTGCGCGCGCGCTGGAACATCGAGCGCCTCGCCCGCGGGCAGTGGCAGATGGTGGTGTACGAGCTGCCACCCGGCACTTCGGCGAAGAAGGTGCTCGAGGAAATCGAGGCGATCACCAATCCCCAACCCAGGCCCGGCAAGAAATCGCTCACCCCCGAGCAGACGCGCGAGAAGCAATTGATGCTGGCGATGCTCGACAAGGCGCGCGACGAATCCGACCGCACGCACCCGGTGCGCCTGGTGTTCGAACCCAGGACCTCGAAGATCGACGAGACCGAGTTCGTCAATCTTTTGTTGGCCAAGACCGGCATGGAAGGCAATGTCGCAATCAACCTGGTCATGGTCGGCCTCGACGGCCGGCCCACCGGCAAGAACCTGCGCGAGGTGATCGCCGAGTGGATCAAGTTCCGCTTTGCGACCGTCACCCGCCGCACCCAGCACCGGCTGGCGCAGGTGTTCGACCGCATCCACGTGCTCGAAGGCCGCATGATCGTGCTGCTGAACGTGGACAAGGTGATCAAGATCATCCGCAACGCCGACGACCCCAAGGCCGAGCTGATCAAGGCGTTCAAGCTGTCCGAGCGCCAGGCCGACGACATCCTCGACATCCGCCTGCGGCAACTGGCGAAACTCGAGCACATCAAGATCGAGCAGGAGCTGAAGGAACTGCAGAAGGAACAGAAGGGCTTGGAGAAGATCCTCAAGGACCGCAAGGCGCTGGAAGACCTGGTGGTTTCCGAGATCGAGGACGACGTCAAGACCTTCGGCGACAAGCGCCGCACCCGCATCGAGGAATCCGAGAAGGCGGTGATCGAAACCCCGATCATCGACGAGCCGGTGACGGTGATCTTTTCGAAGAAGGGCTGGGTGCGCGCGCGCCAGGGCTGGGAAGTGGATCCCGCCACGCTGTCGTTCAAGGAAGGCGACGGTTTGTCGGCGTTGATCAAGTGCCGCACCGTCGAGCCGGTGATCTTCCTGGATTCGAAGGGCAGGGCGTACTCGGTCGAGGCCTCGCAACTGCCGCCGGCGCGCGGCGACGGCGTGCCCGCGTCCTCGCTGGTGGAAGTGCAGGAAGGCGCGCACATCCTCTACTGCCTCGGCGGCAAGCCGGAAACCCCGGTGCTGGTGGCCTCCACCGGCGGCTACGGCTTCCTTTCGAAGATCGCCGACATGGTCTCCAACCGCAAGGCCGGCCGCGAATTCATGACGCTGGAGGAAACCGACACCCCGATCGCGCCGTTCGTCTACGAAGAATCGACGGGCAATTTCGTGGCGGCGCTCTCCGAGGGCGGGCGGCTGCTGCTATTCGCGGTCGCGGAACTCAAGTACCAGCCGCGCGGCCGCGGCACCATCGTGATGGGGCTCGACGAAGGCGACAGGCTGTTCGCCGTCGCGGTCTCCGATCAGCCCAAGCTGATCGTGCGCGGCGTCAACCGCAACGGCACGGAAAAGGAACTGGTCCTGGAAAAAGACAAACTCGCCCACCACGTTCTCAAGCGCGCGCGAATGGGCCGGGTGTTGCCGGAGAAACTGAAGCCCACCGCGCTGGTCGTGCCGGCCAGGCCTGCAACGCCCTGACCGTCGCCCCAGCCTTGGGATTGTTATTGCATAACAGCTACGAAGCCGAAACAAAGAAACGGAACATCACCCTCACCCTCGGTCCCTCTCCCGGCGGGAGAGGGAAGAAACTCCCTTCTCCCTTCGGGAGAAGGGCTGGGGATGAGGGAAACTCGAAGTTCGCAATCCCGAGATCTGTCCGGATACTTTCTTTCGGCTTAGTAACTCGTTAAATTGACATTTCATAGTGGTTTCGTTGGTTGCGTGACGCAGGTCGGGTTATTGAGCTTCAGTCTCGACATGAGCGGACGCATGGGCTGACGAACAGGCCCTGTTCATGCGCGGCTTGTATTTTGGCGTCACAGGCCACAAAGTAAGCAGGTAAGGAGTACTTACCGGAAATTCCCTATGGCGTTTGTCGCGAAAATTACCAGCAAAGGGCAGACCACGATCCCCGTCGAGGTCCGCAAAGCCCTCGACGTAAAGTGCGGCGATATGCTCGCCTGGGATGTCAAACAGAAGGGCGAGGTCGTGGTGCGGCGCGTCCGTCCGGTGGACGTCGAGTACCTGAAAGCGGTGAGCGGTACGTTTTCCGAGTGGGACTCGGAGGCGGACGACAAGGCCTATCGTGACCTCTAGCAGATTCGAGGTCGTCAATGTACCTCTCCCGTTCACCGACAAGCGGGTAATCGCCGAGTCCTGAGTCCTGCGTTTCGCCGTTTCGTAGCACGCAGCACTCAGCACGCAGCACTTGCTTCTGCCAGTCACTCGTCACTCGTCACCAGTCACTTGTCACAGCTTTTTAAGTGGAAGGAATTTCAATGAGCACGTCAAAGAAGAGTTGGGTGGGAGGTGTGGCGATGGCGCTCGTCCTGGCAGGGGCTTGGGGCGTATTCACACTTCGTTCGAACGAGATTTCGGCGGATCAAAAAGGGGGAACCATGACGGTTGTGCGCCTGTACACCGGCCCGGACAACAAGTCGCATTTCGAGGACATCCAGATCCCGCTGAAGGATGGCGGCAAGGTCGGCTTCATCTCCGAGCTGTACAAAGCCACCGGTGTCGTGTTTCGCGAGACCACCGGCGACTACAACTACGACTTTCACACCGCGCCGCGGCGGCAATACGTGGTGAATCTGGAAGGCGAGGTGGAGATCGAAGTGGGCGACGGGACCAGGCGCATTCTTCGTACCGGCGATATTCTCCTTGCCGAGGACACGACCGGCCAGGGGCACATCAGCCGCGCGGTTGCCGGAAAGCCCCGCAAATCCTTGTTCATTACGCTGGACTAGAGCAAGAAAGTTGGTTCCGGCACTTTGGTATTCTTGTCTTGCCATTACCCCGTCACTTGTCACTAGTCACCGCCTTTATGTCCAATAAACGCTCCGTCCTTGTAGTCGGTGCGGGCGACGCCACCGGCGGTGCCATCGCCCGCCGGTTTGCGCGCGAAGGCTTCATCGCCTGCGTCACGCGCCGCACCGAGGAGAAGCTCGCGCCGCTGCTGGAGCGGATCAGGTCCGACGGGGGCGAAGCCCACGGCTTCGGTTCCGATGCGCGCAAGGAAGAAGACGTCATCGAACTCGTTGCCCGCATCGAGCGCGACATCGCGCCGATCGAGGTGGCGGTATTCAACGTCGGCGGCAACGTGCGCTTCGGCATCACCGAGATCACCGCGCAGGTCTATCGGAAAGTCTGGGAAATGGGTTGCTTCGCCGGCTTCCTGGTCGGCCGCGAAGTCGCAAAAGTGATGCTGCCACGGAAGCAGGGCACGATCCTGTTCACCGGCGCGACGGCAAGCCTGCGCGGCTCGGCCGGCTTCGCCGCCTTTGCCGGGGCGAAGCACGGGCTGCGCTCGCTGGCGCAGAGCATGGCGCGCGAGCTTGGGCCGCAGGGCATCCATGTCGCCCACGTCGTGATCGACGGTGCGATCGACACCCCGTTCATCGCGGAGCGGTTTCCGGAGCGCTATGCACTAAAGGCCCAGGACGGCATCCTGAACCCGGATGCGATCGCGGAGAACTATTGGCATTTGCACCGGCAGCACCGCAGCGCCTGGACCCACGAGCTCGACTTACGGCCGTGGGTGGAGAAATGGTGAGTCAAAGTCGGTTCCACACAACGCCATGTTTAGAATAGGTTGGTAGTTTCGACTGTAGGAGGCCAGCAATGGCGACGAATTTGGAACTGGACGACAAGCTCATCGAGGCGGCGCGTAAGCTCGACGGTCACAAGACTAAACGTGAGGCCGTGACCCGGGCGCTGGAGGAGTACGTCCAGTGGCTCAGGCAGCAGGCAATCGTGTCTGAGTTCGGCAAGATCGATTACGCTCCCGGGCACGATTACAAGAAGCAACGCAAAGTTGCGTGAAAGTACTGGTCGACACTTCCGTCTGGTCGCTGGCGTTGCGCCGGCGCAGCCCGGATCGCGAAGAGGGCATTGTTCGGGAACGCGGGCGATTGATTGCCGAGTTTCAGGTGGCGATGATCGGCCCGTTCCGACAAGAACTTCTTTCCGGTATTCGTGAGGATGGGCAGTATCTGACCTTGCGCGATAAGTTGCGGGCTTTCCGGGACTAGCGGCTGGATACTGCGGACTTCGAGATGGCCGCCCGATTCTTCAACAAATGCCGCGCCGAGGGTGTGCAGGGTTCGAATACGGATTTCCTGTTGTGTGCGGTCGGTCATCTGCGAGAGATGCCGATCTTCACCACCGACAGGGATTTCCACGCTTACAGGCGGACTCTAGGGATCAAGCTCCATCGCCCTCCGGAAAAATAATGTTCTGGACGAATGAGACAGGATCGATGCGCAGCGGCCGGCGAAGGCGTGACCGGGCGAACTTGAATCGATGAAAAAGTGATAAAGCAGGTTCGCCATGCAAGAAACAAGACTGACCCCTTTGATGTTCGCGAGATTGAGCACCATTCCTGTTTCGCCGTGTTCAGGCCACAAACGTTCGTTCCGCCCGGCGAACCAGGAGGAGACACACGGGCACGTACCTTGAGGTTACTCCGCCTTCAAAGAAAGCTTGCGGACCAGCTTGCCGTAGGTTTCCCACTCCTGTCGGACAAATGCAGCGAACTCGGCAGGTGAAGTGACCGCGGCTTCCGCACCTGTAGCGGCAAAATGTGCCTGCACCGCCGGCGTGGCCAGCGAGGCAGCGATCTCGCGGTTAAGTTTGTCGATTAACTCAGCAGACGTTCCTGCGGGCGCGAAGAAGCCGGTCCACGTGTCGAGTACGTAGGCCGGGTAGCCGGACTCTGCGATGGTCGGGACCTCGGGCAAGATCCCGGTGCGGCTCCGGCTTGTTACTGCAAGGGCGCGCAGCTTGCCCGCTTTGATGTGGGGGAGCGCCACGACATAGCCGCTCATCATCACCGGCACGCGTCCCGCAAGCACGTCGGACAGTGCTTGGCCGTCGCCCCGGTAGGGGACGTGCAGCAGCTCGATGCCGGCGACCTGCTTGAACAATTCTGTCGCGAGATGCGGCAGCCCGCCGGTGCCGCTCGAAGCGTAGCTCGGCGGCTGGGTCTGGCCGCGCGCCAGCGCGACCAACTCCTTGAGTGAAGCGACTTGAAGGCTCGGATGGGCCACGAGCACCATCCCCGAAACATAAGCCTGCGCGACGGGAGCGAAATCTTTGATCGGGTCGTAGCCGGCGTTTGGATAAATGTGCGGGCTGATCACATGGCTGTTGTTGGTGAACAGCAGCGTCGACCCATCCGGCTTCGATCGGGCCACGGCAAGGGCGCCGATGATTCCGCCCGCGCCGGGCCGATTCTCGACGATGACTCGCTGCTTGAGCCGCTGGCCGATCGCGTCTGCGATCACGCGGCCGCGTGCGTCGAGGCTACTGCCGGCGGTGACTGGAACGAGAATGCGAATTTCGTTGGGCAGGCCCTCGGCCCGCAGCCACGTCGCCGCAAGCACCAACACACAAGCTGCGCACTTTTGCACCAGTCGCATGGATAACCTCCATTGGGATGATTGTCCCCCAATTCGGTGTCCACGAAATCGACGGTTCTGAGCTAGCGGGAATCATAAAGGGCGTCCAAAGTGCATCAGATCATCGCGATCCCGCTATCCGCTCGAGCCCCAGGATGGCCGAGCCAAAATGTCCGAAGTGTGGTGCCGCAATGGTGAAGAAAGTGGCTAAGGCTGGTGCGAACGTGGATCAGGCCTTTTGGGGGTGTTCGAATTTTCCGAAATGTCGAGGAACGCGGCCAACAAAGGATTGACGGGAAGGTGAGAAAGCAAGTTCGGGATGCAAGAAACAAGACCTGAACCCGCCGTGTACTGTCTTTGCCTCGTCACGATCGTCACGGCCGTTACGGTAGAATCCCTCACCTGCTCGTCACCGGTCACCGTTTTTCTGGGAGAGTGAACATGATTCGACTCAGGAATTGCTCTCTAAGGCAATCGACGAAGTTGTCTATGCACACTGCAGGCTCGACCCGGCTACTCGACTCCTGCTGCGACTACCTGCCTATTCGAGGAAGTGACGCGCCGGTGAACTGTTGACAAAAAATGAGTGGAACTTGATCCCGCCGTAAATATACCCATTTAGGTATAATTGACGAATGACCCCGGCTTTCAAGCCACTGATCTGGATGGGCAGTAGCAAGAAAGACCTGCTTGCGCTGCCGCACGAGGTAGTCGATGTATTTGGGTACGGGCTGCACTTGGCCCAGATGGGGCTGAAGCATCCCGACGCAAAGCCCTTGAGTGGCTTTGGCTCGGCGGGAGTGTTGGAGATTGTCGAAGATTGGCGTGGCGACACATATCGAGCGGTCTATTACCGTACGGATCAAGTCCGCCATCTACGTTTTGCATGTGTTCCAGAAGAAATCCAGGCATGGCATGGCCACGCCCAAAGTAGATGTGGAGTTGATTCGCGAACGCTTGAAGACGGCCGAAGCCGTGGTCAGGGAGTAATCAAATGACCGCCAAAGTGAAAAGTGTCTACGAAGACCTCAACTACGCAAATGCCGATGAAATGCTCATCAAGGCGCGGTTGGTGACCGAAATTGCGGACCAAGTGAAACGCCGCCGCCTCACGCAAACAGAAGCTTCAGAATTGCTGGGGTTTTCGCAGCCGAAATTGTCAAACCTGTTGCGCGGGCAGTTCCGGGGTGTTTCCGAAAAGAAACTCATGGAGTGCTTGACCAGACTTGGTCGGGACATCGAGATCGTCGTGAGACCCGCACCGCGTTCCCGGCGGGAAGGCAAGATCACGGTTGCGGTTACATAGCCGTCTGCTACGACTTCTCCGAAAAAGAACGCCCCAAGGACCTCGTGCCGATGATCGGCCAGATGAACCGCGTGTACGAAGTGCTTAACGGCAAGTGCCCGTTAACGCTGCAGATGATCCGGCGTCTGCACCGTGAGCCTGGGATACCGGCCGAATCGCTGATCAGGGAAACGGGGGAGCGGCGGGCGGCTTGAGGGCGTGCGGCCCCGGTACCGTGATCTTCGATTTCCACTGATGTGCGGTCGACCATGGCGAAACTGAAAAACATTCATCCGGGCGAGGTCTTGATCGAGGAATTTCTGGTGCCGATGAATCGCAGCCAGAATGCCCTTGCCCGCGAGATCGCGGTTCCGTCCCGTCGGATCAACGAGATCGTGCTCGGCAAACGTGCGATCACGGCCGACACGGGGCTGCGGCTTGCGCGCTACTTCGGTACGTCGGAGCAATTGTGGATAGGCATGCAAGCGGATTACGACCTCGAAGAGGCGCGAAAGGGGATCGGCGGCAGATCGATGCCATTGAACGGGCCGCAGCGTAGCGGTGATCGGTGATCGGTAAATAGTGATCGGTAAATAGTGATCGGTGCGCGAGGAGAGGGATTTACGCTGTTTCTGTTCGCCGTTCACCCTTCTGCGCCGCCAGGCGCCTCTCCCTTCACGCCTTCACGGTCTTTTCCCCTATCCCTTACCCCCTGGTGTTGTCGCCCCTGGCCCCTTTTCTTTCGCCCTTCACTGTCCTCCTGTCTGGCATGATTGATTCACACCGTCGACAAGAGGGGTGACTCATGGGCACCGCGGTCAAGAAAACCATCTCCCTGCCACCGGATCTCGCGAGGGATGCCGAGGCGCTCGCCCGCGCGGAAGGCAAGACGTTCAGCGCTGTCATTCAGGACGCCTTGCGCCTTGCGGGCATCGAGCGTCGTCTCCCGGAATTGCGTGACCTGCAAGGCTACTGGAGCCGCCAGGCCCGCGCGAAGGGCATCCTTTCGGAGCAGGACCTGGAACGTTACCTTCGGCAATGAAAGTCGGCTTCGACACCAACATTCCGGTGTCGGCGCTGGTTTTTCCGGGCGGACGCACGGACATCGCGCTTCGCCGGATCATCGAAGAAAGAGACTAACTTCTCCTTTTCAAGCCGATTCTGGATGAACTGCTGGGCATCCTTGCGAGGAAATTCTCGCGCGATACCGAAGAACTGGCGCACGTTTCGGTCTTTCTTTCCGACCTGTCTATCGTCGTCAAGCCCCGCCGCAAGCTCGCGGTTCTCGCCGATGAGCCCGATAACCGGATTCTGGAATGTGCCGTTACCGGCGGCGCGGACGCCATCGTGACCGGCGACAAGGCGCTTCTGGAGCTTAAGACCTTTCGCAAAGTGAAGCTGCTCAGCCTCCGGGCGTACCTCGAAGAGGTCCCTTGATCCAGGCCCCTGTCTTCCCCCTCGCCGCTCGTCCTTGCCTTCATGCCTACCGACCCTGACTCGACCACTGACGACGACGAAGTTGCGCGCGGTCTCTATCGCATCTACGTCGTCGCCCTCGACCCCGAAGTCATGAGCGCCCGGAAATTTGCGGAGAAGAGCCCCGGCTATCGACCGGGGCAGCCATGCTACTTCGTCGATGTCACCGACCTTACGGTGGATCTGCGCCTCGACCAGCACATGCACGGCATCAAGGACAACGCCTTCGTGCGAATGTACGGTAGCGCGCTGCGGCCGGACTTAACCGTCGATTTCCCGCCGTCGCCGTTCGGGGTGGCGGTGGAAAAGGAAGCGGAATTCGCCCGCAGCCTGCGCGGGGAGGGTTGCGGGGTGTGGGCGCCGGTACTCGATGCGCCCGAGACCTCGAATGTCTACGTGATCCGCCTCGATGAGGCGGTGCTGAAGAACCGCCGCTTCCGCGCCGCGAATCCCGGCTACGTCAAAGGCTCGCCCTGCCTCTATGTCGGCGCGACCGGATTGTCGCCGCAAGAACGCTTCGCGAACCACAAGTCCGGTCACAAGGCGAACTGGTATGCGCAAACTTATGGGGAGAAACTACTTCCCGACCTTTTCGCCCACCTGAATCCCATAACCCGGCAACGGGCGCTGGCGACGGAGATCGCCTTGGCCGAGGAGCTAAGGCAGGAAGGCTTCGCCGTCTGGCAGAACTAGAATGTGGTTCTTGGACCTTCCCACTCGCCCCTCGTCCCTCGCCCCTGTCTTTCGCCGGTCCAGGTGGTGTAATATGACCAACTAGATGACCAACAGGGATTGCCATGGACAATCGCCGCAAGACATACAGCGTCGCCGAAGCGAAATCCGGGCTGAGCGAACTCCTCGACCGGGTCGAGGCGGGAGAGGAAATCCTGATCACTCGCCGTGGCCGGCCCATTGCGCGGGTCGAGGGTGCCGAGGTCGCCAGAAAAAAGCTTCCGTTACCCTCCCTGCAGGCGCTGCGCGCCAGCCAGCCGAAAGCCAAGACCCCGATTGCCGTGCTGATTCGCCAGCTGCGTGACGCGGGTTATTGATGTTCTATCTCGACACGAGTTTCCTGGTTCCGTATTTCGTTTCCGAGGAAAGCTCGGAAAAAGTCGAAAAGTTTCTCCTTGGGGTCAAGGGAGAAGAGCTGGCTGTGAGCGCATGGACGGCAACCGAGTTCGTCAGTGCGCTCGGCCTGAAAGTCAGGACGAAGCAACTCGACAAGCCGGCAGCATCGGCCGCTCTCGCGGCATTCCGTGAATTGGGGGAGGGGTACTTCAACTGGCTGGCGGTTTCCCCGGGCGATTTCAAAGCCGCTTCGGCCTACCTCGAAAAATGGGATCTGGGGTTGCGCGCCGGCGACGCGCTCCATCTTGCCGTGGCCAAATCGAACGGCGTGAAGAAACTGCTGACCCTGGATGAGCGAATGCTGAAAGCCGCCAAGGCGCTGCGCATACCGGTGTCGACGGGGATCCGCATTTGAAACAGGGACGAGGGACGAGGGGCGAAGGACAAGATTCGAGGTACGAGTAGTATCTTAGAGCACTGGAGGTCTCGTGCTTTCACTCGGACCTCGTACCTCGGCCCTGCATTATGTCTGTCCTGAGTCCTGGACGTTTGAAGGCGCCAATCGCCGAGTTCAGGGAGGACTTGCTGAAGTCCCAAAATGGGACTATTCTGTGCTATGCGAGTCATCGCGCTCTCCACCCTGCGAGCTTTCTGGACTGGGAAGGCGACGTATGCCGATGCGCGGGAGCCGACGTTGGCGTGGTATCGGCATGTGCTCAGGGCAGATTGGAGCTCGCCGGCCGACGTGAAGAAGGACTTCGGCTCCGCCAGCATACTGCGCGATGGCCGAGTGGTCTTCAATATCGCCGGCAACAAGTATCGTCTGGTCGTGTGGATCAACTATCCGTATCGCGTCGTGTACATAAGGTTCATTGGCACGCACACGCAGTACGACCGCATCGACGCCCAGACGATTTAGCGAGGATCGGGACATGGAAATCAAACCAATCAGGACAAAGGCCGATTACCGTGCTGCGCTGAAGGAAATCGAAGCGCTGATGTCGGCGCGGCCAGGTTCCTCGGAAGGAGAGCGACTGGACGTGCTGGTAACGTTGGTTGAAGCCTATGAGCGGAGGCATTTCCCGATGGATCTGCCCGATCCGATCGCGGCCATCCGATTCAGCATGGAACAGAAAGGCCTGGCGGCGAAGGACCTCGTGCCGATGATCGGCCAGATTAACCGCGTATACGAAGTGCTCAACCGCAAGCGTCCGTTGACTTTGCAGATGATCCGGCGCCTGCACCGCGAACTGGGGATACCGGCTGAATCCCTGATTAGGGAAACAGGAGAACAGCGGGCGGCGTGATTACGAGATCGGGAACATGCTTTTCAGCACCCAGCACTTGGCACTTGGCACTGAGCACCGAGCACCGAGCACCGAGCACCGAGCACCGAGCACCGAGCACTTAGCACTCAGCACTATTTTATCTGTCCGATGCGGTGAGTCTTGTCGCAAGTGCGATGACGGTTCTCGAGCGGACCAAGAGCGGGTCGGACGCGCAGCGGCCGGCGAAGGCATGACCGGGCGAACTTGAATTGACGGGAAAGCTAGAAAGCAGGTTCGCGGTGCAAGAAACAAGAATTGACCCCGTCGTGATGCCGCAGACAGTTCTGGAGCAGGCAGCACTGCTGTCTAAAGAATGGCCGATCGCCTAAGGTAACCGAATGAAACTCTGGGTGGGCGTGACTGACAAGACATGGTTTCAGCATCTCGCGCGATTCGGCCCGGATGAGGTAAATTTTTGGCAACCAAGTGGCTCCCGCTCCTTCAAGGTACTTCGGCCAGGTGAGCCATTCCTCTTTAAACTACATTCAGCGGACAACTTTATAGTTGGCGGCGGGTTCTTCGTCCGCTATTCGGCACTTCCGGCGTCGCTGGCTTGGGATGCCTTTGGCCAGAAGAACGGCGTAACGTCTTTCGACGAATTACGCGCCCGTATACGACGTTATCGACCGAACGACACCTCTCTCGACCCGTTTATTGGATGCAATGTCCTGGTGGAACCATTTTTCCTTGATTACAAGCAGTGGATTCCGATTCCAAAGAGCTTTGCTTTGAATATTGTTTCGGGAAAGCGCTATGACACTTTAACTGAGGAAGGGGCCGTGCTCTGGGAGACCACTCGCCGTGCGATGTCCAATCAATCACGAGTTCAGGAGCCCGCTTTAACGAGCCCAAACTTCGAGGAACCACGCTTCGGCGAAGAGTATCTGGCTCGCAGTCGCCTTGGGCAGGGTGCTTTCCGCGTGCTGGTGACAGATGCATATCAGCGTCGCTGTGCTGTAACAGGCGAGAAAACACTGCCCGTGCTTGAGGCCGCGCACATTCAACCCTTCTCTCGGCAGGGGCCCCATCGAGTCAGCAACGGCATTCTGTTGCACAGGACCAAGGGGTCAGGTCTTGTTTCTTGCACAGGACCAAGGGGTCAGGTCTTGTTTCTTGCAAGGGTTGGGATTAGGCTTTTCAGATGGCCCGCCCGTTTCGCATTGAATACCCCGGTGCTTTGTATCACCTCACCTCCCGCGGTGACAGGCAGGAGAAAATCTACTTGGACGATGCTGACCGGGAGGAGTTTTTGTCAGTCCTCGGCTCGGTGGGCGAACGCTCCGGCTGGCGACTCTACGCCTACTGCCTGATGGACAACCATTACCACCTCATGGTGGAAACGCCCAAGGGCAAGCTGCGCTCGCCGAATCCTGGTCAGAAGCGCAGGGCGCCTATCAGGGACTCAAAAAACTCGCCGTGTCGTACTACTAATTCCGAATTGAACCGCCCTTGATTGTTTCCGCGGCTCGCGCTGCAAGCTTGACAGCCAGCTGCCTGAACTCTCGTAGCGCCTTGCTTCCCCCTTGCCATGCGCGTTCAAGGGTTCTGATCGATCCTATGCGTGCTGAGCAAGGCTCATCGTCTATATGTCCGCAGCGGTGGCATCGGCCGATGTGGAACACAGATTTAGTTTCTTGAATCCTGATCCCCCCAGCCTGGCAGTCCGTGCAGAGGGTAGCGAAGGCTGTCTGCCCGCAATACGGGCAATGAAACTCTTTCATTTTCTCCTCCCTTTAGAAGCAACCGCACGACCGAGCCAATCTCTTGGTCTTTCGGTCACAAATACTGCGGCTGGTAAACAGCCTACCTCTGTTTCTCGCGATCAGTCAACACCTTAGGCACTACGGTCCAGTGAGTCGGATCGTGGCCAGACAGATCCGCGCAAGAAACATGACGTGACTTCTTGGTTGCCCATGCCGGCTCGGTAGCAAGCGCGAGAGCAAACGCCAGCACAGCGCAACCCCTAAAAGAGGCAAGGGGTCAGGTCTTGTTTCTTGCAAGGATTGGGACTAGGGTTCTCCTGTGGCACGTGGATTTGGCCCTTTTGTTTCAGGCTAGGCGCCACCATATGCGATAAAGGCGAACTTCTCCGTCAGGAATCTGCATGAGCGACCCTCTTCGTATCGTCTGCCCGCATTGCAGTGCCACCAACCGCGTGCCGCCGGAGCGGGCCGGCGACAAGCCGAAGTGCGGCAAGTGCCACAAACCCCTGTTCGATGGCCATCCGGTCGAGTTGGACGAAGCCGGCTTCGAGCGCCATATCGCAAGCAACGATGTTCCGGTGGTGGTGGATTTCTGGGCGCCCTGGTGCGGGCCGTGCCGGATAATGGCACCCGAATACGAGAAGGCCGCGGCGATGCTCGAACCCAACGCGCGCTTCGCGAAGGTCAATACGGAAGAAGCGCAAGGTCTCGCGCAGCGTTTCAATATCCGCAGCATTCCGACCATGGCCCTGTTTCGCGGTGGCCGTGAGATTGCGCGCCAGTCGGGTGCGATGGGCGCGGCGCAGATCGCGGACTGGGTGCGGGCCAACGCCTGAGGCTGGTCCCGCTGCGCAAGGGCCCCGCCCGCTCTTGCCGCTGCGGACGCCGAAGGCGCCGGGGAAGGACAGGATCGAAGCGGGCGCGCGCATGCGCCGCCAGTGCTGGCAAACCTATAATCGGTCATCGATTGACCGGGAGAGCGCAAATGATGAAAGTGGGCATCGTCGGTGCGGGCGCCGTAGGTTCGGCCTGTCTTCATTCCCTCGTCATGCGCGGCGTTGCGCGGGAGATCGTGGTCGTGAACCGGAACCCGGCGCGTGCGAAAGGCCTGGTCACCGACATCCAGTACGGCGCGGTAATCGAGCGGCCGGTCGATCTTCGCGCGGGCGACTATGCCGACCTTGCCGGTGCGGCGCTGGTGATGATCACCGCGGGCGTCAACGAGAAGACCGGCGGTGCGACCGACCGGAAGGACCCTGCCGGCAGGCTGAGGCTGCTCGACACCAACGCGGTGTTGTATCGGGAAATCGTTGCCAGGGTCGTGGCCGCGGCCCCAGAGGCATTGATCCTGGTCGTCACCGATCCGCCCGATCCCCTGGCCGACCTGGCCCGGATCGTCGCCGGCCATGACCGGGTGCTGAGCACCGGTACTTTCCTCGATTCGCTGCGCTTCCGTTTCCATCTGGCCAAACGGCTGAATGTGAATCCTTTCGACGTCGCAGCCCAGGTGCTCGGCGAGCACGGCACCTCCCAGGTATTTCTCTGGTCGTCCGCGCGCATCGCAGGCATGCCGATCCAGTGCGCCCTGGACGCGGACTGCAAGGACGACGAGGAAGTCCGCCGCAGCGTCGAGCAGGAAGTGCGCTACGCGAACATCACCATCATCGAAGGCATCGGCGCCAGCCAGTTCGGAATCGGGATCGCCTCCGCCCGCATTGCCGAGGCCATCCTGCGCGACGAGCGCGCCGTGATGCCCATCGGCTCGTACCAGCCGAAGTACGGCGTCACCTTGTCGCTGCCAAGCGTGCTCGGACGCCAGGGCGTGACGCGGGTCTACGAGCCGGAGATGTCGGAGGACGAGAAGAAGGGGCTCGAGCAGAGCGCAGGGGCGTTGAGGGACGCCGTGGCAAGGATCAGGTAGTAGAGCAGGGCCGAGGCAAAAGCAATGAGGCCAGGTTGAGCTGTCCCGGGTTCTCTGGACAACTCAGCATGACCTCACTCACACCACTCACACCCCGAAGGCGCGCAGCTTGGGATGAAATTTCCTATCCGTTGTCTTGGTCGAAATGTGGCTTACGACTTGCCGTAACGCTTCTTCGCTTTGTTCACGCAAACGTCTTTAGTGTTACCCGCAAGAGCGTCGCACTTTTCGATCGCCACCGCGTAGTCAGCGTCACGCTTGTCAACCGCTGCGTCTTTGCGCGCGTCGCGTATTTCCTTGTTTGCCTCCCCGCGAGCGTCTGCGGATTTCTCGCTGGAAGTCTTGTTCGCATCCGCAGTCGTCCTTTGCGTCTTGGCATCGGCCTTGGCGGCGGTCAGCGCGGCCTCGGCTTCCTTCACGCAAACGTCCTTCGCGTTGCCGGCCTTGTCATCGCACTTTTCTTTGGCCACCGAATAATCGGCTTCCGCATTGGCGATGCGCACGTCGTACCTAGCTTTGCGGCTGGGGTGGTATGTGGCTCCGAGTTCGGCCAGCGCAACGTTCTCCCTGCCCTTGGCCTCGGCCATGCAGATGTCTTTCGCATTGTCCGCAAACCGGTCGCAACCCGCTTTCGCGGACTTGTATTCGGCCTGGATGTTCTCTTTGGCGGCCTTGTATTCTGCCTTCGACATGCTGTTGGCCATCGCGGCGGCGCTGAACGCCAGGCTGATTGCGGCTGCGATAGCGGTAATGGTCAATTTTTTCATTGTCTTTTCTTCATGGGTTGCATTAGAGACGGGGTTTTGCGGGGCGCGATGTGTTGCGCTCCCACGCTGCGTTACTTGGGTCGATTGAACTCTTTCTGACGGCTCTGCCACTCGGAGATCTGCTTCTCCGTTGCTTCCTTGGTGATCCCGTACGTTTCCTGGATCTTGCCGGCCAGGCTGTCGCGCTTGCCCGCGATCACGTCGAGCTGATCATCGGTTAGCTTGCCCCATTGTTGCTTGACGTTGCCCTTGAATTGTTTCCAGTTGCCTTCGATGCGATCCCAGTTCATGGTCTTGTTTCCTTGTGTTGGTGGACTATCGGTGCCGCCAAAAAATGCCGGCCATACGGTTCTCTGTGCCCGCTCATCGCTACATTGAGCGTGGTCACGGTACGGAGTTTTGGGGGCTTTCTCTCTGACAATCCAAGGTTATAGTGAATTGTTTCATGCGTCCGTGTGCCAGCGCACAGAGCTGTGGAACCTGGTGTCCAAGGAGTTCGCCTGCAAGCCTGAACGATTCGGTGCGATCAGGTGAACGACGGGGTCTAGCCAGCATAAATGTATAAACAATACAACTCTGTAGGGCCTGCCCTCGGTTACCCTCGTTCCCTCAAAAGGAAACGCCCCGGACGCTTTCACGATCGGGGCGTTTTTTCTGCTTAGACATTCCGGCCTGGTTGCTGGCCAGACTCCTGAACCTTCGGGTTGATCCAGCACCAGAGTAATGCCGGCCGGTGTTGCCTTGGTCGTTTCTCACGGGATCACGTCCTTTCAAAGCTGATCGGGCTTTGCCTCCCGCGCCTGAGCTGCGCTCACGGTCGCGGCCTCGATCGCGGCTGCAGATACCACGACCGCACGCGGGACAGTTACCATGTTCTCCCGATGGGGTAATACGCAAGCCCGCCAGGAAAGCGGCAGGGTGAACGGATTCGATCGGAGGACAAGGACATCATGGCGTTGCAAGGCAAGATCGTGGCCTTCACTGGCAGCTACCTGCCAGTTGTGACCAGTATCACGGAAAGCGGAACGGACTACCTATAATTGGGTCGGTAGGCGAACGTCCGAAAACAGGCGACACAACGAGTCTGAAGTCAAAAGGACTTTTGCGTAAGGCTTTGCTCACGCAACAAGACGGCACAGAATGAGACTTGCCCGAGTGACGTCTGTAGCCTAAACTGCGCACCCCCCACTCGAAGGCACTGTAGGGATACCTGGATGAAAACGGCCATTCTTCAGTTTTTGAGAAACAACGGCGAGCAGCTGGACGCCGAGATTGCCAAGGCGCTCCACATGCCCAAGACACTGGTTCTAAACCACATTTCGCAGCTTTCATCTGCGGGAGAAGTGATCTGCTGCCAGGTGACACGATACTTCGGCGGAAAGCAGATCGAGGGCGTGAGTTGCCGCCTAGCCGCCTACGTGCCGCCGCGAGCGTCCGGGCCCAAGCCCGGAGCGAAGCGAGGCGCCGTCACTGATGTAAATGTCGCATGAGGCACTGATCGATCTCCGCAACGCCTTGCCTCGCTTCACATCGAGGGCAAGCGAATCTGAGCGTACATGGATCAAATGAAACGGGCACCGATTGGTGCCCGTTTTTTTTCGTCGCCTGCCCTTGGAGTGCGGGCAGGCACCAGTCCTGGTCCGCTCCTGAACTACGCCGCAGCCGGACCTTCGATCCCAGCGGCGGTTGGCGCACATAAGGAGTTCATTGTGGGACAGAATTTCCTGCAAGTCTCGCGCGCGGATTTCAAACTGGCTACCAAGGTTTTCTGCAGGAAGCGGTTGAAGCTCGGGCCAGTTCTACTTTCTTTTGAGAACGGCTTCCTGTTCATCGAATCGGGCGAGATCACGAAAGTGACGAGGGCTGAAGGAGAATGGCATGGCCGGGCAACATTCTCTCCGGAAATCCTCCGCGCCCTGGCCACGGTTCCGCCAACACAAGATCCGATCCCGATTTCCTATGCTGATGGGCACCTGCTCATCGGGAGTATGACGGTAATTTGTGATTGGACCAGCGTAAGCATGGCAGTGGTTCAAGACCTGGTCAATCCGGGTTTGGTGGACATGTTGGCGCTTGCCCGCACGATGCCGCGTCATGAGATTCTTGGTACAACGCTGGGCAGAAGAATTCGCGGAGCCGTTGAGAAAGCCGAGCGACGAATCAAGAATGCGGCCGGTCAGCTAGTAGAGCTGGAAGTCACTGAATCCGCGATTCGGACCTTGGTCGAGGCACGGATTGCCACGAGGCTTTCCACCGAGTCCCCTCCCGTCAAATAAACGACCCATATATGAAGTTCGAGAAAGTCGTCTCGGACGAGTGCGGCGAGCCTTGTTTTTTTGCGTGCGCTTTTTGAATGAACGCGGATCATGACAGCCTGGACCGTCTACATCGTCCGCTGCGTGGACGGCAGCCTGTATACCGGCATCGCCAAGGATGCCGCGCGGCGCGTTGAAGAACACAATTCGAAATACCCGCTCGAGGGGTACTTGAGGGGTACTGAGAAGAAACGAGTTCTGCATGCTGTATTCTGCGCGCTGCGATGAAACAGAGGCCAGGAACATGGAAAGAAAAACGGGAGCGGGAGGAGAGATGCAACGTATGACAGGTGGCCGCGCGGTCGCAGCGGCGCTCAAGGCCGAAGGTATCGAGCACGTCTTCGGCATCGTGGGGACGCACGACAGTCCGCTTTTCGACGGGGTGTTCGACGACCCGTCGATCCGCGTCGTAACGGTACGCCATGAGCAGGGCGCCGCGCTCATGGCGGCAGGCTATACACGCGCTTCCGGGAAAATCGCCGCGTGCTTCGTGGTGCCTGGGCCCGGCCTCACGAATGCACTGACCGGGATGGGCATGGCCCACTCGGAGTCGGCCCCGATGCTGGTCTTCGGCGGGCAGAACGCGCTGGCACAGCTCGAACGCGAAGGGGGACATTTTCATGAACTGGCCAATTCTTTGGGTGTGGCCGGCTCGGTGTGCGGTTATGCCACGCGGGTGTCCACCCCGAACGACATTCCGAAGGCGGTGCGCGAGGCGATGCGCGCGATGCGTTGCAAGCGTCCGCGGCCGGCCTACATCGAGGTTCCGCTGGACGTTCAGTGCGGCGAAGCGGACGTCGCGCTGCGGCCGCCCGAGACCTACAGCCGGCCGGGCGGCGATCCGGCGAGCATCGCCCGCGCGGCCGACGCACTGAAGTCGGCCAAACGCCCGTTCATCTTTGCTGGTGGCGGTGTGGCGAGTGCAGAAGGTACACAGCCGCTCGTTCGCGTGGCGGAGCTGCTGGGCGCACCGGTGGTGACCAGCGTGTTCGGCAGAGGCGCGATCTCGGACCGGCATCCGCTCGCGCTCGGCGACGGCTGGGGCCGGCTGAATCTGTATGACGAGCTCCTCGCGCAGGCGGATCTCGCGCTGGTGGTCGGGTCGCGAATCGACGTTGTCTCCGACGTGAATCTCGGTGCCCGTTTCCCGAGCCGCATCGTGCAGGTGGACATCGATCCGCTGGTGGTGGGGCAGCGCCGGCCGGTGGAGGTGGGTATCGTCGGCGACGCGGCCGCGGTGTTGAAAGCGCTGGCCGCGCAACTTGGCGGCAAGGATCGGACCTGCTGGTTCGACGCGGCGGACTTTCGTCGCCGCAAGCACGCATCGTTGGTGGAGCGCGCCGGCCCGGTGCTGACGCTGGTCGAGGATCTGCGCGCGGCGCTGCCGGACGACACCATTTTCGTGGACGACCTGACGCTGGTTGGCTACTGGATGCCGCTGCTGCTCGAGACTTACCAGCCGCGCACCCTGATCCATCCCGGCACGTATGGGACGCTGGGCTATTCGCTGCCGGCGGCGATCGGCGCCAAACTCGCCTGTCCGAAGCAGCCGGTGCTATCGATCTCCGGCGACGGCGGTTTTCTCTTCACGATGCAGGAACTCGCGACTGCACGCGCCGAGAACCTGGACCTGATCGTGCTGGTGTTCAACGATAACGCCTTCGGCGCGATCAGGAAGTATCAGGACCGGATGTTCGGCGGCCGGCACATCGGCTCGGAACTGGTGAACCCCGATTTTGTGAAGCTCGGTGAAGCGTTTGGGGCGAAGAGTGTCCGCGTCGAGCCGAAGGATATCGGGGCTGCGGTGCGCCGCGCGCACGAGACCGGCGGATTGTGGTTGATCGAAATTCCCTTCGCGCCAGATGGTCCGGCGACAATGGTGCCGTGGATGCCTTAGGAGCAGGGACGAGGGTTCTTTTCAACACCCGCTTGAGGGGTACTCAGTGCATAGCGAGAACCGGGAATTCAGGACTGCGTGCGTTCATGTGCTGCGCGAGGCCAGCCCGGCGGCCGGCTTCGACGGCTGGATATAAACACAGCTATCGCCTATAGTGGGCGGCGTGGCAACGGCGTCCGTTTTCGAACGACTCAATTCCGCGCAGCGCGCGGCGGCGCGCTTTGGCGCCCGCGACGAGAGCGGCGGATTCCGCGCAGAACCCTTGCTCATCATCGCCGGGGCGGGCACCGGCAAGACCAACACGCTGGCGCACCGGGTGGCGCACCTGATCCTCGAGGGGGTGAGCCCGGAGCGTATCCTCCTGCTTACTTTCACCCGCCGTGCGGCGCAGGAGATGACTCGCCGCGCGCAGCGGGTCGTCGCCGCGGTGCTGGCCGAGAAGGCCGGCGCCGAGGGCCGCGGCGCGGTCGCCGACGTCGCGGTGAAGCTGCCCTGGTCGGGGACGTTCCACTCGATCGCCAACCGGCTGATCCGGCGCCATGCGGCCCGGGTCGGCCTCGATCCGAACTTCAGCGTGCTGGATCGCGGGGATGCGGCCGACCTGATGGACCTTCTGCGTCACGAACTGGGCCTGTCCAGGGCCGAGAAGCGCTTCCCGCGGAAGGATACCTGCCTCGCCATCTATTCGCACCGGGTCAATACCCAGGCGCCGCTCGCCGATACGCTGGCCACAGTATTCCCGTGGTGCGCGGACTGGGAGGAGGAACTCACCGGGCTGTATCGCGCCTACGTGGAGCGCAAGCTCGCAAACCAGGCGCTCGACTACGACGACCTGCTGCTCTATTGGCACGCGATGGCCGCCGACCCGGCACTTGCCGGGGAGATGGGCGCGCAGTTCGACCAGATCCTGGTGGACGAATACCAGGACACGAATGCGCTGCAGGCCGAAATCCTCAGGGCGCTGCGGCCTTCGGGTGCGGGCGTCACCGTGGTCGGGGACGATGCGCAGTCGATCTACTCGTTCCGCGCCGCCACGGTGGAGAACATCCTCGGCTTCCCGGCCCGGTACGCGCCGGCGGCAACGGTGGTGACCCTGGAAGAGAACTATCGCTCCACGCAGGGCGTGCTCGATGCAGCGAACGCGCTGATCGCGGAGGGCGGCCGCCAGTACCGCAAGACGCTGCACGCCACGCGCGGGGCCGGGGAGCGGCCGCGCTACGTGACGGTAGCGGACGATCAGGCGCAGGCGGACTACGTGGTGGCGCGCGTGCTGGAGACGCGCGAGCGCGGGGTGGCGCTCAAGCGCCAGGCGGTGCTGTTTCGAAGCTCGCACCACAGCGACGTGCTGGAACTCGAACTGGTCCGCCGCAATATCCCCTACGTGAAATACGGCGGGCTGAAGTTCCTCGAAGCCGCGCACGTCAAGGACATGCTGGCGGTGCTGCGCTGGGCGGACAATCCGAAGAACCGCGTGAGTGCCTTCCGAGCGCTGCAGCTGCTGCCGGGCATGGGGCCGGCGAACGCCGGGCGCTGCTTCACGCATTTCGAAGCTGCGGGCCACGACTGGCGCGCGCTCGCCTCGTTCAACGCGCCGCCGCTCGCCGCCGAGGCGTGGGCACCGTTCGCAGCACTCATGGCGTCGCTCGCGCGGCCCGATGGACCCTGGCAGGGACAGGTCGGGCGCGTGCGCGAATGGTACGAGCCGCACCTGGAACGCATCTACGAAGCGGCGCAGGTGCGTGCCGGCGACCTCCTGCAGCTCGAGCGCATCGCGCCGCAATTTTCGACAAGGGAGCGTTTCCTCACGGAACTCGCGCTCGATCCGCCGCAGGCGAGCAGCGACCTTTCCGGTGCCCCGCTGCTGGACGAGGACTACCTCGTGCTGTCCACGATCCACTCGGCCAAGGGCCAGGAGTGGGACGCGGTGCACGTGCTCAACGTGGCAGACGGGAATTTTCCGTCGGAATTCGCCACCGGCGACGCCGGGCAGATCGAGGAAGAACGCCGCCTGCTGTACGTGGCGATGACGCGGGCGAAGACCGATCTGCACGTGATTGCGCCGCTGCGCTATTACGTGACCCAGCAGCCGCGCCGGGGAGACGCGCACGTATACGGCGCCCGGAGCCGCTTCATGACCCGCAAGGTGGTGGCGCAGTTCCAGGAGGTAACCTGGCCCCCGTCGGAGGCGGGCGCCGGCGCGCCGCCGCCGGGTGCTCCGCCCGTGGATGTGGCCGCGAAGCTGCGGGGGATGTGGGGGAGCGCCGAACGGCAGTGAAGGCTTGAAGCACGGAAAACGAAGGGGTCAAGCATAAAACGAAGGGGTCAAAAACGAAGGGGTCAGGTCTTGTTTCTTGCAAGAATTGGGACTAGGCTTCTCCGATGGCCCGCCCGCTTCGCATCGAATACCCCGGCGCTTTGTATCACGTCACCTCCCGCGGTGACGGGCAGGAGGACATCTTCCTGGACCATGCCGACCGGGAGGAGTTTTTGTCAGTCCTCGGCTCGGTGGTCGAACGCTTCGCCTGGCGACTCTACGCCTACTGCCTGATGGACAACCATTACCACCTCATGGTGGAAACGCCCAAGGGCAATCTGTCCAAGGGCATGCGCCAGTTAAACGGGGTCTACACCCAGCGCCTCAACCGCCGGCACGCCCGGGTTGGCCATGTCTTCCAGGGCCGATTCAAGGCGATCCTGGTCGATAAGCAGAACTATCTGCTGGAGCTGTCGCGCTACGTGGTCCTGAACCCGGTGCGTGCGAAGATGGTCAAGGACCCCGGCCGTTACCGCTGGTCGAGTTACCGGGCCACGGTGGGCGCGGTGACCCCGCCGCCCTTCCTGGACACCGCGGCCTTGCTCCTTCAGTTTGCCGCTACCGTCCCCGCCGCCCAGCGCCGCTACCGGGCCTTCGTGCTGGAGGGATTGCGAGTGCCTTCGCCCTGGACCGAAGTCAAGGGCCAGGTGCTGCTGGGGAGCGAGGGGTTTCTGCGAATGGTGAGCCCGAAGCTCAAATCCGCCAGGCTGGCCAAGGAGATCCCGAAGGCACAGCGCCACGTCGGCCGGCCGAGTCTTGCGCAGGCGCTGAAGAATCTCCGGCCGGGCAATGGGCGCACCCGAGACCGGCTGATAGCTACACTGCATCTCAGGCACGCTTACACCCAGGCGGATATCGGGCAAGCCACAGGGCTGCACTACTCGACGGTGAGTCGGATCGTGGCCAGACAGATCCATGCGAGGAACAAGACCTGACCCCTTGGTTCCTCAGACTCAGTCCGAATGAACAGAAACAACCACTTGGACTATCACACCTGGGTCACTGACACGCCGCGCAGTTCGAGCTGCCGCTCGAACTGCAGGCTCTCCTGATCGCGGTAAATCGTCGCCAGTGCGAGCGTCTTTTCGCCGGCGATGAACCGGACCGCCGCGTTGTGCTCGTCGAAGCTGCCCTCGATCTCAATGCGATCCCAGGCGCTGGCGTGGCCAACGTAGTTGATGCCCACGTCGTAATGCGCGCTCCAGAAGAACGGCACCGCGTCGAACTTTTCCCGCATGCCGAGCATGTTGCGGGCCGCTGTCTGCCCCTGCCGCTCAGCCACCACCCAATGCTCGACCCGAATCCGCTCGCCCGAGTGGCGATCGGGCCAGCGGGCGATGTCGCCAGCGGCGAACACGCCCGCCACGCTGGTCTGCAGGTATTCGTCAACGAGCACGCCGCGGTCGACGGAAAGGCCGGCCTTCTCGGCCAAAGACACCTCGGGCCGCACACCGACTCCGACAACCACCAGCTCGGCCGGCACGCGCTCGCCGTTGTCGAGCGTCACCGACTTCTCGTCAATGGCCCGCGGCCGCGTTCCCAGGTGGAACGACACGCCATGCTCTTCGTGCACCTTGCGGATGAAGGCGCCGAGCTCCGGGCCCATGACCTTGGCAAGCGGTACCGCATCGGGGCCGACCACGTGCACCTCGAGGTTGCGCGCCCGAAGTGAGGCGGCGACCTCCAGGCCGATGAAGCTGGAGCCGATGACGACAGCGCGCCGGGCCATCCCGGCGGCGGCGATGATGGCGCGGCTGTGGCCGAGGGTGCGGAGATAATGCACGTGCGGCAAATCGCCACCGGGGAGGTCCAGCTTGACCGGATCGGCGCCGGTAGCGAGCAGCAGCTTGTCGTAACCGTAGGTGCGGCCGCCCTCGAGGATGACTTGTTTGCGCGCAGTCTCGACAGAGAGTGCCCGCGCGCCGAGCACCAGCTCAATCCCGTGCTCATTGAAGAACTCGCGTGGGCGCAGCGGCAGCCATTCTTCGGGCGCGGTGCCCGCCAGGTAGTCCTTGGACAAATTGGGACGATCAACAGGCAAGTCCGCGTCCGCGCCGATCAACACCAACTGGCCGCGGAAGCCCTCACGGTGCAGAGTCTCAGCGGCGCAGTGACCAGCGGCCCCGGCACCCAGGATGACGATCCGCTCCGGCGCCCCATCGGGGCTGGCCGGCCGCTTCGGCTCCGGCAAGCGTCTGCCCACCCGCGCCCGCTCGCGCTGCCGCATCACCTCGTAGCACGGGATTGGGTTTAATGCCGGCGCGCGCAGCGGCGCGCCGGTGCGCAGATCGAAGCACGCATGGTGCCACGGGCAACGCACCGTCCCATCGACGAGCAGTCCCTCGCTGAGCGGTCCCGAGTAATGAGTGCAGGTGGCGCCGACGGCGAAGATTTCCTCGCCCCGGCGCGCCAACAGGACCGCCTCACCGCCTGCGTGGCCAAGCATCATCTTGCCGTCGGGCAGTTCCGATAGCGCAACACCTTCGGAAAGGTCCGGTCCGCTCAGCTTCTGCTCTTCTCCCATCAGGTCCTCCATGAAAGAGGCGTGGACAACATACCGCATCGCCCGACAAAGTGCAGCTCTATGCGTTTGCGGCGACGTTGGTTTCGGAGAGAATGTGGACAACTTCCGGCCTCTTGGTCGGATCTCGCGATTTCGTAGAGGCGTAAGAGGCTGCAGATGGCTTCAGCTCCAGACGGGGCCGTTAGGGTCGTAGTCGTTGGCGGCGGCATCGGCGGCCTCGCCGCCGCCTTGTCTCTGGCCCGGCTCGGCATCGCCGTCAGCTTGCTCGAGCAGAGTACCGAGATCGCCGAGATCGGTGCGGGTCTGCAGCTTGCTCCGAACGCCTTTGCTGCGCTCGACGCACTCGGAATCGGCGAGGGCGTGCGACGCCGATCGGTCTTTACCGAACGTCTTGTCATGATGGATGCGGTCGATGCCAGTGAGGTGGCTTCTTTTCCCGTCGGCGAGGATTTCCGCAAGAGGTTCGGCAATCCCTACGCCGTGTCGCACCGGGCCGATCTCCACAAATCCATCCTGGAGGCGGTGGAGAAAACACCCTCGATCACCTTGCATACTTCAACGAAGGCCGTGGACCTCGTTGTTGGCGACAAGGACGTCGCTGTTACCGACCAGAACGGGAAAACCTATCGCGCCGCCGCGGTCGTTGGCTGCGACGGCATCCGCTCCGTCGTCCGGGACAAGCTGATCGGAGACGAGGTGCGTGTGTCGGGGCATGTCGTCTATCGGGCCGTGGTGCCCTGCGAGGACATTCCGGAGGATCTGCGCTGGAATGCGCCGGCGATCTGGTGCGGACCGAACTACCATCTTGTCCACTATCCTCTTCGGGGGGGTGAGCAATTCAACCTGGTGGTGACCTTTCACAGCCGCGAGCAGGAAACATGGGGCGTGAGGGAGGGCAGCAAGGAGGAGGTGCTTTCCTACTTCGACGGGATCCATCACCGCCCGCGCGCGCTGCTCGACAAGCCCAAGTCATGGAAGCGCTGGAGCACCGCCGATCGCCACCCGGTCGCCGCCTGGGGAAAAGGCCGGGCGACTTTGCTGGGCGACGCCGCCCATCCCATGCTTCAATACCTGGCGCAGGGTGCATGCATGGCCCTGGAGGACGCCGTCACCTTGGGCAAGGCCGTGGAGGCCTGCGAACTGGATTTCGAGGCGGCGTTCCGCCTCTACGAAGCGGCGCGGGTGACGCGCACGGCCCGGGTGGTCCTCTCGACGCGCGAGATGGGGCGCATCTATCACGCAAGCGGCGTCGAGCGCATGGTCCGCAATTCACTGTGGGTAGGCAGGAAGCCCGGGCAATACTACGATGCGCTGGAATGGTTGTACGGCTGGAAGGCGGAGACCTGTCTGGACGCGGCGACGAGATATGGAGCGAATTGAAATGAAGAACAGGATGCTCGGAATCCGCATGGCGCTGCTCGGCGCTGTCCTGTCGCTTGGCGGAGGCGCGGCTGGCGCCGAGGAAACCGTCAAGATCGGCGTGGTCGCCGAGTTCTCCGGCCCCTTCGCCGATTACGGCGGCCAGATCCTGGGCGGAATGAAGGCCTACCTGAAGCAGAACGGGGAGGTTTTCGGCGGCAGGAAAGTCGAGCTTGTGATCAAGGACACGACCGGCGCGGCGCCGGACATCGCCAAGCGTGTGGCACAGGAACTGGTAACCCGCGACAACGTGGACATCCTCGCCGGCTTCGGTCTGACGCCGAATGCCCTGGCGGTCGCGCCGGTGGCCACCCAGGCGAAAAAACTCATGGTCGTGATGAACGCGGCGAGCTCGATCATCACCACCAAGTCGCCTTACATCGTGCGGGTGTCGCATACGCTGGCCCAGGACACGCAGCCGATCGCGCAGTGGGCGGCGAGGAACGGCATCAAGCGCGTGTTCACTCTCGTTTCCGACTACGGTCCGGGAATCGATGCCGAAGGGGCTTTCCTCAAGGCGTTCAAGCAGGCGGGAGGGGAAATCTCGGGCAGCCTGCGCACGCCCTTGCAGAACCCCGACTTCGCGCCGTTCATCCAGCGCGTGAAGGACGCCAGGCCGGAGGCGTTGTTCGTTTTCCTGCCGCCGGGAAACCAGACGATCGCGTTCATCAAGGCCTATGAAGAGCGCGGGCTCAAGCAGGTGGGCATACGCGTGATCGCCACCGGCGACCTGACCGACGACGGTGTACTTCAGGCGATGGGCGACGGGACGATCGGGCTGACGACCAGTTTCCACTATTCCGCCGCCCACGAGTCGCCGGAGAACAAGGCGTTCCTCAAGGCCTATGTCGAGACCAACGGGACCAAGCTGCGGCCGAACTTCATGGCCTGCGCGGGCTACGACGGGATGGCGGCGATCGCAGAAGCGCTGAAAAAGACCAAGGGATCGGTCGACCCGGAAAAACTGCTGGCTGCGTTGAAGGGCATGAAGCTGATGAGTCCGCGCGGCCCGATCATGATCGACCCCGAGACCCGCGACATCGTGCAAACGGTTTACATCAGGCAGGTAAAGAAAGTGAATGGCGGGCTCTATAACGTCGAGTTCGAGAAGTTTCCCGACGTCAAGGACCCGGGAAAGTAGCGGCGCAAGGACGAAGGTCCGGCCGGGATGGCTGCGATCGGGTGGACCGCGACCGCAGATGGATGTTTCCGAAGACGAAGGGGTCGATCTGTCCCCTTCGTCTGCTGTTGTGCTCGCAGTTGACAGGTCATCGGATTGTGGGAATCCGGCGGGCTTTAATCCGCCGAGCCGAAATCTCGCCAACGATGCGCCCGAAACGATCATGTCAGCCAATTCTTGATTTCAGGCGTGCCTGCCTTGTAAGTCTATAATCGGCGCCAAACCAAACTCCGAGTCTGTCCCGAATGAAATTCAGCATCTTTTTCGCGCGTGTCGTCGTTGGCGGCTTGCGCCGAATCACCGAGTGGCTGGCGCACCGGCTCCGGAACAATTTCTATCTTTACCTGGCCGCCGTGTTCAGCGTCCTGGTGGTGGCGGATGCGTTTACGCTGCGCTCGGTGGTGGACATGCGCCACAAGGCTTACGACCTGATGGTGCGCTACCGGATCGTGCAGCCGGCGGCCGACGATCAGATCGTGATCGTAGACATCAACGAAGCGAGCCTGGCGGCGATGGCACCGGACTACGGGCGCTGGCCGTGGCCGCGGCAGGTACTTGGCGAGTTTCTGCAGCATCTGGAAACGCAGCGCCCCCGCGCGGTGGTCTTCGATATCCTGTTCTCGGACCCGGACGTCTACAACGCCGACAGCGATGCCTACTTCGGCGAAGCGGTCGCGGGCACCGAGAACACCTACTTTCCGTGGCTACGCTTGCCTGCAGAAAGCGACAAACTCTCCGAACTCACGCCGGCGCGGATCCCGGGCGCGAAGCGCCTCGAAGGCGCGCCGGCATCGGAGGGGACGATCGCCGCCGTGCTGCCGTTCTTCAAGGCGGTGCTCGACAGCGGTCGCATCGGCACCCACAACATCTATCCGGACAGCGACGGCGTGACGCGCAGCTATCGCTTGTTCCACGACGAGCACAGCTGGAGGCTGCCGTCGCTGTCCCTGCGCGTGGCCGCGGATCTCGGTTTTTCCCGGCCGCCCCGCGCCGACATCCTGCTGAACTGGCGCGGTCCTCCGTTCACCTACCGCTACGTCACTTTCAGCGACGTGTTCCGGGACATGCAGAGCAAGGACCGGACGCGCCCGCAGGACGAGTTCGCCGGCAAGATCGTCATCATCGGCTCGACTGCGCCCAGCCTGTTCGACATCAAGCCGACCTCGATGGCGCGCGAATTTCCGGGCGTGGAAATCCTTGCCACCGCCATCGACAACCTCAAGCATGACAATTACATCCGGTCGCCCGCTTCGAGCGTCCCGAATCTGATCGTGGCGCTTCTCATCGTCTGGGCCACTGCGATCGCGCTGTTCCGCGATTCGGATTCCGACCGCTTCAACCAGGTGTTCGGCCTGGCCCAGTTTGGATTGCTGGGTTTTTCGTACGCCATGATCAACCTTACGTCCTATCATCTGAACCTGAGCGGCCCGGTGTTAATAGGTTTTATGTATTTTTCGGTCGCAAAGGTTTATTCGCTCGCGACCGCCCGCGCGCTGGAGAAAAGTGCGGTGGCGGCGACGCTGCGCGCCGGCCATCCCACAGGGGCGACCCTGGCGGTGTTTCAATTCGACGGCGGGGCCGATCCGGTCAGCGGGCAGTTCCTCAGGCGCCTGCGAAGGCAAATACTCGGGCTCGCGCGCGAACCGATGGACGTGGACATTGTGAAAGGCAGGCAGCGGGCACTGTGGGGGCTGTTCGAGGCGACCGTGACGGCTTCCTGGGCTTATCCGCTGGAGGACTCGCAGCGCCGGGAACGGGTGGAGCAGGATCTGCAGCGGCTGCGGGAAGCGATGCCGGCGCTGATCGAGCGCCTGCGCGTGGGCAACGAGACGCTTGCGGGCGAGGCGGTCCGGTCCGCTTCCGTCGGCGCGGTGGGCGGCGAAGCGACGCGCGCGGAGTGGCGCGCCCTATTTGCCGCCGCGCTCGGGGCGGCAAGCCGGGGCGGGAATTGATGCGCCGCCGCGGGCGTGATGCGAATCTTTTGGTGGAGAAGGCGATGCGACCGATTCTGCTGTTGGCGATTTGCCTGATGTTGCCGCTCGGCGCGGGGACGGGGGAATCGCAGGCGGTGCAGGAGAAACAGGCGCCGGAAAAAGGCGTGGCGCTCAAGGCCGACAAGCTTCTGGCCGAGCCGTTTGCCGACGCCAAGCAGGTCGGCACGGTGGCCAAGGCCGACGCGGTGACCATCCTGAAGAGAAACGGTGGCTGGTACCAGGTGAAAGCGTCCGGCGCGGAGGGATGGATACGCATGCTCTCGGTACGACGGGGCGAAGCGGCCAAGACCAGCGCCGCGAAGGACGTCGCCGTGCTTTCTTCCGGGCGCGCCGGCACCGGACAGATCGTTTCGACCACCGGTGTCAGAGGGCTCAGCGAGGAGGAACTCAAGTCGGCCCGATTCGACGAGAACGAACTGAAAAAGGCCGAATCCTTCGGCGTCTCGAAGAACGATGCCCGCGAGTTCGCGCAGAAGGGCGGATTGCTGGCGCGGGCGTTCAATTATCTTCCAGCCAATTGAGGACACATATGACCAGGCTTTTCCTGCTTGCGGTCCTTGCCACGGTAGCCACCGGATCGAGCGCGATCGACCTCGACAAGCTGAAACAACTCCAAGACAAGCTCAAGAATCCGGCGCGGCAATCGAGCCCGGCGCCGCAGGCGCCGGCGGCCGCGCAGCCTTCGCCGTCGTCGCAGCTTCCGGCGATTCCGCCATTAGGCAATGTGCCGGAGGCGGACGAGATCCGGATCGGCCGGCACATCGCCGGCAACCTGCTGGGCGCGGCGCCCCTGGTGAACGACCCGGCACTGCAGTCCTACGTCAACCGCGTCGGCCGGTGGGTGGCCAGTTCGAGCGAGCGGCCCGACCTGAAGTGGACGTTCGGGGTGATGGAGTCGAACGACGTCAACGCGTTCGCGGCGCCGGGGGGTTATGTCTTTCTCACGCGTGGCCTCTACCGGCTGATTCGTGACGAAGCCGAATTGGCCGGCGTGCTGGGGCACGAGATTGGCCACGTGGTCAGAAAACATCATCTCAAGGTGTTGCAGAAGAGCCAGGCGATCGGCGTCGGCAGCGATCTGCTCAAGAAACAGATCGGCGACAAGAAGATCGCGAAGGACCTGATCGGCAGCGGCGCCGAAATTTTGGCGCGCGGCCTGGACAAGAGCGCCGAGTTCGAGGCCGACCGCATCGGCGTGGTATTGGCCGTCCGGGCGGGATACGACGCATTCGGCTTGCCTGCCGTTCTGCAGGAGATAAGCGAAGCCTCGGGCGACAGCTCGCGCGTGGCCCTGCTGTTCAAGACTCACCCGCATCCGGACGAGCGGCTGGCGCGGCTGGGTGAGGCGATGGGCACTCGCTTCGACGGCCTGAAGGACGCGAAAAGCCTGAAGGAAAGGCTGGTCAGGCTCCCATAGTCCCGGAGCGCGGCGCGCCGGCGTTGGTGTCGGGGCTTGGCTTTGCGTTCAAGGGCCCGGGCCTGGGCACTGTCGTACCAGTACACCCCGCCGGGATAGTGGGGGCCGTTGCGCTTGAGCTCACGGGAGATGGTGCTGTGATGGCGATTGAGTCTGCGTGCGATTTCACGAACACTGAGTTTGAACATCTTCAGGTGCGCAATCACATAACGCTCTTCCCGCGTAAGGTGTGCATAGGACATGGTGGGTGTCTCCTGGTCGGTGGGTTGGTCGCGCTTCGCACACTACCAAACACCCGCCATGTCCTACCCGTGATAACGGGTACGGTTAGATGTTGAATCCACCCCGGAGGTACCGATGAAGAAGTGGGCGAGCGCAGTGGTCGCGACGGCTGCCGTGCTGGCGGCCGTTCTCTCGTTCAACGCGGCGCGCTTCGGCAGCAGGCAGATCGATGTTCCGCGCAACGATGAAGCGGCGCCCGCTGCCGAAGCGGCTGCGCAACGCCTGGCGCAGGCAGTGCGCTTCCAGACTCTCTCTCACCAGGATCCGTCGAAATTTCCGGGCAGTGAGTTCAAGGGCTTCCACGCCTTCCTTTCCCGGAGCTTCCCGCGCATGCAGTCGGCGCTCCGGAGGGAACGAATCAACGGCTACAGCCTGGTCTACGAATGGGCCGGTACCGATGCTTCATTCAAACCCATCCTGGTCATGGCGCATCAGGACGTGGTGCCCATCGATCCGGTCAGCGCGGACAAATGGCTTCAGCCGCCGTTCGGCGGCGTCATCTCCGACGGATTCATCTGGGGTCGCGGCACACTGGACGACAAAGGCGCCGTGATGGCGCTGCACGAAGCGGCCGAAACCTTGCTCGCGCAAGGCTTCCGGCCGAAGCGGACCGTGTATTTCGCGTTCGGCCACGACGAGGAGGTCGGCGGCCGGGAGGGGTCGGCGAAAATCGCCGAATGGCTATCGTCGCAAGGCATACGACTGGAATCGGTGCTCGACGAGGGACAGGTTGTGACCGAGGGCATCGTTCCGGGCTTCGATAAGCCGGTCGCGCTGATCGGCATTGCCGAGAAAGGCTATCTGAGCCTCGAATTCGTAGTCGAAGCGGAAGGCGGTCATTCCTCGATGCCGCCGGCGCATACCGCGGTCGGCATCCTGAGTGCGGCCATTGCGCGCCTCGAGGACAATCCGTTTCCGGCCACGATTTCCGATCCGGTCCGCCAGCAGTTCGCCTTTCTCGGACCCGAGCAAGGTTGGCTTAGGCGCGTCCTGTTTTCCAACCTGTGGCTGTTCGCGCCGCTGGTGAAATCGCAGATGGAAAGAGCACCGTCGACCAACGCGATGCTGCGCATGACGATTGCGCCCACCATGCTCGAGGGCAGCATCAAGGAGAACGTATTGCCGATGCGCGCACGCGGCGTGGTCAACTTCCGGCTGCTGCCGGGGATGAGCAGCGACGAGGCGATCAGGCGCGTCGAGGCGATCGTCGGGGATCCGCGGGTGAAGATCGTGGCAACCGGCACGTCGCGCAGCGAACCCTCGCCCATATCGAGCACCGAAAGCGACTCGTTCCGAAAACTGCATCGCGCAGTGAAAGCGACATTCCAGGATGCGATCGTTGCGCCCTCCCTCGTGCTGGGCGCGACCGACACCCGTCACTTCATCGCAATCTCTGACAACCTGTTCCGTTTCCTGCCCGCGCGGCTGGGGCGCGAAGACTTGAAGCGTTATCACGGCGTCAACGAACGCATCGGCGTCGACAACTACGGCGAATTCGTGCGCTTCTACATGCGCTACCTGCGCGAAGCGGCAAGCTAGCCCGGTCTTGGTGACCCACAGGTTCACGCGCTCGTTTTTCATCGGCGAGTGGCGGCGGCATTCGCCTGTGTCAGAACAAGCGGAATTTGCTAAGATTCGCGACAGCACTGGAGATGGCATTCCTCCATTAACCGCCACGCTCATTCGAGGGTGGCTGATGATGCCTACGCTTTGGCCCGGACGGGTCGCGTAGGCATTCGCGTACCTGTTCTGCAGGACCTCAGGGACAGGCCCCATAAAAAGGGGTTAGGATTCCGTTACTAACATCCTCATCTGACTATGCCCCGAAGAGCACGCCTACAGGCCCCCGGCCTGCCGGTGCACATCATCCAGCGCGGGAACAACCGGCAGGCGTGCTTCTTTGCCGAGGAAGACTGTCACTTCTTTCTCGATCACCTGGCCCAACTCGCCAAGCGCTTTCGCTGCGCGCTGCACGCTTACGTGCTGATGACCAACCACTTTCATTTGCTGATAAGTTCGGATCTTTCCAACGGACCTTCGCTCTTGATGAAATTTCTCGGCCAGCGCTACGTGTAGTACGTGAACCGGGTGTACAAACGCAGCGGCTCGCTGTGGGAAGGTCGGTTTTGTTCGAGCCTGTTGCAATCGGAGCAGTATGTCCTGGCGTGCTACCGCTACATCGAGATGAACCCGATACGGGCGAACATGGTCCAGCATCCGGGCGGCTGGCGCGTGCATGAGCGACCCTGCGGGATCGAATTCCGGGATAGTCTGCATGGATAATCGAGAGACCGACGCTAGTTGCTGCCGCCCTCCACAGCGTGGCCGTCCGCACGCCAGCGCAGCATGCCGCCCGCGAGGTTCGCGGCATCTCCGAGCCCGGCTTGTTGCAGGATCACGGTTGCCTGCGCCGAGCGGGCGCCCGATCGGCAGACGGCAACGACCGGGCGCTCGCGGGCGAGCTCTCCGGTCCGTCTGGCCAGTTCACCGAGCGGGATCAATAACGCGCCCCGGATATGTCCCAGCGGGCCGTAGTATTCTGACGGCTCCCGCACGTCGATGATCTGAACCTTGTCAGCGGCTTCTTCCAGCGATTGCGGCTGGATTTCCCAGATGCCCGCGAAGGTGTAGGTCAGCGCTGCCCAGGTCGGCGCCGTGAGCGACACGTCCCCGTCCTCCCGCTGCCCGCACTCAAGGTTGGCCGGCACAGCGACATCGATCTGCTTCGGATGCGGCAAGCCCAGGTTCTCCATGTAGCCGGCGAAGTCGGCTTCGCCGATCTCGCCTCCCAGGCGCGGATTGAAGCGCCGCTCCTCCGCCACGCTCGTCACGGTGAGTCCGCGATAGTCATGCGCGGGGTAGAGCAGACAATTTTGTGGCAGCGTGAGAATCTGGGTGTGCACCGAACGGTAGAGCGCGTGCGGGTCACCTTGCTGGAAATCCGTGCGCCCGCTGCCCCGGATCAGCAAACAGTCCCCGGTAAATGCCATGCTTTCATCGTCAAGCACGTAGGTCAGACACCCGTTTGTGTGACCCGGCGTGGCGCGGACCTGGAGATGGCGTCCGCCGAATTCGATCTTGTCGCCATGCGCAAGATAGCGGTCGGCACCCTCGGCGCCGCTGCTTTGCGCCAGTGCGATCCGGCTGCCGAATCGCCGCTTCAGAATCCATGCGCCGGTAACATGGTCAGCGTGGATATGGGTTTCCAGCGTGTAAAGCAGGCGCAGCTCGAGTTCGCTTACCAGCGCCGCGTCCCGGGGCGCCTGTTCAAATACCGTGTCGATCAGCACCGCCTCGCTACTGCGGCTATCGCCGAGAAGGTAGGTATAGGTGGAGGACTGCGGGTCGAATAACTGCCTGAATATCAGCATTCCACGCCTCGGCGTCTGAATCTGCAACCGTGTTCGCGTCAATCGATGATCAGGAAAGGTACTGTCTGTTGTCCCGCGGGTGCGGATCCCTGATCCCGAATATAGTTTACCCTCTGAACTGTAAACGCGGTGATCCTTACCCGCGGTAGTCAGACATTCCGAGTCGGACTCTCCACAAGCTCTCCGGCACTGGCGTAAGATTTTCATTTCCCCTGGAGAAGACAACATGAAAGTGTTCATCACCGGAGGCGGCGGGTTTCTCGGCTACCGGCTTGCGCTACGGCTGCTGGAGCGCAAGACGCTGGCCGGGCCTGACGGCAAGCCCGCATCCATTTCCCGGATCAAGCTGTTCGATGCCGCTTTCCCGCCGAATCCCGATCCCAGGCTGGAATGCGTGAAGGGGGACATTGCGGAGCCTGCCGCTATCGCGGCCGCGATGGATGCCGATACGGGTTCGGTTTTCCATCTCGCGGCGGTGGTCAGCGCGGGCGCCGAAGCCGATTTCGATCTCGGCTACCGCGTCAATCTCGACGGAACGCGCAATCTGCTCGAGGCGTGCCGGAAACTCAAGTCTCCGCCACGGCTGGTGTACGCCAGTTCGCTCGCCGTGTTCGGCGGGCAATTGCCGGCGGTGGTGGACGATTCGATCACGCCCAACCCGCAGACCTCCTACGGTACGCAGAAAGTGATCGGCGAGTACCTGGTGAACGATTACTCGCGTAAAGGCTTTCTCGACGGCCGCAGCCTGCGCTTGCCGACCATCCTCGTGCGCCCCGGCAAGCCCAATCTCGCCTCGACTTCGTTCGCGAGCGGCATGTTCAGGGAACCGCTGAACGGTGTGGTGTGCGAGGTTCCTGTGGAGGATTCGACCGAGCTCTGGATCCTGTCGCCCAGGCAGGTCATCGAGTCGTTCGTGCATGCCCACGACCTGCCATCGTCCGCGTGGGGAACGAATCGTGCGATCAACCTTCCGGGCATCACGATTTCGGTGAAGCAGGGCGTTGAAGCACTGGGCCGCATCGCCGGCGAGGAGGTTGCCGCGCGCGTCGTGTTCAAGCCCGTCGAGCGGATTCAGAAAATGATCGTGACGTTTCCGGCGCGATTCAAGACACCGAGGGCGGTGGAGATGGGCTTCAAGGCCGATACGGATATCGACAGCATCATCAAGGCTTACATCGCAAGCGAAGGCATCAAGCTGTGACGACTTTTGGTTCGGGACAAATGGGGGGGCGGGTTGAGCCAACCTGCCACTGCCACGGGCATTGCTTTGCACTACGTATGCCAATGCACACGAAGCTCCAAGTCATCTCAGCGTACGCTACTCGCTATCAATTTCGAGGCTGCGCGGCACCTTGGGGGCGGCTGCGAGACTGAAGTAGACACGGCCGATCTCGCGTCCGTCGGTGGTTTCGACCTGCACCTTCCAATCGCCGGGCTGATAATTGGATTTCACGCCGTAGCCGCGGAACCCCTGCGCCCGCCCGCCAACGATGTTGATGGCAATGGAGTCCTGCAGCGCCCAGCCGCGCGGATTGTCCTTCCAATACCAACGCATCGTCACCTGATCGGAAAACCGGGTGGGCGAGAAGATGCGGAAGAACACGTAGACCTTGTCGCCGGGCTGGGCGAGGAAGTTCTGGTCGCCGTTGTGCCAGAAACGCCATGGTGGCCGTTCGTGACTGAGCCGGTAGATGTCTCCCGTCCTTTCGACGGCATGATAGACGCCGATATATGGAATGGAGAGCGGCACCGGCGGAATCAGCCTGAAAAGATAAAGAGCGAGAAAGCCGACTAGCACCAAACCAAAAGGAACAACAACCTGTTTCCTGGTCTGCAGTGCGCGATCGGGTGCGTGAATAAGAATCCGCCGGTAGATGACCGCCAGAGGCAGACAGCCGAGCAGCATCGAGAGCATAAAAACTACGACACCGATCGACCCGACGAAAACCGGAACGACGCTGGCGAAGAAGGACAGGACGCAAAGGCTGAGCAAAGCGAACTTGAACGACAGTCCCAGCTTCCTGAAGCGATTGAACTCATTGGCCACCAGAAGAAACGCCATAATGACCAGGACGAAGAACGACACCAGGAGCGACGAGCTCTTGAAGAAGAAAATGGTGTACAGACTGATCAGGGATCCCAGCAGGAAGTGCACGATGACCGTGCGGAACTCGTAATACCAACGTTTGACGACGGACATGTTCCCGAGCGCAGGCGGCGGCTTGCCTTCCTCGAAGAGCATCTGCAGCAGGGCCGCCGTGACCACAACCAGATAGAGTGCCTGCTGGCCGATGAGAAGCCAGGAGTCGATGCGCCCTGCGGTCAGGATGTCGAAAAGAAACCCACCGACGAAAGATGTGATGGCGACATTGCGCTCGTTCCTTTCGTAGTAGAGCTTGATTCGATGAAGCCTTCCGGGCGAGGCGGGAATCGTTTCTGGTGGGTCCATTTTCGTCATACGAGCGATAGGAACGTCGATACGGCCTGCGCCGGCAAGCGGTGCCGCAACGGGCGTTACGGCAGATCATGTTCTCGTCAGGCGACGCAGGTCAAGAAGGGCGAGGGTGAAAGATCAAGGACGAAGGATGAGGGATGAGGGATGAAGGATAAATCAGGCCACGAGTTTCCGCTGGCACTCACCGCGATCGTGATTTGGTGGCGTCGCTCGAAGACCAGACAACCGGGAGCAGGAATCATGGACCAGAAATTTCGAACCGCCATCCTGCTCGTCGGGGGGATCGTTTTCCTGTTCGCTGTCTACGGCATGGCGGCACAGCCAGCCACGGCGACACAGGCTGCGAAGAACGCCACGGCCATTTTTGCCGGCGGCTGCTTCTGGTGCGTCGAGGCGGACTTCGACAAAGTGCCCGGCGTGGTGGATACCGAGTCCGGCTATACCGGCGGCCAGGTCAGCAACCCGACCTACGAACAGGTCAGCCACGGCGGCACCGGTCATGCCGAGGCGGTGCGCATAACCTACGATCCCAAGAAGGTCACTTACGAACAATTATTGGATTTTTTCTGGCGTCACATCGATCCGACGGTGAAGGACCGCCAGTTCTGCGATACCGGCGACCAGTACCGCTCGGCCATTTTTTACCGGGGCGACGCGCAGGGGCTTGCGGCCGATGCCAGCAAGACACGGCTGGAAAAGAGCGGCCGCTTTCCCAGGATCTACACCGAGGTCGTGCCGGCCGGCGCCTTTTATCCTGCCGAGGAATACCATCAGGACTACTACAAGAAGAATCCAATTCGCTACAAGTACTATCGGACGGGCTGTCGCCGCGATGCACGCGTCAACGAGGTCTGGGGAGAAAAGCATTAAGCAAAGACAGGGCCGTTATCCCCGGAAAAACAGGGACAGACTGAATTGATTCGGAATGTACGGACACTTCAATAAGAAACAATTGCGAAGGAGGTGCCCGACGGCAAGCTTGCAGGCGATCAAAGGCATTGCTGAGCGCTGGCAGCTACGCTTCACCCGCGAGTTCAAGCTCAAGGCCGTGCCGGAATCTCCGGCCGGCAGCCACTACACCGAACCGGCGGGAATGAACCATTTCGCGGAGACGCGCGACGAGCCGGTTATCGCCGAGTGCACTGCGATCGGACCCACCGGCACGACCTTCGTCAACCCGGCGGACGATCCGCGCCGGAATCAGTAGCCAGGAGGCGCGCAACCGTCTGGCCGGGAGGCGGTCGCGCGCCGCACACTCACGGTGTTCCGCGGGATATTGCCGGCGGTGCTGGGAAAAAGCCGCCACGGGCGGTAAAGTAAGGCGATGGCGAGCCCGCTACTCGACGTGTCCTGGGACCAATGCCTGCTCGAGCCCGCGCCCGACCGGCAGGCCGAGGCGGCGTTGCGCCGCGAAACCGGCGCCGCCCCGGGCTGGATACGCTATTTCCTAAGCTGTCCCTGGCTGCCCAGGGCGGCAATCCGCCTCGGCATAGACAACAAGCTGCTGGTGGATCTCGATTTCCCGACCGTGGACCTGATTGCTCTGGTGGTGAGCCAGGAGAACTCCTGTCGCTACTGCTACGCGGTCACGCGTATGGCGTTACGCGTCCTCGGCATGAGCGAGGAACGCATGCAGCAGCTCGAGCAGCGCCTTGCAAGCGGCGAGCTGGAGCCAAAAGCGGCCGCCGCCGTGCGCTTTGGGCGCCGCATGGCGCGCTCCACCCCGCTGGTGACACCGCAGGACCTCGAGCCGCTGCGCGCGGCCGGATACAGCGACGCGGCGATACGCGAGATCGCGTTCTCTGTCGCATGCATCGCATTCTTCAATCGCATCTCCACCATTCCGGCGCTGCCACCGCAGTCCTGGGAGCAACTCGCCGATCGATGGTTCATGCGCCTGTTCCGCCCCCTGTTTGCGCGCACGGTACGCGGCTGGCGCAAGCGCGGGCAGCCGGCGTCGTTCGCGCGCCCGCCCGAGGGGCCGTTCGCCGGACTGCTGCTGCAGTTCGAGGGCTCGCCCATCGGTCCCGTGCTCGCCTCCACGCTCAACGACCTGTGGGCCTCCCCCATCCTGAGCCGTCGCTCCAAGGCGCTGATGTTCGCGGTCATCGGCCGCGGTCTCGGCTGCCAGAGCTCCAGTGACGAGATAGCCGGCGTCCTTGAAGCCGAGGGCCTGACGCCCGCGGACGCGGAGCAGATTCTCGCGCACCTCGGTGGCCCGGGCATGGGCGCCGACGAGACCGCGCTGCTCGCGTTTGCGCGCGACACCATCTGGTACGAGCCGATCCAGATCCAGCGGCGCGCACGCGAACTACGCGAGCGGCTGTCGGCGGCGCAGTTCGTAGAGGCGCTCGGTGTCGTGGCGCTGGCGAATTCCCTGTGCCGGCTGTGCGCGGCGCTCCCGCGCCGGCCGTGAGCTACGCCTACGCGCTCCTTCTGATCGTGCTGGCGGCTGCGGCCGGGCTGTTCGCCTGGCAGCAGCACCGACTGCGCAGGCTGCACGCGCGCGTCGAGGCGTCCGCAGTCGAGCTGCAGCGCCTGCAGCAATCCTGTGCCCTGCTCGCGCCTGCCGGCGTGGTCGAACGCCTTTTTTCCGAAGGACCGGAAAGCATCGCCGAGCACAAGGTGTTTACCGCCATGTTCACCGACCTGGTGGGCTACACGGCGCTCGCCGAGCGGATCGACCCCAAGACGTTGGCGCGCGTGCTGAACGGCTACTTCCAGCTCGTCAGCGACAGCGTCACCGAGCACCGTGGGCGCGTGGGTACCTTCCTCGGCGACGGCATCCTCATTTTCTTCGGCGCGCTGGAGCCGAACCCGTGGCAGTGCGACGACGCGGTACAGGCGGCGCTCGCCATCCGTACCGCGCTCGAGCGCTACAACGCCGAACTCGATCGCGAGGGACTGCCGCGCATCGCCATCGGTGTCGGCATCCACCGCGGACCGGGGCTCGCCGGCCTCATCGGCAGCCGCGACCGGCGCGAGTACACGGTGGTCGGCCCCACGCTGAACCTCGCCGCGCGGGTGCAGGCGCTCACGCGCGAGCATGGCCGCGACATTCTGGTTACCGAATCGGTGCGCGTGCAGCTCGATCCGCGCTTCGTACTGACGCCGATGCCCGCCGTGCCGGTCAAAGGCATCGGCGAGCCGGTCGTCACCTACGCCGTGCTCGGCGGGAGGGAGGGAAGGGCAAGGATGAAGGCGGAAGGATGAAGGTTGAAGCAAGTGCTCGGTGCGCAGTGCCCGGGAAGGGCAAGGATGAAGAACGGCAAGAGTTCAGTGCGCAGTGCTCAGTGCTCGGTACCCAGTGCTCGGTGTTGAGTGCTAAGTGCTCAGGAAGGACAGGGCCGAGTGGGATACTAGCGCGCTCAAGGCCTTATGTGTAGTAGTCGCAACTTGATCTGACGACCAGTGTCCGATTTTGGCAAGCGCCACCGGCGACTTTCTAGAAACGCGACCGTCGCTTCGCGACCCGAAACGGACACATCCTCACAGCGAGGCCTCGGCTTCGATTGAAGCAAGCCGACTTTTCTATCTCACCTTGACGACGACCTTGCCTTTTGCACGTCCTTTTTCGACATAGGCCAGAGCCTCGTTGGTCGATTCGAATGGAAAGACTCGATCCACAACTGGGCGTATGACCCCAGATTCTATGAGAGAAGTGATCTCGCGTAACTGGTCTCCGTTTGCTTTCATGAAAAGAAATGAATAGCTCACGCGATGACGTTTTGCTTTCTTCCTGATTCGATAACTCAACAGGCGTACGACCTGTCTCAAGATCCAGGACGCTCCAATGTCTTTCGCAAAACCGGGATCAGGTGGACCGGAGATCGAGATGAGCTTTCCACCAGGCTTCAGCACTTGGAGTGATTTTTCGAGCACCTCTCCCCCGAGACTATTCAGAACTACATCGTAGTCCCGCAGGATTGTTGCGAAATCGTTCTTGCTGTAATCGATGACGATATCCGCACCGAGGGCTTTTACCCAATCGAGATTCGCCGTACTCGTTGTCGTCGCTACGACCGCCCCAACGTGCTTCGCCAGCTGGATTGCAAATGTTCCGACTCCGCCGGAGCCTGCGTGGATGAGGACTTTTTGTCCCTTCTTCAAGTTCGCTCTTTCGATCAACACTTGCCAGGCGGTCAAGCCCACCAGAGGAATGGAAGCCGCTTCTTCCATGGTGAGTCCTTTGGGCTTGATCGCCACGGCATCTTCATTCATAGAAATGAATTCCGCGAAAGTACCGATTCGATCTTTATCTGGCCGCGCATAGACCTCGTCGCCCGGCTTGAATCGCCGCACTCGCGATCCGACGCGAACTACGACTCCGGCCACATCATTGCCAAGAATAAGTGGTAAGCGATACGGCAAAATAAATTTGAACTCGCCGTTTCTGATTTTGGAATCCAGGACGTTTACGCCAGCGGCGTGGACCTGGACCAATACGTCATCCTCGCGCACCTCCGGTTCCGGCATGTCGCCAGCCCGTAGAGCATCGGTGCTTCCATAACGATCGAGTATGAATGCCCTCATAATGCTTTTTGTAGCTTACTCTTAGAACACCGTTTTAAATGAGATAGATGGTAACTGGCCCAAGTGCCTTATGGCTCGAGGAATTCCCGAACCTTTTCAACAAACGCTTCGTGATACTGGAATATGCCCCCGTGTCCGGCGTCAGTGTAGAGGATGACTTCTGCATTCGGCAGACGCCGGGCCAAATCGACAGAATTACTGCTGGGCACCATTACATCGTCCTCACCGTTTGCTACGAGGACCGGCTGTCGAACGCCCGACAAGTCGGAAGGTTCCTGACGCCCCCAGGCATGGATAGCCTTGAGCTGAGTACGGAAAGCTCTGATGGAGATCGCTTTATCGCGATTGTCCGTACGTTCCATTAATCGCTTCAGGAATTGTCGAGCTGCTCTCTGGCCGTTTGGTGTTTGAGTAAAGAATAGATAGTGTCTCGGATCTTTAAAGGTTAGCGCACCTTTTATCATCGCCCGGATGGTGGCAGGGGTAACTTTATCGATACCTACACCTCCAGCCGGACCCGTGCCCGCGAGGACGATCTTTCGGACGAGCTGCGGCTCTTCTTGCGCAATCACCTGGGCGATGAAGCCCCCGAGGGAGAATCCAAGGAGATCGACCTGTTCAAAGCCCAGCGCTCGGATAAAGGCGACAGCGTCCCGCGCCATTGCGGCTACCGAGTCCGGTGTCGAGCCTGCTGACGCGCCAATACCTCGGTTGTCGAAGGTGATTACCCGACGTTTCGCAGCAATGCCATCGATGATCCTAGGGTCCCAGTTGTCCAATACCGCGCCCAAGTGGTTGAAGAAGATCACTGGCACGCCGGTATCTTGACCGAGCTGCCGGTACGCGAATTTCGCTCCGCCGACATCGACGGTATTGGTCTGTGCGTACCTGTATGTAGCGTTCACGTCAGGTTCGGGTCCGGTCTTGTTCATAAATTGTTTCCCTCTACAAACAATTTGCGCTTAAGATCCGGCGCTCGATGATCTCCGACGCACCGAGGCTGCGCAGATAGTCGCTTTCCTCGAGACGTCCGGTCGACTGCCCCAGCCCAGGTCGCCTCGTCCAGCGGCTTGACCGCGACTGGCCTCATTATATTCACGGCAACCTCCTTTCCTTTCGAAACGCGCCGCCAAATCGTTGATTGAGCCAGCCGACCGGCGTGACTCTCAAGACGTCGCCAGAAAGTATTCGACCTGCGCCGCGACCTCGATGGGGTGCTGTTGGTGAGGCGCGTGGCCGGCGAGCGGATACACGGCTACCTGCGCATCCGCGAGCTCTCGATAGAGCAACCAGGTGTTCTTCAGCGGAAAGAAGGGGTCCCTGTCGCCCGAAATGATGAGAACCGGCTGCTTCAGCTGCCGCAGGCGCGAATAGTGGTCGGTCTTGCCCCCCATGAACGCAGAGACCGACTCCACCATCGTGCCGATGACCTGCGCCCCAACGACCGGTTCGCGATCCTTGCGGACGGCCATGCGGTCTATATAGGCCTGCGTTTCCTGTTCGCGTCCCTCGGCAAAGAACAGGTAGCGAATGTCTTCGAAGGCGTACGTTTCCCGCAAGGCAATGCCAAACACGATGTCGGTCGGAGGCGCCGTCTCAGCATTGCCCGCGGGCCCACTGCCGATCACAATCATTTTGCGGACGAGTTTGGGCTCCTGAATTGCGATGGCCTGACAGACGAAGCCGCCCATCGAGAACCCCAGGACATCTATCTGCGCGTGGCCTAGTTTGCGAGCGAAGGATGCGGCATTGCGCGCCTTGTCGTCGACGTCCTTGGCCTGCGTGCCGGTAGAGGAGCCGACGGCGGCGTCGCTGAACAGGATGACGTGGCGCGTCTTGGCGAGTTCGTCGACAAATGCAGGATCCCAATCGTCCAACGTGCCACGGAAGCGGTGCAGAAACACCACTGGCGTGGGATCCGCCAAATTGGTTGGTCGTAGCTCGCGGTACGCGTAGCTCACCTCACCCACCTTCAAGTGCTTGGTCTCGACATTTGTCGCGTTACTCATGGTCTCTCCTTCGTCGTTGATTGAGGTCGCGATGGGCCGCCATCGGATTGGGCCGTGCGAGGAAGCTAGCGTCGTAGATCGACTAGGGTTCGCCCGCTGACTTTCCCTGCTAGGATTGCCGTAAGCAGGGGCTTCGCTCCATCAAAGAACCGCTTGTCGAGTTTCCATGATGACCGGTGCCTCGAGGGCAGTGGCTCAGATGTCAGTCAGCGGCGAGAAAGCGGGCTGCCGTTTCAGCAAACTCCTCGGGAAACTGAAAATGCGCGCCATGCCCGGAATCCGGGAAGAGCATGAGCCGGGCGTCGGGAAGCTTCTGCTGAAGAATGAACGAATTCACGGTAGGGACCATGATGTCGTCATGACCGTTCACCACGAGGGTCCGGTGTCGGATGTTCTTCAGAGAGCCATAGCGCTCGCCAGTCACTTGACCCCACTTCGCCAGTGCGGCCAACTGCGCGGCGGCGACCTGCGGCGATGCGGGAGGCTCTCGATCCACCTGCCGCGCGGCGATGCGAGCAAGCCATGCCTTGCCCGCGGCCTGGCTCGTGGCGGTGGGTGAGAAGAACAGCGCCAGCGCCCGTTCGGCCGGCGTGCTGCTCGGCCGACCAATGATCTCCTGGACCTGTGGCGAGAACGCAGCCATGCCTTCGCCACCAGACGGACCGGTGCCTACGAGAATGAGTCGCCTGACAAGGTCGGGTGCATCCAGGGCGATCTGCTGAGCAACCATTCCTCCGATCGAGAACCCGAAGATATCCGCTTGCTTGGCACCAAGAGCACGGATGAAATCGATGATGTCGCGCCCCATGCCCTGCATCGAGTCCGGTGTCTCGCCACTCGAGCGGCCCACGCCCCTGTAGTCCACGAGCACTACGGGACGGTCTTGGGCGAGCCGGTTGGTGTGGATGGGATCCCAGTTGTCCATTCTGCCTGTGAAGTGCTGAAGGCAGACCAGTGGCGGCGGACCCTCCTTCCCGAATTGACGATAAGCGAGCCGAGCATCTCCGACCTCTTTAAATTGGGTTGGGGCGGAGTCATGCAGATTGGCTTGCGACATGGTCTCTGATTGGGCGAGGGCTTCGCGACCGGCGAGCAGGCCGACTGCGGCGCCCGACAGGACGGCGGTGCCGCTGTTGCGGAGAAACAGACGCCGGCTGGGAACAACGAGGCTGGATTGGCTCATGATTTTCCTCCAAGGAAGTTGCGCTTCAACGAGAGTCCCACCGGTGCTAAGGCCGACGCATTCGGCGGCCTCTGGGATCTCCGCTGGGGATTTACAGTTACGCCCCGGTTTGGTGTCATTGCGTGGAACGATCGCAACGGAGCTACGCGTTGACGTCGACGACTGTGCGGCCCCGGACTTTCCCTTCGAGCATCCGGCCTACGACAGCGGGTACGTCCGCGAGGCCGACCACTTGCGTCGTGCGGGCGAGCTTGCTCAGTTCCAGATCACGCGCCAGACGCGACCAGGCCTCGATACGGACCGCCTGCGGGGCGTTCACCGAGTCGATACCGGCGAGAGTGACGTTGCGCAGGATGAAGGGCAGGACCGATCCGGGAAGATCCAAGCCCTGAGCCAGGCCGCAGGCCGTGACCACGCCGCGATACTGCGTCTGCGCCAACACGTTCGCCAGCGTATGACTGCCGACGGAGTCCACCGCGCCAGCCCATCTTTCGCTCGCGATCGGTGTTCCCGGCTCCGAAAGCGCCCGGCGGTCGATGATCTCCGCCGCGCCGAGACTGCGCAGATAATCGTTTTCCTCGAGACGTCCGGTCGACGCGACGACGCGATAGCCGAGATTGGACAGGATCGCGACCGCGATGGAGCCGACGCCGCCACTAGCGCCGGTGACGAGAATGTCGCCGCGCTGCGGTGTGAGGCCGCCATGTTCGAGGGCCAGCACGGACAGCATCGCCGTGTACCCAGCCGTGCCGATAGCCATCGCGTCCTTTGTTGAAAAGGGCTCCGGAACCTTGACCAGCCACTCGCCTTTCACCCGCGCCTTCTGCGCGTATCCGCCGTGATGGGTCTGGCTCAGCCCCCAGCTGTTGGCGACAACGCGGTCCCCGACAGCGATGCCGGGATACGAGGACACCTCAACGGTGCCGGCGAAATCAATGCCCGGGATCAAGGGGAATTGACGAATGATGTCCACGCGCCCAGTAATGGCCATCGCGTCCTTGTAATTCACAGTCGAATAATCAACCGCGATGGTCACGTCTCCAGACATGAGATCTTGCTCATTCATTTCGACCACGCGGGTCGAAATCGCGTCACCTGTCTTTGCTGCAAGCAGTGCCTTGAATGTCATTGCATTCTCCTGGATCGACTACTTGGCCAAGACCGGGGGGCGAGGCAGCGACGCCGTCGACGCGTCGAGCCGCAGGTCCTTTCGAATCCCGGCGTCCACCAAGCCAGCGGGCGCAAATCTGCGAAGCAATCGCAGGCGGTTCGCGAGCCCGCCGGCCGTATACCGAAGTTTGGGTCGGACGGCGATGGCCGCTTGCAGAACGACGTCGGCCACGACGGTCGGCTCGTCAGCGGTTGCCATCACCTCCTTGAGCACCTTGTCCAGGAGCGCGCGAACTTCGCGATACTCATCGAGCTTCGAATCGGGTTCCACAAAGTTCGCGTCGAACTGCGTCCTCGTGTAGGCGGGCTCGATCACCGAGACCCGGATGCCTCTTGTGCGCAACTCGTGATCGAGCGACTCCGAATAGCCTTCAACCGCATGCTTGGTTGCGGCATAGAGCGCTCCGTAGGGCATCGGAAGGAAACCAAGCACCGAGCCGATGTTGATGATGCGACCGCTTCCCTGGCGTCGCATGTGAGGCACGACGGCACGGGTCATGCGGATAAGTCCGAAGAAGTTGGTTTCAAAGATCGCCTTGGCCTGCTCGATCGAACTCTCCTCCGCTCCGGCAGGCGCAACGCCGAAGCCGGCGTTGTTCACGAGCAGGTCGATGCGGCCTTCCAGCCGAATAAGTTCCTTCACGGCGGCTTCGACCGATTCATCGCTGGTCACGTCGAGCGGCAGCATTGCGAAAGATCGCTGGCCCGATTGGACGCCGCGTCGGCTGGTGCCGTAGACCTTGTAGCCCGCCATTGCGAGCCGCTTCGCCGTGGCTTCGCCGATGCCTGATGAGGCGCCCGTAACTAGCGCTATGTTGCTCTTCATGGTGTCCTTCCTTCCTTGCACTGAAGTTCCTGGGTTGACCGAAGCATGCCCGCGACTACCCCGGGCGACGCGGCACGACAAGATTGCCGACCGAAACCTGCACCACCTCGCCTTTCTGATTCTTCGTCGTCGTTCTCACCTTGACCAATCCCTGATGTGGGCGCGATTTCGACGGTCGCACGTCGAGGACTTCGCTCTCGACGTGCAGCTGGTCACCCGGCCGCACGGGAAGTGGCCAGCGGAACTCGTCGAAGCCCGCGCCGATGATGCCGCCGGCGGGTTTGAAGTCACTCTCGACCAGCAGTCGCATCGTGAGCGCGGCGGTATGCCAGCCGCTGGCCGCCAAGCCGCCGAATATTGAGCGGCGCGCCGCCTCTTCGTCCTGGTGGAAAGGCTGCGGGTCGAATTCCGCCGCGAACGTTTTGATGCGCTCCTTTTCGACGGTGATGCGCCCGGAGCCGTAGATCTGTCCGACGGCGAAGTCTTCGAGATACTTCTCGCTCATATCGCCGATCTCCTTTGCATTGCGGTCATCGCGATCAGCGAACCGAACCAGGCGACACCCGCGACCGCCTGCGCCACCGGCGCGAGCATATTCGGCGCTGCAAGCCGCAAGGGCGTCGGCGCGATCGGTGCCTCGAGCAACGCGCGGATGTGCGGATCCATGCTCATACTTGTGCGAAGCCGCCGTCGACAAAGAGCTCGGCGCCGGTGATGTAGCTCGCGTCGTCGGAGGCGAGAAACACCACCGCTTTGGCGATCTCTTCCGGCGTGCCAAACCTACCGAGCGGAACGGCGCTGGTGATGGCCTTGCGCCGTTGTTCGCCCACTTCCGACGAAGCAAGGAGATCGTTCAGGCCGGGCGTGTCGATCGAGCCCGGGCTCACCGCGTTCACGCGGATCCGTCGGCTCTTCAGATCGGTGGTCCAGGTGCGCGCGAAGGACCGCACGGCGGCTTTCGTCGCGGAATAGACGCTGTTCGCGGGCAGTCCTTTGCTAGCGACCACCGAGGCATTCACGATGATCGACCCGCCCTCCGGCATGAGCGGCAGCGCCTTCTGCACCGTGAAGAGCAGGCCCTTCACGTTGACATCGAAGATCGAGTCGTAGAGATCCGCGGTGATCGTGCCCAGCGCCGCGAACTTTGCGACGCCGGCATTGGCGAAAACGATGTCCAGCCGGCCTTTTTCGCTCTGGATCCGCGCAAAGAGACGATCGAGGTCGGCGGGCTTCGATACATCGCCCGGCACGGCGGTGACGTTTCTTTCGATCGCCGCCGCCGCGCGGGCGAGCTCGGCGTCGCGCCGCCCGGTGATGTAGACATAGGCGCCTTCTGCCACGAAGCGCTTCGCCGTGGCGAGGCCGATGCCGCTGTTTGCGCCCGTGACGAGCGCGATCTTTCCTTCAAGCTTTCCCATCGGGGTTTTCCTTAAGTTGCGAATGCCGGCCGCGGTCTCGGCGCTTCCTTGATCGGCATGTGGATGAGCGCGGCGCCGACCGCGAGCATGATGTCGATGTACCAGAGCCAGTCGTAGCTGCCGGTGCGCTCGAAGACGTAGCCGCCAAGCCAGGCGCCAAGGAATCCGCCAACCTGGTGCGAGAACATCACGATGCCGAAGAGCGTCGCAACGTAGCGCATGCCGTGCAGCTTGCCGACGAGGCCCACGGTCGGTGGAACGGTCGAGAGATAGGTGAAGCCGAGCACGATGGCGAAGACCATGAACGTCGTCGCGGTCTTCGGCGCAAACACGAACGCGAGCACAGCGAGCGCGCGCACGGCATAAAGCAGCGAGAGCACGCTCTTCATCCGCCAGCGGCCGATCGCCCAGCCCGAGGCGAAGCTGCCGGCGATGTTGAACAGACCAATCAAAGACAGTGCCCACGCGCCGACCGCCGGCGGCAGACCACAGAGCGCCACGACGCCCGGCAGGTGCGTGGCGATAAACGCGACGTGGAAGCCGCAGACGAAGAACCCCGCGGTGAGCAGCAAAAAGCTCTGGTCATGCCACGCGTCGCGCACGGCGTGGCGCATCGATTTCTCCGCGGCAGCGCCCATCTCCAGATGCGGATGCTTGCCACGCAGTACCCAGGCGAGCGGCACGATGGCGAGCGAGAGAAAACCCAGCGCGGTCAGCGCGCCGATCCAGCCGATCGCGCCGGTGAGGAGCGCCGCCAACGGCGCGACGACGAACTGTCCAAACGACCCTCCGGCGTTGACCATGCCGCTCGCGAGGCCGCGCTTCTCGGCGGGTAGCGCTCGCGCGACCGCGGACATCAGCACCCCGAGCCCGGCCATGCCGGCCCCGCCCGCAGCGACGACGCCGATGAGCAGCACAAGCATCCACGCGCTTGTGGCATGCGGCGTGAGCACCGTGCCGAGCATGACGAGCACGGCGCCCGCGGCCACCACGCGGCCGGTCCCGTACTTGTCGGCCACGGCGCCGGCGATCGGTTGCGTGATGCCCCACATAAGCTGTGCACATGCGAACGCGAGGCTGATCGTGGCGATGCCGAGGCCGGTCGCTGAGTTGATCGGGCCGATGAACAGCGCCACCGACTGGCGTACCCCGAAAATGAGCGCGAACACCAGGCCTGCTGCGGCGATAATCCAGAGCTGCCGGCGGCTCATTGGCACCCTCCCTGGGCAGGCGCCGACAGCATCGGGACAGCGAACGGTATGATGATTATCATATTATTGGTCAAAAAAATCAGCTCACCGCGCTGCGGATGAGCTCGCGCGCGGCCTTGCGAATGCTTTTGGAAAGCTTCGGATCTCCCACAGCGCGCGCGAGCAGTAGCGCGCCGACCATGCTTGCGACGATCGCCATGGCCTTCTCGTGCGTGGCGTCCTTTCCCCAGTCGGGGAACTGGCGCTCGACGAGCCCGATGAGTTCCTTGATGCGGCGGCTGACGGCGCGCCGCACTTCGTCACTTTGGCGCGGCACTTCGCTGCCCGCAGCGGCGAGCGCGCAGCCCAGCCCCTTCTCGGGCGCCTCGGTATGCCGGTCGGCGAGATACGAGTCCACCAGGACCATCAGTTCCTCCCCCGGTTTGGCGCGGGCGACAGCGCGCGACAGGTCCTCGATCGACTCGACGCTCGCCTGCTCGGCGGCCTGCGCAATCAGCGCGTCGCGTGACGCGAAGTGCGCGTAGAAGCCGCCGTGCGTGAGGCCCACCTCCTTCATCACGTCGGCGACGCCGACGCCTTCGTAGCCGTGCTTGCGGATGGCGCGCGCGGCGGCGCGCAGGATGCGCTCGCGCGTCTGCTCCTTCTTGGAACCTGCCTTGACTTCTCTCATATGATGGATATCATATTGCATCTTGCAACTTCTGTCAAGTGAATGGGAGGCGCCCGTGCCTAGGATCACCCGCTCTTCACCGCGACGGTCACAGATCGACCGCTATTGGCCGGTTTTTGCCTGTCGCTCGTCGGTCTAAAATTCCCAAGAAGCGGACATTGTCTGTCAGATGGAGTCGCGACTACTGCACCTTATGGTTTCACTCGTATCTGGGCCCTCGACCCTCGACCCGCACCCATGCGGGTGAGGGGTGACTTCTTCCCGCGGCAATGCGATCATAAATCGTGACAATCCGTCCTGCCCTACTGGTCATCGCCGACATCGGGGGTTATACAGCCTTCATGAAGGCCCACAAAACGAGCCTTGCGCATGCGCAGGACGTGGTGGCGCGTTTGCTGGAGGCCGTAATCGACGCGGCGCCGAACCTGACGCTGCTCGAGATCGAAGGCGATGCCGCATTCTTCTACGCATGGCCGCCGGATGGCCAGGATGCCGCGTCCGCACAGATGGCGGCCGTCCAGATAGTCGCCATGCATCGTGCCTTCCATACGGTCCGGCAAAACATCGCGACCCTGAATACCTGCGCATGCGAGGGATGCAGAGGGGCTCGACAGCTCAGCGTGAAGTTCGTGGCGCACCTTGGCGAAGTCGCCATCCAGCGCGTGAAGCGCGTCAGCAAGCTCGCCGGACTGAATGTGATCCTGGTCCACCGGATGCTCAAGAATACCGTGCCGCTGCCCGAGTACATGCTGCTGTCCGAGCCGCTGTTCCGCCTGAGCGATGAAAAGATCCGCACGCACGCCCAGTCGCTGCCCCAGGAGTTCGAAGGGCTGGGCCCGGTGCAGACCTACTTCATCGACATCAAGGACGTCGCGGCCGAGCTTCCACCCAAGCCCGAGGTCACCCGGCTTGCCCAGATGTGCGAGACATGGGGCGTCGTGATTCGGAGCCTGCCTTACCTGATCGGCCTCAAGAAGCCCCGCTTTGCCGTCTGATTTGCCGAGCCGGGCGGCGTTGCAACTCGCCGTCTTACCCGACGCTCGCACCTCGCCACTCGCACCTGTCTTGTAGTCTCCGGCTACAATCGCCGCATGATCGGAAAATCGTTCCGGCAGATCAGTACGCGCGATCTCTGGATGGCGGTCGCGCCGGCAGTGATTGCCGTCGTACTGGCTCTCGTCTTCGCATTCCGTTTCGTCGAGCCGGGGCCGCCGGACAGGGTGGTGATGGCGACCGGCACGGTGGACGGCGGTTATCACATGTTCGCCCAGCGCTACAAGGAGATGCTGGCGCGCGATGGGGTCACGGTCGATCTGCGTATCTCGGCCGGTTCACAGGAAAACGTAAGCCGCCTGCTGGACGAAAAATCCGAGGTGGAGGTGGGTTTCTTCCAGGGCGGCTCGGCCTTTGCCGCCAATGCGCCGAATCTGCGCTCGCTGGGCAGCATCTATTACGAACCGCTGTGGGTGTTCTACCGCGGTACGGAGATTCGCGATTTCGGTGGCCTGAGGGGCAAGCGGCTGGCGATCGGTGCCGAAGAAAGCGGCACGCGTGCGCTCGCGCTGCAACTGCTGGCGGTGAATGCCACCGTTATGCCGCCGACCGCGCTCCTGCCCGAGAGCGGCCTGAAGGCCAACGAGATGCTGCTGCAAGGCAAGCTCGATGCGGTGTTCATCGTGGGTCCGCCGGAGTCGCCGCTGGTCGAGCAACTGGTTTCTGCCCAGGGGATCCGGCTGCTCAGCCTCGAGCGCGCGGAGGCCTATACGCGCCGCTTTCCCTACCTGACCAGGCTGATCTTGCCGCGAGGCGTGTTCGATTTCGTCAGCAACAACCCAGCGCAGGACGTAACGCTGGTGTCACCCACTGCCAACCTGCTGGCCCGCGACACGCTGCATCCGGCGCTGGCATTCCTGCTGATGCGTGCCGCCAAGGAGATCCACGGCAACCCGGGGTTGTTCAGCAAGATCGGCGAATTCCCGGCGCCGCTGAACTCCGAGTTCCCGCTGAGCAGCGAAGCGGAGCGTTACTACAAGACCGGGCCGCCGTTCCTGCAGCGCTACCTGCCTTACTGGATCGCGGTGATGGTGGACCGGCTGTGGATCATCCTGCTGCCGGTGCTGGCGCTGCTGGTGCCGCTCACGAAGATGATTCCGCCGGTGTACCGCTGGCGCGTGCGCTCACGCATCTATCGCTGGTATGCACGGCTGAAGGAACTCGAGCTCGAACTCGAGGATGATCCCCCGCCGGAAAAAATGAGGGAGCTGCTGGAGCGGCTGGACCAGATCGAAAGTTCGGTCAACCGCATCAATACGCCGCTTGCATATTCGGACAACCTCTACGCGTTCCGGCATAACCTGAATCTGGTGCGCCACCGGGTGCAGGCGAGAGTTGGTGTAAGCGCCGTGACGAACGTGACGACGTGACAACACGCCCGCATCGCGGGCTTGTTGCGGCGTAGGCTAATGTTTAGCGGGCGAAGCCAGATCAACGTTATGCCGGAGCCAAAACGTGCTTGCTGTGTTTCAGTGGAGGCTAACGTCTGCGTAGCCAATGTTAAGCCGGAACTACAATGCCACTTGATGCGGACGATGCCCGCGTTTTCGTGACGGCGTAGGGACGTAAGAGCGAGGATCCTGGCTCCGATCCGCAGGGCCGGGGTGCGAGGGCCGAGGGAAGAGGCAGAAAAGAACTTTCGGCTTGAAACTGGGACGGCGAGTGCAATGGGTAGTGCTCGACACGACTGACTTTCTGGTCAGTCGCGACCGCGACTTATTGAGCCTGGACGGCAAACTGATCTGCCCGATTGTTACGGCCGATCAGTTTCTGAACCTGCTGCCTCGTTAGTGATGGGCCCACCTTCGCGTTCCGTCTCTTCACCTTGGCGTACCCCTCAAGGGGGTATTGTGAAGAAACCTTTGCGGCAACGCCTTTGGTTCCGGCCCTGCCCGGCAAGCGGTGGGGGCGTCGAGTCATTTGTCCGCGGACGAGCGCCCTAACCCCCTGAAAGTCCCCGAAAAACTCCGTCCCGGTTGCACGGCTTGATTCCCGCCTGATCGCCGCCATCTAGGGTTCATTACGGAGAACCCTGCGCTGGAACTTCCGTACCGGCGCTTCGAGCGCCGGATCGGCCTGCCCACGCAGGCACTCACCCTGGCCGGCAGGAAGTTTCAGGACGGGTGTCTCACGCTCATTTTCAGCAAGAAGGAGTCTTCATGAATTTCTGGCCCACGATGCAGGAAATGCTTTCGCCCGACGACGCAGGCAAGTCCGCACCGGCGCCCAATGCCGGGCGCGCCGCCACGGCATTGAAGCCGCTGCCGGAGGACGCGCTGATCATCATTCCGCTGCGCAACGCGGTGCTGTTCCCCGGCATCATGTCGCCGCTCACGATCGGTCGCCCGTCCTCGGTCGCCGCGGCGCAGGAAGCGGCCCGCAGCGAACGGCGCGTCGGTTTTCTTTTGCAACGCGACCCGGAGAAGAACGAACTCAGCCCGGACGACCTGCACTGGGTCGGAACGGCCGGCCAGGTGGTGCGCTACATCACCGGCACCGAAGGCGCGCACCACCTGGTGATCCAGGGTCAGTCGCGCTTCCGGGTGCTGGAGTTCCTCGACGGCTGGCCGTTCATGGTGGCACGCGTGACGCTGGTCGAGACCGCGGAAGAATCCAGCCCCGAGATCGAGGCGCGTTTCCTGCAACTGAAGGAGCGCGCGGTCGAGGCCATCCAGTTGCTGCCGAACGTCCCGGACGAACTCGCGGGCGTGGTGCAGGCGATGAACTCGCCCGCGCTGCTTGCCGACATGGTGGCCAACCTGCTGGACGTGAAGAACGAAGACAAGCAGGCGGTGCTTGAAACCTTCGACCTCAAGCCGCGCCTGGACAAGGTGCTGGCGCTGCTGGGCGCGCGCGTCGAGGTGTTGAGGCTTTCCAAGGAGATCGGCGACAAGACCCGCAAGGAGTTCGACGAGCGCCAGCGCGAGCACGTACTGCGCGCGCAGATGCGCCAGATCCAGAAAGAGCTTGGCGAGGGCGAGGAAACCGCCGCCGAAATCGAGGAACTAAAGAAGGCCATCGACGAAGCCGGCATGCCCGAGGACGTGCACAAGCACGCCGTGAAGGAGCTCAAGCGCCTGCAAAGGACGGGCGAAGGCAGCGCCGAGGGCTCGATGCTGCGTACTTATCTGGAGTGGCTGAGCGAGCTGCCCTGGAAGGCGGAGCCGGGCAAGCCGATCGACATCGCGGAAGCAAGGCAAGTGCTCGACGAGGACCACTACGGCCTGGAGAAGATCAAGCGCCGCGTCCTCGAATATCTTGCGGTGAAGAAGCTCAACCCCGAGGGGAAAAGTCCGATCCTGTGCTTCGTCGGCCCGCCGGGCGTGGGCAAGACCTCGCTCGGGCAGTCCATCGCGCGCGCCACCGGGCGCAAGTTCCAGCGCGTGGCGCTGGGCGGCACCCACGACGAGGCGGAGATCCGCGGCCACCGGCGTACCTACATCGGGGCGCTGCCGGGCAGCATCATCCAGGCGATCCGGCGCGCGGAATCGCGCATCGGCGTGCTGATGCTGGACGAAATCGACAAGCTCGGCGCCGGCGGCTTCCATGGAGATCCGTCGAGTGCGCTTCTGGAGGTGCTCGATCCGGAACAGAACTCGAAATTCCGCGACAACTACGTCGGCGTGGACTTCGACCTGTCGAAGGTGATGTTCATCGCCACCGCCAACGTGCTCGACACGATTCCCGGGCCGCTGCGCGATCGCATGGAGGTGATCCAGCTCCCGGGATACACCGAGGAAGAGAAGCTCGAAATCGCCAGGCGTTACCTGGTAAAGCGCCAACTCGAAGCCAACGGCCTCAAGCCGGAGCAGGCGACACTCACCGATGCCGCGATCAAAGCCATCATCCGCGACTACACGCGGGAGGCGGGCGTGCGCAATCTGGAACGCGAGATCGGCGCGGTGCTGCGTTCGGCGGCGATGAAGATCGCGGAAGGGCAGGCCGAAAGCGTGACCGTGGATGCTTCGGACCTGCACGCCATCCTCGGCCCGCGCAAGTTCGAGGATGAACTGGCGCTGCGTACGGCGATGCCGGGCGTGGCGACCGGGTTGGCGTGGACGCCGGTGGGCGGGGACATCCTGTTCATCGAGGCCACCAAGGTGCCGGGTTCCGGCAAGCTCATCCTCACCGGGCAACTGGGCGACGTGATGAAGGAGTCGGCGCAGGCGGCGTTGACGCTGGCGAAGATATATAGCGGCGAATCGCTGGAGAAGACCGACCTGCACGTGCACGTTCCCGCGGGCGCGACGCCGAAGGACGGCCCGAGCGCCGGCGTGGCGATGTTCCTGGCGCTGGTGTCGCTGCTCGCAGGCAAGCCGGTGCGTTCCGACGTGGCGATGACCGGTGAGATTTCGCTGCGCGGCCTGGTGCTGCCGATCGGCGGCGTGAAGGAGAAGGTGCTGGCGGCATTGCGCGCCGGCATCAAGACGGTGATGCTGCCCAAGCGCAACCAGAAAGACCTGGAGGACGTGCCCGCGGCCGCGCGCGAGAAGCTGGAATTCGTCTGGCTGGAAACCGTCGAGGATGCGGTGCGCTGCGCCATCGGCGCCGAGCCGGGACAGCTCTTTAAGAGCAAGGATGAAGGCAGAAGGATGAAGGATGAAGGAAAGTCAACAGATCCAAGCTGAGTGCTGGATCCTGCGAAAGAACCTCGAATCCGTGCTGAGCGCTGCGTACTGTGTGCTGCGTAAAGACCGTGACGAACGTTACGGCCGCAAATTCATCGCTTCCCTTTGCGTACTTTCTTGCACTTCTTTGCGCCCTTTGCGTCAACGCTTCTAGTGCCGGCCATCGGCCGGCTTCCTCTAGCCTCTTACCTTTCGCCTTTCATTCGCTAGAATGAAGGGTCTGCGGCAAGGCCGCGTGGCTTTGCCTGACTTGGAAGAGCTCTCGACCGAACATGGAATCCGATTCCTTTCTCGCCGGACTTGGGCCGGAAATCGTCGGCACGATCGTCATTGTCGCGGCGGTGATCCTCGCCAACATTGTCATCTCGGCCGCATTGCGAGGCAGGGGGTGGCTGTCCCGGGAGACCAAGCTCCGCGCGTCGGTGTTCTGGCGAAATTTCTCGTTTCTTGTCGCCTTGATCGCGCTGGTGTTCATCTGGCGCGCCGAGCTGCGCGCTGCCGCGCTGTCATTTGCGGCGTTGAGCGTGGCGCTGGTGCTGGGCGGAAAGGAGCTGCTGACCTCGATGCTCGGTTACATCCATCGCACCACTTCGGGCAGTTTCGAGTTCGGCGACGTCATCGAGATCAACGGCATCAGGGGCGAAGTCATCGACCAGACCCTGCTGTCCACCACCGTGCTGGAGATGAGCGAGGAGCATCTTTTCACCGGGCGGGTGGTGCAGTTCCCCAACAGCTTTTACGTGAGCCACGCGCTGAAAAACCATTCGCGTCTGGGCAACTACCAGCTTGCGCTGGTCGCCGTGCCGCTCGCGCCCGGCAGTAACCTGGAAACCGCGAGGGAGGGACTCATCGAAGCGGCCAAGGCGGTGTGCTCCGAATACGTTGATCCCGCGCAGAAAGCCCTGCGGGATCTGGAGGGCGAGCAGTTCATCGTGATGCCGTCTGCGGATCCGCGCGTAACCGTGCGGCTCGGCGACGCCGGCAAGGTGACGCTGTTGTTGCGCTTCCCCTGCCTTACCAACCAGCGTACCCGGACTGAGCAGGACATTCTGGCTCGATACCTGAAGGCGGTGACGGGTGAAGGGTGAAGGGTGAAGGGTGAAGGGTGAAGGGTGAAGGGTGAAGGGTGA
>JBBPIT010000001.1:0-126696 GCA_038040175.1 Pseudomonadota bacterium | reverse complement strand
AGTCGCGCACGTCCTGGGTGATCTTCATCGAGCAGAAGTGCGGGCCGCACATCGAACAGAAATGCGCGAGCTTGGCGCCTTCCTGAGGGAGTGTCTCGTCGTGAAACTGCTTCGCTTTGTCCGGGTCGAGCCCGAGGTTGAACTGGTCTTCCCAGCGGAACTCGAAGCGGGCCTTGGACAGCGCATTGTCGCGGACCTGTGCGCCGGGGTGGCCTTTGGCCAGATCTGCCGCGTGCGCGGCGATCTTGTAAGCGATGATGCCGTCCTTGACGTCGTCTTTGTCCGGCAAGCCGAGATGCTCCTTGGGCGTGACGTAGCACAGCATCGCGGTGCCGTACCAGCCGATCATCGCCGCGCCGATCGCCGACGTAATGTGATCGTAACCGGGAGCGATGTCGGTGGTAAGCGGTCCGAGCGTGTAGAACGGCGCCTCGTGGCACAGCTTCAACTGCAGGTCCATGTTCTCCTTGATCAGGTGCATGGGCACATGGCCGGGGCCCTCTATCATGACCTGCACGTCGTGCTTCCACGCGACCTGGGTGAGTTCGCCCAGTGTCCTCAGTTCGCTGAGCTGCGCTTCGTCGTTGGCGTCGTAAATCGAGCCGGGGCGCAGCCCGTCCCCGAGCGAGAAGGAAACGTCGTAGGCCTTCATGATCTCGCAGATGTCCTCGAACCGGGTGTAGAGGAAATTCTCCTGGTGATGCGCGAGACACCACTTGGCGAGGATCGAACCACCGCGCGAGACGATGCCGGTCATGCGCTTCGCGGTCAGCGGAACGTAGGCAAGCCGCACGCCGGCATGGATGGTGAAGTAGTCCACGCCCTGTTCGGCCTGCTCGATGAGCGTGTCGCGGAAGATCTCCCAGGTCAGCTCCTCGGCCTTGCCGTCCACTTTCTCCAGCGCCTGGTAGATCGGCACGGTGCCGATCGGAACCGGCGCGTTGCGGATGATCCACTCCCGGGTTTCGTGGATGTGTTTCCCGGTCGAAAGATCCATCACCGTGTCGCCTCCCCAGCGGATCGCCCAGGTCATCTTCTCGACTTCTTCCTGGATGCTGGACCCGAGCGCCGAATTGCCGATATTGGCGTTGATCTTCACCAGGAAATTGCGGCCGATGATCATCGGCTCGGATTCCGGATGGTTTATGTTGGCGGGAATAATGGCGCGCCCACGCGCCACCTCGTCGCGCACGAACTCCGGCGTTATCAATTTCGGCAAGGCGGCGCCAAAGGACTCTCCCGGATGCTGCCGCGTCATCAGATCCGAAAGCTGGTCGCGGCGCTGGTTCTCGCGGATGGCAACGAATTCCATCTCGGGCGTGACCATGCCGCGGCGCGCGTAATGCATCTGGCTCACGTTCATCCCGGACTTTGCGCGTCGCGGTGCGCGCTTCAGGTTGAAGCGCATCTGCGCCAGCGCCGGATCCTGCAGGCGCACGCGTCCGAAAATCGATGACGGTCCGGCCAGCGTCTCGGTGTCGCTGCGCTCCGCGATCCATTCTTCCCGAAGCGGCCGCAGGCCGTTGCGGATGTCTATGGCGGCGCCGGGGTCGGTGTAGGGGCCAGAGGTGTCGTAGACGAAAATCGGCGGGTTGTGCTCGGCGCCGAAACTTGCCGGCGTGTCGCTCTGGCTGATCTCGCGCATCGGCACGCGGATGTCCGCGCGTGAGCCCTGCACGTAGACCTTGCGTGAACTCGGCAAAGGCTTGATCGCGGCCTCGTCGACGTGGGCCGTGGCGTTCAGAAACTTGGGATTGGCATTCATGGCGCGCTCCACAAAACTGGCAAGGAAAAGGAAGCGCGAGGAATAAAACTCGGGGCGCTTCCCTGCATCGGCATTACCCGTACAGGTCCGAAGGGTTTTTCTCACCACCCGACCACTCATTTTCGCATCAACGTTGCATGACGCGTCTGCGAAAACGAATGGTCCGGAGGACCCCCAACGCAATGCTGACGCTAATTGAATTGTGTGATAATTGCAAGCCTTCAAAAAACTTCGCAGCACGAGCGGCAGTCATGAATCTGGAACAAGCGCGCTTGAACATGGTCGAGAGCCAGATCCGTCCGTGGGAAGTGCTGGATCAGACCGTTCTGGATCTGCTGTTGACGATCAAGCGCGAAGAGTTCGTGCCCGAGAAGTACCGCGCGCTGGCCTTTGCCGACATGGAAATCCCGCTGGGTCACGGAGAAATCATGCTCGCGCCCAAAGTCGAAGCGCGCATGCTGCAGGAACTGGGCATCCGCAAGACCGACAAGATCCTCGAGGTAGGAACCGGCAGCGGCCATGTCACCGCGCTGCTGTCGAAACTGGGCGGCCAGGTGGTGAGCGTGGAAAGACTTGCCGAGTTCAGCCAGTCCGCCGCGCGCAAACTTGCGGGGCATGGAATCACGAATGCGCAGCTCATCATCGGCGACGCGGCCGAAGGCTGGCCGGCGCTGGCGTCTTACGACGCCATTTTGCTGACCGGTTCGGTACCGGTGTTGCCGGAGTCCTTCCAGCGCCAGCTCGCCGTCGGTGGTCGGCTGCTCGCGGTCGTCGGGGAGGAACCGGTGATGACGGCTACGCTGGTCAACAGGGTGTCCGCCGGAGCATTCAATTCCGTGGGCCTGTTCGAAACCAGCATCCCGCCGCTCAGGAACGTCAGGCAGCCGGAACGCTTCGTGTTCTGAAGTCGGTCTGTGGTCGAGAAACCCCCTGACCACCGGTTAAAAACCAAACCGGCGCTGCGCTAATGCGGAAGCCGGCAAACCACAAAAACAGGAAATCCGCAACATGAAGAAACCCACAACCACGTTGCTGACACTGATGCTGGTCGTTGCAGCGGGTCAGTGCGCATTCGCCGCCGACCTGCTTGCGGTGTACCGCGAGGCCTCATTGCAGGACGCGGTGTATGGCTCGGCCAAGGCCCAGTACATTGCCGCCCAGGAGCGGCTGCCCCAGGCCCGCTACGACTTAGTGGTGGCCAACCAGGAGCGCGCCCGCCAGGACCTTGAAAACGCCCGGCGCAGCGTTGCGCTTCAAACCCGGCAGGCCTACCTGGGGGTGACCTCGGGCCTGGCTCAGGTCAAGGCCCTGCAGCAGGCGGTGGCTTCCACCCAGCTGCAACTGGAATCGACCAAGCTCGGCCAGGAAGTGGGGGTACGCACCGCGGTGGACGTGCTCAATGCCGAGCAGCAATTGAGTGCCGCGCGGCGCGACCTGGCGCAGGCGCTCTACAACACCATCCTTAACCAGCTGCGGCTCAAGGCCGCGGTGGGCAAGCTCGCCGAGGCTGACCTGGCCGACATCAACGCGTTGCTCAAGGACGGCGCCAGGTGAGCGACGAGGCGGCGCATGCGCAACGCCGATTCCGCGTCTGAAGAAACGCTGCGGTCTGCCAAGAAAGCATTGCGCGAAAGCGTGATCGCACGGCGCGATGCGCTGGATGCGGCATCGCGGCGCCGCGACTCGCAATCCATCACCGCCAGACTGCTCGCGCTGCCAGAGTATCGCGCAGCCGGTGTCGTTTGCGCCTACGCATCGTTCGGCAGCGAGTTCGATAGCGCTGCTTTCTGTACCGATATCATTGCCGCCGGCAAACGGCTGTTGCTGCCGCGGATCAACCGCGCGGCGCGCATGCTCGAGTTGCGCGAAGTCAAGAACCTGGGCGGTGACCTTGTCGCCGGCGTCTGGGGAATCCGCGAGCCGGCTGAGCGCTGTCCCATCGTGCCGTCGTCTGCAGTCGAATTTCTGCTGGTGCCCGGGGTGGCGTTTACCGCGACGGGCGAACGCCTGGGGTATGGTGGCGGATTCTACGATCGCCTGCTGTCGGGCCTGAATGCGAAGACTCCGCGGGTTGCCGCGGCGTTCGCATTGCAGGTCGTCGATACAATTCCCACCGGGCCCAACGATCAACGTGTTCACCTGATTGTGACCGAAGTGTAAGTAAGATCAACAGATTCGACGCAAAGGCGCAAAGACGCAAAGAAACCCAAGTTCGGAACGCAAACCAAGGGGAGATCAAGTCGGCCGATCCGCAATTGGATTTGTATGGATCACAAGGCGTCGGCGCAAATTCAGTGGACTTCATCCCGCAATTCACTTCGCTTTTCTTTGCGTCTTTGCGTCAAGGTATTCCGGGGTACTCGGCGCGTCGTGCCTGATCGCGCCCTCGGCCCTGAGTCCCGGGGACTAAGTCCGCATTTTTCGGTTTTTCACTCACCACTTCAGCATTGCCATCGTCCGTTCAGTTGCGCCGCGATGCCTTTGAGTGAAGCGCCGGCCCGCCTCTGCCATCGCTTCCCGCCGGCCGGGATCGCGAAACAGTGAAGCGACGGCCTCGGCCAACGCCGGCGCGTCCGCAACCCGCAGCGCCGCGCCGGCCTCGATTGCGCCTTCGGTAGCCTCCTCGAAGTTGAAAGTGTGCGGTCCGACGATGACGGGGCGGCCGACCGCGCAGGCCTCCAGCAGGTTCTGGCCGCCGAGCGGCAGGAGGCTGCCGCCGACGAAAGCCACGTCGCTCGCGCAGTAATAGGCAAACATTTCCCCCATAGAATCGCCGAGCACGACACGAATATCCGCCCCGACCGGCCGGCCTTCACTGCGGCGCACGACGGCGTGGCCGCGCTGCCTGAGCATGGCGCCGACTTCGTCGAAACGCTGCGGATGCCGCGGCACGATGACGACGAGCAGTTCCGCCATGTCCAAGCCGGCGAGCGCGTCGAGGATCAACGCCTCTTCTCCTTCGCGGGTGCTGGCTGCGAGAAACACCTTGCGGCTGCCGAACAGCTCGCGAAGCCGCGTTCCCAGCGCCAGCATGTCCGGCGGCGCCGTGCGATCGAACTTGATGTTGCCGGTTACCTTTACCGCTCCGGCGCCAAGTTCGGCGAGCCGCGCGGCATCGCGTTCGGTCTGCGCGCCGATCCCGGCGAGCTTGCGCAGCGCGGCTTCGGCCAGGCTGCGAAAACGTGCGTAGCCGCGCGCGGATTTCTCCGACATCCTGGCGTTGACCAGGTAAACCGGGATGCTGCGACGATGGCAGTGCTCGATCAGGTTCGGCCAGATCTCGGTTTCCATCACGATGCCGACTTGCGGCCGGAAACGGCGCAGGAAGCGCTTCACTGCAAACGGAAAGTCATAGGGAAGATAACAACGGCTGACACCGTCGCCGAACAACTCGACGCCGGTCTGGCGGCCGGTCGGCGTGGTGTGGGTGAGCAGGATTCGGTGCGAAGGATGGCGCTGACGCAATGCCTTGATCAGGGGTTCCGCGGCCCGGGTCTCGCCGATCGAAACCGCGTGCACCCAGATCAGCGGCGTGCCCGCGTGCTCATCGGAGAAGCCGAAACGCTCGGCAACGTGCTCCAGATACGCCGGCTGCCGCCGTGCGCGCAGCCACAAGTGCAGCAACGCCCAGGGCAGCAGCAGAAACAGCGCCAACGTATAGAGCAGCCGCATCAGATCGAGATCCCGGCGACCTCGCCGATCGCCTCCGCCACCTCGGCGACCGTCGGTGGGGCGCCGATGTGGCCACGATAGGCGGTCGGCCCGGGGCCCACGGGGCAGGCATCGACCGGATTCGAGTCGCAGAAAATGCCGACCACCGGGCGCGACAGCGCCGCCGCAAGATGCATCAGCCCGGTATCGATACCCACAACGAATTCGGCCCCCGCTATCAGGGCCGACATGTCATCGAGAGCAAGCCGCGGCGGGACGATTGCAGCGGAGTTTGCCGCCGCGATCCTCTCGCTGCGTGCGCGCTCCTCATCGCTGCCCCACGGCAGAATGCAGGCGTACCCTGCTTTTTCGAGGCGACGGACCAGTCCAGTCCAGTTTGCGTCAGGCCAAAGTTTTGCCGCGCGCGCGGTGGCATGGAACGCGATGCAGTAACGTCCGGAAGCGATTTGAGGTGGCGGCACGCGAGGCGCGATCCCATAGTCGATCTCCGGCGCAACCGCATAGCCGATGGCCTGAGCTGCCACGGTGCGATAGCGAAAGATCTTGTGCGCCTCCGGCGGAAACTCGACGGTTGCGTCATAAAGCCTCGAAGCGAGCGGCTCGCGCGCCGTGCCGCGTCCGAATCCGTGTATCGGTCCGCGTGCCAGCTTTGCGACGAGCGCGCTCTTCAGCAATCCCTGCGTATCGACGATCGCATCGTATTCATGGCCGCGCAACGTTCTTCGAAACGCACCGATCTCGCGCCAGGTTGCCCCGGAGAGCGGCGACCGTCGCCACCGGCGCAGCGCGATCGGAATTACGCGGTCAACCGCCGGGTGCATCGCCACCAGCGGGGTGTATTGTTCCTCGACCACCCAATCGATGGTCGCGTCGGGGCGATGGCGGCGAATGTCGGAGGCAACCGGAAGGTTGTGGATGACGTCGCCGAGCGAGGACATCTTTACCAGCAGGATTCTCCGCGGGCGCTGGCCGCTGCTCATTGGGTCACGGATTGGACCGGTTGTTCATGTCGTCACGATCGTTTGTAGTCGTCCTCGAAGCGCACGATATCGTCTTCCCCGAGGTAGCTTCCGGACTGCACCTCGATAAGATGCAGCGGCACCTTGCCCACGTTCTCCAGACGATGCCTGGTGCCGAGCGGGATGTAAGTCGATTCGTTCTCGGAAAGCAGCAGCGTTTCTTCGCCGCGCACCACTTTCGCGGTTCCCGACACCACCACCCAGTGCTCGGCGCGATGATGGTGCATCTGCAGCGATAGTTTCGATCCGGGCTTGACCATGATGCGCTTGACCTGGAAGCGCTCGCCGTTATCCAGGCCTTCGTAGTAGCCCCACGGCCGGTAAACGCGCTTGTGCACCAGGTATTCGTCGCGCTGCTTGGATTTCAGCGATTCGACGACTTTTTTCACGTCCTGGGAGCAGTCCTTGTGGGTGACCAGCACCGCGTCGGCGGTCTCGACGATGATCAGGTTCTCGACACCTACGGCCGCCACCAGCCGGTCCTCCGCCCGCACGTAGCAGTTGCGCACATTGACTGTGTGGACATCGCCGAGCGTGACGTTGCCGGCCGGGTCGGGCTGTCCCGCCTGCCACAGCGCGGTCCAGGAGCCGATGTCGCTCCAGCCAATGTCGGCCTCTACGACCGCGGCGTCTTTGGTGTTCTCCATCACCGCGTAATCGATCGATTCCGCAGGCGAGGCGAGAAACGCGGCCTCGTCCAGGCGGATGAAGTCGAGGTCGCGGGTGCTCTTGCCCCACGCCTGCGTCGCGGCCTTTAGGATGTCGGGGCGGTACTTGCCGAGTTCCTCAAGGTAGCGCGACGCGGTGAAAACGAACATGCCGCTGTTCCAGTAAAAGCGGCCCGAGGCGATGAACTCGCGGGCACGTGTTTCGTCCGGTTTTTCCACGAACCGCGCAACCCGGTAGGCGTTGCTTGCGCCGGGGATGGCTTCGCCGCGCTCGATGTAGCCATAGCCGGTTTCCGGTTCGCGCGCGACGATGCCGAAGGTGACCAGGCGGCCCGCGCCGGCGAGCGCCGCCGCCTTGCCGGCGGCCTCGTGGAACCCGCCGACGTCGCGGATCAGGTGGTCGGCCGGCAACACCAGCATGACCCCCTGCGGGTCCGAATCGGCGACGCATAGCGCGGCAACCGCCACAGCCGGTGCGGTGTTACGGCCCGCAGGCTCGAGAATCTGCGCCAATGAGGTCACGCCGATCTCGCGCAACTGCTCGGCGGCGAGGAAGCGATGGTCGTTGCTGCACACCACCAGCGGCGCCTGCAGTTGGGCCATTCCGACCAGACGCAAAAGCGTTTCCTGCAACATCGTCTTGCGCGTTACCAGAGGCAGGAACTGCTTGGGCAGCAGCGTTCGTGAAAGCGGCCACAGACGCGTACCGGAACCGCCGCAGAGAACGACAGGAAAAATCATGCTCATGTCAGGTTGTGAGGGGGTGGTTGCTCCGGGGTTTTCTTTCCGGCGAGGTGCAAATCGCTTAGAATCGCAGCCTTGATCACGAGAGCATTTTTCGTGTTTTCCCGGCCGGGAGCAGATCTGCGCAATAGCGTCGCTGCGACACGGCCCTGAGCGATTCCATGAGTATACAGAACCGTCCGCTCCCGAAGAATCATGAGTAAGGTCGCACTGATTACCGGCATCACCGGACAGGACGGCGCGTATCTCGCCGAGTTCCTGCTCGCCAAGGGTTACACGGTGCACGGCATCAAGCGCCGCACCTCCCTGTTCAACACCGATCGCATAGATCATCTTTACCAGGACCCGCACGTAAGCAATCGCAATTTCATTCTCCACTATGGAGACATGACCGATTCCAGCAGCCTGGTGAGAATCATCCAGCAGGTTCAGCCGGATGAAATCTACAACCTCGCGGCGCAAAGCCACGTGGCGGTGTCCTTCGAAGAACCCGAGTACACCGCAAATTCGGACGCGCTGGGCGCGCTGCGTATGCTGGAAGCGATCCGCATACTGGGATTGGAAAAGAAGAGCCGCTTCTACCAGGCTTCGACATCGGAGATGTATGGCCTGGTCCGTGAAGTACCGCAGAAGGAAACCACGCCGTTCTACCCCCGCTCTCCTTACGGCGTCGCCAAGCTCTATGCCTACTGGATCACGGTGAATTACCGCGAAGCCTATGGAATGTTCGCCTGCAATGGCATTCTGTTCAATCACGAGAGTCCCATTCGCGGCGAAACCTTCGTCACGCGCAAGATTACCCGGGCGCTGGCCCGCATCAAGCTGGGGCTGCAGGACTGCCTTTATCTCGGCAATCTCGACGCCAGGCGCGACTGGGGGCACGCCCGGGATTACGTCGAGGCCGAGTGGCTGATGCTTCAGCAGCCCCTGCCTGAGGATTTTGTGATTGCCACCGGCATCCAGCACAGCGTGCGCGAGTTCGTCGATCTCGCAGCGCGAAAGCTCGGCATCAAACTGAAGTGGTCGGGCAAAGGCCTGGACGAGAAGGCCGTGGATGACACCGGCCGCGTCCGCGTGGCGGTCGATCCGCGCTACTTCCGTCCGGCCGAAGTCGACACGCTGCTGGGCGATCCGTCGAAGGCGAAGAGCAAACTCGGCTGGTCCGCCAGGGTCAGTTTCGAACAACTGGTAGGGGAAATGGCGGGCGAGGACCTGAAGGCGGCGGAACGCGACGAGCTGGTCAAGCGCCACGGCCATCGTCCGTACGATTACCACGAGTAAACGCATGCAGCCGACAGACCGGATATACGTCGCGGGCCACCGGGGCCTGGTGGGCTCCGCGATCATGCGGCGTCTGCAGGCCGCGGGATATCGCAATCTCCTTACCCGCACCCACGCCGAACTCGAGCTCACGGAACAGGCGGCGGTGCGCGAGTTTTTCGAGCGCGAGCGGCCCGGTCACGTTTTTCTGGCGGCGGCCAGGGTCGGCGGGATCGTCGCCAATGACACCTATCCGGCGGAGTTCCTCCGCGAGAACCTCGAGATCCAGAACAGCGTGATTCACGAAGCCTGGCGCAACGGGGTCAAACGCCTGCTGTTCCTGGGTTCGTCCTGCATCTACCCGCGCGATTGTCCTCAACCGATCAAGGAGGAATATCTGCTCACCGGGCCGCTCGAGGCAACCAATCGTGCCTACGCGATCGCCAAGATCGCCGGCGTGGAAATGTGCTGGAGCTACAACCGCGAGTACGGCTGCCGTTACCTCGCCGCCATGCCGACCAACCTGTACGGGCTGGGAGACAACTATGACCTGGAGAAATCACACGTCATTCCAGCGCTGATTCGCAAGATGCACGAAGCCAGAACCAGGGGCGCGGCTGAAGTCGTCGTGTGGGGCACGGGTTCGCCGAAGCGCGAGTTCCTGTACTCGGAAGATGCGGCGGACGCCTGTCTCTATCTCCTCGGCATGCCCGAGGAAGGCTACCGGCGCCTGTGCGAAAGCCGCTCCCGTCCGCCGCTTGTCAACGTCGGTTCGGGCGAGGATCTCAGCATCCGTGAACTCGCACAGATCATTGCCAGGGTTGTCGGGTTCGACGGCAGACTCGTGTTCGACGCATCCAAACCCGACGGTACGCCGCGCAAGCTGATGGATGTTTCGCTGCTGGCGGGTCTGGGTTGGAGATACAAGACACGGCTCGAAGACGGCCTGAAGCTCGCCTATGCCGACTTTCTCAAGAGCCGGTATGCCGTGGCGACGGTGTGACTATGGGTGACGCAGTGCTGGTGACCGGCGGCGCCGGCTACATCGGCTCCCACACCGTCCGGCGGCTGATTGCCGAGGGCCACAGGGTCGTAGTGCTGGACGATTTTTCCACCGGGCAGCGCTGGGCCGTACCGCCGGATGCCGTTGTGGTGGCCGGTAACGCCGGCGACCAGGCCCTGGTCGGCGTGCTGATCGAGCAGCATGCGGTTGGCGCCGTGGTTCATTTCGCCGGCAGCATCGTCGTTCCAGAGTCGGTGAGCGATCCTCTCAAGTACTACCGGAACAATGCCGCCGCTTCCCGAAACCTGATCGAGGTTTGCGTGCGCAAGCGGGTGGACAAGTTCGTGTTCTCGTCGTCGGCTGCGGTTTACGGAATTCCCGACCGGCAGCCGGTTCCCGAGTCGGCGCCGCTACGGCCGATCAATCCATACGGCGCCACCAAGCTCATAACCGAATGGATGCTCCGGGACGTGGTAACCAGCTTCGAGCAGCGTGGCGCCGTGAAGGACGGGAGTTTTCGCTACGCGGCTTTGCGCTACTTCAATGTGGCGGGCGCCAGCCTCGACGGCACCCTCGGACAGGCCACGCCCGCTGCAACACACCTTATCAAAGTTGCCTGCGAAGCGGCATGCGGGCTGCGCGACAAGGTTACCGTCTTCGGCACTGACTATCCGACGCCGGATGGCACCTGCATACGCGACTACATCCATGTGGAAGACCTGGCGCGCGCGCATCTCGACGCGCTCGCTTACCTGGACGGAGGCGGAGCGTCGGACACGTTCAACTGCGGCTATGGTCGCGGCTTCAGCGTTCGCCAGGTGTTGCATGCGGTGCAGAAGGCGGCCGGGGTCAAGCTTCCGATCGAGGATGGACCACGCCGTCCCGGCGATCCGCCCGAGCTGGTCGCCGAATCATCGAGAATCAGGAATGTGCTGGGCTGGAAGCCGAAGCACGACGACCTGGAAGTGATTTGCTCCACCGCTTACCGATGGGAGAGGAGCTTTCGCAATCGGCTGCAACAGTCCGGGCCTTGAGCATAAGGAGTTGCCGTTACGCCTGACGCCGGTTTTCTGTCGACTCGCTGGAAGGGACTCGCGGTTGGAGAGTAACCGCCTGACCGTTCTGTCTGCGCGAATCGCCGACGCGCTGCGCAAGCGGCCCGGCTTGCGCCGGGTTCTTTCGAACACTGCGTGGATGTACGCCGACAGAATCCTGCGGATGACGGTCGGGCTCCTTGTCGGAGTATGGCTCGCCCGGTACCTCGGGCCGCACGCGTTCGGGCAGTTCAGTTACGCCCTTGCACTAGTCGCTTTATTCGGTGCGTTGTCGACGCTGGGTCTGGATCGCGTTCTGGTACGGGATCTTGTCGGCGCCCCCGCAGAGCGACACGAATTGCTGGGTTCGGCATTGGTTCTCAGGCTTTTTGGCAGCGCAGTTGCCGTGAGCGCCGCCGTGTTGTGCGTGCGCGTTTTCCGTCCCGATGACGTCACGACCCAACAACTCGTCGTCGTGGTGGCGGCGGGGATGTTTGTCCAGGCGCTGGACGTTCTGGAATTATGGTTCCAGTCGCGTCTTGAGAGCCGCTATACCGTCGTGGCAAAGGGTGCCGCTTTCCTGGCTGCGACGGCGGCAAAGATCGCGCTCATCCTGATTGGCGCGCCTGTCATCGCATTTGCCTGGGCGAGTTTGCTCGAACTTCTCCTGGCGGCAGCCGGATTGGTTGTGGCGTACCGCATCTCCGGGGAGAGTTTCGCCAGGTGGCGCGCGTCGGTTTCCGGCGCATTGGCGTTGCTCAAGCCCGCCCTGCCGCTGGTATTCTCAGGAATCGCCGTCTCGACATACATGAAAATCGATCAGATCATGCTGGGCGAGATGCTCGGCGACGAGGCCGTTGGCGCATACTCCGCGGCAGTTCATCTGTGCGAAGCGACGTACTTTGTCGCGGGCGTCATGGTCGCATCGCTTTTCCCCGTGATTGTCTCCAGCCGGGCATCCAACAAGCAATTGTTTCTGGCGCGAATGCAGCGGCTGTTCGATTTGATGGTCATGGTCGGAATCGGATTGGCGCTGCCACTCAGCCTTCTTTCCCCTTACATCATCCAGATTCTGTATGGAGACGCGTATTCCGCCGCTTCCGGCGTGCTGGCGATCTACGCCTGGGCGGCAATATTCGTGTTTCTCGGTGTCGCGAGCAGCAGTTATCTGCTGGCCGAAAATTTGACCATCGTTTCCCTGTATCGCACGATGCTTGGCGCGGTCACGAACGTCGGCTTGAATCTGCTCCTGATTCCCCGGTTCGGAATAACGGGCGCCGCGTACGCGACGCTGATATCTTATGGCGTAGCCGCTTATGGAGTGTTTCTCGACCGTCGTGCTCGCGTTGCGGGTGTGATGATGCTTCGCGCGCTCCTTCCTCTCAGGGTATTCCGGCCCGGAACCAAGGCATGACCTTGTTATTGCGTATTGTCCACGCAGTCAGCCCCGCCTTTTACCGACTGGGACAGAATGTCCATGCGCTCGCCAGCAAGCAGGGACAGCTGCGCAGCATTCGGGAGCGGCGGCCGGTGCGAAGCGACGGTTCGGCAATTCCCTGGTACACCTATCCGGCAATCGAGTACCTCTCCCAGTTCGACTTCTCGAATGCGAGTGTCTTCGAGTTCGGCGCCGGCTATTCCTCGCTCTTTTGGGCACAGCGCGCCCGCACCGTCATATCGGTCGAGAGCGACCCCGGCTGGCTGGAGCACTTGAAGGAAGGCGTCCAGCCGAATCAGAAGGTGTTGCTCCGCCAGGGGCGCGACGACTACGTGAATGCGATCCGCGAACAGCCGGATCTTTTCGACGTGGTAATTGTCGATGGACGGTGGCGCCATGCTTGCGTGGAAGCGGCCATGGACGAAGTCCGGGATGACGGATTGATCGTGCTCGACAACAGCGATCGCTATCCTGAAGCGACGCGACGTCTGCGGGACAGTGACCGGTTCCAGGTGGACTTCAGCGGTTTCGGGCCGGTGAACAACTATGCGTGGACCACGTCGATTTTTTTGCGGGCAGCTTGTCGCCTTCAGAAGGGCTTCGCTCCTCCCTTGCCGATTGCCGGACTGGGGCGGTCTGTTGGGGCGCAGGACGAGGAGTGAGCAAGTGCTGCGGGAGCTCAAAAGGATGCTGGCCGACTATCAGGCGATCGTGTTCGACAGGTTTTCGCAAAAGTCCTACTCGCAGGAGGGGGAGGACATGATCCTGCGCCGATTGTTCGCCACGCAGGACACCGGTTTTTACGTTGACGTCGGCGCCCATCACCCGATGCGGTTCTCGAACACACACCTCTTCTATCGGCAGGGGTGGCGTGGAATGAACATTGAACCGAATCCCGAAGCCATCCGGGCATTTCGCGTATTTCGCCCCAGGGATATCAATCTTCAGATTGGAGTCAATGAATCGGCGGGGGCTTTGACTTATTTTTGCTTCGACGATCCGGCGCTCAATACTTTCGACGCGCAATTGGCAGACGCCAGGCAAGCGACGTCCCGGTACAGGGTGGAGAAGACAATGGTCATTGCCGTCGAGCGACTGGATGCAATTCTGTCGCAGCACCTGCCGGCGGGCTCGCGTATCGACTTCATGTCGATCGACGTCGAGGGATTTGACCTGCCTGTTCTGAGATCCAACGATTGGACCCGCTTCCGGCCGCGGTGCGTACTGGCCGAAGCGCTTGGATTGTCTCTGGACGAAGCGTTGGACTGCGAGGTGTATCGTTTCATGCAACAACAGGACTACGAGTTGTTTGCGAAGTCCTTCAACACGCTCATTTTCCGGGCTCGAGACTGGGGATCCCCGGATCTGTGAGCAACACCTTTTGTGGAGGATCGCGCATCAATACCGAATACTCGCCGGGTGAGGGTTGCGGGGCTGATATCCGTTGTATCACCGGCGCGCCGGCGAACAGGATTTGTCCGGGCCCTGGAGGGAGGTCCGGAATGCCCGTGCATGCGAAGATGGAACCGGTACTGCAAATCGGCCTGACCCACGGCGCGTTACCGGTCGCATCTTGCCCGCAACCGGTTCGCTGAGGCGATCAGCTCGGATCCCGGATTTCATGTCCTCGCCGAAACGCTCGCCGAACTGATGCGGCAGGAGTGGGAAGCGGACCGGTCGGAGGCCAGGCGCCGTCTTGCCGAAGAGGCGCGCCGGCAACTGGCCGGCCGGCGCGCGGAGTTCGCCAGGCAATTCGAAAGCTACGTCCTGGAGTGCGTGGCGCAGGGGCAAGGTGCGGGCCCATGACAGCGGCGCCCAACGGACCGATCAAAGTTGCATCCCCGGGATGCGCCGCTGGCGTTGATCCGCAGCGATGGGCCTAGTGGAGAAGGTATTCGTACTGCTGCCGGTCCACAACCGGCGCCAGGTCACCGAGAAATTCGTCGAGTGCCTGCGGCGCCAGACCTACCGGTACTGGCATCTCATTCTCGTCGATGACGGCTCGACCGACGGCACGGCGGAGTCCGTCAGAGCCAGGATCGATGCGGTATCGGTTATTCGCGGAAGCGGAAACTGGTGGTGGGCCGGCAGCCTTCAAAAGGGATTGAACGCGGTCAGGGAAATGCATCCAGCTCCCGGCGACATACTGCTCATCACCAACGATGATATTCAATTCGAGGATAATTTTCTGGAAACGGCCGCGGCCGTGTTGCGGTCGCGGCAGCGCTGTTTGCTGCTTGCGCGCGTGAAGAACCCGGAAACGGGGGCGATCTCCGAAACCGGCATCGAGGCGGACTTCAGGGCGCTGAGTTTCAAGGTCGCCGCCGACCCGGAACGTATAAACTGTCTTTCCACGCGCGGACTGTTTTTGCACTGGGCCGATGTGCAAGCCATTGGCGGCTTTCACCCGAAACTGCTTCCGCACTATCTGTCCGATTACGAATGGACCATCCGCGCGACCCGGCGCGGCTTCAAGTGCATCACGGTGCCGGAACTGTATGTCGTCAATCAACAGACTGGCGTGTCCGGTGCGGTCGATTTTGGTGCGGCCTCGGGCCCCCTTGATATTCTGCGCCGCGGCCTTTCCAAAAAATCCAGGGTCAATCCCGTCAATTGGGTCATTTTCATTCTGCTAGCCGCCGATATGCGAACTTTGCCGAGCAGCCTGATGCGCCTGTTTCAGCGCATCGGCCGTGAAGTCATCGATCAGTTTGGCCATCGCAGGCGGCGAGACTAAAGATGCGCGCGCAGGACGACAGGATTAGCGAAGGGCCGGCCTGCCCGCCCGTGCTGGTATTGGGATTCAACCGGCCGGATACCACATCGAGGGTCATTGCTTCGCTGCGCGAGATCGCGCCCGGACAGGTCTTCCTGGCGGTGGACGGGCCCAGGCCCGACCGGAAGGACGAAAAGGAAAGTGTTCAGGCCGTTCGCGAACTCGCCGGGCTCATTGACTGGAAATGCCAGGTTCACACCCTGTTCCGGGAGCAGAATCTCGGCTGCAAGACAGCGGTCAGCGAGGCGATCACCTGGTTCTTCGACCACGTCGAAGCCGGAATCATTCTCGAAGATGACTGTGTCGCGCATCCGTCCTTCTTCCCGTTCGCGGCGGAATTGCTCGGGCGCTACAGGGACGACGAACGCGTCCTGATGATTTCCGGCGACAACTTTCAGCCCGGGCGACAGCGGTCCGAGTACAGCTATTACTTTTCCAGGTATACCCATATCTGGGGATGGGCCACGTGGCGCAGGGCCTGGCGTCTCTACGATCACCGGATGTCGCGCTGGCCGGAATTGCGTGACCAGGGCTGGCTGCTCGACATGCTGAAGGACCCGGTGGCCGCAGGCTACTGGACGCGGATTTTCGACGATACCTTTGCCGAACGGAATTCCTCGTGGGCCTACCGCTGGACGTTCTCGGCGTGGGTCAACGACGGACTGACGGTCCTGCCCGCCGTCAATCTGGTCTCCAACATCGGCTTCGGAGATGTCGCGACCCACACGCGCGACCGAAAAAACAAACTGGCCGCGCTCCCGGTGGAGGAGATGCGCCTGCCGCTTCGTCACCCCGACCGGGTAATCCGTGAAACGCGCGCGGACACCATTACCCAACGGACCGTTTTCGCGTCGCCGCCGTGGTGGAAGCGGATCGCCAAAAAAATCCTGCGCCGGCTGGGCTCGTAGGTAGAATCCTGTCCTTATCTGTTTCCGTGATCAAAGTTCATTTCAGAAGAGGTCTTCCCGGTGCCTTCCGCGGCTGATCTTCCCCATGCGGGCAAGAGGCTCCTGAACGTCGGCTGTGGATTGCATTTTCATCCGGACTGGGTGAATGTTGACGTGGTCCCGGCGTCCAGCGGTGTGATTGCGGCTGACGTGCGCAAGGGGCTCCCGTTCCCCGATGAGGTCTTCGATGCGGTCTATTGCTCCCATGTCCTGGAGCACTTGCCGCGACAGGAGGCCGCGAGCCTCCTGCGGCACACGCACAGGGTATTGCGCCCGGGCGGCGTGATCCGGGTCGTGGTGCCGGATCTGGAGACATTGGCAAGGGAATATCTGCGCCTGCTGGACTCGCTCAATCGTGAACCGAACGCGAGTGCGGCCGACTACGACTGGATCATGCTGGAGATGTACGACCAGGCGGTACGCGACCGCAGCGGAGGGGAAACGTCCAGGTTTCTGGCCGCCCCGGATTTGCCGAACCGGGAATTCGTGCTGTCCCGGATCGGCGCGGAAGCGGAGCGCGCATGGCAGGCGTCGCGCACGCCGGTTGCGTCGCGCCTGCTGGACAGGATTCGCGCGAGAGGGCTGCGGTGGCTGGTGAAAGCCGTGCGCGTGCGTGTTGCAGGCTTCCTGATCGGTCTATTGGGCGGGCGAACCGCGAGATCCGCATACCTGGAAGGCGTTTTCCGCCAATCCGGCGAGGTGCACCGTTGGATGTACGATTCGCTCTCGCTCGGCCGCGCCTTGAAGGATGCCCGCTTTGTGAACGTGCGTCGTTGTACCGCGTTCGACAGCGCCGTTCCGGAATTTGCGTCGTATGCGCTGGACGTGGATGAAAGAAAGCGCATTCGCAAACCGGATTCGCTTTTCATGGAGGCCGAGCGCCCGAGCGCCTGACGGTGTAACGGCGAAATCAACCTATGCCCGCGTTATTCTCTTTGCTGCGACCTCTCAGAAAACTCGCGCGCCGATTCGGCGTCGATATCGTTCCCTATCCGCCCGTGCTCAAGGGGGTGGATGAAGGCACCGCGCAAACCATTGACGCCGTGCGCCCGTACACGATGACCTCGGATCAGAGGGTGGCTGCGCTTTGTGACGCCGTTCGCTACGTCGTCACCAATCGAATTCCCGGCGATATTGTCGAGTGCGGCGTTTGGAAAGGCGGAAGCATGATGGCGGTGGCCCGGACCCTGCTCGAGCTGGGTGACAGGACGCGCGAGCTGCACCTGTTCGATACCTTCGAGGGAATGACCGCGCCGACCGGGGAAGACGTAGCATTGACCGGCGAGTCCGCAGCCGACCTGATGGCTGCAAGCACTGACCGGGAGGACGCCGAATCGGTCTGGTGCCGCGCTCCACTGGATATCGTCCAGCAGGCGATGGCCAGCGTCGGCTACGACCGGTCGAAGGTCCATTACATCAAAGGGCGCGTGGAAGACACCATTCCCGCTGCGGCCCCGGAACGCATCGCGCTGCTGCGTCTGGACACCGACTGGTACGAATCCACCCGCCACGAGATGATCCATCTTTTCCCGCGACTTTGCGTCGGCGGTGTGCTGATACTGGACGACTACGGCCACTGGCTGGGCGCGCGCCGGGCCGTGGACGAGTACCTCAGGGAGCACAACGTTCCGCTGTTCCTGCAGAAGATCGATTACACCGGACGTTATGCCGTCAAGTGGCGATGACTGCGGGCGGCTTTCCCGCAACCCACAGCCGCGGAATAACCTATGAAGCCGTTGCTGGTGAACTCCAACGATCTCAGAGGCGGGGCGGCGCGTGCCGCGTACCGGTTGCATCGGGCGCTGAGGTCAATCTCGATCGAATCGATCCTGCTGGTCCAGACCAAGGACGGAGACGATCCCACCGTCGTCGGGCCAGGCAGCAATTTCGGCAGACTGCTGAATCCGTTGCGCCCGGTCCTGGACGTGCTGCCGATACTGGCCTACCCGAATCGGACCAAGGCCACTTTCTATCCCGGATGGTTGCCGGACCGCTCCCGCAGCCGGGTGCAGGACATCGCGCCGGACCTGGTTCACCTGCACTGGATCGCGGGTGGGTTCGTGAACGTCACGGCGCTGAGAAAGTACCGCCTCCCGCTGGTTTGGACCTTGCACGACATGTGGGCTTTCACCGGCGGCTGTCATTACGATGACGGTTGCGGCCGCTATTTGTCGGGGTGCGGATCCTGTCCGGTTCTCGGCTCGAATACGAGTTGCGATCTTTCGTCGCTGGGTTTCCGTCGCAAGGCGCGCGCTTACCGCGATTTGCCGCTCACTATCGTGACGCCGAGCCGGTGGCTGGGAGAACAGGCGCAAAGCAGCCCGCTTCTCGCCGGATTTCCCGTCTCGGTCATACCCAATGCCATCGACACGGATTGCTTTCGCCCGATTGCAAAGGACGCCGCGCGGGATCTGCTTGGACTCCCAGTGGACAGGAAGCTGATTCTGTTCGGCGCGGCGCACGGCGCGGACGAGCCGCGCAAGGGGTTCAGCCATCTGCAAACCGCGCTGCGGCTGCTGGCGCAACGTGGCGGCGCGTCGCAATACACGGCCGTGATTTTCGGCGCATCCACACCGGAGAGACCGCCGGATCTTGGGATGCCATGCACATACGTCGGGCGTCTGAATGACGACGTCAGTCTTGCCGCGCTCTATGCCGCAGCCGACGTATTCGTGGCGCCGTCCATACAGGAGAACCTTTCCAATACCGTGATGGAGGCGCTGGCCTGCGGGATCCCGTGCGTGGCGTTCGACATCGGCGGGATGCCGGACATGATCGAGCATCGTCGCAACGGCTATCTCGCCCGCCCATTCGACGCCGCAGATCTGGCAGAGGGGATGCGCTGGATACTCGAAGACGATCAGCGCCGGCAGGAACTTTCTTTGCGGGCGCGCCAGAAAGTCCTCGAGGAATTCGCAATGCCGGTCGTGGCGCGTCGGCATCTAGAGCTGTATCGGCGGGTTCTGGAACCAATGCAGCATCAAGCCCGCCCTCAGTCCTCGGGGACGCTTCGATGAGCGGAATTCCGACGATAAGCGTCATCACGGTTTCCTACAACTCACGGGAAACCATAGCGGACACCATCGAATCCGTGGCGGCGCAAACCCACCCGCGCATCGAGCACATCGTAGTAGACGGCGCCTCGACCGACGGCACCTTGGAGGTGCTGCATCGCTTTCGCGGCACGTTGTCGAAGGTCGTCTCCGAACCCGACGAAGGCATCTACGCGGCGATGAACAAGGGCCTGGAAATGGTCACGGGCGACGTCGTCGGGACGCTCAACAGCGACGACGTTTACGTTGACGAGAATGTCCTGGGAATGGTCGCGGAAGTCTTTCGGGACGACGCGGTGGACGTCTGCTACGGAGACATCTTCTACGTGGACAAGGGCGACCTGAACAGGATCGTCCGTCACTGGAAGTCCGAACCCTTCCGGCCGGGCCTGTTCGAGCAGGGCTGGATGCCGCCGCATCCGGCATTCTTCATCCGCCGCCGTGTGCTTGGGCGCGTGGGGCCATTCGAAGCAAGCTACCGGTTTGCCGCCGATTTCGATTTCATGTTGCGGGCGCTGCACGTGCAGCAACTGCGTTCGACCTATCTGCCGCGCGAACTGGTCAAGATGCGGGTCGGCGGAGAGACCAACAGCAGCGTGATGAATGTCCTGAAGGGAAACATCGAGGCCTACAGGTCCTGCAGGAAGTACGGCCTCGGCGTCAGCCCCCTCTTTATCGCAAAAAAAATTCTTCGCAAGCTGCCTCAGTATCGCTGACCCATGGCCGATTGTGCGTGGGCTGCAATCGGAACCGCCGGCTTCATCCGCCAGGCTCGCCCGGGGAAGTTCATTTCTATATGATTCCCGCAGTGTGGCGGCGGTGCTGTAGGCACTTCAGCGCCGCAACGGGAGCCCGGCACACTTTTCAAGGGAACGTAAATTGACGGATCAACGCAACTGAATGGCTGGCGCCCCCGCTCCTGACAATCGAGAGCCGGCGATGGCGGACCTCCATCTACTGCCGAGGCGCATTGCGCTCCTGCTTCTGCTGGCGGATCTGGTCGGGTTGATCCTTGCCTTCAACCTGGCGAACTGGCTGCGTCTCGGCTCCTTGCTCGGGCTGCCGTTCGACATCCTGCTGCCGATCGCGGTGCTGGTGCTGGCGCTCTATGTCCTCGATTGCTACTCGGTGGAAACCCAGGTGGCGGGAATGCGCGCCGCCCCGCGCACGCTGGCGGCTGTTCTGCTCGGCGCCATAATAACGGCCGCCGCGATTTACGCATCCGGGCTTTGGGGGAGTGGAAATTCGACGGTGGGCCGCGGCGTGATGCCGGTTGCGCATCTCATCTTTGCGGCCTGGGCGCCCGTCTGGCGCCACTACGCGTCGCGTTATCAGCGGCAGCAAACCGGCAAGGCCAGATGGCTGGTCGCGGGCACAGGCGAAAAGGCGGCGCGTCTGTATCGGGACTTCCAGAAGGCGCATGCGGAAGCCGAGCTTTCCTTTCTTTCCGATTCCTCTCCGAACCATGACAACGCCCTTCCAAGGGTCGTCGGCACTCTGGACGACCTCGAAACGGTATTGAAGCAGGATTGGTCCGGGGTGATCGTTGCGCACATGTCGCCACTATCCGAAGGGCTCATCCAGAAGCTGATGAAAGCCCGGTTCTCCGGCCTGCGGGTATACGACCTCGCCGACTTCTACGAACAGCGCTGGTTCAAGGTGCCGGTGATGCACACGCAGCGAGGATGGCTGTTGTTCGCGCATGGCTTCGATCTGCTGCACAGCGCACTGGCGCTGCGGCTCAAGCGGCTGCTCGACATCGTGGTCTCGGTCATTCTGCTGATCGTCTGCATTCCCGTCATGCTGATCATCGCGATTGCCGTGCGGCTGGAAAGCCGCGGCCCGGCGTTGTTCCGGCAGACCCGGACCGGGCTGAATGGAAAGGAATTCGAGATCCTGAAGTTTCGTTCAATGTACGTGGACGCCGAAAAAGGCGGACCGCAATGGGCTTCCGCCCACGACCCGCGCGTCACGAAAGCCGGGCGCTTGCTGCGTGTTCTGCGTCTGGACGAACTGCCGCAGCTCATCAACGTGATCAAGGGGGAAATGAGCTTCATCGGCCCCCGCCCGGAGCGCCCGGTCTTCATCCGCGAACTCGAAAAGCAAATCCCCTTCTACGACCTGCGCCAACTGGTCCGGCCCGGCATCACCGGCTGGGCCCAGGTCATGTACACCTACGGCGCATCGATGGATGACGCCCTTGAGAAACTCCAATACGACCTTTACTACATCAAGAACTATTCGCTTCTGCTGGATTTTGCGATCCTGTTGAAAACCCTTCGTGTCGTGATGCTCGGACGAGGGCGATGAGGGTGGTTCGCGCCACCCCATTGGTCGGCGTGGGACCGAGCTCCAATGGTTGTCCGACATTGAGCTGAGACTCAGTATGGTTTCGATTCCAGATGCCTGAAAAGACCATTCTCGTCACCGGTGGTGCCGGTTTCATAGGCGCAAATTTTATCCTCGACTGGCTGGGGAACGAATCTGCGGGGATTGTGAACCTGGACAAGCTCACCTACGCCGGCAACCTCGGCAGCTTGCAATCGGTCCGAAATGACCCGCGACACCTCTTCGTGCACGGCGATATCTGCGACTCCGGTCTGGTGACTGGTCTGCTCGAAAAGCATCGGCCTTCCGCGATCGTCCACTTTGCGGCGGAAAGCCACGTCGACCGTTCGATTCACGGACCGGAGGATTTCGTCCAGACCAATGTCGTGGGCACGTTCCGCTTGCTTGAAGCAGCGAGGGCGTTCTTCTCGAAATTGTCGGCTGGCGAGCGGGAGGCTTTTCGTTTCCTCCACGTCTCGACTGATGAGGTGTACGGCAGCCTCGGGCCAGGCGATCCGGCATTTTCGGAATCCAGCCCGTACGCACCCAACAGCCCCTACTCGGCGTCCAAGGCCGCCTCCGATCACCTGGCGCGGGCCTATTTCCATACCTACGGCCTGCCGGTCGTCACCACCAACTGCTCCAATAACTATGGACCCTACCAGTTTCCGGAGAAACTCGTCCCGGTCGTGATCCTCAACGCGCTGGCCGGCAAGCGGCTGCCGGTCTATGGCGATGGAATGCAGGTACGCGACTGGCTCTACGTCAACGACCATTGCAGCGCGGTCAGGCTGGCACTCGCAAAGGGGAAACCGGGCGAGGTGTATAACGTCGGCGGATCGAGCAAGCAGACCAACATCACGGTGGTGGAACAGGTGTGCGCAATTCTCGACGAGCTGCGGCCGCGCCCTTCCGGGAAACACGAATCTCTGATCGAATTCGTCAAGGACCGGCCCGGCCACGACCGGCGCTACGCGATCGACGCCTCGAAAATCACACGCGAGCTCGGATGGAAGCGGACCGAGAGCTTCGATTCCGGGCTGCGCAAAACAGTGACCTGGTACCTGGACAATCCGGACTGGGTGGCCGCGGTAACGAGCGGTGCCTACCGGCACTGGATCGACACCAACTACGCCGGCCGCTGAGCGTCCGTGCGCCCGGGCACGGAAAGCGGGCGGCAGGCTCAGGCGCGAGGGAATTTCGCTCCCTGACAAGGGGGTTGTTGCAGCAGGTGGCGGTTGACGGACCACAGCGACTTAGCTAGACTTAGCTAAGTCCTTAGGAGATTGCAATGGAAACCATCAACATTCATCAGGCCAAGACGCAACTGTCCCGTTTGATCGAGCGCGTCAACGCCGGCGAGGAAATCGTGATCGCCAAGGCCGGTCGCCCGGTCGCGCGGCTCGTGCCGGTGGGTGCTTCCGTGGCTCCCCGCACGCCCGGTCTCATGAAAGGCCGCATCCGCGTGGGCAAGGACTTCGATGCGCCGCTTCCCGGCGATCTGCTCGACGCCTTCGAAGGCAAGACCGGTTCCCGGTGAGGCTGCTGGTCGACACACATCTGCTGATCTGGTGGCTTGCCGGAAAAAGTCTTCCTGCGCGCGCGGCTGAGCTCATCCGCGACCCCGCCAACCAGATTTATGCGAGCGCTGTGAGCGTATGGGAGGTCGCGATCAAAGTGTCCCTCGGCAAGATCCGCATCGACCCGGACGAGTTCGTCGCCGCGTTACGCGACGGCGGTTTTCAGGAACTGTCGGTGACCGCCCGTCACGCGTCGCGCGTTGCCGAGCTTCCGAAGCACCATCGCGATCCGTTCGACCGCCTGCTGGTGGCGCAGAGCCTCGTGGAGGCGATGCTCTTGCTCACCCAGGATCAGCCGCTCGCCACGTACGGGCCTTCGGTCCTCGTCGCCCGGTAGGATTGCGCGATGAAAGGCATTATTCTCGCCGGTGGTTCTGGCACCCGGCTCTACCCGGTCACGCAGGTCGTCTCCAAGCAACTGCTCCCGGTCTACGACAAGCCGATGGTGTACTACCCGCTGTCGACCCTGATGTTGGCGGGAATCCGCGACATCCTTGTTATTTCCACGCCTGAGGACAAGCGTCTCTTCGAGAAGCTTCTGGGCGACGGTCAGAAGTGGGGCCTTAACCTCAGCTACGAGGAGCAGCCGACGCCAGGGGGCATTGCCGAAGCGTTCAAGATTGGAAGACGGTTTATCGGCAAGGATCCGGTCGCATTGGTTCTCGGCGACAACGTGTTTTACGGACACGATCTCACCGGGCTCTTTGTGGATGCCGCGAAGCTGACAAGGGGCGCCCGCGTCTTCGCTTACCAGGTGAACAATCCCGAGCGGTACGGCGTTATCGAGATCGACAACCGAGACAAGGCGCTCAGTATCGAAGAAAAACCACTGCATCCAAAGTCGCGCTATGCAGTAGTCGGCCTGTACTTCTACGATAACCGCGTCGTCGAAATTGCCTCGAAGCTTAAACCCTCGGCGCGGGGGGGGTTGGAAATCACCGACGTAAATCGCGAGTACCTCAAACTAGGCGAGTTGCATGTGAGCAGGCTGGGCCGCGGCCACGCGTGGCTCGACACCGGCACGCACGAGTCGCTGCTCGAAGCCTCTCACTTTATCGAGACCATCGAGAAGCGTCAGGGCTTGAAAATCGCTTGCGTGGAGGAGATCGCCTACCGCAACAAGTGGATCGATAAAAACGAACTCGAAGCGCTGGCCAAGCCACTGGCCAAGAGCGGATATGGCGAGTATCTCCTGCGCGTTGCGCGGGAGTAAGAGTGGTGATGAAGGTCGTCAGGTCGGAAATTCCCGATGTGTTGATCCTTGAGCCCAAGGTCTTCGTCGACGAGCGCGGCTTCTTTCTGGAGAGTTACAACAAGCGGGTACTGAAGGATACGGCCGGTTTTGCGCAGGACTTCGTGCAGGATAATCACTCCCGCTCGGCCAGAAACGTATTGCGCGGCCTGCACTACCAGATCAGGCAGCCGCAGGGAAAACTCCTGCGGGTGGTCCAGGGCGCCGTTTTCGATGTGGCGGTGGATATCCGCAAGAGTTCTCCGACATTCGGCAAGTGGGTCGGTTTCGAACTGTCAGCGGAGAACAAGCGCGTGGCCTGGGTGCCTGAGGGATTTGCCCATGGCTTCCTGGTTCTGTCGGAGTCTGCAGACTTCCTTTACAAGGCAACGGCTTACTTCGCGCCGGAGTCGGAGCGGACCATCGCCTGGAATGATCCCGACCTCGGCATCGCCTGGCCACTGCAAGGCGCGCCGGTACTCTCGGACAAGGATCGGCGGGGCGTGGCGTTTGCCAGCGCGGAAACATATGCCTGACCTTACCTGTCGCGATTCCCGTTGCCCATATCCCATTCCTGAATTCCCGGTTGCGGCCTCATGAGAATTCTTCTGATCGGGGGAGAGGGCCAGGTCGGCTGGGAATTGAGACGGACCCTGGCGCCGCTGGGCACGGTACATGCGCCGCTGCGTTCCGATCTGGATCTCGAGTCCGCCGATTCGATCATCCGTGTCGTCCGGGAGACCCGCGCCCAATTGATCGTCAATGCCGCGGCTTATACCGCGGTTGACAGGGCCGAGACGGACGTTGACACGGCAACCAGGGTGAACGGTGACGCGGTCGGCATCCTCGCGGAAGAAGCGAAGCGCGGCGGCGCGGTACTGGTCCATTACTCCACCGATTACGTCTTTGGCGGCAACAAGGCCGGCCCGTACACCGAAACGGACGAGCCGGATCCCATCAACGTCTACGGCCACACCAAGCTGCTCGGAGAAAAGCGCATCCGGGAAGTGAACCCCCCGCACCTGATCTTCCGGACCAGTTGGGTGTATGGCGCGCGCGGACGGAATTTCCTCCTGACCATTCAGAAGCTCGCGAAGGAGCGGCCGGTGCTGAAAGTGGTCGACGATCAGACCGGATGCCCCACCTGGTGCCGGCTGATCGCCGAGGCGACCGCACAAGTGGTCACCAAGTCCGCGAACGCGCAGGGACTGGACCCGGCCTGGTTTCAGGAACACGGCGGGCTCTATCACCTCGCCGCGCAGGGCAGCACCACCTGGTACGCGTTTGCCCGCGCGATCCTGGAAAGTCAGGAGAAGCAGGCCCGCGTTACAGCCATATCATCGGCAGATTACCCCACGCCCGCGCGCCGTCCCCGCAATTCGGCTCTGGACAGCTCCAGAATCCAGCGCCAGCTCGGCATTGCACTTCCGGACTGGCGAGCCGGGTTGGAACTGTGCCGGGCGGAATAGGCTGCCTGATCAACGATAAATGCACTAAAATCGCGCCCTTCATGACGCAGGGCCGGCGCGAATCGGATTGCCGCAGGGTTTCCCTAAGTTTCTATTTTTTCTGACAGTTGCCAATGCACTCCAAACAATTCTTCGACGAAGTTTCAAAGGTTGCCCAGAGCATAGACCTCAATGCTATCGAGGCCTTGGCCAATGAACTCGTGGCCCTCCGGGAGCGCGGTGGGCGATTGTTTCTTCTCGGTGTCGGTGGAAGTGCCGCGAATTGCAGTCACGCCGTGAATGATTTCCGCAAGCTCTGCGGGATCGAGGCTTACACGCCGGTGGATAACGTTTCGGAGCTCACTGCCCGGACCAACGATGAAGGCTGGGACACCGTATTTTCCTCCTGGCTCAGGACCAGCAAGGCCGGACCGAATGACGCGATTCTCGTGTTCTCGGTGGGCGGGGGAAACGCGGAAAAAAACGTTAGTGCCAACATTGTTGCGGGGCTCAAGGAAGCGAAGCAACGTGGCCTGAAAGTTTTCGGCGTCGTGGGCCGTGACGGGGGTTATACCAAGCAGGTTGGAGACTGCGTTGTGGTCGTGCCCACCGTTGAGCCTTCCCGAGTGACGCCGCACACCGAAGCCTTCCAGGCGGTCGTTTGGCATTGTCTGGTCTCCCATCCGGACCTGCAGCAGATCCCCACCAAGTGGTGATGTTCCGGCGTCGTGCGTAGAGCCGTTTTCCTGGACCGTGACGGCGTGCTGAATGCGCCGGTGATCAGGGAGGGGAAACCGTACCCGCCAGACTCGCTTGCCGCTCTGAAGATTCTGCCGGGGGTGGATGAAGCGCTCTCGAGACTGCATGCGGCCGGATATCTAAACATCGTCGTTACCAACCAACCGGACGTTGCCACGGGAAAACAGCGCATCGAAGTCGTCGAAGCCATGCACGATCGTCTGCTCAGGGAACTGCCGCTCGACGGAGTGAAGGTCTGCTACCACACCGATGACCAGAAGTGCGACTGCCGCAAGCCGAAGGCGGGAATGCTGCTGCAGGCGGCGAAAGATCATGACATCGATCTCCCGCGGAGCTTCCTTGTCGGTGATCGCTGGCGAGACGTAGCGGCAGGGCAGGCAGTCGGTTGCAGCTGCTTTTTCGTGGACTATGGGTACGACGAGAAGCGGCCAGAAAAGCCATATGTTCCGGTAAAATCGCTCCCCGAAGCCGTTGCTCTTATTCTTTCTCACAGTTCCTCGAGGTAACGACAAATGCCCAACCTCAAGACCCTGAAAGTCAAATTGTTCGCGGACGGCGCCGACCTGGCAGGAATCCAGGAAATGGCGGCCAACCCGATGATCAAGGGATTCACGACCAATCCGACCTTGATGCGAAAAGCGGGTATCGCAGACTACAAGTCTTTTGCCTTGCAGGTACTGGGAGTGGTCAAGGACCGTCCCATATCCTTCGAGGTTTTCGACGACGATTTTGCGGAGATGGAGAAGCAGGCACTGGAGATCGCCTCTTGGGGCAAGAACGTCAACGTGAAGATTCCGGTTACCAACACCAAGGGCGAGTTTTGTGGCCCGTTGGTAGAACGTCTGTCGCGGGGCGGCGTTCGATTGAACGTAACGGCGGTGATGACGGTAGAGCAGGTCAAGCGTGTGGCCGATCGACTTGCGCCCGATACCCCGGCGATTGTCTCAGTATTCGCGGGGCGTATTGCCGATACCGGCCGGGATCCGGTGCCAATCATGGCCGAGGCCGTGAAGTTGCTGAAATCCAAGCCCAAGGCGGAGTTGATCTGGGCGAGCCCGCGGGAGCTGCTCAACATTTTCCAGGCCGACGCAATCGGTTGCCACATCATCACCGCCACCAACGATATTCTCAAGAAACTGTCACTGGTAGGCAAAGACCTCGACCGTTACTCGCTGGAGACCGTCGAGATGTTCTACAAGGATGCGAAGGCGGCAGGCTATCGCATCGCGACCCGGGCCGTTGCCTGAAGCAAGCTCACATTTCAATCCAAAACGACACATTTGCGGCGATATGATGAAGTTCAAGAACGTTCTCGTTACAGGTGGCGCAGGTTATGTCGGCAGCGTTCTCACGCCGCAGTTGCTCCGACTCGGGTACAAGGTCACCGTCTACGACATCATGTACTTCGGCGACCATTTCCTGCCAAAGAACAATCCCAACCTCAAGATCATCAGCGGTGACATCCGCGACACCGCCAGAGTTGCGGACGCATTCAAGGGCATCGATGCCGTCATCTCGCTTGCGTGCATCTCGAATGACGCCAGCTTCGAGCTCGACGAAAAGCTTTCCACTTCGATTAACCTGGATGCCTTCGAGCCGATGGTCGTGGCCGCGAAAAAAGCGGGCGTCAAGCGATTCATCTACGCGTCGTCCAGTTCCGTGTACGGTGTTTCGGAGTCGCCGGATGTCACGGAGGAGCATCCTCTGGTGCCCTTGACCCTTTACAACAAATACAAGGGCATGTGCGAGCCGCTTCTGTTCAAACACCAATCCAAGGATTTCGTTTGCGTCACGATCCGGCCTGCCACTTTGTGCGGTTACGCTCCGCGGCAACGCCTTGACCTTTCGGTCAACATCCTGACCAACCACGCGATCAACAACAAAAAAATCACCGTGTTCGGCGGCTCCCAGAAGCGCCCGAACCTGCACATGCAGGACATGGTGGACCTGTACGAACTTCTGCTGACCGTGGCGGACGAGAAGATCGCGGGAGAGACCTTCAATGCCGGTTTTCAGAACATGTCGATAATGGACATCGCGCAGGTGGTCAAGCGCGTGGTGCATGAGCAGTTTCCGGAGAAGGGGGAGATCCCCATCATTACGACACCCACGGACGACATCCGCTCCTATCACGTCAACTCGGACAAGATCCAGCGCGTACTCGGATTCCGGCCGAAGCGCACCGTGGAGGACGCTGTTCGGGACCTGTGTGCGGCCTTCAAGTCCGGCAAGCTCCCCAACAGCCTGGACGACACCTTCTATTTCAACGTCCGGCGCCTGAAACAGCTGAAGGCCGCATGAGTTCGCGGCCGGTCGCCGTGGTTACGGGTGGCGCCGGCTTCATCGGCAGCCACATGGTAGACGTTCTGGTGGAGCGCGGCTTCACGGTGCGCGCTATCGATAACCTCGTTGGCGGGCGTGAGGAGAATCTTGCACACCTTCACGGCAACCCCGAGGTCAAGCTGGAGAAACGGGACATTCGCAGTTTTGCGCCGGATGACGCACTGTTCCGCGGTGCCCGGTACGTGTTTCACTTTGCAGGCATCGGCGACATCGTGCCTTCGATCGAGCGTCCGCTGGAATACATGTCGGCGAACGTACTGGGTACCGCTCACATTCTGGAATGCGCCCGTCACGCCGGCGTTGAGAAATTCGTTTACGCGGCATCGTCGTCCTGCTATGGCTTGGCGCAAGTCCCCACCCGCGAGGATCACCCGATTGACCCGCGCTATCCATACGCTTTGTCCAAGTACCAGGGCGAGCAGGCGGCATTGCACTGGCACCACGTCTACAAGCTGCCCGTAAACTCAATGCGCATTTTCAATGCTTACGGCACGCGCTCGCGGACTTCAGGCGCTTACGGCGCGGTGTTCGGCGTGTTCTTGCGGCAGAAGCTGGCAGGCAAGCCGTTTACCGTCGTAGGAGACGGCACGCAGCGCCGGGATTTTCTGTACGTCACCGACGTCGCAAGGGCCTTCCTTGCCGCAGCCGAGACCCGGCGAATGGGTCGAGTCTATAACCTGGGCGCCGGCGACCCACAATCGGTGAACCGGTTGGTGGAACTGCTCGGGGGCGGGGTAACCCATATTCCCAAGCGCCCCGGTGAGCCGGACTGCACATGGGCGGACATCACCCGCATCACCGCAGAACTGGACTGGAAGCCGCAGGTAAGCTTCGAGGAAGGGGTGGCCAGGATCGTGGCAAATATTGATTATTGGCGCAACGCGCCTCTGTGGGAGCCGGAGTCGATCGCCAAGGCGACCAAAACGTGGTTCGAGTATCTGGGCGAGGGGTGAAAGAAGTGCTGTCTTCATTGACTGAAAAATTCAGGCACAAAATAAAGACGGTCGAGGAGATCGTTGCTGCGGTCGGGCGATACCCGCGCACCAGTAAGGTCATCATGTGCCATGGCGTCTTCGACGTCGTTCATCCCGGGCACCTCCGGCACCTTCTTTATGCCAAGAGCAAGGCCGACATCCTGGTCGCCAGCATCACCGCGGATGCCCACATCAATAAGGGCCATTATCGGCCCCACATTCCGCAGGAACTGCGTGCGCTGAACCTCGCGGCGTTCGAGTTTGTGGACTACGTCTTGATCGACCGCAACGCCACGCCCGTCCAGAACATTCGCCAGATCCAGCCCGATTTTTTTGCAAAGGGCTATGAATACGCCGCCGGCGGACTACCGCCGAAGACTCAGGAGGAAGTCGATACGCTTCGATCCTACGGCGGGGAAGTGATCTTCACCCCGGGGGATATCGTCTATTCATCCAGCAGGCTGATCGATCTTGCGCCGCCGGCGATCAAGCTGGAGAAGCTGCTGACTTTCATGGACGCCGGCGGGGTTTCGTTCGACTCCCTGAGAGAATCGCTGGGAAAGCTCGAGGGCTTGAGCGTGCATGTGGTCGGCGACACGATCGTTGACAGTTACACCCATGCCGCGATGATCGGTGGACAGACGAAGACACCGACCATGAGCGTGCTCTACGAGCGGCGTGACGATTACATTGGTGGTGCCGCCGTCGTAGCGGAGCATCTGCGTGCCGCCGGGGCCAACGTGCTGTTCTCCACCGTGCTCGGCAATGACGGATTCAAGGATTTTGTTCTGGAGGGGTTAGCGCGCAGCGGGATCGAATGCAACGCGATCATCGACCCCACGCGACCGACGACCAACAAGAATGCGATCGTGACGGGTGGTTACCGCCTGTTGAAAATTGACACGCTGGATAACCGTTCGATTTCTGATGAAGTCGTGCAGAAGCTCGTCGCATCGATTTCCGCGGGGCGGCACGACGCCGTAGTGTTCAGTGACTTCCGGCACGGAATTTTCAACCGGCGGACCATCCCGCAGCTCAATGCCGCAATTCCGCAGGGCATGTTCAAGGTTGCGGACAGCCAGGTCGCGAGCCGCTGGGGAAACATCACCGACTTCAAGGATTTCGACCTCATCACCCCGAATGAGCGCGAAGCGCGGTTTGCACTCGGCGATCAGGACTCGGGGATCCGCCCGCTTGCGTCCGCGTTGTACGATGCGGCCCGTTGCAAGACACTGATCCTCAAGTTGGGCGAGCGCGGCGTGCTGACATGCAGCAGTGCGGATCACGAATCGCTGGATTCGTTCGTCGTCGTCGATTCCTTCGTCGATCACGTGGTCGATGCCGTGGGCGCAGGCGATGCCTTGCTGGCCTACGCCACTCTGGCGAAGCTGGCGACAAAGTCCGACGCCGTGGCGACCATCCTCGGCTCGATCGCTGCTGCCTGTGAGTGCGAGGTCGATGGCAACATTCCTGTCACGCCCGAGAACGTCCTGAAGAAGATCGACGGGATCGAACGCGACGCGAATTACAACGAGCAGCCCACACGTTGAAAGTCGTCGTCATCGGTTTGGGGGTGCAGGGGAATAAACGCCGGGCCGTCGCTGGCGCCGATTTCGTGGCGGCCATCGATCCGGTCAATCCCGATGCCCGGTATCTCCGCACGGAGGACGTGCCTCTCGGGGACTACGACGCCGCGATCGTCTGCACACCAGACGAACCGAAAGTCGCACTGCTGGAATACCTGCTATCCAAAGGGAAGCACGTCCTGGTGGAGAAGCCGCTCTGGGCCGGTCGTGACGAAGACATCGAACGTCTCGAGCGCATTGCCGCGGACAACAAGGTCGTTTGCCTCACGGCCTACAACCACCGTTTCGAACCGCACTACGTGAGAATGCGCGAGACGTTGCAGTCCGGCGTGCTCGGTGAGGTGTATCACTGCCGGATGTTCTATGGCAACGGAACGGCGCGTCTGGTCCGTGATTCGGTGTGGCGCGACAGCGGTGCCGGTGTGCTGCCGGATCTGGGCTCGCATCTGCTCGATACGGCGCGTTTCTGGTTCGGTCCGATTGCGGACGATTTCGTCGTGCATTCGGCCAGATGTTTCGAGAATCGCGCGCCTGACCACGTCGTAATCGGCTCGCGAGGCTCGCGGCCGCAGCTGGAACTGGAAATGACGCTGCTCTCCTGGCGAAACCATTTCACTTGCGACATTTTCGCGGAACGCGGCTCGGCGCATATCCGCTCTCTGTGCAAGTGGGGTCCGTCGACCTTCACGTTGCGTAAACGCGTGCTGCCCTCGGGGCGCCCGGTGGAGGAACCGATAACGCTGGTCCAGCCCGACCCGACCTGGGCGCTCGAGTACGCGCATTTCAAAGTGGTTTGTGCTGGCTGCACGAAGACCGACCTTTCCGGTGATCTCTGGATACAACGCACCTTGCGCAGGCTCGGCGCGCAAGCCATCAAACAGGCGGGCGTATGAGCAATCCCGTGGTGGGTTTCGCCGGCATGACACACCTCGGCCTGGTATCCGGGGTATGCGCTGCCGAAAAGGGATTCCGAACCGTCTGCTTCGATCCGGCGGCCAGTCGCATTGCCGCACTTGCGAGGCGTGAGTTGGGGGTTTCCGAGCCGCAGCTGGATGATCTGGTACTGAAGAACGCGTCGCGACTCTCCTTCACTTCGAAGCCGGCCGATCTCGCCGCCTGCGACGTGATCTACGTTGCGCCAGACGTGCCGACCGACGACCAGGGCGGAAGCGACCTCGGCCCGATCAACGCGCTCCTCGATATCGTAGTCAGGTCGGCGCGCGCCGATGCAGCGATCGTCGTGCTGTCACAGGTTCCGCCGGGATTTACCCGTGGCCGACAGCGTCCCGGCCGTACCCTGATCTATCAGGTAGAGACCCTGATCTTCGGACGCGCTGTAGAAAGAGCCCTGTATCCGGAGCGCTACATCGTCGGCTGCGCCGATCCGGCGCAGCCATTGCCTGCGAGCTATGCGGCGTTCCTTGCTGCGCACGGCTGCCCCGTGCTACCGATGGGTTATGAGAGCGCTGAACTGGCAAAAATCTCAATCAATATGTGCCTGGTTGCCTCGGTCAGCACGGCCAATATGCTTGCCGAGTTGTGCGAGAAAATCGGCGCCGACTGGTCGGAAATCGTGCCGGCGCTCAAACTCGACAAGCGCATCGGGCAGCATGCCTACCTTGCCCCCGGACTTGGCATTGCTGGCGGTAACCTCGAGCGCGACCTCGCCACGGTATGCAGCTTTGCCGACCGCTACGGCACCGACTCCAATGTGGTACGCGCCTGGATCGCCAACAGTCGGCACTGCCGTGACTGGGCCGTGCGCACCATCCGTTCCGTGCTTCTCGATTCCGAACCGGGGGCCACCGTCGCTGTGTGGGGTCTCGCTTACAAGGAGAACACCCATTCGGTGAAGAATTCACCCTCGCTCGCGACGATCGCCCAGCTTCCGGGCACTCGTCTGCGCCTTCATGATCCGCTGGTGCCGTCCTCCGTTGCCGCGTACCCGAACGCCGAGGGCGCACCCGATGCGCTCGCCGCGGCCTCTGGTGCAGACGCGCTAATGATTCTTACGCCTTGGCCGCAGTACCGCGGCATCCCACCATCGCAGATCGCAAAGGTGCTGCGCGGGCGCATCGTGCTCGATCCCTACGGCGTGCTCGATCATAAAGCGGCTGCGGTTGCCGGACTGGACGTATTCACGCTCGGCAAACCACCGCTGCGCGCGGAGCATCGGTAGTGTCCTGTTCCGCTGATTCGTGGGATAACTTGCAAACCTTGGAAGGCACACTTCATATCCACTTGACGACAATCCATCATCGATCGGAAAACCCGCGAAATCGGTGTCAGGCAAGGCGCGAGTCCTTGACAGTGGCGGGCTCCACGGCGAGGACTCGTAACACAGCATGGCGCCGATTCTCGTCGGGTTTTCAGCCGCGAATCAGCGGAACAGGACACTTACCATGCTCGAACACCTGAACACGTTGAAACGAACCCCTGCCCGCGTCGTCGTAATGGGGGCTGGCGGGTTTGTCGGCGGTGCACTGGCCGCGCGCCTTGCGCGCGATGGCGTGCCGGTCCTTGCTCTCGGCCGCCGCGAGATCGACCTTTTGGCCGAAGATGCGGCGGTGCGCCTCGCCGCAATGCTCCGCCCCGACGACGCCTTCGTCGCTGTGTCGGCATTGGCGCCGTGCAGGAATTCTGAGATGCTGGTAAAGAATATGGTCATGGCGCACGCGATGGTGCGGGCGCTCGTGGCAGCGCCGGTGGCTCACGTAATCAATATCAGCTCCGACGCAGTCTATGCCGACAGTCCCGAGCCGCTCACCGAATCCTCGTGCACCGCGCCTGGCACGCTGCACGGCGCCATGCACCTCGCCCGCGAAGTCATGTTCCGCGTCGAGGTGCCTGCCCCGCTCGCGATCCTCCGGCCGAGCCTGCTTTACGGCGCCGGGGATCCCCACAACGGCTACGGCCCGAACCGCTTCCGCCGGCAGGCGCAGCGCGGCCAGGACATTGTGCTGTTCGGCGAAGGCGAGGAACGTCGCGACCATGTGTTCGTCGATGACGTGGCGGAGATCGCGGCTCAAATGCTTTTGCGCAGGAGCAAGGGAGAGATCAACGTTGCCACCGGCGAAGTGCATTCGTTCCGTAAGATCGCCGAGAAGGTGGTCCGGCTTTCGGAAAAGACGGTTGCCATCAAGGGCAGCCCGCGCAGTGGACCGATGCCGCACAACGGCTATCGGCCCTTTGAAATCACTGCGTGCCGGAACGCATTTCCCGATTTCCGCTACACGCCGCTGGAAGAGGGTCTCGCCCGTGCGCAGCGCGAAATGCCGGCAAAGGATCACCGTGGCTGAAATCGATTTGCTCCGGTCGCTTCCAAAGACGAAACGCAACGTCCGGGCGCGCGCCATGACGAAGACCCCGGAGCGGATTGCGGCTTCGCGCGAATTCGGCGAGCTGTACTTCGACGGTCCGCGCGAGTGCGGCTACGGAGGATACCGCTATGATGGGCGCTGGATACCGGTGGCCAAGGATATCGTGCGCCACTTCGGCCTGAACTCCGGTGACCGGATACTGGACGTGGGTTGCGCCAAGGGCTTCCTGGTCAAAGACCTGATGGGCGTCTGCCCCGGCCTTGAGGCATTCGGCCTGGACATCTCGGAGTACGCTCTCCTGCACTGCGAGAAGGAAGTCGTCGGCCGACTGCACCTGGGCAGCGCGACACGGCTACCCTTCCCGGACCGGTCCTTCGACGCGGTAATCTCCATCAACACGATCCACAATCTCGACGCCGAAGACGTGGTCACGGCGCTGCGCGAGATCGAGCGCCTGTCGCCGGGGCGCGCCTTCGTGCAGGTCGACGCCTACCATACCGAAGAACAGCGCGAGCTGTTCATGCAATGGGTCCTGACCGCTACGTACCACGACTATCCGCAAGGCTGGTTCGACCTGTTCCGACGGGCAGGATATACAGGGGACTGGTACTGGACGGTTCTCGAAGGGTGAATTTTCAGGGTACTTGTCGATGCAAGGATTTTACGAATCAGGGGCAACATGAAAAAATATGCGATTCTTGGCGGCGGCGGATCCTTCGGGATCCATACCGCGCTATATCTCCTGGACCACGCCGATCCCTCCATGGTTATCGGCATTGGCCGAAACCCGCTCCGTCCGGAGCCGTTCTCGCTCAATGTGGACAAGCGCAAGAACTACCGCTACCACGCCTACCACCTGACCTACGAGATCGACCTGCTGCTCGAGTTGCTCGACAAGGAAAAGCCGGATGTCATAGTCAACTATGCGGCCCAGGGTGAAGGCGCGGTGTCCTGGAAACATTCCTGGCGTTTCTTTGAGACCAACTCAATGGCGCTCGCCCGCCTGTGCGAGGAATTGATGAAGCGCGATTGGCTGGAGCGCTTCATCCAGATCGGCACTTCGGAAATGTACGGCTCCGTCGGACACGCAGCCAAAGAAGACGAACCAATCAAGCCGACCAGCCCGTACGCAGCCTCGAAAGTTGCATTCGACATGTACCTGCAATCGGTGCACCGCTTTCTCAAGTTCCCGATGAACGTCATCCGGCCGTCCAACGCATACTGCCCCGGCCAACTGCTTCACCGCGTCATTCCCAAGGCGATCGTCTGCGGACTCACCGGCCGCAAGCTGCCGCTGCAGGGTGGCGGGCGTGCCGAGAAGTCTTACATCCACGCGCGCGACCTGGCCCGGGCGATCCATATGGTTGCGGAGAAGGCACCGCTGGGTACCATCTACAACGCGGGGCCGGCCGAGCCGACCAGCATCCGGCGCGTGGTCGAGCTCTGCGCCGAGGCGCTCGGCATGCCCTTCGAACAATTGTGTGAGATGGCGCCCGACCGGCTCGGGCAGGACTCGAGGTACTGGCTGGACTCCAGTGCAATCTACAGGGACATCGGCTGGAAACCGGAGATAGGCTGGACCGAAGGCCTTGCGGAAATGGTGTCGTGGGGCAGGAAGTACCTCGCCGATCTGCGCGACTGGCCGATGGACTACGTGTTGCGTGGCTGATCGTCCGATGCCCGTCGCTGCCGGCGCTGCGTCAAGGGCCGAGGAGTGTTTTGTCGGGACGAGGGAGCCGCTGCGCGCGGCCGACGCGGTCGCGGCGCTGCTCATCCTCGACGACGGGCGCTACGTCATGCAACTGCGCGACACGCTGCCGACCATCTTCTACCCTGACCACTGGGGTTGCTTTGGCGGGGCGGTGGGAGACGGGGAAGCGCCGCTCGCGGCGCTGAAACGGGAACTGCAGGAGGAGCTGGAGTACACTCCCGGCGCTGCAACGGCGTTCGCGCGGTTCGACTTCGATTTCTCATGGGTCGGGCAGCCGAAGGTTTACCGGATTTATTATGAGATCCATGTCCCCGCCACTGCATTTCGGCGGTTTGTGCTACATGAGGGTGCGGCATTCGAGGCGATCGGTGGGCGCGATCTCCTGACACAACGCAAGGTCACCCCCTACGACGCCTACGCGGTATGGATGCACATGAGCAAGCAACGCTTCAGCCAGGCTTGAAGGAACAAACGACATGAACGCGCTTACACACGCCGCGATCCTCAAGACAGGACGCTACCAGGGGGTTCGGATCGACGCTGGCGCGGCCGAAACCGCCCGGTCCCTGCACCGTTTCATGCTGCGCCTGCGCATGTGCGAGGAGGCGCTCGCACGCGAGTACCACCCGGCGGACGAGATGCGCTGCCCGGTCCACTTCTGCATCGGCCAGGAAGCGGTGCCGGCAGCGTTGTCGCTGCTTTTGAACGACGATGACTACCTGTTCTGCCATCACCGATCTCATGGCTACTATCTGGCAAAGTCCGCGCCCATGGAAGCCCTGTTTGCGGAACTATACGGAAAGGCCACTGGCGCGAACGGAGGCCTCGCCGGCTCGCAGGATATTTCCTTTCCGGCTCGCAACTTCTACAGCGGCGCAATTCTCGCGGGTGCGACCGCGATCTCAACTGGAGCGGCGCTGGGCTTCCAGCTCAAGGGGACGCAGCAGGTCGCAGTCGCCGGATTCGGGGAGTCGGCCACCGACGAAGGCATTTTCTGGGAAGCAATCAACTATGCCTCCGTCGCAAAGCTTCCGGTGATCTTCGTCTGCGAGAACAATAAATACTCGGTGTTCTCGCCCCAACTCAAACGTCAGGCGCTCGACAACCTCAGCGCGCGGGTCGCAACCTTCGGCATGAGGAGCACGGCGCTGTTCGGCAACGACGCGATGGACGTCCACCGGGTACTGGGCAAAGAGATCGCTCTTGCGCGCGCCGGAAGAGGTCCGGCTTTCGTCGAGGCCTACACCTACCGCTGGAGCGGTCACTATGGGCCCGAGAGCGACGATTTGGTGGGTTACCGCGATGCTGCGGAGATCGAGGCATGGAAGCGCAATTGTCCGATTTCGCTGCTCGAAGAGGCCATGCGGGTTAGTGACCTTATCAAGCCCGGCGAACGCGAGAGCCTCGCACTCGAAGCGCAGTCGGCCATCGATCGCTGTTTCCAGTTCGCGAAATCGAGCCCGTTCCCGGACGCGCCGGATTGGAAAGCGTTGAACTTCAGTCCCGATTCCCCTCTGGCGGACAAATTTCTGGTCGAGGTCGAACTTTCGAATTTCGACGCGCACCAGGAAGCCAAGCAGGCAAAAGGTTATTGAGCACAGGGAGTAAAGACAAGGTGGCGGCTTCCATACAGACAAAATCCAGCCGGATCGCGGCGCAATCGCAGGTCCCTGTCGAGCATCCCGAGATCACCTTCGGGGAGGCGCTCAACCAGGGCCTGAGGCAGGCGATGGAACTGAGCGACAGCGTGGTCGTGCTGGGACAGCTTGTGGACTACAGTCCCGGCGTTTTTGGATCCACCACCGGCCTGGTCGAACGCTTTGGTCCGGCCCGTGTGCGCGACTTTCCAGTGTCCGAAAGCGCGATGACGGCGACCGCAATCGGCGCCGCCGTCGTCGGCCTGAGGCCCGTCCTGGTCCACCACCGTCTCGATTTCATGCTGTATTCGATGGATGCGATCGTGAACTGGATGTCGCTGTGGCGGTTCAAGTCCAACACGCAATCCACGCTTCCAATCGTCATCCGCACGATTGTCGGCCGCGGCTGGGGACAAGGTCCGCAACACTCGAAGAGCCTGCATGCCTGGTTTGCGCACATTCCCGGAATAAAAGTAGCCATGCCCGCCACCGCGTTTGATGCCAAAGGCCTCTTGCTCGAAAGCATTTTCGGCCAGGATCCGGTCATCATCGTCGAGCACCGGTCGCTGTTTTCTTTGAAGGGCGGCGTTCCCGAAGTGCCCTACAGGGTTCGCTTCGGTCGGGCAGCGGTGCGCAGGATTGGCGAGGACCTCACGGTTGTCGCGGCAGGCGTCATGGTCCCGTTTGCATTGCGGGTCGCTGACCGGCTGGGGGCGCTCGGTGTCAAGGCCGAGGTCATCGATCTGAGAACGGTATCGCCGCTGGATACGGAAACCGTGTGCGCCTCAGTCGAGAAAACCGGGCGGCTTTGTGTGATGGACCCTGCCTGGCAATCGTTCGGCGTGGCGGCGGAAATTGTCGCACGCGTCGCAGAACGCTCGACCCGTGCGTTGCGCGCAAAACCGGTGCGCATCTGTCATCCCGACAGCCATACGCCGATGAGCTCTGCGTTGGAGACTCAATACTACCCAGACGAGACCGCTGTAGTCGAGCAGCTGTGCTTGCTGGCTGCGCAAGGGTAGCGTCTTGTCCGCAAGGCAGGACGGTCAACTGGCCAACACCAGATCTGAGCACTTACTCCAGCGGGATGACATGAGCGAAATGCAGGAACGAGTCGGCACCAACGGCGATGCTGGAAAGCCGATGATCGGTACCTACGATTTTTCTTACGGGCCGTACGCGTTAGGCGACGCATTGACTTGGACGATGAATCTCAACGTCCTCGCGTCGGTAGCGGGTTGCGGCGCGATTGACCAGTATCTGGTCATGCATCCAATGAGGCCCGGGAGCCGCCATCAGCCGTTCGTCGCGCCGCATAATTACGTCAGCATTATCGACAGCCTGTTTCCAGCATTCCTCTGCAGTCCGCTGCTGCGGTCGTTGAAAATCATCCGCCATCCGCCCAGCTTCAACTTGTTCCACTTGCGCGAGGTGGTGCGCCGCCGCCAGATGTGGCCGTCATACTTCAGCCATCTTCGCAGAAAGCTCGATTTCATCTCGCACCGGCGCATCAACGCCTACTACAAACAGCATGACGCAAACCCATCGAGTAAAGCTTGTTGGCGTTGGCGCCCAGGGTCACCTCGATGTCGCGCAGGCTCTCGCGTCAAGTCAACTGAGCAAACACCATGACGCGAAACTGTTCGGCGCAACTCATGCGGCGCACTCGCGTGTTGCCAGAATAGCGATCTACGATGCGCGCAAAACTCGTCCAGGGAACAAACTCCATGACCTGCGCGAACAGCGTCTTGCCGACATTCATGGTTCATCCCCCAGAGTATCCACCCCGGGAAATTACACAAGAATGAGGGCTCAAGTTTCAAATCGGCACCAAATTAAATCGACCGCAAGGCCGCGCTGCCATTGGCTTTCTACCAAATTAACCCCGGCTTAACCGGACACTACTGAGATTTACTTCGAAACAAATCTGGCCATGCTAAAGACAGCGCACAAAATTTTGCTCGCGCGTATTGCCAGCCGGGCAATTACGCTCGGTCGCAGCGCTTTGGGTCTGCCAGCAGAGGACGTGTTTATCCGAGGAGGTATCCGCTGGCGTCTCGATTTGAGGGAGGGAATCGATTTCTCGATCTTTTTGCTGGGCGGTTTCGAGTTACAGAACCTTCGCGCCTATTCCGAGCTCATCAAACTTGGAGATGATGTGCTCGATATCGGTGCCAATATCGGCGCACACACATTGCCATTGGCTCGCCTCGTGGGGCCCAAAGGCAGGATGATTGCCTTTGAGCCGACGAATTTTGCTGCAGCCAAGCTAAGAGCCAATATCGCGCTCAATCCGGATCTTGCACCGTGCATATCATTTCACCAAGCGTTTCTGGTAGCCAATACAGCGGCGATTCCAGAGCCTGCCTTATTCTCGAGTTGGCCACTTGTCGGGGGAGGGGATCTGCACGAGAAGCACAAGGGGCGGCTGATGGAAACGAGCGGTGCACGCGCGATGACACTGGACCAGATGATGGTAGAGCTCGGTGTAGACAAGGTGGACTTCGTCAAACTCGATGTAGACGGACACGAGTTGCCGGTGCTGCAGGGTTCTCAAGCCACGTTGTCAAAGTTTCGACCGCTCATTGCTATGGAACTCGCGCCCTATATCCATGCTGAGTTTGGGTATTCATTCGATGAGTTGGTCGCGCTCCTGAAAAGTTGTCGTTACGAGTTCCATAGCCTGAGCACCAGGGCGATGCTTCCGCAGACAGCACAGGTATTGCGTGCACTGGTTTCTGACGGCGCGGGTATCAATATTCTTGCTGTGCCGTCATGAGGCGCGAATTCCAAGGGCTTCTCATAGCGTTGTATCGCCGGACCCTTGCCACTGGCATCCTTTCGACACGACTGGGTAAAGCCGCCTTCGAGTTTGCCTACTTAACGTATAAAGCGCTGGTGGAGGCTGGAAAAGTAGATCTTCTGCACGCTCATATAGTCGAAGGCGGCATCGTTATCGATGTTGGCGCCAACATTGGTTTTTTTACGCTTAAGTTCGCCCGCTGGGTCGGCGCGGCCGGCCACGTGTTTGCCATTGAGCCGGAGCAGGAAAATTTCGACAGACTCTCACATCGCGTGAACCGGCAGGGGTTTTCCTCAAGAGTATCGATGATTCGAGCAGTCGCAGCCGAGAAGTCCGGAGAACTCAAACTTGCAGTCAATCCGACCAATCCCGCTGACCACAGGCTTTCTGACAACGGCATTCCTGTTCGGGCGATTATGATTGATGACCTGTGCGCAAGTACGGGTTGGCCGGCGGTGTGCCTGATAAAGATTGACGTTCAAGGTGCTGAAGATCGAGTGGTTGCTGGTGCACTTGAGACATTGAAACGCTTCAGTCCCGCGCTCTATATCGAGATAGAAGAGACAAGTTCTGCGGAGGCAGAAAATGGAGCGACGCTTATCGATAGGTTGGCATCCCTTGGTTATCTGGCGCACACCTTGGAAAAGGATGGTGCAAAGAGAGTAACGGGAACGGATGCTGCAATGAGCATAGTGAGAGCAAATGGGTATGCAGATTTCTTGTTTCTAAAGATGAAGAAACCGCAGTGATTTTGAAATTCATGAAAAAAATGTACCAGCGCCTCTACGCACGGGTCATGAGATGCGGGCGCGCTTCTGCGCGAGCCAGAGAACTGAACCGGGCAATGTGATGATTGCGGTGCAAAGTCCAAAAACAACCGACAGGGCCAGCGCATCGGACCGGGTCAGCCCCGCCAGGCCGAATAGCAGGATCGCCGCTCCCTCCCTGACGCCCCATCCGCCCAAGGAGATCGGAAGCATCGCGGCAAGAACGATCAACGGGGTCAAGACCATGCAATCCGCGAGCGACACGCCGAGATTGAGTCCCAGTCCGATCATCCACATGACGATCCCCATGTTGAGGTATGAGGCAAATGAAAGAGCAAAGACCAACGATGTTCGCGGGACATCGGCAAGCAGGCGACGGGTGTCTGCGGCCGCGTGGCGCAGCGCGCGGACCGGCAGAAACCCGCGTTCCTTGAGCAGCCCTTTGCCAAAAAAAACCAGCGCCCCGGTCGCCGCCGCGATACATACCAGCAGGAGCGCAGCGGTTCCTGTTACCACAACCGGCACTCCGCGCGCGTCGAGCCCGGACTGCAAAAAAATGACTAGCGCGAGGAGGGCGACCACCATGACAAGCCGCTCCAGCATCACGCCGTAAACAGCGATGCGGCGGCTTGCATAGCGTGTCCAAAACAACCACATGCGCACCGCATCGCCGCCGATCGACGGCAATATCTGTCCTGCAAATGTGCCAATCCATGAGTACCTGAGCGCCACACCAAAGGGCATTGCGCTGCCGAGCGAGGCAGTAATCAGGGACCAACGCCAGGCGACGAGCGGTATCTGCACGCCCAGCTGAAAGACGGCAATTGCAAGCAGGAGCGGATCGCCGTTGAAGACCGTCGCCGCGGCCTGCGCCGGATCCGCTTTCAGGAACAGGTATACCAGCAGCCCCGCCGACAGACCTATTTGACCGACAAGCAGCAGCCGGCGCTCCGGCACGGCTCCGGAGAAACGTCTAATGTCGCTGGCTTTCGTCTCGCTCAGACAGGCTTGCTACGCCGCTGACGCCGCACGTACATCACAATAAGCACGGATACCAATAACAGCCAGATCACGAAGGTGATAATCAACATCCACTGATCCGCAGTCGGTAGAGCCTGCTCATCATCGCGATTCCCGGCTGCCGGACCGCCGCTGCTGTTATAGGCGTCCAGCAGAATAGTTTCGACCATTGCGGTCAATTGCGGAGTATCCGGACTGCCTTTCGTCATCTTATCAAGGTAAGCGAGAATCTTTGTTTGCGCGCTGATTCCTGCAATCATTACCACCCTGCGATGCAATCGAACGTTGAAATCCGCCGGCAGCAAGGCCGCAAGCGGCGGCTTCATCGTCACGGATATCTTCCCGGAACCCAGCGACGCAACATCGAGAACGACCGGAAAAGTGAGGCGAGTATCGAGATTCGCGACGCCGACCACCACGCCCATTTCCTAGGAATAGAGCTCGCCCTTCCGGCCCTCGAATCTCAATACCGCATTTCGCACCTCGACTGCGCGGCCCCGTTCCTTAACGATCATCTTGATGCCGTGTCTCGGGCCCAGCCCATTGTTCTTGAGAACCATCGCAGCGTAGCCGGGATGACTCAATAGGGCTGCGTACTTCTGGAATTCCGGCAGGACGGTGACATCGAATCTGATTTCATCCGCGCCGTGTCCCGGAAAGGGTGCCGCCAACGTTAATATGAGGACCGCTGCGTTTATGAAGCTTCTCATCGACAGAATTCAAAACTCAATATTTGAAAGTACAGACGCAGGTCGCACCAGACAAACAGGCGTTGCTAAAGGTTGGCCCGAAGAGTTTTCTTGGCTCGCCCAGCGGGTTTCTACCCTGGGCCCCGTTACAGTATCATGCTACTCTTCTCGCCCCCGCAGGGCGGTATGAGTCGAGTATAGCGAGAACAACCATAACATGCTTAACGTGATGTCGCTTTTGCGTCGCATCGACCTACGTGCCTGGATTATTTTCGTCGTCTGCTTTGGGATGTATTACTTTGTGTACGCCCGGTACTACACGAGCGGCGAGATCGTGCACTGTTGTGATACGCACGGCATGTGGACGATCGAGTACCTGGCACTATATTCGATTGCCCGAGTGGGTGAGTTCGCCTGGTGGGACCCAACCGGCGTAAGCGGCTGGCCGATTTATTCCAACCTACTTAACTGGACCTTCAACTACTTCAGCCCCTACTCGCTTCCGTATCTAGGCGGATTCTGGCTGCTCAGCAGATTCCAGGAAATCAGCCCGCAGGGTATCAACGAAGCTTTGGTCTACGAGAAGGTTATCTACTACTACCTTCTGAACTTCATTGCCGTAATGCTCATCTCGCGTGAAATACTGAAGACCTACACGGCGCGCTTCTTCGTCGCAATCACATTCACTCTCGGGGTCATTCAATTCCAGGGTTTCCGGGACGCGCATCAGTACATGGCCCTGGCGGGACCGCTGTTCTATGTATGGGGTTTGCTCCAATACGACCGACAGCGCACGTTCCAGAGCTTTCTCGTATTGATTCTTGTAACCGGCCTGCTGGTATCCAGCATGAGCTACGCATTCACGTTATCCAGTTTCTACTGGTCGGTTGCGTTTACCGTGTTCCTGGTTGTGTTTCACCCTTCTCTGTTGCAAGCGGTGTGGGGGCACTTCAGGCAGGGATGGCAAACTCGCCTGGGCAGGCTTTGCCTGATCTCAGGTGTTCTCCTGTTTGCATTTGGCCTGGCGGCGCCGTTGTCCTCGGTTGCATTGAACGTTGGCCACCTGATGCGGATAACGGGTATTGGTCGTCCGCTCGATTGGTCGCACGGAATATTCGGAGATTGGGATCCGCCCTATTTTTTCGTGCCTGCCTATGAGCTGTGGACGAATGTGATGTATTTCGCGGCGCGTTCGGAAATCCATAACCTGATTCTTACGTTCGATCCCTGGAAGGTCTCCGGCATCGATCAGCGCTATATCGGTCTCGCCGCCCTTCCGCTTTGCTTCGCCGGGCTTATATTGGGATATCAGCGCCGCTACTTTGGCACGCTATTTCTCGCGTTCGTTTTGTGCGTCGTGTTCGTTCCGTACACGGTGGATAACCTGGCGTATTTTTCGCTCATGCACTTGAAGGCGTTTCAGAACGTCCGAGCAATGGGGGGATTGCTGCCGCGAGATGGCCCCGCATTGTTTCTTATCTTAATAGCCGCCCTCGGGCTGGATCAGCTGCTTCTCAGGATTTCCGCAACCGCTGGCGGTGGGGCGCAATTCGACCGGGATAGACGGCTGGAATATGTTCTCGCAGCATGTTTGGCCGGTCTCATGATTTTCGCGGCAGTCGTCTTTGTGGCGGGCGTTCGTCCGGGCGTGGCTGCTGAGTTGCGCAGCACTTTCACCTACACCGGGTTTTACCTCGGTATATTTGCGATGCTCGTGTTGCTTCTTCTGTTTGCAAAGAACCATCGTGGCGCACGGGTGCTTACTGTCATGCTGTTGGTCCTCGCCATCACCGATCTGATTCTCTCCGGGTCGCACTATTTCGCGAAGCGCCCGAACCACAACAACATGATTTACCGCGACGTGCCCGGCTCGTCGTGGTCCAAGCCGCGCCCGAAGGAAATCGGCCCTGTCACGAGCGAGGCCCAAGCCTGGGCGGGGCAAGACTACCGTGGCATCCTCCACAACCTTGCAGGAGGGCCGTTGGTCGGGCTGCGCGAATGGCTCATTCTGGCAACCCGGCCTGCCATGGCGCCGTTGCTAGAAAATTGGAATCAAGAAACCAATTTCATGCGGGCGTATCCGCATTTCCGCTTTTACACGGCTGGACGCTTCGTTCCATACGACACCATAAAGGCGATCGACGGAATCGAAACACCAAAGGGTCCGGGCCAATGGGTTTACGTGCACGATAGGGAATTGGCGGAGTCATCGGCGGGTGCCGCCAAGCCCGTCCCGGCCACCTGGCGGATCGAGGAGTTCGCGTTTAACCGGGTGCGAGTCCGCGTATCCATGCCGCAGGACGGCGTCATGATCTATTTCGACAATTACGACCCATGGTGGAGAGCTTACATCGATGGTAAGCGGACAACGATTTATCGGGCGAATTTTGCTTTCAAGGCGGTTCAACTCAAGGCCGGCGAGCATTCAGTCGAGTGGAAATTCAATCCCTATCCGGTGAAAATTGCCTGGTCGCTGTTCTATCTCTCTCTGCTGGCCTACGGCTACTTCATGTGGCGCTGGTTTCGCGTGGAGCGTTCCGTCGCTGTCACGCGATGAGTGATTTGGCGGCCTCTCTTCAGGTTCAATGAAAACGTCGCACGCGGAGCCCGGCGGATCGATTTCAGAGCGCAAGAGGCGCATACGGGCACTCGCGGACCACCTCGCGCCGGAGCGCAGTTCGTGGATCCGGCGCAATTCGTACTACTACGAGCAGGACTACCGTTATATGCGGTTCCTCGTGCCGGAAGGTCTGCGGGTCTTCGACCTGGGGTGCGGCACGGGTCGGCTCTTGGCAGAGCTCAAGCCTTCCCACGGTGTCGGCGTCGACATCAGCCTAGAGATGATCGAAGTCGCGAAGCGAGAGCATGCGCAGTTGGAGTTCAGGGTGGGTGACGTCGAAGACCCGGGAGTCATCGATGCGCTTGAAGGGCCCTTCGACGTCATCATTCTTTCCGACACCGTCGGCGCGCTCGACGATTGCCAGGCAACGCTTGAGCGGTTGCGGCGTCTCTGCACGCCCGATACTCGCATCATCGCGGCCTACTATTCCCGAATGTGGTACCCGATCCTCCGCGTGGCACGCATACTCGGGCTGCAGATGCCCGTTGTTGAGCAGAACTGGCTCTCAACCGAAGATATCGAGAACGTCCTGCAACTCGCGGATTTCGAGGTGATAAAGCGCGAGTGGCGCCAGCTGCTGCCGCGGCGCGCATTCGGCCTCGGACCCTTGCTCAACCGGTATGTCGCCATACTCCCGCTGATTCGCCGTGCCTGCTTGAGGAACTATGTGATCGCCCGCCCACGGCCTGAACTCGCGCGCGAAAAGCTCTCTGCGACCGTGGTGGTTCCCTGCCGCAACGAGCGCGGCAACATCGAGGCTGTGGTGCGCAGGCTGCCGGCTTTTTGTGACGACATCGAACTTATCTTCGTTGAGGGACACAGCAGGGACGGGTCGCTTGAAGAGATTCATCGCGTGATCAATGCGTACCCGGACAGAGACATAAAGGTGTTCGAGCAAGAGGGAATCGGAAAAGGCGACGCCGTGCGTAAGGGCTTTGCCAACGCGCGCGGCGACGTTCTCATGATCCTGGATGCGGACCTGACAATGCCGCCAGAGGCGCTGACCAAGTTCTATGACGCCCTGGCATCCGGCAAGGGGGAATTCATCAACGGCTCGAGGCTTGTCTACCCGATGCAGGACGAGGCAATGCGATTCCTGAATCTGCTCGCAAACCAGGGATTCTCCTGGCTCTTCAGCTGGCTGCTCAATCAGCGATTCACGGACACCCTTTGCGGAACCAAGGTTCTGCGCCGCCGACACTACGAGAAAATCGTTGCCAACCGTGCCTATTTCGGCGAGTTTGATCCCTTCGGAGATTTCGATCTTATTTTCGGTGCCGCGAAGCTGAACCTCAAGGTCGTCGAAATTCCCATTCGCTACGCCGCCCGCGAGCATGGGGCGACCCAGATTTCACGGTTTCGGCACGGATGGCTTCTCATGCGCATGGTGTTCTTTGCATTGCGAAGGCTGAAGGCGTTCTAGCCCGGCATGCGCAGGCCTGGATCATGAGCGAGCACGCGCCGGGGCATTACAGGGACCGTTGGAATGCGAAGCCGGTGCTGCGCGCCATCTATGCCGACTACTATCGCCGCATCCTCGCAGAATGCAAGCTCGGCCGCAGCCTCGAAATCGGAGGGGGCTTCGGAAACCTCAAGGCGTACATGAGCGACGTAGTGTCGACGGACATCGTTCCATCCCCATGGCTCGACGCCGCCGCCGATGCCCAGGCGCTTCCCTTTGCCGCCTCGAGCTTCGCAAACATCGTCGTCGTGGATGTACTGCATCATATCCAGTGGCCGCGCCGCTTTCTTGCCGAGGCTGCCCGCGTGCTGCAGCCCGGAGGCAGACTGGTGCTGCTCGAGCCCGCGATTACCCCGCTGAGCTGGATTGTCTATAAGTTTTTTCATCCGGAGCCGGTGCAGATGAACGCCGACCCGCTCGCGGAAGGCCAAATCGATCCCGGTCGCCACCCGTTCGACGCCAATGGCGCCATTCCGAGCTTGCTTTTCGGGCGATACATCAAGCAGTTCAACAGCGCCTTTCCGCAGTTGAGTATCGTAAAAATTGACCGACTTAGTTACATTGCTTACCCTTTGTCCGGCGGTTTCCGCTCATGGTCCTTGATCCCTGCCGCAATGGTCGACAAGCTTCTCGCTATCGAGCAAGTGCTCGCCCCGATTCTCGGTCCGCTCATGGCCTTCCGGCTGTTCGTAGCCATCCAGAAGACGGAACGGTAATGGAATGTCATTGCTCAATACCGCGCAAAAAATAGGCTTGGCGAAGATTGCGAGCCGGTGGGTTCTCGCGTGCCGTAAGGCGCTCGGCAAACCGCCCGAAGCGGAATTCACCCGTCATGGAATCCGCTGGCGGCTGGAATTGCGCGAGGAGATCGAGTTCGAGATGCCGGAGGCAACTCGGTTCACCCAATTCGACTTCGACTTCAGTCCGCTTGGATATCCCAAAGTCTATCGGATCTATTTCGAGGTGCAGGTGCCGGACGCGGCGTTTCGTCGGTTCGTCCTGCACGAGGGAGCGGACGTACAGGCGTTTCGAGGAGAAAATCTCCTCGTGACGCGCAGAGTGACTCCTTACGATGCTTTCGCCGTGTGGATGCACCTGAACCGGCAGCGATCACTGCCGGCCCGTTAGGGTCGCGCATCCGGATTTTCGCTTGGCAGTATGTGTGTTCGCCTTGGATTACGTACACCACCGGCCTTCGGCTATGATGATCCGTTAAAATCCGATAGACGCACCGATGACCAATCAGTCATTAACCAACCCCACTACTCTCGGCAAAATCTGGGGCCTCCTCACCCCGCCGGAACGCAAGGGCACGGTGATCATGCTCATCCTCATGTTCATCGGCATGGGTCTGGAAATATTGGGCGTGGGTCTCGTCATTCCGGCCCGCGAACTGCTATCCCGAATCTATAGCACCAGAAAGTGAAAATTTCATGAAAGCCGTCATTCTCGCCGGTGGCCTCGGCACTCGCATCAGTGAAGAGTCCCACCTCAAACCCAAGCCCATGATAGAAGTGGGCGGCAAACCCATACTCTGGCACATCATGAAAATCTATTCCGCGCACGGCGTAAATGATTTCGTGGTGTGCCTGGGTTATAAGGGTTACGTTATCAAGGAATACTTCGCCAACTACTTCCTTCACATGTCGGACGTGACGTTCGACATGACAAAAAACAATATGGAAGTTCATCACAAGAAAGCGGAGCCATGGCGGGTGACGCTGGTCGATACCGGTGACGGTTCCATGACCGGCGGACGTCTAAAACGTGTCGCCAACTATATCGATCCGAAGGAATCCTTCTGCTTCACGTATGGCGATGGCGTTGCCGACATAGACATCACGGCAGAAATTGCTTTCCACAAAAAACACGGCAAGCACGCCACCATATGCGCGGTTCAACCGCCGGGACGTTATGGCGCGTTACTTCGAGATAAAAACAAGGTGATCGGCTTTCAGGAAAAGCCGCCCGGCGATGGCGCCTGGATCAACGGCGGTTTTTTTGTCCTGCAACCAGAGGTGCTCGGTTACATCGAAGGCGATGCATCTTCCTGGGAAGGAGATGCCATAAAAAAAATTGCCCAAGCCGGGCAATTGTTGGCTTTTGAACATAGCGGGTTCTGGCAGCCGATGGACACCTTGCGCGATAAGAGTCTTCTTGAAGACCTATGGCAGAGCGGACGAGCGCCTTGGAAAATCTGGGAATGACGCTGTTCCGGGATATTTATCGCAATCGCCGCGTACTGCTTACCGGTCACACTGGCTTCAAGGGCAGTTGGCTGGCGCTATGGCTCAATGAACTCGGCGCCAGCACCGTTGGTGTTGCCCTCCCTCCGGAGACAACTCCGAATCACTGGAATTTACTGAAGCTTTCCATCAATGGCCACTTGCAGGACATCCGCGATGCCGTGGCACTGGCGCAACTTGTCAACGCCGTACAACCCGAAATCGTATTCCATCTCGCTGCTCAACCACTGGTCGGCCGCTCATATGAATTACCGCTCGATACGTGGTCCACGAATGTCATGGGCACAGCGAACCTGCTGGAATCCTGCCGCCAGTGCCCTTCCGTCAAAGCCATTGTTGTCGTTACCACGGACAAGTGCTACGAAAATCAGGAACAGCCGAAAGGCTATCGAGAAACTGATCGCCTGGGAGGCCGCGATCCTTACAGCGCTTCCAAGGCTGCAGCCGAACTGGTTGCCGCCAGTTACCGCCAGGCATTCTTCCATCAGTCACACATACCGCTACTCGCCACTGCACGGGCTGGCAACGTCATCGGCGGTGGCGATTGGTCCGAAGATCGGCTCATTCCGGATCTGGTTCGCGCCATGCAGGCTGGTCAGCCATTGGAAGTGCGCTCGCCCAACGCCACGCGTCCCTGGCAGCACGTACTGGAATCGCTCTCGGGCTACTTGATGCTCGGGCAGAAACTGCTCGAAGGAAAAGAGGAATTCGCCACAGCCTGGAACTTCGGCTCTGACCAAGAGGGCAATCGTACTGTCGAAAGTGTTCTAAATTCGCTTAAATCAGAATGGCCCATGCTCAGCTGGCGGCAGACCGCACGACCGCAACAGCACGAAGCCACGCTGTTGCAACTGGACAGTACCAAAGCACGCCAACAGCTTGGCTGGCAGCCAGTATGGTCGCTGGATGAAGGACTGTCCGCCACGGCGCAGTGGTATCGCGCCTACCAACAGGGCAAGGTCATCAGCCATCAACAACTGCATGGCTACATCGCACAGGCGCAGGTCACTCATCGGGGATGGATACTGGGGTGAAAATCCTGCATACCGCCATAAAAGGTGTTGACGTTGTCGAAACCACCCCCGTTACCGACCATCGAGGCGCTTTAACTCGTCTTTTCTGCGAGGGAGAATTGAACGTTATCCTCAACGGGCGCCGCATCGTGCAAATCAACCACTCGCGCACCGAAGCAGTCGGTGCGATCCGTGGACTCCACTACCAACACCCGCCGCACGCAGAAATGAAACTTGTGCGCTGCCTCAATGGAAGGGTGTGGGATGTGGCGGTCGATCTCAGGAAAAACTCACCATCCTTCCTGCAATGGCGTGCTGAAGAACTCACCCCAAAGAACGCCCGCATGCTGGTCATCCCAGAAGGCTGCGCCCATGGCTTTCAAATTCTGGAAACAGGCAGCGAATTGCTTTATTTGCATACCGCGCCATATGAAAAGTTATCCGAAGGCGCAGTCCGTTACAGCGATCCGATGATCAATATTCGATGGCCATTGCCCGTTGTTGATCTGTCTGAGCGAGACCAAAAACACCCGTTGCTAGCCAAAGAGTTCTCCGGAATTGCAGTATGAAATGTCGCCACTGCCAGGCCCCGCTCAGGCACGTCTTCGTCGACCTGGGGTTTGCGCCCCCTTCAAATGCATATCTGAACTCTGTGGACTTGCACAAATCCGAACTGACATTGCCGCTCAAACTATATGTGTGCAATCACTGCTGGCTGGTGCAGACCGAGGACTATGCCCGGGCCGACGAACTCTTCGGCCACGACTATGCCTATTTTTCGTCCAACTCAACCAGTTGGCTAGATAACGCTGCGTGTTACAGCACCATGATCCGCGAGCGACTGGGGTTAAATGAAAAGAGTCTTGTTATCGAAGTTGGCTCCAACGACGGCTACTTGCTCAAGAACTTTGTCGCTTCCGGCATTCCCTGTCTCGGCATCGAACCCACGGCAGACACCGCAGCAGCGGCAACAGTGCTGGGCATACCGGTGGTGCGCGAGTTTTTTGGCAAGACCCTGGCCGATCGCCTCGCAGGCGAGGGTAAGCAGGCTGATCTGATCATTGGCAATAACGTCTATGCCCATGTGCCAGATATCAACGGCTTCACCTCCGGCCTCAAGGCCTTGCTCAAGCCCGGCGGCACCATCACGCTGGAATTCCCGCACTTGCTGCGCCTGATCGAAGGAACACAGTTCGACACCGTCTATCACGAGCATTTTTCCTACTTGTCGTTGTACACCGCGAGCCGTATCTTCGTTCAGGCTGGCCTCAAGGTCTGCGATGTGGAACAACTGTCCACCCATGGCGGTAGCCTGCGCGTCTATGGCTGTCATGCGAATGACCCGTGCATACCCACACCGGCCGTGACGACCTTGCTCGATCAGGAACACCGGTACGGATTACGGAGTCTGGAGGCTTACCAGGCATTTCAGACACGTGCCAATCAAGTCAGAGACAATCTTCTCACCTTTCTGCTCGAACAAAAGCGCCAAGGCAAAACGATAGCGGCCTACGGCGCTGCCGCCAAGGGCAATACCCTACTCAACTACGCCGGCATCAAGCCCGATTTGCTACCTTATGTCTGCGATGCAGCGCCATCGAAGCAGGGTAAATTCATGCCAGGCAGCCATATCCCCATTCTGCCGCCATCCGCCCTGGCCGAGCGCAAGCCCGACTGGGTGCTGATCCTGCCCTGGAACATCGCTGATGAAATAATGCGGCAGCAGGCGGCGGTACGAGAGTGGGGTGGGAGGTTTGTGACTGCGGTACCCAAATTGAGCTTCATGTAAGCCGAGAAAATCCATGTCCCGCATCTACTACACCAAACCCTCGATCACTGAACGGGAAATACGTTACGCAACCGACGCCGCTGCCAACGGTTGGGGTGAGCGGTGCTACGAATACATCGGGCGCTTCGAAACGCTGTTTCGTGAGCACCTCGGCGTGAAGCATGCCATCGCCACGTCCAGTTGCACTGGAGCGCTGCATATGGGCCTTGCAGCACTTGATATCGGCCCGGGCGATGAAGTCATCATTGCCGACACCAATTGGATTGCCTCGGCCGCGCCCATCACTTATCTCGGCGCCAAGCCGGTATTCGTCGACGTCCTGCTGGATAGCTGGTGCATCAATCCCGCCAAGGCCGAAGCCGCCATCACTGCGTGCACCAAAGCCATCATCGCTGTGCATCTCTACGGCAACCTGTGCGACATGGATACCCTGCTGGACATTGGCGCAAGACATGGCGTTCCTATCGTCGAGGATGCTGCCGAGGCGCTAGGATCCGTCTGGCATGGCAAGCGTGCCGGTTCGATGGGCACATTCGGCACATTCTCTTTCCATGGCAGCAAAACCGTCACCACCGGCGAGGGCGGCATGCTTGTCACGCAAGACAGCGCCCTTTACGAAAAACTGCTCACACTCAGCAATCACGGACGAGCGCGTGGACAGATGAAGCAATTCTGGCCCGATAAGATAGGGTTCAAATACAGAATGTCCAACATTCAGGCTGCCATCGGCTGCGCCCAGATGGAACGTATTGAAGAACTCATCGCCGGCAAGCGGCGGGTCTTCGAGTACTACGCCGAGAAGCTTTCAGAACTTCCGCTAGCGATGAATCCGGAGCCGACGGGTACCATCAATGGATTCTGGATGCCAACCATCGTCGTTGACGATGGCATTCCTTTCAATCGCGAAACCTTGCTTGCTGAATTCAAGAAAAATGAAATCGACGGTCGGGTGTTCTTCTGGCCGCTAAGCATGCTGCCTATGTTCGAGGCGAAGCCCGAAAACGTGGTGAGCTATGGGCTCTACAAGCGTGCAATCAATCTGCCGACGTACCACGATTTGTCGGAAACTCAAATGGATCGTGTGATCGAAACGGTGAGGTGTTCTTTGATTTGAGCGTGCGGGAAAGGAAATATGGATTTTGAACAGATCAAGCAATACTGGGAACAGAGAGCGGCGGCGGATACCAGCACACAGTCCACAACCCAGGACTACTACTTGAGAGAGGTAGAGGTTCGAGCACTGCTGGACGCAATCGCCAAGCATCGGCCGCGCGGAGTAATGGATGTCGGATGTGGTGACGCCTGGACGACTATCAGGCTTGCATCCGCGTTTCCAGATATCGAGTTTCTTGGTGGCGACTACTCGAGCTCGATGCTTAGGAACGCCGAAGCCAATTTAGCTGCGACCAAACTGCAAAACGTTCGCATTGAGAGTTGCGACATCACCCGACCTATGCACGGCAGAGATCTCGATTTGCTGTATACCACGCGTTGCCTGATTAATCTGCCCAGTTGGGAGTTGCAGCGGGGAGCAATAGAGAACATCCGTGGTGCCCTGAGTAGTGGCGGCATCTATGTGATGATCGAGAACTTTATCGAGGGGCACGAGAACTTCAACCAGTTGCGAGAAGCGTTTGGGTTGCCACCCATCCCCGTAAGAAGCCACAATCTCTTCTTTGAGCGGTCTAGATTGTTCGAGTACATAAAGCCGCGATTCGAGGTTATCGATGAAACCAATATCAGCAGCACCTACTATCTCGTTAGTCGGATCATCTATGCCAAGATCTGCCAAGATAAGGCGATGCAACCTGACTACTTCGATGACCACCATCGATATGCGAGTGCACTGCCGTTTTGCGGCGAATATGGTCCGGTGCGAATGCTTTGTTTGAGAAAGAAGTGATTATGGATAAGCGGGGCCTTGCCTTTATCGACGCTACGCTCGCCGAGAAGTACTCCTATGGATTCTCCTGGCTGTCCCGCCCCATCATCCAATATCCTCAGGATGTGGTCGCAATGCAGGAAGTGATCTGGTCAGTTAAGCCGGACTTGATCATCGAGACCGGTATTGCTCATGGGGGTTCACTGATCTTCAGCGCCTCGATGCTCGCTCTGCTCGATTACTGCGACGCAATGAGCCGAGGTCAGTCGCTCGATCCAAGGAAACCAAGGCGTCGCGTTCTTGGTATCGATATCGACATCCGTTCTCACAATCGCGCCGCCATCGAGGCACACCCATTAGCCAACCGCATCGAGATGTTCCAGGGCTCGTCGATTGCACCGGAGGTCGTTGCCTGGGTGCACGAGAAGGCCCGCGGTTACGAAGTTATTCTGGTCTGCCTTGATTCCAACCACACTCATGAGCATGTGTTGTTGGAACTCGAGGCTTATGCCCCACTCGTGAGCGCCGGCAGCTACTGTGTGGTATTCGATACGATCATCGACGATCTACCTGATGGAACTTTCGTAGATCGGCCGTGGGGAAGAGGTAACAATCCGAAGACCGCAGTACAGGAATATCTTTGTCGGTTGAAGGAAGAAGGGCGCCTGGCAGCCGATGGTCAGGCGCTGAACTTCAAAATCGATAAGATGATTGAGAGCAAGCTGCTGATTACTGTGGCGCCGGATGGTTACCTTAAGCGGATTTACTGATCCTTATCATCACCTAAGGAATTGCATCATGAGCTCCCGGTAATCCTACGGTAATCCTAGACTGAAGTATTTTTTCTTGCGGCGACCGCTACTTGATTTCCAAGACTAAAAAGCATATTCCGCACAGCGACGTGCACGTGATCGCGCCGACGCGAGGCCTGAGGCTGGTCGATCCGTTCGAACTCTGGCTCTGGCGCGAGTTGTTCGTCGCCTTGATAGTGCGCGACGTTGCCGTACGCTACAAGCAGACCGCCATCGGCATCGCCTGGGTGGTCGTCCAGCCGCTGGCCACGGTCGCGGTCTTTTCCTTTCTACTCGGCAAGCTCGGCAACGTGCCGACCGGCGGTCTGCCGTATCCGCTGTTCGCCTTCGCCGCCATGGTGCCCTGGCAGGTGTTTTCCCGGTCACTGGTCGAAGGCAGCATGAGCCTCGCGGGCAACCGGTCGCTGGTTACCAAAGTCTATTTCCCACGTATCCTGATGCCCGCCGCCGCGGTGTTCGGTGGTGCGGTCGATTTCGGCATCACTTTCGTGATTCTGCTGGCGATGATGATGTGGTTTGGATTCGTGCCCAGCTGGCAGATTCTGCTGACGCCGGCGCTGTTGGCCCTTGCGCTGCTGACCTCGCTGGGTGTCGCGCTGTGGCTTTCGGCTCTGAACGTCCTGTATCGAGACGTCCAGTTCGTGCTGCCGTTCCTGGCCCAGATCTGGCTGTTCCTCACGCCGGTTCTCTATCCAGCCTCGGTCATCCCTGAGAAGTGGCGGCTGCTCTATGCGATGAACCCGATGGTGACTGTCACGGAGTCGTTCCGCTGGGCTGTGCTCGGCGGCGCGACGGCACCTGAGCCGCTGATGCTGTTGGTCTCCACCGCCACGGTCTTCATCGTGTTGCTGTCTGGCATGGCCTATTTCCGGCACGTCGAGCGGGAAATGGCCGATAGGATCTGACCCGATGAGCGGGTTTGCCATCCGCGCCGAGGGCCTCGGGAAGAAATTCCACCTCGGCGAGAGGGAGCGATACAAGGCGTTGCGGGACACGTTGACGCGGGCAGCCGCGGCGCCATTTCGTGCGTTGGTCCGTCTGGTCTCCGGGCGGGCGCCGTTCCCTCGTCCCGAGCGAGAGGAGTTCTGGGCGCTCACGGATGCCAGCTTCGAAATCGCGCCGGGCGAGGTGGTCGGGCTGATCGGGCGGAACGGCGCAGGCAAGAGTACGTTGCTGAAGATTCTGTCGCGCATCATCGAGCCGACCACCGGACGGGCGTTTCTACGCGGCCGGGTCGGATCGTTACTCGAAGTTGGGACCGGCTTTCATCCCGAATTGACGGGGCGAGAGAACGTCTATCTCAACGGCGCGATCCTCGGCATGGGGCGACGCGAGGTGCGGCGCAAGTTCGACGAAATCGTCGGGTTCGCCGAAGTGGAACAGTTCATTGATACGCCGGTGAAGCGGTACTCCACCGGCATGCACATGCGCCTCGCCTTCGCCGTGGCCGCACAGCTGGAGCCGGAGATCCTGCTCGTCGACGAAGTTCTTGCCGTCGGCGACTCCACCTTCCAGAAGAAGTGCATCGGCAGGATGGGCGAGGTCGGACGGGAGGGCCGAACAGTAGTTTTCGTCTCGCATAGTATGACGGCGATCACTCGGCTCTGCCCGCGGGCAATCCTCCTCGATCGCGGTCGCGTGATAGCCGACGGACCGGCAAGCGAGGTCACGGCTGCCTATCTGCGGTCCGACCTTGGCACCATGGCCCACCGCAGCTGGCCCGATCAGGCGACTGCGCCAGGAGACCGTGTGGTGCGATTGCGGTCGGTGAGCGTCATCGCCGCTGACGGCACAGCCAGTGAAGCGATCGACATCCGCCGCCCAGTCACAATCGAGATGGCCTACGATGTGCTGCAGCCCGGATATGTTCCGGTCCCCAATTTCCACCTGCACAACGAGGAAGGCATATGTGTGTTTGTAACCGGCGACACCGATCCTGAATGGCGTGGGCGGCCGAAGCCGGCGGGCCGCTACGTCAGCCGGGTGACTGTGCCAGGCAATTTCCTGAGCGAGGGGACGCTGATCGTGGACGCTGCCATCAGCACCTTGGACCCGGCAACAGTCCACGCCCACGAGCGCGAGGCGGTAGCCTTCAACGTGTTCGACAGCATCGACGGTGAGTCCATGCGTGGCGACTACGGCGGCGCGGTACCAGGTGTCGTGCGACCCCATTTGCATTGGAAGACCGTGACCGAAGGCGTGCCAGCACCGACAAAGGGAATTCCATAAGAGCACGGAACCCTGTAGCATGTGCGCGCCCGCCGTATGGCCAGCCTGCCGAGTGCCGTCGACTCGGCAAGACGAGTGAAGACTAGGTGTGTCGTCCCATGGTGTTCAGAGGAAAATGGTCTTGACGGTCGAGGCATCGCGGTTGGCACTTTTCGGATAGGGATCGAACCTGCGTTTTTCAATCGTCATTCCCACCTGCGATAGGCCAGATCTTCTGGCCACGACGCTGCCCGCCTGCCTTCTGACCGACCGTAGTGACGTCGAGGTGATCGTCTCGGACAACTTCTCTGGTCCCGAGACTTCTTCTGTGATCGATCGGTTTCGAGGCGACCCGCGGTTGCGTACGGTGCGTACCGACCGAAGATTGCCCATGGCTGATCACTGGGAATTCGCCTGGCAGCATGCGCAAGGCGACTTTGTCATCGTAAACTCGGACGACGACGTTTTCTCCCCTCAACTATTGACTGGCATTGATACAGCCTCTATGCACATCGTTGTCGGATTGGCGTCCTGGGATGCTGGCCTTTACATGCATCCCGACTGGGATCTTTCTGGCGCCAATACCTTTAAGTTCGAGGCAAGTCATACTGGCTTGATCTTCGAAATCAATCCTTGGCGAGTTATCGACGCATATGCAGGCCTGAATATTCTCAGGTGTTTCCCACAGGGGACACGAATCTGCTTCTCCAGAGAGCTCGGCCAGCGCGTACGCAAACGTGTCGGGCGCTTATTTTGCGCGCCGTATCCCGATTACAGTGCACCTCTGTTGTTGCTGGCTTTGATGGAAGGACAAGAACGCTATCTTTACTTTGATTCTGTGTTGGGTTACGGCGGCCGGTCTCGAAATTCCAATGCCGCCGGTTTCAACCCCAAAGAAAACGGTCGGGCTGGAAACACCACGCGGTTGCAAGAATTCATCGATGAACACCATGCCGAGAACCTGTTCGGTGATCTCGAATTCCGAGCGCTAAGCTTGACCAATGGACATGCTCAGACTTTTGCGCTGTTGCGGAGGTTATTGCCCGAGACTTTTGGTCGTTTCCATCCGGATCTCGTCGCGTACATAGCGGGGATTGAGAGCGAATTCCGGGGGATCAACATAAACAATCCTTGTTTGGGGCCGGAAGAGCGGATTCAGTTCGATCGCTTCCTTGCTCGCCAAGAGAGCAGAATCGTTAACGAAGCTTTCCAGCTTGTCGAAGAACGCTGGAGCAACGAGAAGTTGGAACAATGGCGAAAGGACCGACGCAATCTCTCGGCTCCGGTTTTTCGATATGTGTTGAGGCCCCGTGTGCTTAGTCGAGTCCTCAAGAAGATTCTGCAATTGCTGCTCCGCCGCCCGTCAAGTCCCAATACCGCCAAATCGAGAATCGACGCGAAATCGGGAATACGAGCGGATTTTCATGGGGTGATGGTGACAGTTCACTGTGAAAGTTTCGGTGGTCAAAATGGACTTGACTTGGCACGGCGCATCGATGAGATAGTTGCTGCCCTCGATCAGCGAGAGGATAGAAATTTGACCGATTTCTATTCCAAAGGCTATATGCTCGCAGCCCATACGCCTGAAAGTCTTTCGCTGTAGGCGACCACCCACGGCCAGGCGGGCAACAACGAAGCCCCTCTTTGTCCTCCAGCGGCATAAGGCACTTAGTCGGAGCCGAATCGAAAATAAACTGGCTCAAGTCCCGCTTCGCCGCTGGGCGGGGCGCATCAGGATTCTCACCAGTTTCCCCGGAATCCTGTGCTTGCGTTCCCAGATATAAATGAGCCGCTTCCACACGCGCATTCTGAGCGGGTAGCTCCAATGCCAGCGCCGCATCAGAATGGTCGGGATACCGGCAAACCCCTTGCCTTGAACGGTCAGCTTTTTCAGGTTTGCCTTGCAGCTAGTCAGAATTTCCCGCTCGTTTCTCTCAGCCGCCAGTTTTGCCCGGAGCCGAAGAAACTCGGGAAACCTTTCGCACATGCGCGGAAAACTGGTTTCGACACGATGCAAAACCGTCCAGGCCCGATCCTTCATTCCCTTGCGCCAAGCGGCACTTGCCTCCTTGATCCTGGGCCAGACAAGGAACGCAGTCTCCTTGTCACTGTAGCAGTCGACGGTGAAAAACCGATTGGTGGTCGCTCCGGGTTGCAGCCACTGAGACTGCTCCCATTCCCAGCTTCGAGCGTCGATGGCTTCTTCTGATGTAGGACCCGAGGTGCCGCTGCGCGGCGGCACGCCCTGCAATCCCCGCTCCAGCAGCCGCATCAACAGGTCGTGGGTTTCGGGCTCATAGACTAGGATCTGGCGCTCGCCCGCGAACGGCAGGCGCTCGCTCCCCGGTGCAATCGCGAAAGCGCGGCAGGCCCCGGGGTTCATCTTGGTGATGAAATAGGGGACCTCGGAGAAGTTGGCCAGGGCGGCGAAACCGCTGGACGTGCCGATAAACAGGTCGCTTCTCAACAGCAGGCTCAGTTCATGCCCGAGCCCCAGGCCCAGGGTGCGAAGGCTGATGACGTTCGGCAGTCTCAGCAACTCGAGCGGCTTCTCCTGCAGGCGGCCCATGACCACGAACTGCACGTCCGGATGCGTTTTCCCCGCCTCTTTGAGAAACTCGTACCATTCCAGGAAATCCGAATCCCGCCAGTAGGTAAACTCCGCGCCATATCCGGCATCGAGCCGGCGGAGCCGCATCTGAATCGCCACGATCCTGTTGCCGGCGAATCGCTTTGTGATCAATCCCGTGATGTCTGGCTCGCAGCCCATGCTCGGGCGCAAAAGCGGGATTCTGCCATGCGCCGCCGCGTAGGCGTTTATCCGCTCATGGGAATGGATGCTCTTGGTGAAATACTCGATCATCAAGGCCGGCCAGCCGATCATCACCGACCGCCCATTCCCGCGGTTTGCCAACGCCCGCTCGTAGTCGGCCAGTGCCCGTTCGTACTCGGCCAAGTCCTCCGAGTTTGCCGCATCGTCCCTGGATGCCTCGCGCAGCCGTTCCAGCATTTCCTCGCGACAACGATACAAGAAGACGTTCCCGGGTTTCGGGTGAGTCCCGAACGCGCCGAATAGCTCATTGAAAAACAATCCGCAGTTATCAGCGGTGATGAGGTCCTTCTGGAAAATGTTGGGCGGTTGACGCTCATCCACGCAAATATAGGCGTCCACCTGCTCGCGGCCCAGCTCTTCGCAGCGGATCGCCGTCTGCACGTTCCATGTGAGAACATCCCCGAGTGCATAAGGAAACAACCCAAAGTCGTATACCGCGCAATAATTCCGGCCGGTCATGAATTCCTTTCAGTTACCCCGTGGAGAGCCGCATGAAACGCCTGACGACAGTGATGGGGCAGCAGCATCGTTTCTGGTGGATCAGCAAAGAGAGCCGAGGCCTAACTGGTAAAATCGGGCGCTGGACGCGGGAGCAACGTATCAGCCACTTTTCGATGAAACCAGCATTTTCTCACAAGGGCACGGTTCCGGCCGGAAAGTGGACGTGAAGCCAAACGGTAAAGGCCCGTCTGTGTTATTGCTCGGCGCTTCCGGTTTTTTCGGCCCGGCGCTATGCGAGGCATTCGGCTCATCGGGCGCGGTGGCGACCCATTTCAGCCACGCCAGCGCAGGGAGCCTCTATTTCGACGCTTGCAGCACCCCCGCTGCGGATCTGGTTTCCCGTCTTCCATCCAAACCGGCCGCTGCGGTTATTTTGCTCGGCATCACCAACATCGACGCCTGCGCGCGCGATCCGGCCGGTTCCGCCGAGGTCAACGTGCGCGGCATTATCCGGGTGATCGACGACGCGCGCGCGCTCGGCATCATGCCGGTGTTCGTTTCCAGCGACGCGGTCTTCGACGGCAGCCGCGCGTACTGGTCCGAGGACGACGAACCGATCCCCATCCTAACTTACGGCAGGCAGAAGCTCGAGGTCGAACGCCACCTGGCAGCGCTTCCTCCGCCGTGGATCGTCGTTCGCCTGCCAAAGCTGATCTCTCCGGAGCGCAATGCGCGCTGCTTTCTTAGCGGCTGGGTCGAGGGGCTCGGGCGCAGGAAGCGGATCCTCTGCGCGACCGACCAGTATTTCACCCCGGCGGCGGCGCCGGATGCCGCGCGGACCATCGCGCAGCTGGTGCAGGCACAGGCGCAGGGCCTGTATCACCTTGGCGGGCCCGAGCGCCTGAGCCGGCGTGTGCTGCTTGGCGCCGTGATCGACGAGTACCGCAAATTCGCTACGCCGGTCGCAGAGATCATCGATTGTTCATTGCGGGATATTCCGGACCTGCTGGAGCCGCGCCCCCTCGATACCTCGCTTCGCTCGGACCGGTTCAAGGCCGATTTCGGCACACCCTTTCGCGCCGCCGGCGAAGTGGCCCGGGCCGCGGTGCAGTCGTATTTCGCCGCCCAGGACGGCAGAAAGTGATTCGCGCCGTGGATCCGATTGCGTCGCGGCGACCGCCAGATACGGCAACGCCCGGAATCGCGGTGATCGTGCCGAATCGAAACGACTCGCGCTATCTTGCGCGCTGCATCCGCTCGATACTCGACCAGGCGACGCCGCCGGAGGAACTGATCGTCGTGGACGACGCGTCTACGGATAACAGCATTGCAGTTATCGAGCCCCTGATTCGGGGAAACCCGCACGCCCGGCTCGTCGTCAACCCCGTGAACATAGGGACAAACCGCACGGTCAATGATTCGTTGGAACGCGCGCGTAGTGAATACGTCCTGCTGCTGTCCGCAAATGATTTTGTTCTGCCCGGCATCTTCATGCGAGCCAAGGCCTGCCTGGCACGCTCACCGACTGCCGGGTTGTGGTCCGCGATGTCGTGGCTGGTGGACGAGGAGGACCGGCCGATTCGCCTGCACCCATCCCCGATAGTTTCCTTGAACGAGGCTTTTCTGCCGCCGGAGCGCTGCGTGAAGCTGGCACACCGTCTTGGCAACTGGTTTACCGGGGCCACGCTAATCTACCACCGCGATACCTTGCGGGCGGCGGGCGGTTTTAACCCCGCCTATGGGGCGCCTGCGGATCTGTTCACGGCGTTGGTGGTGGCAAGTCTGCGAGGGGCCGCCTATACACCCGAACCGTTTGCCGCAATCCGGATCCATGCCGGGAGTTATTCCTCAAGCGCCCTGAAAGACATCGCTGGGCTTGAGACGATGCTTGAGCAGCTACGAGCGCGCGGCCCCAAGCTGTCGCCGCGCCTTTTCAGTGGCAGGTTTTTCGAGCGCACGGCCTCGCGCTACCGCTTCGCGGCAATACGCGCGTCGAGTGGCGGGCTGTTCCCCGATGTTGCTGCGAGAGTGGCAGGGTGGAAGCGTATAGCGTTAGGCATTGTGGGCCGGTTGATTCCGGCGAGCCTGCGAACAATCAGGTTGGGTTGCGCGTTCCTGATCCTCAGGCCTTTCGACATCTGGCCGACGCTGGTGAACCGCGTATTAGGCTGGACCATCGTGCGGCTGCGCCTTTACTTGCGGGGCGGCGGACCGCCGTGAAGTCATGTAATCTGAGCCAGTCACCGCATGGTCATGAGACGAGTACTCATCACGGGCGCCGCCGGCTTCATCGGACGCCATTGCCTTGCGCCCTTGCTCGATCGCGGCTTCGAGGTTCATGCGCTTGCGCAGGCATTTGCGGAGCAGGGGAAAAGGCGCTTTGTCGGGGCGGGGGAGGCCTTGGCTGAGAGCCTGTTGTCAGCGCTGTCGGACGAGTCGGCGTTGCGTGACCGCGCTCGGCGATTGGAAGCACTGGTGCGCCAGCGCTTTCTCTGGTGAATCCAAGCGGAGCGTTACAGGGAAATCTACGCGCAGCTTCTGGCGTCGTGACCGACGAGTTCCAAAGGGATACCTCCCGCGAATTCACCTTCCAGTGCGAGTGAACATGCTTTTTAGACTTTTCCTTACGTTTTTTTCAGTCGCGATTGTGGCCTTGTCAGCCGCTGTCTACATGAAGTATGCGGGGCAGGGCTATGTGTATTTGTTGTTCACGATTGTGTCCAACGCGTTGCTGTTCCTGGGGTTCCGAAAGAGGGCGATCTTTTTCGACGTATTCATCGGCGTCTTCTTCTGGCTCGGTTTCTGGCTGAAGCTTTCGATTCGGGTTGCCTACACAAATGGTTTGTTTCACGCGTCGGTCGGGGCCTTCGACGGTTCGGGGCCTTCCTTTGATCGCGCGCTTCTTGTTGCGTCTTGCGGGATGCTCGGCCTGATCATGGCAACCTTGGCCAGGGAAAGATTCTTCACATATACGGATCGCCCTGCCGAGTGTTCGCAGTCAGGTCTATTCCATTTCTACCGGCAGCACCGGAAGGCAGTGGTGTTTGTGTTTCTGGTCTTGGTTGCCACGGTTGCCGTCACCAATACCTATTTCGGCATTTATCAGCGAGGGGCAATCACGCAGACCGTTCTGCCCTACGGGCTGAACGGCGTCTACAAGTGGCTGCTGCAATTTGGACTGGCGTCAGTCTCGGCGTTGATCATTCGCTTCGAGATCGAGATTTCCCGGAACGCGACCTGGATGGCCGCTTTTCCCGCCTTGATTGAAGGCTTCCTGTCCAACGTATCGTTGTTGAGCAGAGGCATGATCCTGAACATCAGCGCATTGTTCTATGGCGCGTATATATCGCTAGTGGCGCAAAAATCAAAGCTGAATATCGCAGCGGTTTCAATCTTCGCACTTGCTTTCGCGGTTCTGTTTGCGGTGTCGTTATTCGCCGTGAATTTCATGCGCTCGCCGACGTTCCAGGAGTGGCTATCTTCGGCTGCGGTGACGCTGGACGTAACCGAAGCGCAAGTCCATGTTAGGGGCATGACCACTCCCCTGTTCATCGACCGGTGGGTGGGCATCGAAGGCGTGATGGCGGTGTCGAGTTCGCCAAAGCTGGGTTGGGATCTCTGGCGTGAGGCGTGGAGAGAAAAGTACTTGGAGACTGCGACAAGTTTCTACGACATGCATCTCATCGAATCGCCATATGTCAATACGGACAAGACGAAGCACCACTACATCTCGCTTCCTGGCGTCATCGCATTTTGTTTTTATCCCGGATCGTTTCTTTTTCTCTTAGCGTGCATGGTGGCGCTTGGCGCAGCAGCAGCGGGAATCGAAGTGATTGTGTACAAGTTGGGCGGTGCAAACGTGATTCTTTGCTCACTTCTGGCGCAAGTGGTCGCATTCAGATTTGCGAGCTTTGGCTACGTTCCAGCGCAGTCGTATCTGCTCTTCGGATCACTTTTTCTCAACGTGCTGATCATTTTTGTGGCCGACAAATTGCTGTCACATTCATCTTTGCGAACGGACAGAGAATGAAAGGCACCGAGTAACGTCCTGCTAGATGACAAGTCATTGGGTTGAGACCCGTGAGTTTAAGGAGTCCTATGCTCGTATTCCCCGCGGCAGCGTTGCTTAACTCCTTCTCCGTGACCGCACTGTTGTTGGTGTTTGGTCTTGGGGGGGCTACAGAGCTGGCTGCCGACGTTGGCATTGTCCAAGGAGCAACTCTCGCTCTGTTCTACGCGTTTTCCGCCAACGCGCGCAATCTTGTGCTTTCGGACGCCGCAGATTCGATGGCGGCGAGCATTCTGCGGACCCGCCTGATCCTGGTCGTTCCGCTATCGCTGGCGGCATACATTCTCAGCGTTGGAATCGGTGGCGCCACCGCGTCGCTTGCGTTGGTGCTCATTTTGCGCCGGGTGGCGGAATGGGTAGGCGAGATCTCGTTGGCGCAGCATGAACGGCATGGACAGACTCAATATGCATTGCGCAGCATCGTCGCAGAGATTACCTCCTTCGCGCTCTGCGCCGCTCTGCCTCTATCCGCGAATGTGGACGCGGCCCTTGCCGCGATTCCTTGGGCATTGGTTCCGCTTCTTGCATACAAGAACGCCGGGCTGACGACTCGCTTGCGCCATTCGACGCTTGGCTGGCGATCTTTGTTGCCCCACTTTGGCTCAACCGCGATCATCGGGACGAGCGCCTACGTGTTTCGCATCTCGATCGCATTGCTCGTAGGCAGGTCCCTTGCCGGTGAGCTCTTTACCGCGTTTGCACTCGGCGGGATCGTTCCAACCATCTACGGACAAGCGCTGGCGCCCACATTGGCTCGGCGATACGGTGCAACCGGACTGCCGAGAAAGCTTCTCGTGGTTCCAGCCCTGATGCTGTTGCTAGCCGGTGTTGTCATCGCGGCGACCATCGGTTGGCCGGCATGGATGGCGGCAACTGCACGATCCATGACCTTCTGGCTCGCCGTCGGCTTTTCGATTGCCGGCGGGGCGATTATGGTCGTGGCGACCTCGTTGCGCACTTCATTGATTCAACGCGCAGACGGGCGCGTTGTTTTCGGCCCCGACCTGCTCGCCAACGCCCTGATCGCAACGTGTGTGCCTTTCGTCTATTATGTGCTTGGACCGCGTTCGCTGGCGGGTTTGTACGCATTGAGCGCGTGCTTGAGTTTGCTGTTCCTGTTTGGAGCCGGACGTCAGTGGGGATGGTTCGCGCGCCACCGCACGCCGACGATGTCGGTCCTGGGGTTCTTGTTGGTGCTCCCGGTTTTTTTTCAGCTGAGCGGCGGACTGTTTCGCGACCCCGCGTTTGTCTTTGAGACGGGTGGGGCCATTTCTCGCGTGCCGTTTCCGGTGTCGGTGGTGGCATTGTTCGCAGGCATCGCGATCCTTGGAAACTACGCTGCCGCGACGCGCACGTTGACAGTACTGTTTTTCTCAGCCCTTCTTTTTGTCCTTACGGCCCTTACGGTCGCGCACGGCAATTCGGCACAGGAGGGGGCGAAACTGATTCTGCTCGCGCAGTACCTCTTGCCGATGTTCGCGCTGGTATTGGGCGAGATGTACGGAAAAAGCGCCAGCAAGCCAGTTTTCGAGCGATCTGCGCTCGTCGTGTTGACGTTGATCGTTCCGGCGCACCTGGTTTCTACTTGGGCACAGGGTTATCTGCTGCTTGCGCCATCGCTGTATGTCTTCAGTATCTACCAGCATTTGCAGTATTTCCCTGCGGTCATGGTGAGCGTCGGATTGATGGCGGCATTTTCGCTGTCGGGACGGCAGGAATGGCAATACAAGACATTGCTCATGCTGCTTCCCGCGCTTGCGGTTCACACCGTGGCTTCGCGCTCGCTCGTTGCGATGGCTGGGCTGACCATCGGACTGTTGGTTTTTGCTTTTGCGCAGTTTCGTGCGAGACGGTTAGAGCGTTCGGCGATCGCGGCCCTCGCAATTGCCCTGGTTGCTGGGGTGACGTATGGATATGTTGCGCGTTCCGAGCTGGCATCGAAATATCTGAACGCAGCGGGTAGCGAGCAGATGGGCGCCGCGCCTCTGAGGAGGGACGCCGCGCCTCTGAGTGTTACCGACCGGGTTGAGCATTGGCGCTTCTATTCCGCCGGCGTGGTCGAATCGCCTTCTGCATTTCTTCTCGGCCACGCTTCGCCACCCGACCGCAGCAAACATCCCAGCGCGCACAATTATTGGCTCGACGGACTTTACAATTTTGGGGTTTTGGCGCTGGTGCCGATCATGGCCTTGATGTTCATGACAGCGCGAATGATTTGGGCCCGGCGTTCCGAGCTGCTTTGCACCCCAATTCTTCTGGGCACGGTGGTCGCAGCCGTTTACTTGTTGCTCATCGAGAACATGCTCAAGGTCGGACTGCGGCAACCATACCCGGGCATCGTCGGATTCTTCATCTGGGGCCTCCTGCTGGCTCGCCTGAGCGCTCTTGAAGAACTGGCCCCAAAGCCTGCGGATGAAATCTCATGAACTTGTTGGTGTTGAGCCAGTATTTCTGGCCCGAGACGTTTCGGATAAACGACGTTGCACGCGGCTTGCGGGATCTCGGCCATGAGGTCGTGGTGCTCACCGGCTTGCCGAATTATCCCGAGGGGCGATTCTTCAAGGGATACGGTTTCTTCGGTCCGTTTCGCGACGACTATTCCGGCATCCCGGTTTACCGCGTGCCCCTGATCCCCCGCGGCGGTGGCGGGGCGCTGCGGCTGGTGCTGAACTACATGTCTTTTCTGGTGACGAGCGTGGTGCTTGGTTTGCCGCGCATGCGGCAGCGGTTCGACGCGATACTGGTTTACGAGCCGTCGCCTGTGACGGTGGTACTGCCGGCCTTGCTGTTGAAGCGTTTGCGGGGCACCCCGGTTTTGTTCTGGGTGCAGGACTTGTGGCCGGAAAGTCTTTCGGCGACCGGTATGGTGCGCACTCCCTGGATCCTTTCGCTGGTCGAGCGCATGGTCCGATTCATCTATCGGCACAGCGACCGCATCCTGATCCAGTCGCAGGCGTTCCGGGGCCAGGTCCTGCGCCTCGGCGCGCCGCAGGAGAAGGTCGTCTACCTGCCCAACAGCGCCGAGGGCTTCTACCGGCAGGTCAATCTCGAGGCGGACGCTGTCGAGCGCAAACTGATGCCGGACGGCTTTCGCGTCGTGTTCGCCGGCAATATCGGTGCGGCCCAGAGCTTTGAAACCATCATCGAGGCGGCAACACTTTTGCGCGACCTGCCGGAAATCCAGTGGGTGGTGCTGGGGGACGGGCGCATGCGCGAATCGGCGGTTGCGGAAGTCGAATTCCAGGGGCTCAAGGATCGAGTCCACTTTCTGGGCCGGTTTGCGCCGGAGTCGATGCCGCGTTTCTTCGCGCTGGCCGACGTGCTGCTGGTGACCCTCAAACGCGACCCGGTTTTCGCGATGACGGTCCCGAGCAAGCTGCAATCGTATCTGGCCTGCGGACGACCGATCGTCGCGGCCCTGGACGGGGAAGGCGCCCGCATCCTGAACGAAGCCGGTGCCGGGCGGACCTGTCCGGCAGAGGACCCGCAGGCGCTGGCTGCCGCCGTGCTCGCGCTATACGACATGCCGAAGCAGGAGCGTGAACAGCTGGGTGTTCGCGGTCGCGCCTACTTTGAGGCAGAGTACGAACGGGGTATTCTTCTGCAGCGACTGAGCCGCTGCATTTTCGAAACAGTTGAAGAAGGCAAGCGATGCGCGTGCTGATACTCGGGGCGCAAGGGAAATTATAGAGAGAGCGACAGGTTCCCGCTCTTTTTTGGTCCTGACGGGGGTCTGGACTCTCCATAGCGTATGGCATTTGGTGGGAATATAATGGGCGCGCAATGTCCAAGACTGTGAATTATCGCGATATCATTACCGTTGAGCCGGGCAAGCGCTCCGGTAAGCCGTGCATCCGCGGCATGCGTATTACGGTTTACGACGTGCTCGAGTATCTGGCGTCGGGAATGAGCGTTGATGACGTTCTGCGCGACTTCCCGTACCTGACGCGGGAGGATATTCAGGCGTGCCTGAGTTACGCCGCCGACCGCGAGCGTAGCCAGGTCGCTGTCGCTTCTTGAAGCTGCTCTTCGACCAGAATCTTTCGCCAGTCCTCATCAAAGAGTTGCAGGACGTTTTCCCGGGCTCAGCGCATACCGAAGCGCTGGTGCTTGCACGGGCAGACGATTCCAGCATCTGGGAATACGCGCGGGAAAACGGTTTTACCATCGTTTCAAAGGACGCCGATTTTCCCGAGTGAGGCATCCTGCTTGGATCCCCTCCCAAGGTCGTCTGGATTCGGCGTGGCAAATGCTCCACGGCAGACATCGCCGGGATATTGCGGCGCAGCGCCGCCGAGATCGAAGAGGCTGCGAAAGACGACGGTGTCCGTTACGTTGTTCTGGTTTAGCCCCACGCCGGAGAGACCGGCAAAAAAGCGGGCAACTGCTGTTCCCTGCCGGGAGGGGAAAGCCGTGAACAACATTGGCGACGGAAGCACACGGAATGAAAACCAGACCACCTCAGCCACAGAAGCACACGGAAATCGTTGCTGTTGTACAGTTTCCAATTCAAGTCTTTTTTCGTCTGTTTCCGTGTGATTCCGTGGCCACGATCTTATGCGCGTCCTGATCTTCGGCGGCGACGGCATGCTGGGGCATCGTCTGCTGCGGCATTTTTCCGCGAACCACGAAACGCGCGTGACACTGCATCGCAGGCTCGGCGACTATTCGCGCTTCGGCTTGTTCGACCGGGGAAACGCCTACGACGAAACGGACGTGCGCGATTCCAGACGTGTTGCAGCGGTCGTCGCTGATTTCCGACCCGAGGCCGTGATCAACGCCACCGGCATCGTCAAGCAGCGGCCCGAAGCTCATTTGCTCGATATCTCGAACGAAGTCAACGCGCTGTTTCCGCATCGCCTGGCGCAGCTCTGCCGCGCGAACGCGGCGCGGCTCATACACCTCAGCACCGATTGCGTCTTCTCGGGGCGCAAGGGAAATTATAGCGAGAGCGACGCGGCGGACGCGGAAAATCTGTACGGCCGCAGCAAGCTGCTTGGCGAGGTCAACGAGGCGGGTTGCATTACGCTGAGAACCTCGATCATCGGGACGGAGCTGTCGCGCAAAACCGGGTTGCTGGAGTGGTTCCTTTCGCAGCAGGGGAAAAGGATCTTTGGCTACCGGCGGGCGATTTTTTCCGGCTTTACCACACTGGAGATGTCGCGGATTATAGAGAAATTGCTGGTCGATCGTCCGCAGGCAAGCGGCCTGTATCACGTCTCCAGCACGCCGATATCGAAGTATGACCTGCTGGTGAAGTTGAACAAGGCTCTGGACCTGGGTACGACGATAGATCCCCAGGATGCGTTCGTCTGCGACCGCAGCCTGGATTCGTCGCGCTTCAGGAAGGAATTTAACTACCGGCCGCCGGAGTGGAACGAGATGATCGCCGAACTGGCGGGCGAGACTATCAAGGACTGAGAAATGTTGTTTCAGGAAAAGACCATTCTTGTCACCGGTGGGACGGGATCGATGGGGAAGACCTTCGTCCACAGGGTGTTGACGGGCGAGATGGGGACGCCCAAAAAAGTGATCGTGTTTTCCCGGGACGAGGCAAAGCAGCACGATATGCGGATAGCCTATCTCCACCGGGCAGTTACGACGGACGAAGTCATATACAACAATTTCCTGAACGTCCTGGAGTTCCGTATCGGCGACGTCCGAAACTTCGACGAGATCTGCTCCGCGATCAGGGGGGCGGACATCGTTGTCAATGCCGCGGCGCTCAAGCAGGTCCCCACCTGTGAATACTTTCCCCAGCAAGCCGTGATGACGAACTGCCTGGGGGCCTACAACATCGTGCGGGCGATCGAGGAGAACGACTACCCGGTCGACACGGTGATCGGCATCAGCACGGACAAAGCCTGCAAGCCGGTCAACGTGATGGGCATGAGCAAGGCAATTCAGGAACGCATTCTGGTCGCAGCCAATGTTCTGAATCCGCGCACCCGTTTCATTTGCGTGCGTTACGGAAACGTACTGGCTTCGCGCGGATCGGTGATTCCGCTGTTCCTGGACCAGATCCGGAACAAGGGCCCCGTGACCGTTACAGTGCCCGAGATGACCCGCTTCCTGCTGTCACTGGACCAGGCGGTAGATACGGTCCTTGCGGCGTTGGCGGGCGCGCGTCGGGGCGAGACGTATGTGCCGAACGCGCCGGCCGCGACGGTGATGAACATCGCGCGGGCGTTGATCGGCGATCGAGACGTTCCGATCAAGGTAACCGGCATTCGTCCCGGCGAGAAAATGCACGAGATCATGATTTCCGAGGAGGAGGTGCATCACAGCGTCCGGCGCGGCGACTATTACGCCATTCAATCGATGCTTCCCGAGCTTCGGGATGAGCCTGCTTCCGAACGCAATGCACTGCCCAAGGAATTCAGTTCGGCCGACAACGTTCTTGATCTGGACGGAACCGTCGCGCTTCTGGAGCGGCATCGATTGCTGGAGAGGGAAGGGGTGACTGCTGTATCCGGCGGAGAGCTGCTGCGATGAAAGTGTTGACCATAGTGGGCACCCGCCCGGAAGTGATCAAACTTTCGCGGGTCATCGCTGAACTGGACGCATGCTGCAAACACGTACTGGTGCACACCGGACAGAACTATGACTATTCCCTCAACCAGGTCTTTTTCGACCAACTGGGCATTCGGCGGCCCGACCGATTCCTCGAGGTGGTCGGAGAGGACCTTGGCCAGACGATAGGCAACATCATCGCCCGTTCCTACGAGGTTCTGCGAGCAGAGGCGCCGGATGCGCTGCTGGTGCTCGGCGACACCAACAGCTGTCTCTCTGTGATATCGGCAAAGCGCCTCAAGATCCCGGTGTTTCACATGGAGGCGGGGAATCGCTGTTTCGACGAACGGGTGCCGGAAGAGATCAACCGCCGTCTGGTGGATCACGCCAGCGACGTCAATCTGCCCTATACCGAACATGCCAGGCGATATCTGCTGGCGGAGGGGTTGCGGCCGGAGCTGGTCATCAAGACCGGTTCGCCCATGCGCGAGGTCCTCGATTACCACCGGAAAGGCATCGAAAGCAGCGATGCTCTCACCCGCCTCGGTCTGGAGGCAGGGAAGTACTTCCTTGTGAGCGCGCACAGGGAGGAGAACGTCGACGACCCGGAGAACTTTCGCGATCTTCTGGATACGTTACAGGGTCTGCATGAGCATTACCGGTTTCCTGTGGTCGTTTCCACGCACCCCCGTACGCGTAAAAGGCTGGATGACACCGGGATCTCGGACACGGATGGAGGCGTGCGTTTCGTGGAAGCCATGGGTTTCTTCGACTACGTCAAGCTGCAATTGGACGCCTGCTGTGTTTTATCGGACAGCGGGACCATTACCGAGGAGTCGTCGATACTGGGTTTTCCCGCCATCACCATTCGCCAGGCTCACGAGCGGCCGGAGGGCATGGACGAAGGCACGCTCGTCATGTCGGGGTTGAAACGCAAGGATGTGCTCGATGCAGCGCGAGTCGTAATGCGACAGCGTTCCGATTCCGCGCGCGTATTCAGACCGGTGCCGGATTACGAAGCGGACAACGTTTCCAAGAAAGTGGTGCGGCTCATATTCAGTTATACCGATTACGTGAATCGAACGGTCTGGCGTAAGCCGGGCTGAGCCTGCTAGGGAAAGCGCCTTGCATCGTGTACTGGTTACGGGTGCCACTGGTTTCGTGGGCCGCGTGGTGTGTGCGAGACTCGCCGCCGAAGGAATGGCGGTGCGTCGGGTGCTGCACAGAGGCACGTCGGAAGCCATATCCCCGGACGCCGACATTCTGGTAGAGGAGATCGGGCCATCCACCAGTTGGGACCGCGCGCTTTCCGGTGTGGACATGGTTGCGCATCTCGCGGCGCGGGTTCACGTGATGCGGGAAACCGCCGCCGATCCGGTCGCGGAGTTCCGTCGGGTCAACGTGCAGGGCACCGAAAACCTGGCGCGGGCCGCAGCGCGGGCGGGCGTTTCCCGTTTCGTGTTCGTCAGCACCGCCAAGGTGAACGGCGAAGCCACCCGGGGGCGTCCTTTCTCCGAGCGGGATGCGCCGAATCCACAGGACCCGTATGCGCTCTCGAAATGGGAGGCGGAGCAGATGCTGGCGAAGGTTGCCGCGGTAACCGGATTGGCGGTAACCGTACTTCGGCCGCCGCTGGTCTACGGCCCCGGTGTCAAGGCGAATTTCCTCAGCCTGCTGCGTGCAGTTGATTCGGGGGTACCGTTACCTTTGTCATCGATCTCCAATCTGCGCAGTCTTGTTTACGTCGGCAATCTGGTCCATGCGCTGAGCGCTTGTCTGACGCAACCGGCCGCAGCCAATCGCACGTTTTTCGTCAGCGATGATCACGACGTTTCGACGCCGCAACTCATACGGGAGATTGCCGCCGCACTGGGAAAGAAACCGCTGCTCTTTCCGTTTTCGCCGGCGCTGCTGCGTGGCGCCGGCCTGCTAACGGGACGGGCAGAGCAGATTGCGCGGCTGACCGGATCGCTGCAGGTGGATGTATCGTCGATCAAAACTGCGCTCGACTGGCAACCGCCGTTTTCATTGCAGCAGGGTCTGGCACAGACCGTGTCCTGGTATCGGGCGCGGTCCGGCTGAGCGGGCGGATATCCTCTTGCGGATGGGGAAATTGACCGTCGTTCTTATATAATCGCCACGATGGAAACCGGCGTCTTCGCGTCCACGCTTGCCCCGCTGCTCGCCGGAATTGTCTCCACCGCCACCGTGTTCGTGCTGCTGAGAACTCGCGGCCTGGCGCTAGATGAGCCGAACCAACGCTCGCTGCACCTCACACCGGTGCCGCGCACCGGTGGCATCGCGATTATCACGGGCATAGTTGCGGCCGCCGTGTGCCTTCGTGCCAGTCCCAGCCTGCTGGTTCCGGCCGTCGCGCTGGCCATTGCTTCCTATTTCGACGATCGTCATGCTCTGCCCGCGGCGGTGAGATTGGTGATGCACCTGGTCGCCGCAGGCGTCTTTCTGTGGCTGGCCGCAGGATCTTCCGGGGCGGCTTTGCTCGTCGTCCTGTTGCTCGCCATCGCCTGGACAACGAACCTCTACAACTTCATGGACGGCGCCGACGGATTATCCGGTGGAATGGCCGTCATCGGTTTCGGGACTTACGGATTGGCGGCGTGGCTCGGAGGGAACCGTGAGCTCGAGCTGCTTGCCTGGTCGATCGCGGCTGCGGCAACGGGGTTTCTGATTTTCAATTTTCCGCCGGCGAAGATTTTCATGGGCGATGTCGGCTCGATTCCACTGGGGTTCCTTGCCGGGGCGTTCGGCGTGGCCGGCTGGCAGCAGGGGCTCTGGCCGCTGTGGTTTCCGTTGGTCGTGTTCGCACCGTTCATCGTCGATGCCAGCATGACGCTCGCGCGCCGCATGCTGCGCCGCGAACGTGTCTGGGAGGCACACCGTCAGCATTACTACCAGCGATTGATCCTGTCCGGCTGGAGTCATCGGCGCACTGCATGGTCGGAATATGGTTTGATGCTCCTGTGTAGCGCGGCAGCGCTCACTGGTCTGCAGCAGCCGCCGGCGGGACGGTTCGCGCTGATATTCGCGCTCGCACTGACCATCGCTGCGGCGATGTGGGCCATCGACAGGCGCTGGAAACGATTCTCCGCGGAGGCTCATGGCTAAGCTGCCGAGGGTGAATCCGCGTTCCGCGCTCGCTTTCCTGCACGATGTCGCCGCCGCCGGTGCGGCATGGCTGGCCGCCTTCTGGTTCAGGTTCAATTTCGATATCCAGACGGAGTACCTGCCGGTCATGTGGACCACCGTCGGCTGGGTGATGGTGCTCGACGCCCTGTGTTTCTGGCTGTTCGGGCTGTACCGGGGGCTGTGGCGCTATGCGAGTATCCACGACCTGCGCCTGATCGTCGTCGCAGTCGGCGTCGCGGCGATAGCCTTCCCTGCGCTGGTGGTACTGATCCAGCCCGCCTTTGTGGTGCCGCGTTCGGTCTATGTATTGCATCCGATGCTGCTGCTGTTCTTCATGGGCGGAAGCCGCCTTCTGTATCGCGCGTGGAAGCAACGCACCATCGGCAGGCTTGGAGCCTTGTACGGCAAACCGGTCGTCATTCTCGGCGCGGGCGATGCCGCGGTATCCCTGTTAAAGGACCTTGGCGGAAGCAAGGAGTGGCGCGTGATCGGGCTTCTGGACGACGATGACACCACGCATCGCCGGCAGATCCTCGGCGCCACGGTATTGGGGCGGATCGCCGACCTGCCCGCGGTCGCGGCGCGATTCGCTGTCGAGCACGCGATTATCGCCATGCCGTCGGCGTCGCATGGCGTTCGTCGTCGGGCAATCGGCATCTGTCAGGGCGCCGGCCTCAAAGTGCTCACCGTGCCGTCATTCGATGACCTGATGAGCGGCAAAGTTACCGTTTCCCAGATCCGCAAGGTCGAACTGGACGACCTGCTGGGACGCGACCCGGTCACGCTGGATAGCGCCGGACTGGCGGAGTTGCTGGAAGGCAAGACTGTCATGGTGACCGGCGCTGGCGGTTCCATCGGTGCGGAACTGTGCCGTCAGATCGCCCGCTACAACCCGGCACGGCTGGTGCTGTATGAAATGTCGGAGTTCGCGCTCTATCAGGTCGAGCAGGAATTTCACGGCGCGCTTCGGCGCGTTACAGTGACCTGCATGGTCGGCGATGCCAAGAATCCGCAACGCGTGGCGCAGGCGCTGGAAAAATACCGGCCGCAGGTCATCTTCCACGCCGCGGCCTACAAACACGTGCCATTGATGGAGGAGGAAAACGCCTGGGAAGCGGTGCGCAACAACGTCTACGGTACTTACGTTGTGGCATCCGAGGCGATGCGCCACGGCGTGGACAAATTCGTTCTGATTTCCACCGACAAGGCGGTCAATCCGGCCAATGTCATGGGTGCGAGCAAGCGGCTCGCGGAAATGGTCTGCCAGTCCTTGCAGCGTCCGCAGGGCACGCGCTTCGTGATGGTTCGCTTTGGCAACGTGCTCGGCAGCGCCGGCAGCGTGATCCCGAAATTCCGCGAACAGATCGCCGCAGGAGGTCCAGTTACGGTGACCCATCCCGAGATCACTCGCTTCTTCATGTCCATTCCGGAAGCAGCGCAACTGGTGCTGCAGGCCGGCACCATGGGCACCGGCGGCGAGATCTTCGTGCTCGACATGGGCGAATCGGTGCGCATCGTCGATCTGGCGCGCGACATGATCCGTCTGTCGGGCCTGGGTGAGGACGACGTCAAAATCGTTTTCACCGGTTTGCGTCCCGGCGAAAAACTCTACGAGGAAGTGCTGGCCGACGAGGAGCATACATTGTCCACGCCGCACCCGAAATTGCGTATCGCGCGCGCGCGCAGCGTCGAGCCCGCATGGCTGAACGAGCTTCTGGACTGGCTCGGGCAGTCGCCGCGCGACGATCGCCAGGTACGCGCCGATCTACAGCAGTGGGTGCCCGAATACCGCAGCGACTCGGCGGCTCCGGGCGGCGAGCCGCGGCGCTCGGCGCAGGCATGAGCTACCGAATCACATGAACAGGCATTCCATGAATAAGCAGCAGATCTATGCAGCCGCGCTGCGATTGCGCGCCGAAGGTCGATTGTTCCGGCGCGGCATCGAAGAACTCGAAGACTTATTTTGCGGAAGTATCGATCGATTTTGCGACATTGCTTTGCGGTTGCGCGAAGCCAAACGAGTACTGGACATCGGCGCGGGAAACGGGCTGCTGCTGTCGCTGTTGATGGAGTTCGGTCATGAGTGCCACGCGCTGGACGTCATGGACCAGCCAGCGGCGCATCCTGACACTTATGGCGCCAAACCCATTGGATTCCAACGCTGCAACGTGGAGGTGGACCCGATTCCCTATCCAGACAACTCGTTCGACGCAGTGGTCTGCTGTCAGGCGCTCGAGCATTTCACCCATTCGCACCTGCCCGCGATGCGGGAGATGCATCGGGTGCTCAAACCCGGCGGCATTCTCGAGGTGGATGTGCCAAACGTCGCGAGCTATCGCAATCGCAGCCGGATGCTGCGCGGCAAGAACATCACCTACGACTATGAGCAGCACTACCTTTTCGCCAAGCCCATCCTGTACAACGGAATGTCTTTTTACCCGATGCGCCACAACCGCGAGTTCACGCGGCGCGAACTCGCGGTTCTGCTGACGGCCGCGGGATTTCGTGATATCGAAGTCTCCTTTCTGAAGTCGCGGCGTCATCGCGAAGGATTGGAACGGTTGAAAACAATCGGAACTGCGATCAAGGACAGTGTGCCCTCTCTGCGCAAATCACTCATCGCATATGCAAGGAAATGAGTATATTCAATCCACGCTTTTCAAATGATCTTGCGCTGAAGGTCGCCGTCTGGGCGATCGTGCTGATCGGATTTTCGCTGCCTATTTCCACGGCTTTGGACAACATCCTGCTGGGAATCGTTTTGATCGCCTTCCTGCTCGCGGGTCATTTTCGGGAGAGGTTGCGCTTGCTGCCGCGCAATCCCGCGGTGATCGCGCTAGTGGGTTTGTTCATATTGATTGCCGGCGCCACGCTATACGGAGACGCACCTGGCGCAACCCGGCACAAATACCTGTCGAAGTACTCGGACCTGATGCTGGTTATCCTGCTGATGCCGCTGTTTGTTCACGAATGTACGCGCCGGCGTACATTGATGGCGTTCGGCGCGGCGATGGTGGTCACGCTTTTGCTATCGCTGCTGGTGTCGATGGGCCTGCTTCCACCGATGCAATGGCTGCACGGCGACCCGGGCAATGCCGTCGTGTTCAAGCAGAACATTACCCATAACCTGCTGATGGCATTCGCGGCCTTCCTGTTCGCCACTGCCGCGGCGGGTGAGACAGTGAACTGGAAACGGCAGGCGTTGTATGCGCTGGCCTTTCTCGCGTTCGTCGATGTGTTGTTCTTGGTGCATGGCCGGACCGGGCAGGTGGCATTGCTGGTGCTGACGATTTATTTTTTTGCTCGGCATTTCGGCTGGCGCGGCTTTGTCGCCGGGGTGCTTGCCGCGTCCGTCGCGGTGATCGCCGCCTGGTATTTGTCATCGATATTCCGCGATCACGTCGTGTTGACGACTGCAGAGTATGAGCATTCGAAAGTCGAATCCGCGGCGGATTCGACCTCCTCGGTCGGCTTGCGCATGGAGTGGTACCGGAACACGTTGCGCATGATCGCGCAACGCCCCATCTTCGGCGCGGGCACCGGCGGCTTCCCGGATGCCTATGCTGCGTTCGTCACCGATCCGGCCGCCCAGAAGCCGGCGCACCCGCATAACCAATTTCTGATGACGGCAGCGGAGATGGGCATCGTCGGTCTTGCCGCGTTGCTGGCAGTATTCATATGGCTGTGGCGATCTGCCGTCCGCATTCCGGACTTGTTGCGACGGGAGCTCGCGCGCGGTCTGGTATTGACGTTCGTGATCGGCTGCCTGTTCAATTCGCTGCTGATCGATCATACCGAGGGATTGTTCTTCGTCTGGATGGCGGCGCTTGCGTTTGCGGGTGTGCGCGCCGGCGGCGAGGGAGAAGTCAGGTGAGGCTGTCGGTCGTCATCATCACCAAGAACGAAGAGGCGAACGTCGAGCGCTGCCTCTCCTCCGTCGCCTGGGCGGATGAAATCGTGGTGGTGGATTCGCAGAGCAGCGACCGCACGGTTGAGATTGCGCGCGCGGACGGCGCGCGGGTGGTTGAAACGACGGACTGGCCAGGTTTCGGACCGCAGAAGAACCGGGCGCTGGCGCAGGCCGGCGGCGAATGGGTGCTCTCGCTGGATGCCGACGAGCGCGTTACTCCGGAACTGCGCGACGAGATCATGGCCATCGTCTCTGGAGGCGCCGAATTCGACGCGTACGACATCCCGCGGCTCTCGAGCTACTGCGGGCATTTCATGCGCCATAGCGGCTGGTGGCCGGATTACGTGACGCGGCTCGTCCGCCGCGGCAAGGCGCGGTTTTCCGACGACCTGGTGCACGAGAGGCTCGTCGTCGACGCCACGACCGGGCGCCTGAAGCATCATCTCGTGCATCACGCCTTCGAGGATTTCGAGGAGGTGCTGCGCAAAGTCGACCAGTACTCCAGCGCCAACGCGCGCATGCTGCGCGAGCGCGGCCACAGCGGCTCGCTCTCCAGGGCGCTGCTGCACGGCTGCTGGGCCTTCGTCCGCACCTATGTCCTGCGCGCCGGATTCCTCGACGGGCGGCACGGGTTCATGCTCGCGGTGTCGAACGCCGAGGGCACCTACTACCGCTACCTGAAGCTCATGCTCCTCGAAGAGAAGCGCTGATGCGCACCGCCGTCATCGTCTCGTCCTACAACCGCCCGGACGCGCTCGCCGCGGTGCTGGAGGGATACTTCGCGCAGGACGACCTGGATTTCGAGCTGATCGTCGCCGACGACGGCTCGACCGACGAGACGCGCAAGGTGGTGCAGGCGTTCATCGCGCGCGCGCCGTTTCCGATGAAGCACGTGTGGCAGGAAGACCGCGGATTCTGCGTCGCCGCGGCGCGCAATCGCGCAGTGGCGGCGACCGAGGCCGAGTACGTGATTTTCACCGACGGCGACTGCATCCCGGTGCGCTACTTCGTTTCCGCACACCGGCATCTGGCGGAGCGAGGCTATTTCCTGTCGGGCAACCGCGTGCTGCTTTCCGAAAAGTTCACCGGCGAAGTCCTGGAGCACAAAATTCCGGTCCATGAGTGGGGCACCGTGCAATGGATCAGCGCTTGGCTTCGCGGCGCGATCAACCGCTGGATCCCGCTGCTGCGCCTGCCCGACGGCGCTTTCCGCAAGACGACGCCGCAGAAGTGGGAAGGCGCGAAGACCTGCAACCTCTCGCTGTGGCGCGAGGACCTGCTCGAGGTGAACGGCGTCGACGAAAGCTACTCGGGCTGGGGGCTGGAAGACTCGGATCTCGTTATCCGGCTGCTGCATGCCGGTGTGCGCCACAAGAGCGCGCGCTTCGCCGGGCCGGTTTTTCATCTCTGGCACAAGGAGAACGACAGGAGCCGGCTCCCGGAAAACCGCAGAAGGCTGGAGGAACTGCTGCGCTCGGATCAGACCCGCGCGCAGATCGGCCTCGACCGGTATTTCTCCGCCGAAGTCCTAAAATGAACGTAGTGCCCGACTGAATGAGCGCCCCACGCAGCGTGCTCGTTATCTGCACGCGCCGCATCGGAGACGTGCTGCTCGCTACGCCGGTATTGCGTTCGCTGCGCAGGGCGTGGCCTGAGGCGCAGATCCACGCGCTGGTTTTCGCCGGCACGCAGGGCGTGCTCGAGGCCAATCCGGATCTCGACTCGATAATCACCGTCCCGGCGCGCCCCACGCTGGGCGAGCATCTCAAGTTGCTGGCACGGTTGCGGCGTCGCTACGATCTCGCACTGTCGCTGCTCACCGGGGACCGGCCGACCCTGTACGCCTGGGCTGCGGGCAGGCGTCGCGGCGGAATGGTTTCCAGCTCCCGCAAGGAATCCTGGATATCCCGGCTGCTGCAGGTGCGGGTGCCGTTCGACGATCTGGATACGCACACGGTGCGGATGAACCTGCAACTGGTGGAAGCGCTCGGCGTCCCTGCGCATGCCGACGTGATCGTTTCGTGGAGCGCGGCGGACGAATCCGCACTCGACGAACTCGTCGCTGCGCCGCTGCGCGCGCGGCCTTACGCGGTTCTGCACCCGTTTCCGAAGTTCAATTACAAGATGTGGCACACGCGCGGCTGGGTGGAACTGGTGCGTTGGCTGGAACACCAGGGGCTGCAGGTATTCCTCTCCGCCGGCGGCGCGGCCGACGAGATGGCGTACTGCGAGGACATCGTGCGTCGCTCCGGCGGCAGCGCGTTGAATCTGGCCGGGATGCTGAGCCTGGGGCAACTCGGCGCGCTGTTGAGCCGCGCCGCTGTGTACGTCGGTCCCGACACCGTGGTGACGCACATGGCTGCCGCATTGGGCGTGCCGACCGTTGCACTGTTCGGGCCGTCGGACCCGGTAAAGTGGGGGCCATGGCCGCGGGGCTTCGATTCCCGCCGGAATCCGTGGCAGCGGGTCGGCAGTCAGGCTGTCGGCAACGTCAGGCTGGTGCAGGGCGAAACGCGTTGCGTGCCGTGCATGCTCGAAGGCTGCGGGCGCAACGAGGCCAGCTTCAGCGACTGCCTGCAACACCTGCCCGCGCGCCGCGTGATCCAGGCCGCGGAGGCCCTGCTCGGCGAGAGGGCGACAGCCGCCCCCGCCTGAGCGAGATGAATAGCTGATGGCAACAGCTCAGAAGTTCGCGCTGATCGGGGCAATCCTGGTCCTGATCGTCGTGGCGGCCGGCACCATCGCCGGACTGAACCGCCCGGTCTCGGTACCGAACGTCACCTTCATCGGCTTCAAGGGCGATCACGTCCATGTCCTCGCTCAAGGGCAAAGGGATACTGGTGAACTTCTGGGCAACGACGTGCACGATATGCATGCACGAGATGCCGAAAATCGTTGAGACCTACCAGAAGTTCCACCCCCGCGGATTCGGGACCGTCGCAGTCGCAATGTCTTACGATCCGCCCGATCGGGTATTTGGGTATGCAGAGCAGACCAGGCTGCCCTTTCACGTGGCGCTCGACCTTTTTGGCCAGGTAGTGCGCGTGTTTGGCGGTGTGGAGGGTACGCTCACGAACTTCCTACTCGACAAACGCGGGCGCATCGTGCGCGGCTTCCAGGGTGAGCCGGATTTCGAGGATCTGGCGAAGCCGATCGAGAAAGAACTGAAGCGGGAGGCTTAGCCCCGGCAAACAGTGTTGATTCCTGCTTGCCATGAAGCGAACAAGGCTCGGTTACGGAGTTGCGACTTTCAGGCCGGAAGCTGTTCTTGACCCTTGATTGACCAATGCCTTGTCGGATGCGTTCAGCATCTGCCCAATCTTCCTGTCGATTTCCGCATCTGTCACCCGAGTCCGGTTTTTCTTGTGGAGAATCCCCAATCCCTGTTCAACCCGGATCTTCGGATAAGCGGGAGCGGGCACGAGCCGAATTTCTTCACCTACAAAAGAGATGAAGAACTGTGTCCCCGGGGTGAGCTTGTGAGCCTCTCTGATCTCTTTCGGGATCACGATCTGGCCTTTGCTGGAGAGTTTTACTGTTTCCATGATGTATGGACGATCCGCGGTAAGACTGGAAGTAAGACAATGTTAGCCGCCACGGCGCTTACTGTCCAACTTACAGAAATGCGGTGAACTACGGCGGCGTACGGAGAGAAGGGAACCGGGATTCGGAAACAGGGAATGGGGAATGTGGGGTAGAACTGCCGTTCCTCTACCTATTTCCAGTTTCCCACTTACCGCTATGCAACTACGCCGGCTAGTTGCGCCTGCTCATCGGCGTGGTAGCTCGAACGCACCAGCGGCCCGCAGGCCGCGTGACGGAATCCCATTGCCAGCGCTTCCAGTTCGAATTGCCTGAAGCGCGCCGGTTCGACGTAGCGCAGCACCGGCAGGTGCCCCCGGGTCGGTTGCAGGTACTGGCCGATGGTGAGCATCTCCACGTCGTGTTCGCGCAGGTCGCGCATCACTTCCAGTATTTCGTCGTCGGTCTCGCCCAGTCCCACCATCAGTCCGGACTTGGTGGGAATCTCCGGGTAGCGCGCCTTGAAGTCCTTCAGCAGTTTCAGCGAATTGCGGTAATCGGCGCCGGGGCGGGCCTGCTTGTACAGTCGCAGCACGGTCTCGAGATTGTGGTTCATCACGTCCGGCGGGCAAGCCGAGAGCTTGTCGAGCGCGACTTCAAGACGGCCGCGAAAGTCGGGTACCAGCACCTCGATGCGGGTCTGCGCGGAGTGCTCGCGCACCGCGCGGATGCAGTCGGCGAAGTGCTGCGCGCCGCCGTCGCGCAGGTCGTCGCGGTCCACGCTGGTGATGACGACATACCTGAGTTTCATCGCCGCGATGGTTTTCGCCAGGTTGAGCGGCTCTTCGGCGTCGGGCGCAAGCGGCCGGCCGTGCGCCACGTCGCAGAACGGGCAGCGGCGCGTGCACAGATCGCCCAGGATCATGAACGTGGCCGTGCCTTTGCCGAAGCACTCGCCGATGTTCGGGCACGAGGCCTCCTCGCACACCGTGTGCAGCTTGTGTTCGCGCAGCGCCTGCTTGACCTCGTAGAACTTCTGGCTGCCCGGCGCCTTGACGCGGATCCACTCCGGCTTCTTCAGCGGCGCGATCGGGATGATCTTGACCGGATTGCGTGCGGTCTTCTGCTCACCGGTTTCGCGTATTACGGTTTCGTACATTGGGGAAGCCTGCTCAGATTCCGTTGGCCAGTTTCGCAAGAAGTTTGTCCGCGACCATTTCGGCTTGTTCGTCGATTCCCAGGTCGCGTAACTGGGTGACCTGCAATCCTGGATAACCGCAGGGATCGATCGCCTGGAACGGCGACAGGTCCATGTCCACGTTCAGGCTCAGTCCGTGGAAGCAGCAGCCGTTGCGCACACGCAGACCCAGCGCCGCCACTTTTGCGCCGGCGACATACACGCCCGGCGCATCGTCGCGGCCGTTTGCCTCGATCCCGTAGTCCGCAAGCAATTCTATCACCGCATTCTCCAGCCTCCGCACCAGCGCCCGCACTCCCAAACCGCGGCGGCGCAGGTCCAGCAGCGTATAGACGACGATCTGCCCGGGACCGTGGTAAGTGATCTGCCCGCCGCGATCCACTTTGATGACGGGAATGCCGTTCTCGGTCCGCGGCAGATGCTCCGGCTTGCCGTTGAGTCCGAGCGTATAGACCGGCGGGTGCTCGACCAGCCAGAGTTCGTCCGGGGTGCCCGCGCTGCGTGCCGCGGTGAAGCTCTGCATCGCCCGCCAGGTCTTCTCGTAGTCCGACAAGCCGAGCCTGCGGACTACGAGTGCTGCGTGCCGTGTGCTGAGCGCCGGGTCTAAGTGAGTTTCGGTTTGCACCAATTTCCTTGCGTTACGAGGCACTTGTCACGTTCGTCACGACCGTCACGTTCGTCACGGCCCTTACAGCACCATCACCACCATCGGATCATCGCACAGCTCCTGGTACAGCGCATCGAGCTGCTCGCGCGAGGTGGCGCGCACGGTGCAGGTGACGCTGAGGTAGCTGTTCTTCTTGCTGGTGCGCATTTCCACGGTCGCCGGATCGAAGTCCGGCGCGTGGCGCCGCACGATCTCGACGATCGTCTGCACCAGCCGCGGCTCGCGCTTGCCCATGACCTTGATCGGGAAGTCGGTCGGATATTCGATGAGGCTCTCGCCTTCCATCATGCCTCCGGGGCGCGCATCACGCGCTTCTTGTACTCCTGGTACAGCGCATACATGCGCCTGAACACCGGCCCGGGCGCTCCGCCGCCGATGGCCTTGCCGTCGAGCCTGACGATCGCCAGCACTTCCTTGGTGGAAGAGGTGAGCCAAGCCTCGTCTGCGCCGCGCAGCTCGGACTCCGGAACCGGACGAATCTCGTGTTTGATGCCGTTGGCCTGCGCCAGTTCCAGCACCACGTCGTAAGTGATGCCGGGCAGCATCAGATGGTTCTTCGGCGGCGCCAGCAGAATGCCGTCCTTGACCACGAAAATATTGCTGGCCGCGCCTTCGGTCATGATGCCGTCGCGCAACAGTACGGCTTCGGCACAACCGGCATCCACTGCGAGTTGCCGCAACAGCACGTTCGGCAGCAGCGCAATCGCCTTGATGTCGCAGCGCAGCCAGCGGTTGTCGGCGGCCGTGATCGCTCCCACGCCCTTTTCCACCTGCTCCCGTGGCGGCGTGGAAAGTGCATTGCTCATCATGAACACGGTCGGCGCCACGCCTCTGGGGAAGGCGTGATCGCGCTTCGCCACGCCGCGGGTGACGTGCAGGTACAGCGACTGGTCCTCGGGGTCATTGAGTTCGATCAGACGGCGCACCAGCCGCGTCCATTCGGCGTCGTCATGGGGATTGGCGAGCCGGATGCCGTCGAGGCTGGCCCGCAATCGCCGCAGATGCTCGGCGAGCCGGAACGGATGCTGCGAGTACACCGGAATCACTTCGTACACGCCGTCGCCGAAGATGAAGCCGCGATCGAGCACCGGGATCCTGGCCTGTTCGATCGGCATGAACTCGCCGTTGAGGTAGATCATCTGTGCGCCGGTGTGTCAGTTGAACAGCAGCCGCAGGCTGTGCCATCCGCGCACGAACAGGTTGGCGATGCCGACGGTCTGCAGGGCGACGACGGTGCGCTCGCCGAAGGGCTGGCCGTCGAAAGTCAGGCGCAGCGTTCCGACCCTATCTCCCGCGCGGATCGGCGCGATCAGCGGTTGCATGCTCTCCAGCCGGGCCTTGAGGCGGTCGGCAAACCCCTTCGGAATGGTGACGTAATAATCGTCGCTGAATCCCGCCTGCAATTGTTCGCTGTTGCCTTTCCATACCGGCAGCTGATGCACCGGCTGCCCCCTGGCGTAGAGCTTTACGGTGTCGAAGGCCTCGAATCCGTAGTTGAGGAGCCTTTGCGCCTCCGCCGCGCGGCCGCCTTCCGAACCGGCGTCGATCACCACGGCGATCAGGCGCCGGCCGTTGCGCTGTGAGGTGGCGATCATGCAGAAGCCGGCGCTCTCGGTGTAGCCGGTCTTGAGGCCGTCCACGTAAGGGTCGCGCCCGAGCAGGCGGTTGCGGTTGTACTGGGTGATGTTGTTGTAGCGGAACTCGCGCAACCGGTACATCGGAAAATACTCCGGAAACTCGCGGATGATCGCCGCCGACAACTGCGCCAGGTCGGCGGCCGTGGAGTAATGCCGCGGGTTCGGCAGCCCGGGCGCATTGACGAAATTCGAGTTTCTTAGGCCGAGGCGCGCGGCCTCGCGGTTCATCTGCTCGACAAAGGCTTCTTCGCTGCCGGCAATGCCTTCCGCCAGCGCGATAGACGCGTCGTTGCTTGACTGCACGATCATGCCGTGCAGCAGGTCCTCGATCGCGACGGTCTTGCCCGGGTCCAGAAACATGCGCGAGCCGGGCGCGCGCCAGGCCTTCTCCGAAATCGTCACCGGCTGTGACAGCGTGACGCGTTTCTGGCGCAAAGCGTCGAACACCACGTAGGCGGTCATCAACTTGGTAAGCGACGCCGGTTCAACGCGCTCGTCGGGATTCTTGACGGCCAGGACCTGCTGGCTGAGCATGTCCACCAAGAGATACGACTTGGAGGCGAGGGGTCCGAGCGCGACTGCGCCGTTCAACGGGGCCTGGGCAAAAGCCAGGGTGCTGCCGAACCAGACGAATAATGCGGCGAAAATTCTCATCATGCTGGAGCGAAACGGATTATATATCACGTACCCTCGCCCCCCCAAAGTTGCGTGACGCCGCGCCCTCTGGAACAATGCGCGCCTTTCGCGATCTCAGTTCGGGACACCATGACGACTCGTTTCAGAACCAGCCTCCTTCGCGCTGTGGCGCGCCTGTCGTTGATTGCCGCCGTGATGGCTTCGGCAGCGGCGCCGGCGGCGGACGCAATCCGTGTGATCGACCCCTGGGCTCGGGCCACGGTGCCCGGCCAGAAGGTGGGAGGTGTTTACATGGAGATCGTCAGCCCGCGCGACGCGCGGCTTACCGGGGTGGCCAGTCCGCTCGCGGGTGCCGCAGAAGTGCACTCGATGACGATGGACGGCGGCACCATGAGGATGCGCGCGGTCGAAGCGCTCGATCTGCCCGCGGGCAGGCCGGTGAAACTGACGCCCGGCGGCTACCACGTGATGCTGTTCGATCTGAAGAAGCCGCTGGTTGCCGGGGAGAAAGTGCCGCTTACGCTGGTGATCGAAGATGCCGGCAAGCGCGCGCACAAAATAGCGGTGACCGCGATCGTGCGCGCGGGCGACCACGGCGCCGGTCACGACGGCCGCCATTGATCGCGCAGTCCCAGCGCGTGGCCGATTTCGTGCGCAACGATGTAGCGCGGCATGTCGCCGACGACGCCGTCCGGCAGGGGCAGTTTCTGCGCGCTCGCTAGGCGTCTTCGAGAGATGCGATCCAGCCTTCGTCCACCCAGCCGCGCAACAGCGCGGCCGCACGCGGCGCGGCCTGCTCTTCGGGCAGCCACTGGCACAGCCCGGCGCAGATTTCGCCGAAACTATAGTGATTCCGCATGGCATCCAGCGCCCAGGCTTCGTCGGCTTCGAGCGAGCGGAAGTAAGGCGAGAGCTGCTTGCGCCAGATGGCCCACCGCAACGGCTCGGGCAGGCTCTCCGGCGCGATGCCGTGATTCGCATTCTTGAGTTCGTTCCAGACCGCGACGGCATTGGTCCGCAGATCGACGACGTGAAGCGCCGGATGCGGCATGAGGCGCAGCCCGGCCCAGGCTTCGGGCGGCACCGCGGCAACGTCCTCGAACCGCAGCGCGGCCGTATCCGCCGCATCGAAAACCAGCCCCAGCGTCCACTCGAACCGCGCCAGGTCGGCCAGTATCGGCTGCCCGGCATAACGCGGCTGGTCGCGCAGGAAATCGGCAAGATGCCCGCCGAACCAGCGCACGTTGCGGAATACCGAGGGATGCGCGTCGATGTAATCGCGGACGATGGCGTCGAAGATCTCGTCGCCGCTGTAGGCCTTGAGGATTTCGTAATCGGTGGCAAGGGCTTCCGTGAGCCGCAGCCGGTAGGCGTTGTAATAGATGTCGAGCCGGGTGCGGCGGATTGCGTCGTCGGCACCGGCGATCTCGGTGACAATCCCGCCATCGCCCGCGAGCATGTAGGCCTGGAAGCGTGCCTGGGTGCCGGTGAGCGCGCTCATGCCGCGACCCTGGCCGCCAGTGTCTGCGCCGCGATCCGGCGCGCCTGATCTAGTTCCGTCACCAGCTCCGCCAGCGGCGGAATGTGGTCGTCGCGCTCGATCATGGTGGCGACCTGCCCGAAGCGCCGCAGCGCCGCCTGGTAAAGCTCCCATACCGGGTCGATGATCGGAGCGTCGTGGGTATCGATGATATGGGTGCCGCAATTGCTGTGGCCGGCAAGATGGAACTGCCGCACCCGCGCAGCCGGCACGCCGTTCAGAAAATCATGCGCATCGAAGCCGTGGTTGTAAGCGCTGACGTAGATGTTGTTGATGTCGAGCAGGATCAGGCAATCGGCGCGCGCGCAGATCTCCGAAAGAAACTCCCACTCGCTCATCTCCGACTGGCGGAAGGTCACGTAGGTGGACACGTTTTCGAGGAGGATCTGCCGTCCCAGGAAATCCTGGACCTCGCGCACCCTTGCGGCGACGTGCCCGGCCGCTTCCTCGGTATAGGGCAGCGGGAATAGGTCGTGCAGGTTCCTGCCGGCAACGCCGGTCCAGCACAGATGATCCGACACCCAGGCCGGCTCCACCCGCTGCGCCAGTTGTTTGAGCGCCTTGAGGTAATCGCGGTCCAGCGCATCGCTGCTGCCAATCGACAGCGACACCCCGTGCAGGACCATGGGGAAATCAGCGCGGATGCGGTCCAGGTAATGCAGCGGCTTGCCGCCCGGCACCAGATAATTTTCCGTGAGCGCCTCGAACCAGTCCACGTTGGGCCGGGACGCGAGGATGTCCTCGTAATGATCGGTGCGCAGACCCAGTCCGAAGCCGAGCGCAGATTGTGCAGTCATGGGCGTTGCATGTTGAGTGAAAAACGGGGCATCCGCAGCAATGGATGCCCCGCAGTGCCAGGTTCGGCCAAGTTTACGCCCTGCCCGAGACCTTCTGGCATTCCACCGGCGTAAGCGAAACGAAGCCCTGCCCCTTGCAGGCATTTTGGCCATGGCAGGAGCTGTTTGCGGACTTGCAGTCGCTCATGCCTTTGCAGGCATTCGCGCCTTCGCAATGCACTTTCGCGGATGTTCCGCCACCGCCGCCCATGTTTGCACATCCCGTCATGAACAGAGCGGCTGCCGTTGCTGCGAGCGCCATACCAGCGAGTTTTTTGCCTTCCATAAGTGGTTCCCCCTGTGGAGTAATGGATGAGTTGCCCCGGTTGCCCGGCCCGCCGGCTGGCAGGCTGGGCTCGGCGCGGACCGATGCCACCGCGCGTACCGCGTTGACAGGTACGTGGCGCCAGGGCGCCTGGATGTAGTCGGGGCCGCCCGGGCGGAGCAACCGCCCGCGGCGCACGGAGGCGTACGCCGTGGCTTGTTCCAGCCGAACCAAAAATCCGGCGACCCGGAGCACGTCATGTTGCCTCGGTCACGCGCTCAAGAAAATTCTGAAGTTCATAGAAACATCTATAAAACAGAAAGATAAACGTCCCCCTTGCCGCCGGGATTCAGTCATCGCGGGGACGCGGACATGGTGTTCGCCGGTCCTGGGGAAGGCCTTGAAAAGGCACCGCCCGCGCACATATAGCGGGCAAGGGCGCCGGACGCCCGACACAATCTCTAATCGCAAAAGGAGACAGACATGACAGGTTTGGCCCGCTACAGCTACCCGCTTGACGAGACCTTCGACGATCTCTTCAAGGGCTTTTTCGTACGCCCGATGAACTTCGAGAACCAGCCGCAGGCGCAATTCCGCATCGATGTGAAGGAAGACGATATACGCGCCTTCAGCCTGGCGCAGGACGTGGACGAAGCCTCCGGCGCAGGCGAAGTACAGCGAGGGCGTGCTGGAGCTGCGGCTGCCGAAGAAGGCGGCGGTGACTGCGAAGATACTCCCGATCCAGTAATCGCGTCGTTTAACGGGCAAAGGCGGCTGCAGCCGCCTTTGTTTTTCTCTGAGGGAGATTTTCCCGCGGTAGAATTCGCGCTCCACGACCAAGCGAGCGCGCCATGCCCCTTTCTCCTTCCGACGCCATGCACAAGGCGCAGGTACTCGCCGAGGCGCTGCCCTACATACGCCGCTTTCACGGCAAGACCATTGTGGTCAAGTACGGCGGCAACGCGATGACGGATGAGACACTGAAGCACTCGTTCGCGCGCGACGTGGTGTTGCTGAAGCTGGTCGGCATGGACCCGGTCGTAGTGCACGGCGGCGGGCCGCAGATCGACGAGATGCTGAAGCGCGTCGGCAAGAAGGGCGAGTTCGTCCAGGGGATGCGGGTCACCGATCGCGAGACCATGGACGTGGTGGAGATGGTGCTCGGCGGGCTGGTGAACAAGGAAATCGTCAATCTCATAAACCAGCACGGCGGCCGTGCCATCGGGTTGACGGGCAAAGACGCGTCCTTCATTCGCGCCAGGAAGATGCTGGTGCAGAACGAGGACAACGCCGCCGAAATGCTCGACATCGGCCAGGTGGGCGAGATCCAGAGCATCGATCCGGAAGTGATCTCGCTGCTGGAGAGCCGCGAATTCATTCCAGTGGTGGCGCCGATCGGCGTGGGCGAAGACGGCCAGTCTTACAACATCAATGCCGACCTCGTTGCCGGCAAGCTTGCCGAGATACTGCGCGCTGAAAAGCTCATAATCCTCACGAACACGCCGGGCGTGCTCGACAAGAACGGCAATCTGTTGACCGGGCTCACCCCCAAACAGGTGGATGAACTGTTTGCCGATGGCACCATCCACGGCGGCATGCTGCCGAAGATCGGTTCGGCGCTCGATGCCGCCAAGAGCGGGGTGAAGAGCGTGCACATCATCGACGGGCGGGTCGAGCACGCGCTACTGCTGGAGGTGCTCACCGATCAGGGCGTGGGCACGCTTATCCGCAACCGGTAGTCGCAGTGCAATCCCGTTTCAGCGGCAGAACGTGGATCTTCGATCTGGATAACACATTGCACGACGCCCGCCCGCACATCTTTCCGCATATCGACCGGTCGATGACCGCTTATCTTGCCGAGCACCTGCATCTCGGCGCGGATGCGGCCAACGAACTTCGCCAGTTTTACTGGCGCCGCTATGGCGCCACACTGGTGGGCCTGATTCGCCATCACGGCATCGACCCGCATCATTTCCTGCGCGAAACCCACCACTTCCCTGAAATCGAGAACCTGGTGGTGGGCCGCCGCGAACTGCGATCGGTACTGCGGCGCCTGCCCGGACGCAAGATCGTTTTCTCCAACGCCCCGGCGCATTACTCGCGGGCGATCCTGGCGGCGCTGGGCGTGGACGACCTGTTCGACGACGTGTTCTCGATCGAGCGCACCCGCTTCCGGCCCAAGCCCGATGCGCATGGATTCCGCAGACTGCTGCGGACGCATCGGCTGCTAGCGTCGCGCTGCATCATGGTCGACGACAGCCTGGAGAACCTGCGCACCGCCAAACGCCTGGGAATGAAGACCGTCTGGGTGGATCAGTCGAGCCGCGCGCCCGCCTGGGTGGACGCGAATGTCCGTCACATCGTGCGGCTGCCGCGGCTGCTGCACCTGTTGTGAGCTACGGCGATCCCCGGTCCGTGTTAATTTCCCGGCCGTTCGGGTAACCTTTCCCTTACTCATCCCAATCCATCCCACCGCAACATGCCGACCAAGCCGGGAGAACGCAAGCTCCAGATCCTGCAGACCCTCGCGGCCATGCTCGAGGATCCCAAGGCGGAGAGAATCACCACCGCCGCGCTGGCCAAGCGATTGGACGTCTCCGAGGCGGCGCTGTACCGGCATTTCGCCAGCAAGGCGCAGATGTTCGAGGGCCTGATCGAGTTCATCGAGCAGACCCTGTTCGGACTGGTCAACAAGATCGCCGCGGAAGAAAAAAGCGGCCTGAAGCAGATTGAAGCCGTACTGACCATGCTGCTCGGCTTCGCCAAGAAGAACCCCGGAATGACGCGGGTGCTGATCGGCGATGCGCTGGTGAACGAGGACGAGCGCCTGCAGGCGCGCATCAACCAGTTGCATGACCGGCTCGAAGCCACGCTCAAGCAGGCATTGCGCTTTGCGCTTTCGGAAAAGGAGATCCCCGAAGGTGTGGATCCCACCGCGCAGGCGAATCTGATGCTGGCTTTCGTGGTGGGCCGCTGGCACCAGTTCGCGAAGAGCGGTTTCAGGCGCGATCCGACCGAGTACTGGCCGGCGCAGTGGCCACGCATCGTTTGATGGACGGTTGCGCCCGGCTTTACCGCACCGCGCGGACCATCGCGGCCATTTTCGTCCTGATGTGCGCAGGATTCGCGCTGTCCGGTTGCGGTGCGTCGGATGACCAGTACGCGAAAGTCGTGGTGGGCACGTGGGGTTCGCGGGAAGTGGCGCCGGACGACGTGATCGTCGAGACCCAGTTCACCCTGCTGCCCGGAGGGCGGGTCAATTGGCAGGGGCAGGTGCGTTTGCTAGTTCCGCCGGACTTTTATTTGTTGCCGAACCGGCCCAATTTCGAAGTGAAGAACGGCAGGCTGATTTACTACTTCACGGCGAGCGGCAACTGGGCGGTGCGCGATGGCTACCTGCACACCAGGATCGAATCTTCCACGCTGACTAGCCTGATGCCGGTCGGTTTCGCGGCCGCGTGGAAGCTCAAGGAAGTCACCAGCAAGGAGATGATCTACGTCTCCGCCACCAACGGGCGGACGCGGGTCGAGTTTCGCAAGGACTGAAAGGCCGGTTGGTCATGGACACACTAAACACCTCAAGACGGGACTGCTCACCACGAAGGCACGAAGAACACGAAGTTGCACAAAAAAGGACAAGATCGGGTTCAGGTTCTTTTCGTGAGTCTTCGCGTTCTTCGTGCCTTCGTGGTGAGATTTTCGACCTTTAAGATTCTGACCGGTTAGGGCTGGCGGCCAGTCGCGCAGGCCTCGGGAGCCTGGCGCTGGGCGGTGTCGCCGCCGCCGCAGACCGCGCACTGCGAATCCTTCTTCAGCCTGACGCTGCGCCACTCCATCGTCAGCGCATCGAGCAGCAGCAGCCGCCCGGTCAGATCGCGGCCGATTCCCATCAGCAGTTTCAGCGCTTCCGCCGCCTGCATGGAACCGATTACGCCCACGAGCGGTGCGAATACGCCCATCACCGCGCAACGCATTTCCTCCACGTCGCCGTTTTCCGGGAACAGGCAGTGATAACAGGGGCTGTCCTGGCGGCGCAAATCGAACACCGCGATCTGCCCGTCGAAACGCACGCCGGCGCCGGACACCAGCGGCTTTGCGAACTTCACGCAGGCGCGATTGACCGCATGGCGGGTGGCAAAATTGTCGGTCGCGTCGATCACCACGTCGGCGGACTGCACCAGTTGCTCGAGCCGCTTGCCGGCGACGCGTTCGGCGATCGCCTCGATCGAGACTTCGGGATTGATGCGGGCCAGCGTGGCGCGCGCGGAATCGACTTTTTTCCTGCCGATCGATTCGGTGAAATGCACGATCTGCCGCTGCAGGTTGGTGAGGTCCACCGCGTCATGGTCGCAGATGGTTATGCGGCCCACGCCGCTGGCGGCAAGGTAAAGCGACACCGGCGCGCCCAGTCCGCCGGCGCCGATCAGCAGCGCGTGCGCGCCGAGCAGCTTCTCCTGCCCGTCGATGCCGATCTCGGGCAGGAGAATGTGGCGGCTGTAACGCAGTAACTGGTTGTCGTCCATCGCGGGCAAGGGAATGTTTCCGGCCATCTTAACGCGGCAAGGCCCGCGCTGGGCGGGCCTTGCCATTCGACCGTTTGTTCGGACGGAAACTTATTTCTTGCTGAGGATCTGCAGACCCTTCAGCAGGTTGAGCGCCTGATTGAGCTGGTAGTCGCTCTTCGACACGATATCCGGCGGGCCGTCGTCGGCTGCCTTCTCAGCGGCCTTGGGTGCCGGCACCGGCGCAGCCGACTGCGGCTGGGGCGCCGGTTGCTTGTTCTCGATGGCGCTGCCGTCCGGGTTGGTCAAGTGTCGCTGCAGATCGGATTCACGCACCTTGATGGCGGCCTCACCCTCGGTCACGGTCGCCTCTTCCACCACGATGTCGGGCGTGATGCCCTTGGCCTGGATCGAGCGGCCGTTCGGCGTGAAGTAACGCGCCGTGGTGAGCTTGATCGCGGTGCCGTTGCCGAGCGGCAGAATGGTCTGCACCGAACCCTTGCCGAAGGTCTGCGTGCCCATCACCACCGCGCGCTTATGGTCCTGCAACGCCCCCGCAACGATTTCCGAAGCGGAAGCCGAGCCGCTGTTGACCAGCACCACCATCGGCAGCGTTTTCACTTCCTTGGGCAGCTTCTTCAGATAGTCGTCCTTGCTGCCGCGCAGGTAAAACTCGGGCCGCGCGTACAGCTTCATCTTGGCGTCTTCGGTGCGACCTTCGGTGTACACCACCAGCGCATCGCTGGGCAGAAACGCCGCGGCAATCGCCACCGCGCCGTTGAGCAAGCCGCCCGGATCGTTGCGCAGGTCCAGGATGATGCCCTTCATCGGCCCCTGGTTTTCCTTGAAATGCTTGTCGATCGCCTTGGCCAGCGTCTCGGCGCTGTGCTCCTGGAACTGGGTGACGCGGAAGTAGGCGTAGCCGGGCTCGAGCAGTTTCGACTTGACGCTCTGGATCTGGATGATCGCGCGGGTCAGCGTCACCACGCGCGGCTTGGTGTCGCCCTTGCGAACGAAGGTCAGCGTGATCTGGGAGTCCGGCTTGCCGCGCATGCGCTTTACCGCATCGTTCAGCGTCATGCCTTTCACGTTGGTGTCGTCGAGCTTGATGATCAGGTCGCCGGACTTCAGTCCCGCGCGCCAAGCGGGGGTGTCCTCGATCGGGGAGACCACTTTCACGAAGCCGTCTTCCATGCCGACTTCGATGCCGAGACCGCCGAACTCGCCCTGCGTGCCCACCTGCAGCTCGCGGAATGCCTCGGCGTCCAGATAGGCCGAATGCGGGTCGAGGCCGGAGAGCATGCCGTTGATCGCCTCGGAAATGAGCCGCTTGTCGTCCACCGGCTCGACGTAGTCGTTCTTGATCCGGCCGAAGACTTCGGTAAACGCGCGCAATTCCTCGATCGGCAGGGGACCTGCCCCCTTCTGCGCCACGGCGGAGAAGTTGAGGCTGATCAGCACACCGAGGATCGCACCCAGAACGATCAGGCCGACCTGCCGAAATCTGCTATGCATCTTTGCTTACTCCTTTGTTCGCAGGGAGTTGCCCCTACTCGCGTACTTACTTCAATGTCACCCAGGGCAGCGGGTCGAAGGGTTTTCCCTGATATCTGAGTTCGAAGTATAAACCCGAATCCGGGTTGCCACCGCTGTTGCCGATGGCCGCAATGGTGTCGCCGGCCCTGGTCTCGTCGCCCACCTGCTTGAGCAACGCTTCGTTGTTGCCGTACAGGCTCATGTAGCCGTCGCCGTGATCCACGATCATAAGATTGCCGAAACCCCGCAGCCAGTCGGCGTAGACCACCCGGCCGCCGGCTATGGCCTTGACCTCCCGGCCCGGTTCGGCAGAGATGAACAAACCCTTCCAGGACAATCCGCTGTCCTGCCTTTGGCTGCCGAAACGGTTCATGAGTTCCCCGAGTACCGGCAGCCTCAACTGGCCCTTGAGCTTGCGGAACCGCCCGGACCCCGAATCCGCGCTCGGCAGCGCCTGATTGGTGATGCGCTTGCCCGGTTTCTTGCGCGCGACTTCCTTGGCCAGACGCTCGATCAGGCGCGTCAGGCGCTCCTCGTCGCGCTTGAGCGTTGACAGTTGTTTGCGGCTTTGGGCGATCTGGCTGGAAACCTGGGCGTAGATGCGCTGGCGCTCGGCCTTCTCCTTCTCCAGCCGGCGTTTCTGGCTTGCCTCTTCGTTCTGCAGCGCCCGCAATTCTGCGCTCTTGACGCGGGTTTCGTCGGCGAGCTTTTCGAGATTCGCGAGGTTGTACCTGAGGTTAGCCAGCAGTTCGGCGCGGGCGCGGGAAACGTAGCCCAGGTAGTGCAGTTGGCGCGCGATTTCGTTGGGATCCTCGCGATTGAGTACCAGCTTGATCGCCTCCGACTGGCCGGTCACGTACTGCTGGTAAAGCAGTTTGCTCAGCGTGGCTTGCTCTGCGGCGATATCGGCTTCGACCGTGCGCGCCCGCGACCGCAACTTTGTCAGGGCGGTGTTGACGTGGCGCCGCTGGTCCGCGAGTTGATAGAGCTTGCGGTTGGTTTCGCTGATCGCCCGCTCGGATTCCCTGAGCGCGTCGCCTGCTTCGGCCTTCGACTCTTCGGACTCCGCGAGTTGTTTCTGCAGCGCCCCGATGCGGCCGCGCAGATCCTTGAGCTCGTCCTTGGGCGCGGCATGTGCCGGAGCGGCAAGGGCCGCAAGCGCGAACAGCAGCGCCGCGCAAGCTTCAGCAGCAAGAAAAGCGATTGATGTGAATCGTCGCACGCGCTCCGGGCTCAGGTTCCGGCGCGCGCCTGGGCGCCCACTGCGGCGGCCGCCTGCTTCGCCTTCTCCTGGTCGCCGAGGTAGTAACTGGAGAGCGGCCTCAGGTGGTCGTCGAGCTCGTACACCAGCGGAATGCCGGTCGGAATATTCAGCGCCACGATGTCCTTCTCCGACACGTTGTCGAGGTACTTCACCAGAGCGCGGATGGTGTTGCCATGCGCTACGACGATCACGCGCTTGCCGGCTCGGACCTGCGGGGCGATCACATCTTTCCAGTACGGCAGGAAACGCGCCACCGTGTCCTTGAGGCATTCGCTGAGCGGAATGTCGCTTTCCTTCATGTCGCGATAGCGCGGGTCGTTGCCCGGGTAGCGCGGATCGCTCCGCGCAAGCGGCGGCGGCGCGACGTCGTAGCTGCGGCGCCACACCAGGATCTGGTCTTCGCCGTACTGCGCCGCCATCTCGGCCTTGTTCAGCCCCTGCAGCGCGCCGTAGTGACGCTCATTGAGCCGCCAGGAGATTTGCTGCGGGATCCACATCAGGTCCAGCTCGTCGAGGACAATCCACATAGTGCGGATGGCGCGCTTGAGCACGGAGCCCAGTGCAAGGTCGAAACCGAACCCGGCATCCTTGAGCAGTCGGCCGGCCTCGCGTGCCTCGACCAGGCCCTTGTCCGACAGGTCCACATCGGTCCAGCCGGTAAAGCGGTTTTCCTTGTTCCACACGCTTTCGCCGTGGCGGAGCAGAACGATTTTTTTCATCCGGTGCAATTGAACTTGAAATATCCGCGCACGGAAGCCCGCGCTTCGAAGATAGAATTGTAGTATCGGCTTCGGCGCGTGTCGCGCCGGTCGTGGCAACCGGCGCCGCGCATTGCGGACAACAAAGCCTTCTTTACCGCATCTTTGCTTGGGAAGGGCCAGAGCTGACCAATTCGTACACCGGCGCCGCTCCTCCGTTCGCTGCGAGGCTTGCCCTGGTACTCGTCGGACTGGCCTGGGTGCTGCCGTTCCTCAGCCCCAACTTCCGCGAGCCGATCTCGAGTTTCTACGGCGAGGCGACCGCGGCGGTCATCGGACTTGCCGCATTCGCCTGCCTGCTAAGCCGTTCGCTGTGGGCGGGAATCGAGTTGCCGCGTTCGAGCCTGGTTTTTCTCGGCTTCGCCGGGCTGATTCTTTTGCACATCCTGCTCGGACGCTCGGTATATCTGCAGCAAAACATGCTGGCGGTCCTGTATTTATTGTGGGCCACCGCGCTGGCGATGCTGGCGTGGCGGCTCAAGCAGGTGCTCGGGATGGAAGCCGTGGTCGCGGCGCTGTGCTGGTTCGTGGTTGCCGGGGCGCTTGCGAATGCGGTGATCGGATTGATGCAACTGTGGGGGGTGCAGTCGCCGCTTTCGCCCTATGTGCTGCCGCAGATCCGTGGCCGCATCTACGCCAATACCGGGCAGCCCAATCATCTTGCCAACTACCTGTGCCTCGGGCTCGCCTCGCTGGCTTATCTCTACGGCGTGCGGCGGCTGGCGCTGCCGCTCGCCCTTGCCGCCGCGGCGCCGTTGCTGCTGGTGCTGACGGTGTCCGGTTCGCGCAGCGTCTGGATCTATCTGGCTGCGCTGGTCGTTCTTGGCGTGGCGTTGCAGCGGTTGCGGCCGCAGCCTGCGGCGTCGCGCATCCTCGGCTTCGGCATCGCCTGCGTCGGTGGCTTCCTGGCAACGCAATGGTTCGCCGAATTCCTCCTGCCTACAACGGCATTCCCGGTTGAAACCATCCGGGCGCGTCTGGGCACCGAGGGCATGCAGTCCGCAAACCGGATGCGCCTGTGGTACGAGGCCTGGCGCATGTTTCTCGACGCGCCATTCTTCGGCGCGGGATTCAGACAGTTTGCCTGGCAGCATTTTCTGCTCAACGCACAGTTGCCGGCGCCGCGGACGGAGAGTGCGATCACCGACCATGCGCACAACCTGGGGTTCCAGACCATGGCCGAATTCGGCATCGCAGGGGTGGCGGTCCTGTGCGCCGGACTGGCATCCCTGCTGCTCGCAATGCGTCGTCAGGAACCGACTGCGCATCTGTGGTGGTTGTGCGCAGTGCTGGCGATTCTGGGCATCCACAGTATGCTAGAGTACCCGCTCTGGTACGCCTATTTCCTGGGCATTGCGGCGGTTGCGCTGGGTGTGTCCGAGACTGCCGCGCTCCAGGTCGGCGATCGCAGTCGCGGCCGGTTGCTGCTGGTGCCGATGTTGCTCCTCGGAGGAATGGCGGCAGCCAACGTTTATCAGGACTACCGCACCCTCCAGTCGTTGCACCGGATCCAGCCGCATCCTTCCGGCGCCGCGGCTCAGAGTGGCGAGAACACGGCGGCGGTTCTGCTGGAGCTGCAACAGCATTCGCTGTTCGCTCCCTTCGTGGAATTGGCGCTGTCGCGTCTGATGGTGCTTAACCGAGAGCAAATCGACGACAAGCTGGCCTTCAACGGACTGGTCATGCGCTTCGCGCCGTCGGCGGATGTGGTTTACCGGCAGGCCATCCTGCTTGCGTTGAACGGCGAACAGGAGGCGGCGCGGACGCAATGGGATCTCGCGGAGGCGAATTACCCGTCGGACCGTGGCGGCGTGATCCGGGTCATGGAATCCATGGCGGCGGGCGGTGAAAAGGGCGTGGCGGATCTGATCCAATACACAACGGCAGGAAGCGCAAAGGAATCGAAGTGAAGTTCATTCAGGACAATATCTGGCTGGTGTTGACCGCACTGGCGAGCGGCGGGGTTCTAGTGTGGCCATGGATCAACCGGCGTTTGAGCGGGGCTCCCGAAGTCGGCCCCCTGGAGGCGGTGCAGCTGATAAACCGCAAGGATGCGGTGATGCTGGACGTGCGCGAGCCGGGCGAATTCAGTTCCGGACATGCACCGAACGCGAAAAACGTGCCGTTGGGCCAGCTCGACAAGCGCCTCGGCGAAATCGAGAAGTTCAAAGCCAGGCCGGTGGTCGTCACCTGCCAGACCGGCAGCCGCTCGCATGCCGCCACTTCGGCGCTCAAGAAAGCCGGCTTCGGCGAGGTGGTGGTCTTGGCGGGCGGCTTCGGAGCCTGGCAACAGGCCAATCTTCCGGTGGAGAAGTAGATGCCGCGGATCAGCATGTACTGTACGGCCTGGTGTCCTTACTGCATTGCCGCGGAACGGCTGCTCACCACCAAAGGCGTGGTGGAAATTGAAAAAATCCGCGTCGACCTGCAGCCGGCGCGGCGCGCGGAAATGCTGCAGCGAAGCGGGCGCCGCACCGTACCGCAGATCTACATCGACGACTTCCATGTCGGGGGCTTCGACGATTTGTCTGCACTGGATCAGGCCGGAAAGCTCGAACCGATGCTTGGCAGAGAAACCGCCGAAGCACGCGGACACGCCGACTGACCTGTCAACCAAGAGAACAGAAATCATGAGCCAACAACCCACCCAGCCGGTCTTTTCAATCGAGAAGCTGTTCGTCAAGGATCTGTCACTGGAGGTGCCCAACGCGCCGCGCATATATCTGGAGCGGGAGGCGCCGCAGGTCGAGATCCAGATGAACAACAGCGCCAGCCCGATAGATGACGGCTACTTCGAGGTCGTGTTGAAGGTGACCGTTACCGCCAAGATCGGCGACAAGACCATGTTCCTGGTGGAGGTGAGCCAGGGCGGGGTGTTTCAGATCCGCAACGTACCGCAGGCGGAGCTCGAGCCGGTGCTCGGCATCACCTGCCCGAACATCCTTTACCCCTATGTGCGCGAAGTGGTTTCCGAAGCGGTGGTGCGCGCCGGCTTCCCGCCGGTGGTGTTGAGCCCGGTGAATTTCGAAGCCATCTTCCAGGCCCGGCAGCAAGGCCAGACGCAGGCGCCCGAGGGCGCCACGCACTAGGGAAGCTCTGCATAAGTCCGACGACGCGCGTTGCGCCAGGTGCGGATGACTGCTAGGCGTCGCTCCGCAGGTGCGGCTGAAGCCCCAACAAGGAGCGTAACAACGCAGGCGCCGCACCTGGCACAACCCAATGACATTTCGACTCTTTCGAGGGACCGGGCGATTCGGGCCGATGCCTGCGTCGGCTCCTCCTTATGTAGGCCGGCTACACGGCGTCCTCGCCGTCTTGCCCTCGACCCGAATCGCCTCGGTCGCGCATGCGGGACTTATGCAGAGCTTCCCTAGGGTTCCCGACATGGCGCGCGCGCTGCTGCGATGCGGTTTTCTGGCTGGGTTGCTGCTCTGTTCCGGGGCTGCGGTTGCGCTGGAATTCCGCTCGGTGGCGAGCGCGGCGGCAATCCTTTACGACGCGCCGTCGACCAAGGCACAAAAGCTCTTCGTGCTGTCGCGCGACTACCCGGTGGAGGTGGTGGTCAAGGTCGAGGGATGGACCAAGGTGCGCGACGACACCGGGGAATTTGCCTGGATAGAGAACCACCAGTTGTCCGAGCGCCGCACGGTGCTGGTCAAGTCCTCGAGCGCGGAGGCGCGCCAGTCCGCCAGCGATGCCGCCGCGCTGGCGTTCACCGCAGATAAAGGCGTGGTGCTTGAGTTTCTCCAACTCACCGCCGGTTGGGTAAAGGTGCGCCACCCGGACGGCGCGGTCGGCTTCATAAAGGTCAGCCAGCTCTGGGGCGTATGAGAATCGCCATCCTCGGTGCCGGCGCGTGGGGCACGGCGCTCGGGATCGCGCTTTCGCCGCGCCACGAAATCACGCTGTGGTGCCGCGATCCGCAACAGGGCGGCCAACTCGCCGCCGCGCGGGTCAATGCCCGCTATCTTCCAGGCGTCGCCATTCCCGGCGCGGTTCGAATCACCGCCGATGCCGACGCCGCACTGCAGTCCTGCGAAATGGCCATCGTTGCTGTTCCCGCTGCCGCGCTGCGCGAAACGGCGCGACGCGTCGCGCGCCAGAAACGCGCGCCGGACGTGGTCTGGCTGTGCAAGGGTTTCGAGAGCGGCAGCGCCAAATTTCCGCACCAGGTCGTCGGCGAGGAACTGGGTGAGCGCTTCCGCTTCGGAGCGCTGTCGGGACCGAGTTTTGCCGATGAGGTGGCGCGCGGGCTGCCGGCGGCGGTCACGCTGGCTTCGCGTGATGCCGAATTTGCGTCTGCGGCCGCGCGCGAGTTGCATACCGGGCGCTTGCGCGTGTACTCCAGCGATGATCTTGCCGGCGTCGAGACCGGCGGGGCGGTCAAGAACGTGATTGCCATTGCCGCCGGGGTTTGCGACGGCCTCGAGCTCGGTGCCAGCGCGCGCGCGGCGTTGATCACCCGCGGGCTGGCGGAAATGACCCGCCTCGGCATGCGCCTGGGCGGACGGCTGGAGACCTTCATGGGATTGGCAGGTGCCGGCGACCTGGTGTTGACGGCGACCTCCGACCTGTCGCGAAACCGACGGGTCGGCCTGGAACTCGCCGGCGGACGGCGCCTGGCGGACATTCTGGGCGATCTCGGGCACGTCGCCGAAGGCGTTTTCAGCGCCCGCGAGGTTTTGCGGCTGGCGCAGGACCTGGATGTCGATATGCCCATCACCCGCGCGGTCTGCCGGGTCCTGGACGGCCACGCCTCTGCCCGTGATGCGGTGGAAGAGCTGCTGCAGCGCGAGCCCAAGCCCGAAAGTGTGCGCTAACTGTTGGCGCCCATGAAGCCGTTCTGCCGCCACGCCTCGTAGACCACCACCGCCACCGCGTTGGACAGATTCAGACTGCGGCTGGCCGGCACCATCGGCAGCCGCAGCCGCCGTTGCGGCTCGAAGCTTGCTCTTACCTCTTCCGGCAGCCCGCTCGTCTCCGGACCAAAGACCAGTACGTCCCCCGCTTGAAATCCGACCTGATCGTAGCGGTTGGCAGCCTTGGCGCTGAAGGCGAACCGGCGGCTTGAGGGAATGGTGGCCAGAAAGGCCTCCCAGCCCGGGTGCACCTGGACCCTGGCGTATTCGTGGTAATCCAGCCCGGCGCGCTTCAGTTGACGGTCCTCCAGCCGGAATCCCAGCGGTTCGATCAGGTGCAGCCGGCAGCCGGTATTGGCGCACAGCCGAATAACGTTGCCGGTGTTGGGCGGGATTTCGGGCTGATACAGAACGATATCGAACATTTTGCTTGCACTTGGTAACGTTTACAGTTTAATCTTCTAATTCAAGAAGCTGCAATAAAAACCTCAAGTGATCTTGACAGTGCTGGTCAGGGAACCGCGAACCGGAATGGGTAGACCTGAAAAAATCAGGCTGGGGGAAATTCTTCTCCAGCAGAAATTGCTTGCCGAGGACCAGCTCAAGGCGGCGCTCGAGGAGCAGAAGCGCAGCGGGCGCAAACTCGGCCGCATCTTCATCGACTCGGGCTTGCTGACCGAGGAGCAGATCGGCGGCGCGCTGGCGCGCCAGCTCCAGGTCCCGTTCATCGACCTCAAGCATTTCAACATCAAGCCCGACGTCGCCACCCGGCTGCCGGAGACCCTGGCGCGGCGTTTCCGCGCCATCGTGCTCGAAGATACCGGCGCGTTCTTCCGGGTGGGCATGGCGGATCCGACCGATCTGTTCGGCTATGACGAGATCACCCGCGTGCTCAAGCGCCACATCCAGCTGGCGGTGGTGAGCGAGTCCCTGCTGCTGCAGACCATCGACCGGGTGTACCGGCGCACCGAGGAAATCAGCGGGCTGGCGCAGGAACTCGGCGACGAACTGGGCGACGCGATCGATTTCGCCGCGCTCGGCATCACCGCAGGGGCTGAGGATGCGCCGGTGGTCAAATTGCTGCAGTCGGTGTTCGAGGACGCGGTGCAGGTGCGCGCCTCGGACATCCACATCGAGCCGCAGGAAAAGAAGCTGTTGATCCGCTTCCGCATCGACGGGGTGTTGCACATGCAGGCGGAATCCGACCCGAAGATCGCGCCGGCGCTGGTGCTGCGGCTGAAACTGATGTCGGGACTGGACATCTCCGAGAAGCGCCTGCCGCAGGACGGACGCTTCAACGTCCGGGTCCGCAATGCCCAGATCGACGTGCGCATTTCGACGATGCCCACCCAGCACGGGGAATCCGCGGTCATGCGCCTGCTCAACCAGAGCGGCGGCCTGCTTGGACTGGAGCGCATCGGCATGCCGGAAGCGATGCTGGAAAAGCTGCGCCAGATCATCCACCGGCCCAGCGGCATGGTGCTGGTTACCGGCCCCACGGGCAGCGGCAAGACCACCACGCTGTACGCCGCGCTGGACGAACTCAATACGCCGGAACGCAAGATCATCACCGTCGAGGACCCGGTCGAGTACCGGCTGCCCGGAATCAACCAGGTGCAGATCCACGAGAAGATCGATCTGACTTTCGGGCGGGTGCTGCGCACCGCGCTGCGCCAGGACCCGGACGTTATCCTGGTCGGCGAAATGCGCGACGAGGGCACGGTGGAAACCGGGCTGCGCGCGGCGATGACCGGCCACTTGGTGTTGTCCACCCTGCACACCAACGACGCGGTCAGCACGCCCATCCGGCTGCTGGACATGGGGGCGCCGCGATACATGGTCGCCATGTCGCTGCAATTGGTGGTGGCCCAGCGCCTGGTGCGCATCATTTGCGAGAGCTGCGCGGAATCCTACTCGCTGCTGGCGAGCGAGCACGAGTGGATGCGCAACCACATCGGCGCCGCGGCGGATGGACATACCTACCTCAAGGGGCGCGGCTGCTCCCAATGCAACGGCACCGGCTACCTGGGCCGCACCGGGGTGTACGAAATGCTGGAGATGACGCGCCCGGTGGTCGAGGCTGCCAACCAGCCGGAACCGGCGCGCTTCATCGAGGCCGCGCGCGCGCAGATGGAAGGACGGATGCTGAAGGATCACGCGGTGCAGCTGGTCATCAGCGGACGTACCACGGTCGAAGAGGCGATGCGCGTCAGCACGCAACTGGAAGACTGAATTGATTTACCACTTGAGTTGATCAACATGCAGATCGAGAGAATCCCCGTGTTCCCCGTGGTGAGTATCTAGCCGTGGCTTATTTCGCCTACAAGGGCAGAAATACTTCCGGCGAGCTGGTGCAGGGCGTGGTCGAGGGCGCCGACAGCGCCGCGGTGGCGACCCAGTTGTTTGCTACCGGGGTCACGCCGGTGGAGATCGGCGAGACGCAGCGCCGGCAGGCGGGTGAATCGATCGGCCTGTTGCAGCGGCTGACGCAGCGCCCGGTCGCCCACCAAGACCTGCTGCTATTCAGCCGGCAGATGTACACGCTGCTCAAGGCCGGAGTGCCGATCATGCGCTCGCTCGCGGGCCTGCAGGAGTCCGCCGGCAATCCGACTTTCAGGCGGGTGCTGCAGAACATTCGCGAGAACCTGGACAGCGGCCGTCCGCTGTCCGTGGCGCTGCAGCGGCAGAACGGCGTGTTTTCGCCGTTCTACGTGGCCATGGTGTACGTCGGCGAAACCACCGGCATGCTCGAGGAAATCTTCCTGAGGTTGTTCAATCACCTCGAGTTCCAGGAATTCATGCGCGGCCAGGTCAAGTCGGCGTTGCGCTATCCGTCATTCGTGCTTGTCGCGATGGCGATCGCGATCGTCATCATCAACCTTTTCGTCATCCCGGCGTTTGCCAAGGTGTACAAGGGCTTCAACGCCGAACTGCCGCTGATCACGAAATTGCTGATCGGGTTTTCCGACTTCATGGTTTCGAGCTGGCCGTTCCTGCTGGCCGCGCTGGTCGGAGCGGCATTCGCGTTTCGCGGCTACACCCGCACCAAGGCGGGCAAATACGCGTGGGATCGTTTCAAGCTGCGCATCCCGATCGCGGGCAAGATCATCTTCAAGGCGACGCTGGCGCGTTTTTCGCGCGGCTTCGCCCTGTCGATGCGCAGCGGCGTTCCGGTGGTGCAGGGACTCACGCTGGTGGCGCAGACGGTGGACAACAGCTTCGTCGCGGAAAGAGTCGAAAAGATGCGCGAGGGCGTCGAGCGCGGCGAAAGCGTATTGCGAACCGCGGTCAACGCCGGGGTGTTCACTCCGGTGGTGCTGCAGATGATGATGGTGGGCGAGGAGTCCGGGGCGCTCGACGACATGATGCAGGAAATCGCCGACATGTATCAGCGCGAGGTCGAGTACGAACTGAAGACGCTCGGCGCGCAGATCGAGCCGATACTGATCCTGTGTCTCGGCGTGCTGGTGCTGATCCTTGCGCTGGGCGTGTTCCTGCCGATCTGGGACCTTGGCCCGGCGGCGCTGAAGAAATGACCCATGCGTGTTTTCCCGGTGCGCGGCGACCAGTGCGGCGCGAGTTTTGTGGAGTTTGCCGTGTGCATGGCGCTCATCGGGATCTTCGTGTGCGTGCTGCTGGAGCGGGCGCTGTACTACCAGGAGTACGCGGAAAAAACCGCGATGGAATCGACGGCGGAGAACATCCGCACCGGTTTGCGCTACAAGATGGCGGACCTGATTCTCGCCAACCGGGTGTCGGAAATTGCGACGCTGGCCGACGAGAATCCGATGAACTGGCTTGCGGAAAGGCCGCCAAATTATCTGGGCGAACTGGATTCTGCGCCCGCGAACGAGCCGAAAGGCCAGTGGTATTTCGACAAGCGGAACCGGGAGCTGGTGTACACGGTGAACAATCGGCGGTATTTTTCGCAGTCAACTTATCGCGATTTCAGCGTTCGCTACCGGGCGATGCGGGTGAGTGCGGGCGCGGTCACGGACAGTTCGCCCAATTTCACAGGCACCTGGGTGAGTTTGGTGCTGGTCGCCGAGTATGGTTGGTTCCAGTAGCATAGGCATGGATCGTGCGTCATTTCTGGAGATCGTTTTTTGCGTGAACGTGTTTGTCAATTCGAGGGGGTATAACGATGAGGTCAGTTGAACGCGAAATCCGGCGCCGCAGCGGCGGCTTTACCCTGATCGAGCTGGTGGTCACGATCAGCATCATCGCCATTCTGGCGGCGGTCGCGCTGCCGCGCTACATCACGCTGCAGACCCAGGCGCGAACCGCGAAGGCGCAGGCGATTTACGGCGGCGTACGTTCGGCCGCAGCTCTTGCACATGCTCAAGTGCTGGCGTCGAACATCACGACGACGGGTGCGTCGACGGTTCCGATGGAAGCGACCAACGTAGACATCGTGAATGGCTATCCTCAGGCTACAGCCAACGGAATCATTCTCGCGCTGCAGCTCGATCAGACTGCGGATGCCGTTACTTTTCCGGCTTCGCCACCGAATACCATTCTCATAGACGTCAACGGGGCACCGGGCGCGTGTCGGATCACCTATGTTGAAGCCCTGGTCCCGAGCGGTTCGCCGGCCATTAGCGTGGATCCGACGGGATGTTGACGGGCAGACTCCAATTTATCGATTGCCGAAAGCGTTTGAGTGGCTTTTCTTACCCACCAAAGGAGATGGATATGAAGTCCAGGTACCAAGGTTTCACCCTGATCGAATTGGTCGTCGTGATCGTGATTCTCGGCATTCTCGCCGCAACCGCGCTGCCCAAGTTCATCGATCTGTCGAGCGATGCCGGTCGTGCCGCAGCGCAGGGCGTGGCAGCCTCGATCTCTTCCGCTACATCGATAAACTATGCGGCGCAGAAAGTCAGCGCCGGCAAAGGTGTGCCGATTGCCGGATGTGCCGCAGCAAGTGCCGGGATCAATACTTTGCTGGCCGGCGGCATGCCCTCTGGTTTCACGTTTGCTGGCACGGGCACTTGCACTGACGGAAACACTGCCCAGTGCACCGTGACGAATACGCAAACGGCTCAGGTCGCGAGCGCGACTATCGTTTGCTCGAACTGATCTTCGCTCCAGAAGCGCATCGTGCTGCGGCGGCTCATGACGGACGCCGCAGCAGGTGCGCTGCGATGCAGGAGGGTCGGTGACCGAAATAGGTGCAATCCGCGCGCCGCCTGTTTGCCGAAGCAAGGGTGGTTTCACACTTGTGGAACTGGTCGTGGTCCTGATGCTGGTCGGAATACTCGCGGTGGTGGCGATTCCGCGGCTGGTGGGGATCGGCAGTTACGACACGCTCGGCTTCTACGACCGGGTCGCCTCCGGGCTGCGCTACGCGCAGAAACAGGCGATCGCCAAGCGCCGCGTCGTTTGCGTGAATTTCGGCGCGGCATCCGTCACCTTTACCTTTGAGCCCACGGCCGGCCTGGGATGCACCGCGGGTCTTGCGGGGCCGCACGGGCAAAGCCCCTATACGGCCGTTCCCCAGGGCAGCGGCATCGCGTTTACTTCGACGCCCACGAACTTCAGTTTTGACGCGCTGGGGCGGCCGTCAACCGGACAGACCATCAGCATCACCGGCGACGGGATCAGGACACTCACCGTGGAGCCGGAAACCGGCTATGTCCGCACCTCTTAGCTGGCCGGGCGGACGACCCCGGCCAGCGCGCTGTCAAAGCCCCCCTCCGCGCCGCGGCCAGCGCGGCCTCTCGCTGGTCGAACTGGTTCTGTTCATCATCATCGTCGGCGTCGGCGTTGCCGGCATCCTGCTGGTATTCAACGTCACGACCAAAGCCAGCGCCGATCCGTTGATCCAGAAACAGATGCTGGCGATCGCCGAAGCATTGATGGAAGAAGTGCAGGCGAAGCCGTTTACCTACTGCGACCCGGACGATGCGCAGGCGACCACTGCGACATCCGCGACAGTCGGGCCGACCGGGTGTCAGGCGACGGTTGAAGGATCGGGCCCGGAAGGGGAAACCCGGGTCAATGCCACTACGCCGTTCGACAACGTCAACGACTACGGCCCCAGCCTGACCATCAGCCCGATCGCCGACATCACTGGAACGACGATCGGTGGACTCGGCACGTACTCCGCGACCATTGCGGTGTCGGACTCGGCACTGGGTGGCATTGCCGCGGCCGAATCGTTGCTGATCACCGTAACCGTGACCGGGCCGGGAAGCGAAGCGCTCGTGCTCCAGGGTTATCGAACCCGTTACGCGCCCAACGCCGTGCCATGAGAATGCCGCGCTACATCCCGTCGGTCCGCGGCCGCGGCTTCACGCTGGTCGAGGCGATCATTGTGATCGTCCTCACCGGGATTCTTGCAGCAGCGGTTGCCGTGTTCCTGCGGGCTCCCGTGCAGGGCTATCTGGATGTGGCCCGGCGCGCCGAACTCACCGACATCGCCGATACCGCGCTGCGTCGCATTGGCCGCGATCTGCGTCAGGCGCTCCCCAACAGCATTCGGGTGACGGCAGGCAACACGGCAATCGAATTCATCCCGGTTAAGTCGGCGGGCCGTTACCGTGAAGCCTTGACCAACGCCGGCAGCGGCGATCTCCTGGACTTTTCCGACCCCGCGGATAATTCGTTCGACGTCATCGGCCCGACGGTGGATATTGAGGATGGCGACTCCATCGTCGTCTACAACCTTGGCGTCACCGGCGACGATGCGTATGCCGGGTCCAATCGCCGATTGGAAAGCGCCTTCGGCACCGGGCTGTCGGTGGTGAACTTTTTGGGGGGCCAGTTTCCCCTTTCCTCTCCGGCCCGGCGCTTCCACGTCATCGGCACCCCGGCGAGCTACATCTGCGCCGGCGGGGTGCTCACCCGCTACTGGAATTACAACTTCGGTATCACGCCGCCAGCCGGAAACAGCGGAGTGCTCGCCAGCAACGTCTCAGGCTGCCGCTTCACCTACGAGGCGGGGGTGACCGCGCAGAACGGCGTGGTGACGCTGGAACTTGCGATTACCAAGGACGATGAAACGGTGAATCTGGTTCAACAGGTGCATGTCAGCAATGTCCCGTAAGCGCACAGGAGGCTTTTCGCTGATATCGGCGATCTTTCTGCTGGTCGTCGTGACCCTCCTTGGCGCCTACGTCGTCACCCTCTCGACCAGCCAGCAGACCGCGGAAGCGCTGGACGTCGAGGGCGCGCGCGCCTACCAGGCGGCGCGTGCCGGCGTGGAGTGGGGCGCATGGGAACTCCTGCAGGCGCCGGCCAGTGCGTTTCGGACCGCGTGCGACGGCGTCGGCGCGACGTACGCGACTCCAATCAGCCAGCCGCTCGCCGGGCTCGCCGGGACCTTGAGCGGCTTCGCGGTGGCCGTGCAGTGCGGCAGCGCTGCCGCCACTGAGGCAGGCGTGAATGTCCGGGTCTATCGCCTCACGGTGACCGCCTCGAAAGGCAACCTCGGAAGCCTCTTCTACGTGGAACGACAATTGCAAGCGACACTTGAGCGAGATGGCTGAGAGTTGTTTTGGGAGTTCGGATGCTTTGGGATCATTGGAGACGATGGTGAACGCGTCAAGAACCACCCTAAGGGAAAAGCTGTGGCAGCAGGGGCGCGCGATCGCGCGCCCCTGGCTGCTTGTGGGCGCGCTCGCCGGGATGACTCTCGGCACCGTCGCCTATGCCCAGGTCGCTTTCCGCAGCGCCGCTTCGGCCACCCAGCCGGTCCCCACCTTCCGTGCCGCCAGTTCGGCCACCGCGGTGGTCCCCGCACCGGTGCCGACATATGTCGCGGCTGGGGCCGTCGCCGCTAACGCAGCCGCGATCACGCCGGCGCTTCCTGCGGGTATCGCGGTGGACGACATCCTGTTGCTCTTCCTTGAGACGTCAAACCAGGCCATCACGATCGCCAATCAGAGCGGCGGGACATGGACGGCGGTTGCCAACTCACCGCAGAGCACCGGCGCGGCGGCTGCCGCCGACGCAACGCGGCTCACGGTCTTTTGGTCACGGTACAACGGAACCCAGACCGCTCCGGTCACAAGCGACTCAGGTAATCACCAGCTCGGGCGGATGATCGCTGTTCGGGGCGTCGATACCTCTGGTAACCCTTGGGATATTACGGCGGGTGGTGTAGAAGCCGGCAACACAGATACCAGCGGGTCTATCCCGGGCGCGACCACCACGGTTGCCAACACTCTTGTTGTGGCGGCCATAGGCACTTCCCTGCCTGACGTGAATGGCACGGCCGCCTTCACGAATGCTTCTTGGGCTAACGCCAGCCTCACAGGCGTCACCGAGCGAACCGACAATTCCTCCACTGCTAATAACGGTGGTGCGCTCGGCATAGCCACAGGCGTGAAGGCGACGGCGGGTCTCTATAACGCGACGACGGTAACCACTTCAGTGAACACGGCCAAGGCCATGATGAGCATCGCGCTCCGGCCGCAGCTGACCATCACCATCAACAAGCCGGCCGGCACGATCCAGAACGACGTGATGATCGCCAGCTTCGGCTTCCGCACCAACCAGCCCGGCCTCTCGACCGACGTCGGGATCACTCCCCCAACTGGCTGGGCGCTCGTGCGCCGGCTCGACAACCCGGGCCCGACCGACAGCGGGCTCGCGGTCTACCAGCTGGCGGCGGGGGCCGCCGAGCCCGCCAGTTACACATGGGATCTGTCTTGCACTGCGACCTGCGCCACAAACGGCTTCCAGGCGGCCGCGGGCGGGATCACGAGCTTCTCGAACGTGAATACCACGACGCCAGTTGACGTGGAGAATGGCCAGAACACCGCCATTGGCGCGCAGACGGCACCCAGCGTCACGACCACGGTGGCCAACGCGATGCTGGTCGCCTCGCACAGCTACGCCACGGCCGGGCCGTGGGCACCGCCGCCCGCGTCCGGCGGCGATGCAGCGATGACGGAGGCGGTGGACGTCCTGTCCGGCGCCCAGTCCACCGAGATGAGCTACGTCCTCCATGCAGCCGCGGGGGCAACAGTCGGGAAACAGGCCACCCCCACCCCCGACGACGACGTGGGGAACGCGCACATCCTGGCGCTCCAGCCGGCATTGCAGTCAACCATCACGATCAACAAGCCGGCCGGCACGATCCAGAACGACGTGATGATCGCCTCGATCGGCTTCAGCCCGAACACCCTCACGATCCCCACCGTGCCCGCGGGGTGGACGCTCGTAAGGCGAGTGGACAACGCGAACGCGAACGCCAACTCGCTCGCGGTCTACCGGCTGGCGGCGGGGGCAGCCGAGCCCGCGAGCTACACCTGGACCTTTTCGGCCGCAGGCTACCTGGCGGGCGGCATATCGACGTTTTCGGGCGTGGACACCGCGGCCCAGGTTGATATCGAGAACGGCAATTGCACCCAGCAAGGCAGTTGCGCGACGACGACGCTATCGCACGCCACGCCGAGCGTCGCCACGACGGTGACCAACACGATGCTGGTCACCTCCCACACCTACAGCTCGGCCGGGACGTGGGCGCCGCCCGGCGCGATGACGGAGGCGGTAGAGGTCCAGCATGGAAACCAGTCCCTCGGGGTCAATTACGTGCTGCAGGCGGCGGCCGGCGCGACCGGGGCGAAGACCGCGACTGCCTCCACTCAGGCCGACGTCGGCAACGCCCATATCCTCGCGCTGCGGCCGGCGGTGGTTGTTGTGCCCCCGCCGGGCAGCCTCAACGCCTTCGAGACCTCGACCGCGGCGGGCGCAATCGCGGGGCAGATCTACACCAAGCTCGCGGGCACCGCGTTCAGCCTTGACATCGTGGCGATACTGGGCGGGGTGCAACAGGCCGGGTTCACCGATACGGTACAGGTCGATCTGGTAACGGGATCAACCGGCGGCCTGAACTGCCCCGGTACGCCGGTGACGATAGCCGGTACCACGCAGTCGGTGAATCTGACCAGCGGGCGCGGGACGACCGGCGCCTTCAACGTTGCCAATGCATACCGCGACGCAAGAGTACGCATGCGCTATCCGGTGGTGTCGCCGACCGTGACGAGCTGCTCGACGGACAATTTCACCATCCGGCCCGTGGCGTTTTCGGCGCCGACCTCAAACATGACCAACACGGGAAGTTCCGGTGCACCAGTCGCCAAGGCGGGCGCTGCCTTCACCATCACCGCCGTCGCGATTGCGGGCTACGACGGCACACCAAGCACGGACAATACCAAGATCACGGCTCACGCCGGAGCAATACAGAATGGCGCCGTAGGCGGCACTTTCGGCGCGGCGAATCCGGCTACCGGCACGGCTACCGGCGCCGCATTCACCTATAGTGAGGTCGGCAACTTCACCATCGGGATCAACGGCGTCATCGACAACACGTTTACCGACGCCAGCACGGATCAGGCCAACGGCGACTGCACCGCCAATTTTTCCAATTCCCTCGTTGGTGGCCGCTACGGATGCCGCTTCGGCAATTCGTCCGCGTCGGCGGCGATCGGGCGCTTTACGCCGGACCATTTCGACGTATCGCTCAACCCCCCGCCGACATTTGCTACGGCATGCGGTGCCGGAAACTTCACCTATACCGGCCAGACGTTCACCTACACCGTGCAACCGGTCATAACGGTCACCGCGAAAAATTCCGCGGGGCTCGGCAATGCGACCACGCAGAATTACACCGGCGCATCCTGGTTCAAGTTAACGAACGGGAGCTTGACCGGGAAGATCTACGCCGATCCGACCGGCACGCTTGACACCAGCGGAGTACCCGGTACCGATCCCGTCGTTTCTGACACCGGCGCTGGAACCGCCAAGATTACATTCAGCTCCGGTACTGGCTTGTTCTTCGCGCGATCGACTCCAATTGCACCATTCGATTCCGAGATCAGCCTTGCGATCAACGTGATCGACGGGGACTCCCCCGCTATCGTCTACGCTTCGAACCCGGCGCGTTTCGGGCTAGCGACACCAGGCAACGGCATCGCGTTCAACAACGGCAAGCAAATGCGCTTCGGTCGCCTGCGTCTGATCAACGCTTTCGGCAGCGCGCTTCTTGACCTGCCACTACCGCTCTCGACCCAGTACTACGACGGCAGCTTTTTCGTGACCAATACGCTCGACAGCTGTACCACGCTCACCGCAAGCGACATCGCTTTCAGTTTTCTTGCGGCCACACCAAACCTGGTCGCGTGCGAGACTCACCTGAACCCCGCCGGCGCCATCGCCTTTGCTTCCGGGCAGGCAGCCGTGAGGCTTATCAAGCCCGGCAACGGCAACGATGGCGCCGTCGATCTGACGGTCAATCTGGGTGCGGTCGCCTCGGGCACCACTTGTACCTCGGTGACCAGCAGTGCCGCGACGGCAGCCAACAAGACCTGGCTTCAGGGCAACTGGGGCAGCGGCTCGTACAACGAGAATCCGCGCGGGCGGGCAACCTTCGGGATCTTCAAGAACGCCGACCAGTTCCTGTATTTCCGGGAGGTCTATTGAGGGATTGAACTGCCCGCCGTGGCCCAAAACGCTTTTTCCATTGACAACAATAAGTTATTTAGATATTTTCGCGTTAACTTTTAACATGGCTACAGTGCGCTCAATTTTCTCCAAACGCGAATCCGGTGAACTCGCTGCTGTGAACCTTTGCGCGGGCCGCGTCGAAATCGCCAAGGTGCACCGCAACGGAGCGGAGCGTCCGGTCGTGGAATTTTGTTCGGCGCACCCGTCCGGAAGCGACCAGGCCGAAACGCTGCAGCGCCTGCGCCGCGAACTTCACCTCGAGCGCTTTCGCTGCGCGACGCTGCTGCCGGCGCCGCAATACCAGTTGCAGTTGCTGGACGCACCGAACGTGCCGGACGCGGAACTGAAGTCGGCGGTGCGCTGGAAGCTCAAGGACTTTCTCGAGTATCCGGTCGAATCGGCCACCGTCGACGTGGTACAGATTCCGGCCGATGCCAGCGCGCCCACGCGCGGCCGCTCGGTGTACGCCGTGTCTGCGCGCAACGCGGACATCGAGGCGCGCATGAAGCTCTTTGCCCAGGCGAAGATCCCGTTGCGGGTGATCGAGATTGCGGAAATGGCCCAACGCAACCTTGCGGCGCTTTTGGAGACCGATCATCGCGCGCTCGCCATGCTGAGCTTCGGCGAGGAAGGGGGCTTGTTGACTTTCAGCGCGCGCGGCGAACTCTACCTGTCGCGCAGAATGGATGTGAGTCTCGAGCAACTGGCCCATGCGGCCGGTGACATGCGCGAACAGATGTTCGAGCGCATCGCGCTGGAATTGCAGCGCTCACTCGACCACTTCGACCGGCAGTTCAGCAACGTGCCGGTGGCGCGCTTGCTGCTCGGGCCTGTGCCGGCGGAGATCGGGTTGCGGCAGTACCTCGCGGACAATCTCTCCGCCCAGGTCGATTCCGTGGATCTCGGCGAGGTGCTGGACTTCCACAGCGTTCCGGAACTGCGCGAACCCGGCGAGCAAATGCAGCGCTGGCAGACGCTGGGCGCTGCGTTGCGCAGCGACCTGCCCTAGCAGTTTGTTGAACTTCGAGTGCTTATCAAGAGCGACACGATGCTAAACGGGTATTGGGACGCGATCAGACACCGAGAACGTGCCGATGTGGCCCGCTTTCGGGACCGTTTGTGTGTCTTTGCCGTTCGCTGCACGCATCTCTCCCGTCTATCCACTCGGATGCATCGCCAGGAGCCCGGGCAGCCGACTCCGGATCGGTCTTGCTCTCGTGGGTATCGTTACGCCGAGGCTTGCCCCGGAAGTCCACCTCGGGATTGCTGCGGCTGCCCGAGCTGGGCGGCGGCGGACCGTCCTTCGGAACGAAGCTCTTGTGCGAGGCCCAGGCGCGAATCAGCGTGCCATCGACCGAGAAGTGCTCCGAGGACAGCAGCCCCTTCGCCCGCGCCTGATCCAATACTTGCTCGAACAGTTCGCGCATCACCTCGGCACCACGCATCGTCGTGATCCCCTTGCTTTACGTACGATGCTTCGACCATTCATCGCGAGATCAATTCCGTGAAATCGCGGCTGGCCGACCACGCGGCCGAAATTCTGTGACGCCCCGCGCGGCGTCCTGACCCACCCGGCGCAAGGGATTCCTTTCAATACCTTCTTTTCAATACCCGCTCGACGGGTGCCCTTGAGGGGTACGCAAAGACGGCCGCGGGAATTTCCTGGTCAGGGTGAACACATGGGACGCAAGCGCTGTGCACCCATCGAGAGCGTTCGTCTTTTCTTTGCGCCTTTCCTTTCCCTTTGCGATCTTTGCGTCGAACGTTCTTGACGCCGGCCAAGGGCCGGCTGACCCGTCGCATCCAGCCATGCGCGGGGTATTGCACAGCATCCGCTAACCGACTAAACTCCCGGACACTACATATGGTGCGTATGCGCTGAAACCCTACAACATATAGATCAGAAGCAAGTGCTTAGACCGATCCCACCACCACCTTGGGCGTGGCAGGCGATTACGGCCTTCGCTGGATTATTCACCCTTGTTTCCGCGCTCGCCAATCCGGTAGACCTGTGGCGCATCACCGTCCACTCGCACCAAGGTGAGCCGCTCAGAGCGGTGGCCACCCTGCAGGCGCTCCCGGAAGAACGCATCACCCAGGAATGCCTGTCCATGGGACCGGAGAGCGACGCACCGGGCTCCGATGCCCCGTTCCTGAGGGCTGCCCGCCTCACGCTGAACGCAAGGGGCGACGCAGTTGAAATTTCCACCGACTCCTAGTCGAAAGGAATGACGGTGCCGCAGCAGATCAACCTCTTCAACCCGGCCTTTCTGGACAAGCGTGGCCCCCTGTCGTTGAAGACGGCGCTGATGGGGTGGCTGGCGGTTGCGCTGCTTTCGGTCGCGTTCGCCGGCTACGCCGGCATGCGCAATCGCCAGTTGGCCCAGCAGGAGCGCGAGGTGGCGGCCAAGGTGACGGCGGCGCAGGCGGAAATGCAGCGGCTCGCGGGCCAGGTTGCGGGTCGCAAGCAGGATCCGCAGATCGCTGCGGAGATTGCACGCCTGGAATCCGAGATCAAGGGACGCGACGAAGTGATGGCGGTGCTCAAGGGCGGCGCACTCGGCGATACCAGGGGCTTCTCGGAACATCTGCGTGCGTTTGCCCGGCAGTCTTTCGAAGGCGTCTGGCTGACCGGGCTGCACATCGCCGCCAGTGGCCAGGACGTCGCGGTGGAGGGCCGTGCGCTGCGCGCGGAGCAGGTGCCCGGCTATCTGCGGCGGCTCAATTCGGAGAGCGTCATGCAGGGTCATCCGTTCTCGGAACTGCTGATGCAGGCACCCGCCCCCGAACCGGGCGACAAGCGCGGCGCCCGCCCGCCGTATATCGAGTTCCGGCTGGCGACCAAGTCCGAAACACCGGCGGTGAAAGCGGCGGCGCGATGAACGAGACCTGGCAGAAAGCCGTGGCCCGGTTCGACGCGCTCAAGCCGCGCGAGCGCGCAATGGTATTCGTGGCCGGCGCAGCCGTGATCGGCTGGCTCGTGTTCACGATGGCTATCGACAATGAATTGACGCGCTACAAGCGGCTCAGCGCCGATCTCTCGCGCCAGCGGACGACGCTCGCACAGTTGCAGACCCAGACCGCCGAGTTGATGCGCTCGGTCGCGCAGGATCCGGACGCCGCAGGCCGGGCGCGCATCACCGCGCTAAAGGCACAATTCGCGCAGTTCGATGCCGAGCTGCGCGGCGTGCAGCAGGGATTGGTGCCGCCGACGCGCATGACCCGGGTGCTGGAGGACGTGCTGACGCGCAACAGCCGGGTGCACCTGGTGAAGCTCAAGACTCTGCCGGTGAGGGCGCTGGTGGACCGCGAGGCGAAGGGCGAGCCGGTACGGGCTGCGACGCAGGGCGGCGCTGACCGCCTGGTCTACAAACACGGCATCGAACTCACGCTCGAAGGCGGCTATCTCGAACTGCTGGACTACCTGACGCGTCTGGAACAGTTGCAGTGGCAGATGTTCTGGGCCAGAACGCGCATCGACGCCTCGCAGTATCCGCGGGTGCAGATGACGGTGACGCTTTACACCTTGAGCCTCGACGAGGCCTGGCTGGTGGTATGAACAGGCACATGACCGGCTGCATACCGAAAATGCTGGCACTCGGTGCCGCGTTGGCTGTTTGTGCGCCGCTCGCCGCTGCGCAGGCGCTGCGTGACCCGACGCGGCCGCCGGTCATTTTCGGCAGAACGGGAGATGGCGGGATAGTGAGCCGCAGCCGCAATGCCGAATGGGTGCTGCAGTCGGTGCTGCTGTCGCCGGAGCGGCGTTACGCCATCATCAACGGCGAGGTTTTGTCGCTGGGCGGATCGGTGGCGGGCGCGGAACTCGTCGCCATCCGTGAAGGCGAGGTGACGCTGCGAGCCGGCGGCGCGCTGCGCACGGTACGGCTGTTTCCCGACGTGGACATGCGCGGTGAAGCCGTACCGCAGGCGCAGCAGCCGAAGCAGGACGCGGCCAGGCCACCCGCCAAAGCGAAATCACGGGCCGGTACGGCTGACGATGCGACCCGATAACGCACAGGACAGAGAACAAGAAAAGACGAAATGAGAAAGCTTCTCCCCCTGTTTCTGATCCTCGCGCTGAGCGCGTGCGCCACGCAAATAGGCGCGCCCTACGGCAACGCCAAGAAGGAGATGGCGAAAGCCTCGCGCCAGCGGTCTGCCCCGGTGCCGCCGGAAGAGGTGAACCGCGCCCTGCTGCCTTCGCTCACCGTCGAGATGCCGAAGGTGGACGGCCGGCCGATCGAACCCCGTTTCGATCTGGTTGTGAACGGCGCGCCTGTCAACCAGGTTTTCATGGCCATCGTCTCCGGCACGCGCTACAGCATGGTGGTGCATCCGAGCATCAAGGAGGCGATTTCCGTCAATCTCAAGGACGTCACCGTGTTCGAGGCGCTCGACACCATCCGCGAGATGTACGGCTACGAATACAAGCTGCAGGGACCCCGTATCCTGATCCAGTCCCTCGGTCTGCAAACCCGCGTGTTCCAGATCAATTACCTGATGAGCCAGCGCAAGGGCCGCACCGAAGTGCGCGTGACCTCCGGCGCGATTTCGGATTCGCTGGGCGCGAACCAGGGCGCGGCCGGCACGCCGGCGACGTCGACCGGCAACGGGGCGGGGCGCGCGATGGAGAGCAGCAAAGTGACGACCACTTCGGAGAACGATTTCTGGGCAGACATCGGCGCCGCAGTGCGGGCGATCATCGGGGCCGAAGGCGGCCGCAACGTAGTGATGAGCCCGCAGTCGGGCGTGGTGGTGGTGCGCGCCTATCCCGCCGAGCTGCGCGGGGTCGCGGACTTCCTCAAGGCGATGCAGGTGGTGGTTGAGCGCCAGGTGATGCTGGAAGCAAAAATCATCGAAGTGCAGCTCTCCGACAGCCACCAGAGCGGGGTGAACTGGGCGGCCTTCACGCAAGGGCCCAACAGCCGCTTCGCCGGCGGGGTGCTGTCCCCCGGTTCGACGCTGTCGCCTGTCGGCGCCATCAGCGCGTTCACCGCGCGCAACGCAGATGGTTCGGTTGCGGCCAATTCCCTGCTTACTTCCAATCCGGCAGCGCCCGGCGTTATTTCCGCTGGAGTTGGAGCGCCGGGCTCTCTGTTCGGGCTGGCGTTCCAGACCGGCAGTTTCGCCGCGCTCATTTCCTTCCTCGAGACCCAGGGCGATCTGCAAGTTCTTTCCAGCCCCAGGATCGCGACGCTCAACAACCAGAAGGCCGTGCTCAAGGTCGGTACCGACGAATTCTTCGTCACCAACATCACCACCAATACCACCACCACCGGCACCACCAGCACGCAGTCTCCGACCATTACGGTGGCGCCGTTCTTCTCCGGCGTTGCGCTCGACGTCACGCCGCAGATCGACCAGAACAACCAGATCATCCTGCACATCCATCCGTCGGTATCGAGCGTGATCGAGAAGACCAAGAACATCGATCTGGGTACCTCGGGCACCTTCCGCCTCCCGCTCGCCTCCAGTTCCATCAGCGAGAGCGACACCATCGTGCGGGTCAGCGACGGCAACATTGTCGCCATCGGCGGCCTGATGAGAGAAGCCCAGGCGCGCAATGTCGGCCAGGTTCCGGTGATCGGCAACATCCCGGTGATTGGCAACCTGTTCGGCAGCAAAAGCCGCTCGGTGGTGAAGAGCGAGCTGGTGATCCTGCTCAAGCCCACGGTGATCGAGAGCGACGCATCGTGGCGTCACGATATACTGGATACCAAAGAACGCATCGACGCCTACCAACGCAGTGACCCTCTGTCGCGCAATCTGTTGCCCCAATCTCCTGCCACACCTGCGCAGTAGCGCAGCCACCGGTCCGAGTTTCGCAGTGGAGCGGGTCGCCGGAATCGGGCGACCCGGCGGCTGATCATGTACCGCACCCACTTTGCGCTGCGCGAGCCGCCGTTCGGACTGACACCGGACACCGCGTTCGCCTTTGCCTGCACGCCCCATCAGGAGGCGCTGAACACGCTGCTGGTCGCCGTTGCCAACGGCGAAGGCTTCATGAAGATCACTGGCGAGGTCGGCACCGGCAAGACCCTGCTGTGCCGGCGTTTTCTGGCCGAGCTGGACGGCGAATTCGTCACTGCGTATATTCCCAATCCGTATCTCGATCCGCTCGGCCTGCTGCTGGCGCTCGCCGACGAGCTTCGAGTTGCCTTCGACCGCGACAACGACCAGTACCACCTGGTGAAGGCGCTGAATCATGCGCTGCTCGACTACGCGCGTGCCGGCAAACGCGTGGTGGTCTGCCTCGACGAAGCGCAGGCGATGCCGCTGGAAACGCTGGAGTCGTTGCGCCTGCTGTCGAATCTCGAGACCGAGAAGCGCAAGTTGTTCCAGGTGGTGCTGTTCGGGCAGCCGGAGCTGGACGCCCGGCTGAAACATGAGTCGGTGCGCCAGCTGCAGCAACGCATCACCTACCACTATCATCTTTCGCCGTTGTCGCGGCGCGAGATGGAGTATTACGTCGGCCACCGCCTGCGCGTTGCCGGTTACGTCGGCGATCGCCTGTTTCACCGTTCCGCGATGGACGCGCTCTACCGTGCCAGCGCCGGAGTGCCGCGGCTGGTCAACGTGCTTGCCCACAAGGCGATGCTGGCGGCGTACGGCGAGGACAGGCACTATGTGTCGGCAGCGCACGTGCGCAAAGCAGCGCAGGATACGCCGGCGGCCAGATCGGCCCGCTCGCCGCTGTTGGCAGTCGGCGCCGCACTGTTTGTCGCCGTTGCCGCTCTTGCCTATTGGTTCGGGTATCGATGAGTCTGATCAACCAGGTATTGCGGAAACTTGAGAAACGGCACGCCGCCGATCCCGGGTTGACGTCGCTGCCGCCGCAAGTGCGCGCAGTGCGGGCGGGTCCGCCGGCGGCAATGCGCATGCTCGTGATAGCGCTGATTCTCGTGTTGGCGGCAGTTGGCGCGTTCGTTTACCTCAGGGACGGGTGGCCGCCTGCGGCGACCACGCAGCTCACCGTGGCGCCGCTGCCCAACCCCGTTAAAAAGCAGATTTCAGCGTCGGCTCCGGCCCCGATAGAGCCGGCAGTGCAGGCGGTGCTGCTCGCGCCGGTGTCCAAGCTTTCCGAAGAATTGAGTTTCAACCCGGACCCGGGCGCGCCTGCGGTTCGGGCGGCAAAGCCCAAGGCCGTGGCGCGAGCGGAGAAACCCCGTGCGGCCAAGTCTGCCGCCGCTTCCCCGCCACCCGAATCGGCTCGAGTCCCAGCGCCTGTCGCCGCCGATCCGCCGGTCACTGCGGCCACACCTGATTCCGTCCCTGCCGCCGCGGCGCAACCCGCGGCTGCGGAGAGCCCGTCTGCGATCGACAAACAGATGCGGGAGATGACCGTGCAACAGCGTGCCGAAACGGCCTTTCGCAGCGGTGTCGCGCAGTTGCAGGACGGAAGGATCAGCGCGGCCGAGACGAGTTTTCGCGAAGCGTTGAAGGAGGACCCCTTGCACGTCGGCGCCCGCCAGGCCTTGCTCGGGCTGCTGCTGGATGGCGGACGCAACGACGAAGCCGAGCAGTTGCTGCGCCACGCGCTCGAGCTGAATCCGCGCCAGCCGCGTCATGCCATGGTGCTGGCGCGGCTTGAAGTCGAGCGCGGCGAGGTCGGCGGCGCCATCAACACGCTGGTCGGGGCGCTGCCCTATGTTCGATCCGACCCCGAGTACTATGCATTTCTGGGTGCGTTGTTGCAGCGTGACGGCCGGCACAGGGATGCGGTGGATTACTATCGCACCGCGCTGCAGTCCTCTCCGGGCAACGCGGTGTGGCTGATGGGGCTGGGCATATCCTTGCGCGCCAACGATCAGTTTGCCGATGCGCGCGAAGCGTTCCAGCGCGCCGCCGACTCGAAACAGCTCAACGCCCAACTGCAGGCTTTCGTCGAGCGCCAGTTGCGGGAAATGTCGCCGAAGAAGTGATTCACCGGGAGTGATCTAGGGAAGCTCTGACCAAGTTCCGCGATGCGCGTTGCGCCAGGTGCGGCGCCTGCGTTGTTACGCTCCTTGCTGGGGCTTCAGCCGCATCTGCGGAGCGACGCCTAGCAGTCATCCGCACCTGGCGCAACGCGCGTCGTCGGACTTATGCAGAGCTTCCCTAGCGGTGCGGCGGCGTGCGCGCCACGATCCATCCCACCACTTCGCGCGCACCGCGGCGCTTGAGCGTTGCCGCGAGTTCGTTCAGCGTCGCACCGGTGGTCAGCACATCGTCCACCACCGCGATGGTCTTGCCTTCCAGATCGAGCTCACAGACAAAGGCGTTGCGCACGTTTGCAGCCCTCTCCTTCCACGGCAGCGACGCCTGCGGCGCGCTCTCCCGGCTGCGCCGGCAGCCATTCGCCGTGATCCCCAGACCGAACTCCGCGCCGACCAGCCTCGCGATCTCCAACGCCTGATTGAATCCGCGTTCGCGCAGTCGCCGCGGCGCCAATGGCATCGGTATCACCAGATCGGGATAGGGCTCGGAATCGAGCGCGTCGGCCAGGGCGGCGGCGAGCGGACGCGCACAAGCCAGGCCGCCCCGGTATTTGAGTGAGCGCACCAGCGCGTCGGCTGGAAAGGCGTAAGCCAAGGCCGCGACCACGTGGTCGAAAGCGGGGCGCCGGTTCAGGCAGCGTCCGCAAACTTCCGCTCCTGTACCCGGCGCCGCGCAAATCGGGCAGCGCGGCGCCGGCAACCGTGGCAGGGATTGTCGGCAACCCTCACACAGTCCATCGGCCGCGCCGTACCCGGCGCACAAAAGGCACGCCGGTGGCAACAATCGACGGGCAAGGGACAGGCAGTTGTCAAAAACTCTGTAAGCAAAATTTGACAAGGGTTCACGCTTCCCCGAACATTCCTCAAGGCTGCGACCGGCCGGGATTTTTCCTCAGCGAGCCTGCAACCATGATGCCCCAGTCCGCAAAACAGAACACTCGAAGCCCCGCTGCTCGGAAGGCCCGGCGCTGGACCGTCGCCGCAGTCGAGGCGCTGCTTGCGGCCCCGTTCGGGGATCTGATCTTTCGTGCCCAGCAGGTTCATCGCCGGCATTTCGCGGCCAACGAAGTGCAGTTGTCGACGCTGCTGTCGATCAAGACCGGCGGCTGTCCGGAAGACTGCGGTTATTGTCCACAAGCCGCCCGTTACCACACCGGGGTGGAGAATCAGGCGCTCCTGACGGTCGAGGAAGTCGTGCAGGCGGCGCGCGCGGCACAAGAAATCGGCGCGTCGCGCTTCTGCATGGGCGCGGCGTGGCGCGGCCCGAAGCAGCGCGATCTGGAGCGGGTGACCCAGATGGTGCGAGCGGTAAAGGCGCTGGGGCTGGAGACCTGCGCCACTCTGGGAATGCTCAAGGACGGACAGGCCGAGCAGCTCAAGGACGCCGGCCTCGACTATTACAACCACAATCTCGACACCGATGCCGATTTCTACGGCGAGATCGTCACCACCCGCAGCCAGGGCGAGCGCCTGGACACGCTGGAGAAAGTGCGCGCGGCGGGCATTCACGTCTGTTGCGGCGGCATCGTCGGCATGGGCGAGTCGCGCGCCAGCCGCGCGGGGCTGATCGCGCAACTGGCGAATCTCGACCCGCATCCGGAGAGCGTGCCGATCAACAATCTGGTCCAGGTCGAAGGCACGCCGCTGTACGGCACGCCGAAACTCGACCCCTTTGAGTTCGTGCGCACCATCGCGGCTGCGCGCATCACCATGCCGAAGGCGATGGTGCGTTTGTCCGCCGGCCGCGAAGACATGTCTTCGGAGTTGCAGGCGCTGTGCTTCATCGCCGGCGCCAACTCTATTTTCTATGGCGACAAACTGCTTACCACCGGCAATCCCGAAGCCGAACGCGATCGTGAATTGTTCGGCAAGCTCGGTCTGAAACCGATGGAAATCGCGCGCAAGCAGGACTCGGGGTCGGGGACTCGCGACTGACTTGAACGCGGCCGCAATGGCGGTTCGCGCCTTTGCTTCGACGCCTCACCGCTGATAAGCCGTATCCGATGCGAAACTTTTCCGCTGAGCTTGCCGGGCTCGAGTCGCAGGGTTTGCGCCGCCGCCGCCGCGTCAACGACTGCGCCCAGGGCGCGCGCCTTCGGGTGGACGGACGCGAGCATCTCTCGTTCTGCAGCAACGACTATCTCGGGCTTGCCGCCGATCCCCGCGTGATCGCGGCGCTGTGCGAAGGCGCGCAGCGTCATGGCGCCGGTGCCGGCGCTTCGCATCTGGTGAGCGGCCACCATCGCGCCCACGAAGAACTGGAACATCGGCTCGCCGGCTTCGTGCGCCTTCCGCGGGCGCTGCTGTTCTCTTCCGGGTATCTCGCCAACCTGGCCGTGGTCACCACGCTGGCCGGACGCTCCAGCGAGGTCTTTGCCGACAAACTGAATCACGCCTCGCTCAACGATGCGATGGTGTTGTCGCGTGCGCGCTTCACGCGTTATCCGCACTGCGACGTTGCCGCGCTCGGGGAGAGGCTGGCGCGCTCCGAAGCCGCCGACAAACTGGTGGTCACCGACGCGGTATTCAGCATGGACGGGGATATCGCGCCGCTCGAGGCGATCCTGGAGCTTTGCGAGCAGTTCGATGCGGCGTTGGTGGTGGACGACGCCCACGGCTTCGGCGTTCTCGGCCGGGAAGGCCGCGGCGTGCTTGCGCACTTCGGCCTCGCCTCGCCTCGTATCGCCTACGTGGGTACGCTGGGCAAGGCAGCCGGCGTGTCCGGCGCTTTCGTGGCGGGGGGTGTGGAGTTGATCGAGATGCTGATCCAACGCTCTCGCAGTTACATCTATACGACGGCCAGCCCGCCGGCGCTGGCTTGGGCGCTCATGAAAAGTCTGGAGCTGATTGAAGCTGAATCCTGGCGGCGCGAGCGCCTCGACGCACTGGCAAGAAAACTCGCCCGCGACCTGCGGCCGCGGCGCTGGCGACTGGCGCGCTCGCAGACGCCGATCCAGCCGCTGATCATCGGCGGCAATCGCGAAGCGGTGGCGGTAAGCGACGCGTTGGCGCGTGAAGGCATTCTGGTTCCGGCGATCCGGCCGCCGACCGTGCCTGCGGGCACGGCGCGGCTGCGCATTTCCCTGTCTGCCGCCCACGCCGAGGAAGACGTCGACCGCCTGGTGGATGCATTGAGGCGTGCGGAGCAGGCATCGCGGTGAGCTCCGCGTTCACTCTGGACAAGCGTCAGTTGCGGCGTTCTTTCGAGCGCGCCGCGTCGACCTACGACCGGGCGGCGGTGTTGCAGCGGGAAATCTGCGGGCGGGCGCTGGAGCGGCTCGACCTGGTGAAACTTGCTCCCGCGGTGATTCTCGATGCCGGCAGCGGTACCGGATTCGCGGCACAGGCGCTGGCACGACGTTATCCGGGCGCAACGGTGGTCGAGTTCGACATCGCGCCGGCGATGCTGCAAACCGCGCGCGCGCGCCTGCCGCGCTGGAAAAAGTGGATAGGCCGGCGGCGAGAATTGTTCGTCTGCGGCGATAACGAGCAGTTGCCCATCCGCGCCGGAGCTGTCGGCATGTTCTGGTCGAACCTCGCGTTCCAGTGGGCGAACGACCTGCCGCGGGTATTCTCGGAGTGCCAGCGCGTCCTTCAGCCCGGCGGACTGCTGACCTTCACCACCTTTGGCCCCGACACTCTCAAGGAACTGCGCCAGGCCTTTGCCGGCGATGCCGGCCGTGTGCACGTCAACCGCTTTTACGACATGCACGACGTCGGCGACATGCTGGTGCAGGCCGGATTTGCCGATCCGGTGATGGACATGGAGCAGGTCACGCTTACCTATGCGGACGTGGAGACGCTGATGCGCGAGTTGAAGGCAATCGGCGCGCACAATGTCGCGACGGGACGCAGCCGCGGGCTCACCGGCCGGCGCGCGCTCGCTGACCTGAGACGGCGGTACGAGGAACTGCGGCGCGACGGACGGCTGCCGGCGACTTTTGAAGTGGTGTACGGGCATGCCTGGAAGCCCGAGCCGCGTTTGAGTCCCAGCGGCCGTCCGGTCATCGACATCAAGCCGCGTTGAGGGGTTTGATTTGATCCCTCACCCCTCACCCCTCACCCCTCACGGCATTTTCGTCACCGGCACCGACACCGGTGTGGGCAAGACGCGCGTCGCGACCGCGCTGCTGCGGGCGTTCGCGCGCCGCGGGCTGCGCGCGGTCGGTATGAAACCGGTGGCGGCCGGGTGCGAGCGAATTGACGGCGCTCTCGTGAGCGAAGATGTGGCGGCACTGGCTGCGGCATCGAACATGAATCTGCCGGTCGATCTGATCAATCCCTACCGCTTTCAACCTGCGATCGCACCGCATCTTGCCGCCGAACTGGCTGGCGAGACGATCTCCTTGCAACGGATCCGCGATGCTTACGTTGCGCTCGCGGCTCGCGCCGACCGGGTGGTGGTGGAGGGCGCCGGCGGCTTCTTGGTCCCGCTCAACGAGCGCGAGGACTTCGGCGATCTCGCCAGGATCCTGGAACTGCCGGTGCTGCTGGTGGTGGGCATGCGCCTGGGTTGCCTGAATCACGCGCTGCTTACCGCCGAGGCGGTGCAGCGCCGAGGGTTACAATTCGCCGGATGGGTGGCGAACCGGCTCGATGCGCAGATGTCCGCCTTCGAACAGAACGTGCAGATTTTGCGCGAGCGACTCGGGGCGCCGTTGCTGGGCACCGTCCCGTTCGGGGTCGAAGATGCTGAGGCGGCGGCGTCTTGTCTCGACTTGCAGGTGCTGGAAAACAGCCTTCGCTGAGAGTCGTTCGCGCCGGGTGTTTTGCCGTCTGAATTACATCCGGCATTGACGAACGTAGTGAAGCTGAACCACGTCGTTCGGTCTCCGCGCGAGATAATTTGGTCACGCCAGGGGATGAGAACACTGATTTCCGCGGTTTCGGCTACAACACGCCGGCAGCGTTTCCTGTCCCGGGCGGGTGTGTATTTGGAGCTCACCAAGCCGCGAGTGGTGGCGCTGATCGTATTTACGGCCGTGGTCGGCATGTTTCTCGCCGCGCCGTGTTTTGTGCCACTCGATGTTCTCCTGCTCGCCGCGCTCGGCATCTCGCTGGCAGCGGGTTCCGCTGCTGCCTTCAACCATATCCTCGATCAGCAGGTCGACGCGATCATGGTGCGCACGCGGGCGCGCCCTCTGGCCGCCGGCAAGTTAACGCCGCGCCAGGCGGCCGTCTTCGCTGCAATACTCGCGTTGCTTTCCATGACGACATTGGTTTTCGGCGTCAATACACTGACGGCGGTGCTGACGTTCCTGTCGCTCATCGGCTACCTCAGCCCCGTGCAGTTCGAAGCTCAACAAACCCCTAGATCTCTCAGTTACCGCCTACCGATGTTCCGCTGGCACCTCGGATGCCGGCCCGAAGAATGTGCCCCGCGTAAAGAAGGTGTAGTCCGCTTCCAGCGCGCCGATGCCCAGGAGTACCAGCAACAGCAGCGGCGGGACCAGAATGGCATACATCAAGGCCAGCCGCTCCCAGAGCATGTGCATGAAGACGGCAACGATCAGCCCGGCCTTC